>CAYOSU010000003.1:0-113454 GCA_964406735.1 uncultured Clostridia bacterium | reverse complement strand
AAGCTGTTATAGAACCAATCGGTTTATTCGATTTTCGTTACCGATTCTCCGCCAAAAAAGAACCAATCCGAAAGGCGTGGTTCTTTTTTAATACCTTACACTAACTTTCACGACTAAAAACTAAACACTTTTCTTAAAGGTGTTTTAATTTGATTCGCTCTTTTTTATCTAATCTGAAATTGCACATTCTTTCGTTGACAAATATTTTTTGATGTAATAAAATGGTAATAGTTAAAGTGGGGATTTTGGGGAAAAACCAAATCTCATTAAGACAGAAAATTATTTTAGGAGCGAAAATAAAACATGGCAAAAATCGATTTGACAAAATACGGCATTACCGGCACGACTGAGATCGTGTACAATCCGTCTTACGAAACGCTTTTTGAAGAAGAAACGAAGCCTGAGCTTACCGGTTACGAAGTAGGACAGGTAAGTGAGCTTGGCGCAGTCAACGTTATGACGGGCGTTTACACCGGTCGTTCGCCTAAAGACAAATTCATCGTCATGGATGAGAATTCCAAAGACACCGTTTGGTGGACGAGTGAAGGCTACAAGAACGATAACCATCCTGCTTCCGAAGAGACTTGGAAAGCAGTAAAGGACATCGCTGTAAAAGAGCTTTGCAACAAGCGTTTGTTCGTAGTAGATGCATATTGCGGTGCCAACAAAGATACGAGAATGGCAGTTCGTTTCATCGTTGAGGTTGCTTGGCAGGCGCATTTTATCAAGAACATGTTCATTGTACCTACTGACGAAGAACTCGAGACGTTTGAGCCCGATTTCGTCGTATACAACGCATCTAAGGCAAAAGTAGAGAACTACAAAGAGCTTGGACTTAACTCCGAGACAGCAGTAGTATTCAATATCACGAGCCGTGAGCAGGTAATTATCAACACTTGGTACGGCGGCGAGATGAAGAAGGGTATGTTCTCTATGATGAATTATTACCTTCCTTTGAAAGGTATCGCTTCGATGCACTGCTCTGCTAACACCGATATGGACGGCAAGAATACTGCGATCTTCTTCGGACTTTCAGGAACAGGTAAGACCACTCTTTCTACCGATCCTAAGCGTCTTTTGATCGGTGATGACGAGCACGGTTGGGATGATAACGGTGTATTTAACTTCGAAGGCGGTTGCTATGCAAAGGTAATCAACCTCGATAAAGAATCCGAGCCAGATATTTATAACGCAATCAAGAGAAACGCACTTTTAGAGAACGTAACGCTTGACGAAAACGGCAAGATCGACTTCGCAGATAAGAGCGTTACCGAGAATACGAGAGTTTCTTATCCTATCAATCACATCGATAACATCGTTCGTCCGATATCTTCCGCACCTGCTGCAAAGAACGTAATCTTCTTGTCCGCAGACGCTTTCGGAGTATTACCTCCCGTATCTATCTTGACTCCTGAGCAGACTCAATATTACTTCCTTTCCGGATTTACCGCTAAACTTGCAGGTACGGAACGCGGAATTACCGAGCCTACGCCTACTTTCTCAGCTTGCTTCGGTCAGGCATTCCTTGAGCTTCATCCGACAAAATACGCTGAAGAGCTCGTTAAGAAGATGGAAGCTTCCGGCGCAAAGGCATACCTCGTTAACACCGGTTGGAACGGAACTGGCAAGAGAATATCCATCAAGGATACGCGCGGAATCATCGACGCAATCTTGAACGGAGACATTAATAATGCTCCTACGAAGAAGATTCCGTACTTTGATTTCGAAGTACCTACGAGCCTCAACGGCGTTGATACCGGAATTCTTGATCCCAGGGACACCTATGCAGATCCTTCTGAATGGGACGTTAAGGCTAAAGACCTCGCTTCGAGATTCGTTAAGAACTTCGAGAAGTATACTACCAACGAAGCTGGCAAGGCACTCGTAGAGGCAGGTCCTAAGGCGTAATTAATACGATCTTAAATTTAATTATAAAAATTCGGCGCTCAGATTATTCGGGCGTCGTTTTTTTATGCTTAAATCGTAGATTTTAACAAGGTATTTATGCTACAATGCTGATATTGGAGATGTAAAATGGAAATTAAGTATAGACAAATGCAAAAAGAGGATATAGAGCGAGTAACACCGCTTTTTATGGAGTATTGGAACGGTACAGGCGGAACTTTTACGCCGGAACTTGTGTATAAAAGAGTTTGGCAGGTGCTC
This sequence comes from uncultured Clostridia bacterium, assembly GCA_964406735.1. Lineage (GTDB taxonomy): Bacteria > Bacillota > Clostridia > Christensenellales > CAMQZB01 > CAYOSU01. Next base: position 111,288 of record CAYOSU010000003.1, on the reverse strand, counting down.
GGTTCTCCCGATTCGTACTGCATGATAGCGGAAGAAAACGGAAATCCAATAGGGTTTGCTATGGGCAGATTTCAAACCTATGACGACTTGACGGCGTATGATCTCGTTGAAATAATCGTAGCCTCAAACTATCAAAACGGAGGTATAGGCTCTTTGATGATGGCGGAGCTTGAAAAAAGAGTAAAGGAAATGGGTGCGGCAATGGTCCAGCTCGAATCCGTTAATGACGAGCTTCACGAGCATTTCTACGGCAAATTGGGCTATCATGATGCGGTTAATCTGAAACTCAAATCGAAATTTCTGTAAGAAGTGGTATGTTTTTTAAAAGCGAATCTTATGCTCAAAGACAGAAAGGTCAAAATAGAGGAGCAATCGGTTATTAAATATAGAGCGAATTAATTGCAATCAAATTAAAAAGCGTCCGTTAGATCGGACGCTTTAGCTTTATAAAAAGGAATTATTTTTCGTAAACGGAAGGTTTGAGTACGCCTATTTCAGGAAGATTTCTGTACTTTTGGTCGAAATCCAAGCCGTAACCGACGACGAACTGATTTTCAACCTCAAAGCAAACGTAATCGGGTTGAATATCTACTTCGCGTCTTGACGGTTTATCGAGCAAGCAGCAAATTTTTATTGAGTTCGGCATACGGCTTGCAAGTACCTTTTTAAGGTAAGTGAGAGTGTAGCCACTATCCATAATATCCTCAACGATGATAATATCTCTGCCTTCGACTTTTCCGTCTAAGTCTTTGATCATTCTGACTTCGCCCGAAGACCTTGTGCCTGCGCCGTAAGAAGAAAGCGCCATAAAGTCAATGGCAAGAGGTATGGTCATTGCTCTCGTAAGATCGGAGAAGAACATAACTGCGCCTTTCAAAATGCACACCATAAGGGGATTTTTACCTGCATATTCTTCATCGAGTTGCTTTGCGACTTCGTTGATTCTATTTTGAATTTCTTCTTTAGAAAGAAGAATAGTTTCGAGATCCTGATACATTCCTTTGTTTTCCATAAAAGTTTTACTCCTTTGAAGTAATAGTAATAATATTAGTTGAACTTTCGTCCACAAAAAGGTCTGAGCCGCATTCCGAACAAAGAATACCTAAAACTTTGCTGCCTGATGCAATAAAAAGCATACTGTCACGAAGATATTTAGGGATCTTTTTGTCGATAAGATACTCTTTGAGCTTTACGCTTCCTGATTTTCTTACGAACACGTCGCCGTTTTTGCGTGTTCTAATTATAGCATCTTTCGGCAATTTATCAAAGTCAAATGACAGCGTATTATCGCCAATTTTGCGTTTTTCACTTCTTTTTATCGAATACTTCTTGTTTTGATATAAAAATTCACCCTCTTTGACTGGAGTTTCAAAGTAGGGGAAAGAAAAACTCTTTCTTAGAACTATCTTGTCATATTCTTTCGTAGCGACGATATTTCCCGTCAAATCAACGCTTTTTCCGTTTTGCTTAAAAACAAGTGCCCAAAGGTCTTCGTAGTTTTGCTTATAGACCTCGTGAGTTATTCCAAGATATCTTAACGCCAAGAATACAGCTTTGAAATATATGGTTTTGTCGATATTATCAATACTAATTTCACATTTTTCTTCGCAAAACATTACAAAATCGGAAGCAATACGTTCTAACCACTCCTCTTGTTCAGAAATATTCTCCGAAAACCGCGAAATTGAATCTAATGCATTGGGAAATTTTTTTAATATATCGGGGATAACGACGCTACGGATATAATTCCTCGAATACTCAATATCTGTGTTTGTTGAGTCCTCAACGTATTCAAGTGCGTTTTCGGTTACGTATTGGTCTATCTCTTGTCTTGTAACGTCAAGAAGAGGTCTGATGAAGTTACCTCTGACTTTCTTGATGCCGCTGACTCCGTTGGTGCCTGCCCCTCTGAAAAGATTAAATAGTATAGTCTCTACGTTGTCGTTTTTATGATGTCCAAGGGCTATTTTAGTAACTTTTTTGTTTTTGATCAACTCATCAAAAAACTCGTACCGTTTTATTCTCGCTGCTTCTTCTAATGACATCTTATTCTCGTCTGCAAATCCAACGCAGTCGAGCTTTTTGAAATATAGAGGAAGATCGTACCTTTTACTTAACTTTTCGCAGAATCTGCTATCGTTTTCCGACTCTTCACCTCGTATCGAATGATCCACGTTTATTATCGCTAAGTCAAAATCAAATGTCTTTTTATACTCAAAAAGGGCGTGCAAAAGTGCGACGGAGTCTCTTCCGCCTGATAACGCGACGCCTACAACGTCGCCCTTTTCAATTAAGCCATAATTAAAGTTTTTCATATTACATATAGACTGATATTATGCAGTATAAAAGTGCTAACGAAAGTATTACGTTCGACAGCACTTTATATTTGTCGAAAAAGCTCTTCAAAAAGTGTCCGAAAAGTCCCCAGACGTTTATTTCAAAAAATGCCGATACCGAGTGGAAGGTTGCAAAAAGCAACTGAATATTAAGCTCGGGATAATAGGGAAGAACGTAAAGCGACATGCTCGATATAGAGAAGAACCAAAGCTTTGCATTTATAAATTGAAACAAAAAGCCTTGAATAAATCCGCTTAAAGACTTTTCGCTCGTAGTGTTCTTTTTTGGTATCCATAGTTTTATTATTAGATAAATTAGATACGCAGAGCAAACTATTTTTAGATATAGATTTATCTCCGGAAGTAGGTTGCTCAAAGTTCCCGACAGCAATGCACTTAGCGTTGCAACGAAAAAAATTCCCGTACTCATTCCGAAGACCAAGGAAAGGTTTTTCTTAAAACCCACCTTAGACGAGTTGGTGAGCGAGTTAAAGTTGTTCGGCCCTGGCGTTATGCCTGCGGTCAATATCATTGTAACGTAAGCTGCTATATTTTCCATTTCAAGATCTGTTTATGCTGGTGTTGTGAGTATTTCTGTCCTTTCAGTATATTTAGTATACATAAGATTATCAAAAAAAGCAATACATTTTGTTTGACTAAAACCGTCGAATATAATAAAATCAATATAGTACTTTTGGAGGGTAAAGCAATGACTGTTGAAGAGATCTTAGCTATTGCCGAGAGGGAAAACGTAGAGTTTATAAGGCTTCAGTTCACTGATATATTCGGAATGCTGAAAAGCGTCGCCATAACGAGAAATCAGCTTAAAAACGTATTGGAAAAAGGATGTATGTTCGATGGCTCTTCGATAGAGGGCTTTGCCCGTATCGAGGAATCGGATATGAGACTCAAGCCCGATCTCAACACTTTCTGCGTTTTACCGTTTTCAGAAGAGCCCGGCAAGGTTGCAAGACTTATTTGCGATATATATAAGACTGACGGCACGCCTTTCGAGGGAGATCCGAGATATGTATTAAAGCGTGCTATCAAAAAAGCGGCAGATATGGGGTATACTTGCCAAGTAGGTCCCGAGTGTGAGTTTTTCTTGTTTAATCTCGATAGTAAAGGAAACCCGACTATCGATTCTTCCGACACTTGCGGTTATTTTGAAATAGCTCCAAAAGACAGCGGTTCGATAATAAGAAGAAAAATTTGCCTTGCTCTTGAAAAAATGGGCTACGACATAGAGGCTTCACACCACGAAAATGCAGTTGCTCAGCACGAGATCGACTTCAAATATTGCGATTGCTTAGAAGCAGCTGATAAAATTATTACGTTCAAGCTTGCGGTTAAGTCCATTGCTCGTGAAAACGATATGTTCGCTTCCTTTATGCCAAAGCCAAAGTTTGGTGAAGCAGGTAGCGGTATGCATGTCAATATTTCCCTTCACAAAGACGGAAAGAACGTCTTTTTCGGCGATTCCGAGGAGCATTTGTCATCTGTTGCAAAGATGTTCATAGGCGGTCTTTTGACGCACGCAAAGGGCTTTACTGCGATAACAAACCCATTAGTAAATTCCTATAAGCGCCTCGTTTCTGGTTACGAAGCACCTACCAATATAGCTTGGAGCTTGAGAAACAGATCGCCGCTTATCAGAATACCATCTTTTGATCAAAAGTCGGCGAGAGTGGAAGTAAGAAGTCCTGACCCTTCATGTAATCCGTACCTTGCGTTGGCGTTGCTTTTAACTGCAGGTCTTGACGGTATTGAAAAGGGAATCGTACCTCCTGAGCGCACGAAAGGCAATATATTCGCTTTGTCGGATGCGGAAAAAGAGAAATTAGGCGTCGAGTCGCTTCCCGATTCTTTGCATTCTGCTTTAAGAGAGCTTAGAAAAGACGACACGATGCTCGAAGCACTCGGTGAGACCGTAACAGGCATTTATCTTCCTGCAAAAGAAGAGGAATGGAAGTCATATAGAACTGTAGTATCTCGCTGGGAATTAGAAAACTACTTACCAAATTATTGATATGGAAAGAATAAGATTCACAAAAATGCAAGGTCTTGGGAATGATTACGTCTATATCGACGGAACGAAGAACGTTCCTGAAAATCTTCCTGAACTTGCCATAAAAATATCCGATAGGCATTTCGGCGTAGGAAGCGACGGTTTGGTGGTGATAGCAACGTCTGAAATAGCTGATTTTAAGATGATAATGCTAAACGCCGACGGCTCGTACGGAGAGATGTGCGGCAATGCGTCGAGATGTATTGCAAAATACGTTTACGAAAAAGGTCTTACTGATAAAACGCTCATAACTCTTGAAACTCTCGCTGGAATAAAAACACTTAAATTAGACGTCGAAAACGGAAAAGTAAAGTCAGTTACCGTCAATATGGGTAAAGCAATACTTGCTCCCGAAAATATTCCCGTTGCATCAAACAGCAATCTCGTCGAGATAGAAACGTCTTTTGGGAAATTCAACGGTACTTGTGTTTCGATGGGGAATCCTCACGTCGGAATATTTGTTGACGAACTCTTCTTTGACGGTTTCGAAAAACTTGGAAAAGAAGTCGAAAACCATGTTCTTTTCCCGAAAAGAGTCAATGTGGAGTTTATTAAGGTGATTGCAAAAAACGCCATAGAAATGCGAGTTTGGGAGCGTGGAAGCGGAGAAACGCTTGCTTGCGGAACCGGAGCATGCGCTTCTGCTGTAGCCTCGGTTTTGAACGGATCTGCGGAAAAAGACGTGCCGATAACTGTAAAGCTTCGCGGCGGCGAACTTACGATCAAATACCTATCAAGCGGTGAGGTCTTAATGAGCGGCGATGCAGAATTTGTGTTTGAAGGAGAGTATTTATATGCTTAAAATAAACGAAAATTACAACAACTTACAAGGAAGCTATCTCTTTTCCGAGATAGGAAAGCGTGTTAACGCTTATCAAAAAGAAAATCCCGCTGCCGATATAATTAGACTCGGTATTGGCGATGTTTCACTTTCTCTTCCGCAAGTGTCGATAGACGCTATGAAAAAAGCTTGCGACGAGCTTTCGGATATAAAGACCTTCCGTGGCTATCCGCCGGAGAGAGGTTACGACTTTTTGATCGAAAAGATAAGGGATAACGACTTCAAGGGCTTAAATATATCTTCCGATGAGATCTTTATTTCTGACGGGGCAAAGTCCGATACGGGCAATATTTCTGATATCTTCTCAATAGATAGCAAGGTTGCCGTTTGCGACCCCGTATATCCCGTATACGTTGACTCCAACGTAATGGCAGGAAGATCTGGGAAAGTCAACGCTGACGGTAGATACGAGAATCTTATTTATCTTCCGTGCACGCCTGAAAATAACTTCTGTCCGCTTCCCGAAAACGGATTCTCGGCCGATCTTATATATCTTTGCTACCCGAATAATCCTACTGGTGCTACGATAACCAAAGATCAGCTCAAAATTTGGGTCGATTACGCAATCGAGCATAAAGCGGTGATACTTTACGATTCCGCATACGAAGCGTTCATAAGAGAAGAAAACGTTCCGCATTCCATTTATGAAATTGAGGGCGCAAAGAAGTGTGCAATAGAGTTCAGATCGTTCAGTAAGACTGCAGGCTTTACGGGTGTTCGTTGTGCTTATGCGGTCGTTCCGAAAGAGCTCGTCATCGACGGTGTTTCTTTGAATTTCTTGTGGGGTAGACGCCAGTCCACAAAATTCAACGGAGTCTCTTACGTAACTCAGCGCGGAGCAGAAGCACTCTATACAGAGCAAGGTAAAGTCGAGATCAAAGAAAGGATCGACTATTATCTCAAAAATGCCTCAACTATCTATAACGGCTTAAAAGAGGCAGGACTTACCGTCTACGGCGCAAAATCGAGCCCGTATGTATGGCTCAAAACGCCCGACGGATTCTCGTCTTGGGAGTATTTCGACTACCTTCTCAAAGAGAAGCACATTGTCGGAACTCCGGGTGTAGGCTTCGGCACAAAAGGTGAAGGTTTCTTGAGACTTACGGCGTTCAATACTTACGAAAACACACTCAAAGCTATTGAACGAATAATAAAATAACCGTAAAAACCGTTCGTTGTGTACTAAGTTGTTTAGTGCACAACGAATTTTTTTGTTTTTTATCGTCAAAAGGTGAAAGATTTCTTTATTTTACTATTGAAAAATCAAAAATCATAAGGTATAATATATCTAAGTCAAGATAATTTCGGACACTTCTAAATATTATTTTGACCTTTGCGGGACTTTCATCAAAACCACCGCAACATTGATTTCGGGGAGGACTTATATGGCAAAAAAGGAAACAGTAGCAATGCTTCTCGCAGGAGGACAGGGCAGCAGATTGTATGCGTTAACGCGCGACATCGCAAAGCCTGCCGTCCCGTTCGGAAGTAAATATAGGATAATCGACTTCGTATTATCCAATTGCATCAATTCAGACATCGATACCGTTGGTGTTTTAACGCAATATCAGCCGCTCGTATTGAACGATTATATCGGAACGGGCGAACCGTGGGACCTTGATAGAACGTTCGGCGGAATACACGTTTTGCCGCCGTATCAGGCTAAGGAAAGAAGCGATTGGTATAAAAATACCGCTAATGCAATATTCCAGAACCTGCACTTTATCAATCGTTACGATCCCGATTACGTTCTCGTACTGTCGGGCGATCATATCTACAAGATGAACTATGATCTGATGATCCGTCAGCACAAAAAAACTCACGCAGATTGTACGATAGCGGTAATTCCCGTGCCTATGGAAGAAGCCTCGCGTTTCGGCATTATGAGTTGCAATGACGAGGGAGAGATCACAAAGTTTGAAGAAAAGCCCAAAGTTCCTACTAGCAATCTTGCATCGATGGGTATCTACGTTTTCTCTAAGGATGTTTTAGAGAAATTCCTTATTGAAGACGACAAGGACGAGACATCTTCTCACGACTTCGGAAAGAACGTAATTCCGAAGATGCTTGCAAGCGGTTGTAAGATGATGGCGTATAGATTCGAGGACTATTGGAAAGACGTTGGTACGATAAGTTCGCTATGGGAAGCTAATATGGAACTATTAGGCGATGCTAAGTTTGACTTATACGATCCGCAATTCGTCATTAGATCCCGTAACCCAATGGAACCGCCGCAGTATTTCGGCGAGGCATCGAGTGTTAAGAACTCTCTTGTCGGAGGCGGTGCGGAGATAGAGGGAACTATTGAGCATTCAGTGCTTTCTTCCGGCGTAAAGCTTGGCAAGAACAGTAGAATTATCGACAGCGTTGTATTCGCTAACGTTGAAATAGGCGACAACTGCACGATAGAATATAGTATTATCGATGAGAATGTCAAAATCGAGGATAACTGCATTATCGGAAGACCAAAAGATAGCGGTGAAGATATTGCCGTTATCGGCAGAGATTGCGTGATAAAAAGCGGAACTGATGTGCCCGGCGGTAGCATGATAGAAACGGAGGTGAAGTAAGATGAAAGCAATGGCGTTAGTATTTTCTAATATAAACGACGGAAACCTTCCCGAGCTTACCTTCAACCGTACAATGGGTAGTGTGCCTTTCGGCGGCAGATATAGGCTTATAGACTTCGTTTTGTCTAACCTCGTAAATTCCGACGTACATAAAATAGGCGTTATAACGAAAACCAATTATCAGTCTTTGATGGATCATGTCGGCACAGGTAAATCATGGGACTTGGATAGAAAAACCGGTGGTTTGAGATTGTTGCCGCCTTTTGGATCGAAAGGCAGCGACCTTTATATTTCCCGAATCGATGCATTGAAAGGAGCACTTAATTATCTTTCAAAATCGACTGAGGAATACGTATTCCTTTCCGATTGTGATGTAGTGATGAATCTTGATTACAAAGAGTTACTTCGCTATCACATTGATAAAAACGCTGATATAACACTTGTATACAAGCAGTTGGATCTCACGAAAGACGAAGCTAAGCATACGATCGATATAGATGTTAACGACAACGGCAAGGTAACCGGTATTCAGACCAATACCTATATCGAGGGTACAGCAAACAAGTATTTGAAAGTTCTCGTTATGAAGAGAGGAGCTTTGCAATATCTTATCGGAGATGCTCTTTCTCGCGGCAAGCAAAGCTTTGAGTTCGACGTACTCGGTGCGGCGATCAACGACTTCAACGTTTATGGATATGAGTACAACGGCTATTATGCTTGCCTTGACTCCTTGCAGAATTATTACAAGTATTCTTTGGAGCTTCTTGACAGAGAGAATAGGGACTTGTTGTTCAATACGCCTGAAAGACAGATATATACAAAGGTCAAAGACTCTCCGCCGACTAAGTACGGTAGCGATTGCAGAGTAGTAAATTCTCTCGTTGCTGACGGATGTATCATCGAGGGCGACGTAGAAAACTGCATACTTTTCCGTGGAACGAAGGTCGGTAGAGGTGCAAAGCTTAGGAATTGCATCATAATGCAGGATACTATAATCGGTGAAAAGGCAGATCTTAACGCAGTCATCACTGATAAGAACGTAATTATAAGAGATAAAATAATTTTATCGGGACACCCCTTACTTCCGTTTTACATTGGCAAGGGAAAAGTGCTATAATAGCGAAGTGAATCAAAAAGTGCGATTAGATCGTGCGGTTTTTTACGCCGCACGATTTAATTGAGTTAAAAAGGATATATCATGGCAACAAAAACAACGAAAAAAAAGACTAATATTTTGTTTGTAACGAGCGAAGCTCAACCATTTGCTGCAAGCGGCGGCTTGGGAGACGTCGCAGGCTCTTTGCCTAAAGCATTGGCAAAGAACAGATCTTTGGACGTAAGAGTAGTAATGCCATTATACGGGACTATCTCTGACGAACTAAAAAACCAGTTCAAATATATAGGCTACACGTTCGTAAGAATGAGCTGGAGAAACCAATATCTCGGGCTTTTTGAGTATAAAAAAGACAACGTAACTTGGTATTTCCTCGACAATGAGTATTATTTCAAGCGCCCGAGCATCTATGGATATTTGGATGAAGCTGAACGCTTTACGTTCCTTTCGCGCGGTGCACTCGATATAATACCGATGATAGGCTTTATCCCGTCGATAATTCATTGCCACGATTGGGAGACGGCACTTATTCCCGTATATCTCAAAACGATATATAGCGGAAGCGACACTTATAAGAATATCAGAACGGTATTTACCATTCATAATATGGAATATCAGGGAAGATACGGAAAAGACATCTTATACGACCTTTTCGAGCTCCCTAATAGCGCATATTCGCTCGTTGAATATAACGACGACATAAACCTTATGAAGGGTTCTATTCAGTGCGCAGACATCGTTTCGACCGTAAGTCCTACCTACGCAAAAGAGATATTGACTCCGTCCGCTTCTCACGGTCTTGACTATATCAACAGAGCGAACGAATACAAAATGCGCGGTATTTTGAACGGTATCGGATACGATTTCTACGATCCTGAAACCGACAGCAAGATAGCTTGCAACTATTCAAAGAAAGATATAAGCGGAAAGGCTGTATGCAAGACCGAGCTTCAAAAGATATTGGGACTTCCTGAAAAAGATGTTCCGATCATCTCTATGATATCGAGGCTCGTCGAGCATAAAGGACTTGATCTCGTTGCAGGCGGAATGGAAAGACTTCTTGAAAACGACGTTCAGGTCGTAATACTCGGAACAGGCGAGGCAAGATATGAAGACTATTTCAAATCTCTTGCAGACCGTTATCCAGATAAGGTTCGTGCGCTTATTCAGTTCAACGGCATATTGTCACGTCAGATATATTCTGGCAGCGACATATTCTTAATGCCCAGTAAGAACGAGCCTTGCGGTTTGTCTCAGATGATTTCTTGCCGCTATGGCACGCTCCCCGTTGTAAGAAAGGTCGGAGGATTAGCGGACTCAATAATTGACGTAGGCGACAAGGGCTTTGGGTTTACTTTCGTAGATTTTACGTCCGAAAGCATGTTGGATGCGATATATAGAGCTCTTGAGACGTATAAAGATAAGGCAAAGTGGGAAAAAACCGTATGCAAAGCGATGAGAACAGACTTCTCTTGGAATGCATCGGCTAAAAAATACCTTGAAATGTATGATGAGCTTTTGAAGGATAATATTTAACTAAAAGGATAAAGCTAATGAGAACTATCGAAGAAAGCGAAATTAGACAGCGCGTAGAAGAAAATCTTGAAAGAAATTTCGGAATATCTCCCGCTCAGGCGACTGAAAAGCAAATGTACGACGCTCTTGCGACATCTGTAAAGAATATATTGCAGGCGCAGAGAAAGGTCTTCAATGCAAAACAGCGCGAGCAGGGCAAAAAGAAAGTATACTACCTTTGCATGGAGTTTTTGATGGGAAGAACGCTTAAAAGCTCTCTTTGCAATCTCGGAATAGAGGATAAGGCAAAAGAGGTCATGAAAGAGTATGGCTTCGATCTTTCGTCCATTTACGAGAACGAACCCGATGCAGGACTCGGTAACGGCGGTTTGGGTAGACTTGCCGCTTGTTATCTCGACTCTTTAGCATCGCTAAATTACCCTGCAATGGGCTTTTCGATAAGGTACGAGTACGGACTTTTCAAACAAAAGATAGTAGACGGCTGGCAGACCGAGCTTCCCGACGTTTGGCTTCCGGGCGGCGAGGTATGGTTAACTCCTAGACCTGATAAAAACACGATAGTAAAATTCGGCGGCCATATCGAGCAGGTTGATAGAGGCAACGGTAGACTTGAATTTGAAGCTGTTGATGCCAAAGAAGTTGAAGCTATGGCTTACGATATGATGGTAAGCGGCGGAGATTCCGATGACGTAACCGTATTGAGACTTTGGAGAGCGAGAAATATATCTAAGTTCAACATGGGATCGTTCTCGCAAGGCGATTATATGCTCGCAATGCAAGAGGATAATGAAGCAGAGCTTATCAGCAAGGTATTGTATCCCTCCGACAATCATAGCGAGGGTAAGTCTTTAAGGCTTAAACAGCAATACTTCCTCGTTGCGGCATCGCTCAATTCGATAGTTCGTGACGTTTTGAAACAGACGGACGATATAAGAAAATTTGCCGATTACGCAGTAATTCACATTAACGACACTCACCCGACGCTAGTAATTCCTGAGCTTATGAGAGTTCTTATGGATGTTTACGAGCTTGGCTGGGACGAAGCATGGGATATCGTAACGAAATGCACGGCTTATACCAACCATACCGTTTTGGCAGAAGCGTTGGAATGCTGGGGAATGGACCTTTTCAAAGAGCTTTTGCCGAGAATTTGGCAGATAGTTTGCGAGATCGATAGACGTTATCGCCAAGATGCAAAGGATAGAGGACTTCCGCAGGATAAGATCAATCATACCGCAGTGATAGATTACGGCGCAGTAAAAATGGCAAACCTTTGCTGTATAGCATCCAAGAAGGTCAACGGCGTATCCGCACTTCATACCGACATCCTCAAAAACAGCGTATTCGAGGACTTCTATAAGCAAACACCCGACAAGTTTATCAATGTAACTAACGGTATTGCGCATAGAAGGTGGCTTTGCTATTCTAATCCTAGGCTTTCAAATTATATCAAAGATTTAATAGGCGACGGATTCGTTAAAAACGCTCAAGAATTAAAGAATTTGGAAATTTATGCCGATAATGAAGATGTTTTACGCAATCTTTCAGCTATAAAGCATAGCAATAAGGTTGATTTTTCAAATTATTTAAACAAAACTCAAGGCGTTCTTATCGATCCCGATACGAGATTTGACTGTCAAGTCAAGAGACTTCACGAATATAAACGTCAGCTCATGAACGCTATGAAGGTTATCGATCTCATTATTAAAATAAGAGATAACCCGGATCTTGACATAACGCCCGTAACGTTTATCTTTGCGGCAAAGGCAGCACCTTCTTATTACAGAGCGAAAGAAATAATCAAGCTTCTTTGCTATATTCAGAAAGAGATCGAGTCCGATCCCTTGTTGAAGTCAAAAATAAATCTCGTATTTATCGAGAATTACTGTGTAACGGTTGCTGAGGCGTTGATGCCTGCAGCTGATATATCCGAGCAGATATCTACTGCAGGAAAAGAAGCATCAGGAACAAGTAACATGAAGTTTATGATCAACGGTGCATTGACGCTCGGAACGTTAGACGGTGCAAACGTCGAGATAGCCGAAGCTGTCGGTAAAGAAAATATCTTTATTTTCGGTAAGACTACCAAGGAGATAAATTATATCTGGGCTGACGGTTATAATTCTTACGATTACTACAATCGCTCGATCGACATAAGAAGAGTCATTGAGATGATGAACTCGGGAATCGGCGGAGAGAGTTTCAATTCGCTGTCTCAATATTTACTTAACGGCGGAGGAATTGCTGACCCGTATATGTGCTTGGTGGATTTTGAAAGCTACTGTCAGGCATCTATGAAGGTTGACGAAGCATATAGGGATGAGCTGAAATGGAATAAGATGTCCCTTCTCAACATTGCGAACGCGGGTCGTTTTGCCGCAGACAGAGCGATAGAAGAGTACGCTAAAAACATTTGGAATATTGAAAAGGTAAAGATCTGACATGCCGACTGTATTATACGATCCGACGGACAAAAAATTTAGAAACGATATCGGAGGCGCATTGCTTTGCGCTCCCCAGATATTTAACGTCTATATAAAAAAAGGTGAGACTGTTGAGGGCTTGCATCTTTCAATTCGTCCTGAATGTCATAATTCGTATAATATTTTGACACAAAAAACAGGCGAAGAGGGAGAGTATGATATATACTCCGCCTCTTTTACGTTTATTTCGTCTGGGCTTTATTGGTATTGCTTTTCTTATTGGGACGGCTTTCGCACCAGGTATATCGGCAAAGGCTTGACTGGGCTTTCCGAAGTTACGGACGAGCCTCAATACTGGCAGATGACGGTATATAAAGGCGGCGAAACACCTGACTGGTATAAAGGCAAGGTAATGTATCAAATATTCCCCGATAGATTTAACCGTAGTGGCGAGATACGCGTCCGTGAAGGCGGTATTTACCACGAAAATTGGTATGATACACCGAATTACTTGCCTGTAAACGGAAAGGTCTTGAATAACGATTTTTTCGGCGGAAACTTTCAAGGCATTATCGACCGCTTAGATTACCTGAAAAGCCTCAACATTTCGATTATATACTTAAATCCAATTTTTGAAGCGGAGAGCAATCACAAATACGACACGTGCGATTTTGAAAAGATAGACGAAGCTTTCGGCGGAGAAGAAAAATTCCGCGAGCTTTTATCTGAATGCAATAAGAGGGGGATCAAGGTCATTCTCGACGGCGTTTTCAATCACGTAGGTGAGAATAGCCGCTATTTCAATAAAGCCGAAAAATACCCCGAGATCGGTGCGTATAACTCAAAGCAGTCTAAGTATTACGATTGGTTTACGTTCCTGAATTACCCTGATAAATATCTTTGCTGGTGGGATATTGCTCTTCTGCCTGCTGTTAACGAAGAAGTTAAGAGCTATGAAGAGTATATAACGGGCGAAGACGGTGTTATCGAACGTTATATGAAAATGGGGGTTGCTGGCTTCAGAATTGACGTTGCGGACGAGCTCCCCGATGCTTTTTTAAGAAAAGTCCGTGCTGCAATAAAAAGAGTTGATCCAAACGGCGTAATAATAGGCGAGGTATGGGAAGATGCTTCAAATAAAATATCATACGACAAGAGAAGAAAGTATTTTATAGACAATATTCTCGACGGCGTAATGAATTACCCATGGAAGAACGCTATAATCGATTTTATAAAAAGCGGTGAAAGCCTGTGGCTATATAGCGAAATAAACGAGCTTGTCAACAACTATCCCAAAAAGAACCTTGATATGTCGATGAATATTTTATCGACGCACGATACTAAGCGACTAATAACTGCGTTGGTCGGCGAACCGTCGGAGGGTAAGACGAAGGATGAGCTTTCTCGAATGAAGTTGAGTGAAAGCCAATATAAAAAAGGTGTTGAGATGGTGAAAGCCGCCGCCGTTTTGAATTTCACTCTTCCGGGCGTACCGTGCATATATTACGGCGACGAAATAGGCATGGAGGGTTACTCAGACCCGTTCAACAGAAAAGGATATGACTTTGACCATATAAACGACGAACTTCTTACTTTCTATCGTGAACTTGCAAAAATTCGCGATGTGAAATGCTTTGAAAGAGGGGATGTTAAGCTTTTGCCTTATAAAAAAGGCGTATTGGCGTTCACTCGCGGAAATGAAGTATTGACCGTTGTAAATATGTCAAACGAGGATTACTGTTTAGACGGTGAATATAAGGACGTTTTAACAGGAAAATCAATGTTAAAAATACCGCCACAAGGCTATGCGATATTAAGAATAAAATAGCGAAATATCAAAGACGTCCAATGATTTGGGCGTCTTTAACGTAAAAGAAAAAGTCCTGAATACTTCAAGACTTTTCCGACAAAGCCTTGAAGCGTAAGTTTAGATTTTACTCGTCGAAAAGATTTTCGACTGCTGCAAGATCGTTGTCAATAATATTCTGTCCCGTAAAATTGTTTTTATACGGATTTTTTTTGATTTTTTATACGATTCCCTGAAGATGCATACTTTCTGCAACCTTCAAAAAGCCCGTAACGTTTGCGCCGAAGACAAAATCGTTCTCCTTGCCGTACTCGGTTGCAGTGTTGTCGACGGAATGGAAGATGTTTTCCATAATAGTTTTAAGCTTTTTGTCGACATCTTCAAACGACCAGAAGATTCTTTGAGATGACTGTGCCATTTCAAGACCGCTCGTTGCGACGCCACCAGCGTTTGCCGCTTTTGCAGGTGCAAATAAAACGCCGTTTTTCTGGAAAGCCGCTATTGCACCGAGGGTAGAGGGCATATTTGCACCTTCGCCGACTGCGATAACTCCGTTTTTAACGAGTGTAAGTGCCGATTCTTCGTCGATCTCGTTTTGCGTAGCACATGGGAGAGCGATGTCGCATTTAACAGTCCATATGTTTTTGCTTCCTGCCGTAAAGGTTGCGCTGTCTCTTATATCGGTGTATTCGGATATTCTTCCGCGTTTGACTTCCTTGATCTCTTTTATAACATCAAGGTCGATGCCGTCTTTGTCGTAAACATATCCGGAAGAGTCAGACATCGCAACGACTTTTGCGCCGAGCTCTTGAGCCTTTTGGCAAGCGTATATTGCAACGTTTCCGCTTCCCGAAATAACTACGGTCTTGCCTTCAAAAGAATTATTTATCTTGTTGAGCATTTCGGAAACGAAGTATACCAAGCCAAAGCCCGTAGCTTCCTTTCTTGCAAGCGAGCCGCCGTAGCAGATAGACCTTCCGGTCAAAACTGCGGTATGTTCGTTCATAAGACGCTTATATTGCCCGAATAAGTAGCCGATCTCTCTTGCTCCGACACCGATATCTCCTGCAGGAACGTCTGTATCTGCGCCGATATGGCGATATAATTCGGTCATAAAGCTTTGGCAAAAACGCATTACTTCTGCATCGGACTTACCTTTAGGGTCAAAGTCGCTTCCGCCCTTGCCGCCGCCTATCGGAAGACCGGTAAGTGAGTTTTTAAGTATCTGCTCAAGCCCTAAGAATTTCAATATCGAAAGGTTGACTGAAGGGTGGAAACGAAGACCTCCTTTGTAAGGGCCTATAGCAGAGTTAAACTGAACTCTGTATCCCTTGTTGACTTGAACGTTTCCGTTGTCGTCTACCCACGGAACTCTGAAAAGTATTGTTCTTTCAGGTTCTACGAATCTTTCGAGCAAGCCTTCCTTTTCGTATTCGGGATGCTTGTCAAATACGACCTCAAGTGAGGAGAGTATTTCTGTTGCAGCCTGATGGAATTCAGGCTCGTTAGGGTTTTTTGCTTTCAGTTCTTCAAGAACACGCGTAACATAGTTAGACATATATTCGTCCTTCTTAATATATAAAAATATTTTCTACTATAGCACACTAAAGTGAAATATGCAAATATTTTTCAAAAAAAATTGACATAAATTTTTAAATGCAATATGATATAAAAGGAAAAGGAGAAACATCGTGCGAATTTTAGGAATTGACCCGGGGTATGCAACAATAGGTTTTGGTATTCTCGATTTTGACAAGAGCAAGAATAGAACGACGGTAGTTGATTATGGAGTTATCGAAACGCCAAAGAATGAAGGCTTTCCTCAACGTCTCGTTATGATAGAAGATGGTATACACGCTCTTCTTGACAAATATGCCCCCGACGAGGTCTCGATAGAGGAATTGTTCTTTGCAAAGAACGTAACGACGGGTATCAACGTTGCCCATGCAAGAGGAGTTATACTTGCAACTGTCGTAAAGCGTATAGGCAATATTTTTGAATATACTCCCCTTCAGATAAAGCAAGCGTTGACAGGTTACGGAAGAGCGGACAAGCATCAGATACAGGCAATGGTAAAGACTTTACTTGGATTGAAGAGCATACCACGCCCCGACGATGCTGCAGACGCTTTGGCGGTCGCACTTACACATATACAGTCAAGAAGCTTTAAAGAATCGTTCAGGATATAAAGGAAAGAGAAAATGTTTGATTACATAAACGGAAAAATTACAGATAAGACCGAAAGCACCGTAACGGTCGAAGTCCAAGGAGTTGGCTTTGAACTTTTCGTAACGGCGGAAGCGTATAACAGATTTGCAGTCAATGAGACAGCGAAGATATATACTTATATGAACGTCAAGGAAGATGAAATAACGCTGTTCGGATTTTCGTCAAGGGAAGAAAAGAGACTTTTCAATAAACTTATTACAGTCTCGGGCGTAGGTCCGAAGTCGGCAATAGCGATACTTTCAGGCGATAGCCTCGATAAGATATTGTTCTATATCGCAACGGGAGACTCAAAGGCTTTGTCCAAGATAAAAGGCTTAGGAAAAAAGACGGCAGAAAAGATAATCATCGAGCTTCGTGATAAGATAGACAGTACGCAGACTCTTGATATAGGCGAACAAATTGAAGTCTTACCGTCTGGCAATAACGAACTGCAGGAAGCGGTAACCGGTCTTATGAGTCTTGGTTTTACCAAACAAGAGGCGGAAAAAGGCGTAAAAGCGGCTGTAGATGGCGGCGCAACGGGCTTAGAGAAGATAATAAGCGTTGCAATAAAGAAAATGCTATAATGGTGAGTTATGGACGATAGATTGATAACGAGTACAAAAACGGATATGGATAACGATATAGAGTTTTCCTTGCGTCCTAAAAACCTTGACGAGTTCATAGGGCAGAATAAAATAAAGGAAAATTTGAAGATCTATATTGAATCGGCGAAAAAGCGCGGCGCAAGCCTTGATCACGTTCTTTTATACGGCCCTCCGGGTTTAGGAAAGACTACGCTTGCAAATATCATTGCAAACGAGCTTGAAGTAAACTTCAAGATAACGAGTGGCCCTGCTATAGAACGAGCTGGCGATCTTGCGGCGATCCTTACGAACCTTGCCGACGACGATGTTTTATTCATCGACGAGATACATAGGCTCAATCGTTCCGTCGAAGAGGTCTTATATCCCGCAATGGAGGATTTTGCGCTCGACTTAGTTCTCGGAAAAGGTCCGTCTGCTAAAAACGTTAGAATTGACCTTCCCGATTTCACGCTTATCGGTGCAACGACCAAAGCAGGTATGTTGACAGGTCCTTTGCGCGACAGATTCGGAATAATACTTCGTTTTGAAGTCTATACTCATGAAGAGCTTGCCGAAATAATAAGGCGCTCTGCGATAAAGCTAAACGTCGGTATAGAACACGAAGCGGCACTTGAGATCGCAAGGCGTTCTCGTGGCACGCCGAGAATAGCGAATAGGCTGTTAAAACGAGTCAGAGACTTCTCAATAGTACGAGGCGAAGAGGAAATATCAAAGGAGCTTGCAGACGAGGCACTCACCAAGATGGAGATAGACCCTCTCGGCTTAGATTCCATAGATATTAAGCTCATCAAGAATATGGTCGGGCTTTTTAACGGCGGACCAGTAGGACTTGATACTATCGCCGCAGCTATAAACGAGGATTCAAACACTATAGAGGACGTATACGAGCCCTATCTTATCCAACTCGGCTTTATATCGAGAACTCCTAAGGGAAGAATAGTTCTTAAAAACGCATACGATCACTTTGGCATAAAGATGCCTAAAAACTCAAAAGTAAACGATTATTTGCCGCTTATTGACGGCTTTGGAAATGAATAAATCAGATTTTTATTACGACTTACCTGAAGAGCTTATTGCTCAGACTCCTGTTGAGCCTCGCGATCATTCGAGGCTTTTGGTCTATCATTATGATAGCGACAAGCTCGAGCATAGGCATTTTTACGATATCACGGACTACCTCAAAAAGGGCGACGTTTTAGTCGTCAACAACACTAAGGTCATTCCTGCAAGGCTTTACGGCAAAACTGCGTTTGGCGGCAACGTAGAGGTGTTACTCCTCAAAAGAATAGATTATACCCACTTTGAAACGCTCGTAAGACCTGGAAAAAAATTCAGAAAAGATACCGAGATATTCTTCTCCGACAAACTTAAAGGCATCGTTCGTGAGCATACGGACTTTGGCGGCAGAATAATTGAGTTTGAATTTAACGGCGTATTAGAGGATATTCTCGACAGAATAGGCAATATGCCACTTCCGCCTTATATTCACGAAAAATTGGAAAGAAAGGAGCGCTACAATACTGTTTACGCTGAGATCCCCGGTTCTTCCGCTGCTCCTACCGCAGGCCTGCATTTCACTCCCGAGCTTTTGGAAAGGATAAAGGCTATGGGCGTTGAGCTTTTAGAGGTTACGTTGAACGTAGGACTTGGCACGTTCAGACCCGTGAACGAAGAAAAAATAGAGGATCATCTCATGCATAGCGAGTATTACACAATATCGCAAGAGGTGGCAGATAAAGTTAATAAAGCAAAAGCAGAAGGTCGGAGAGTGTTTGCCGTCGGAACTACTGCGGTAAGGGTGTTAGAGTCAACTTACGCAAAATTCGGCACGCTAAAAGAGTTTGCTGGTGAGACGAACATCTTTATTTACCCTGGATTTGAATATAAGGTAATAGACTGCCTCATAACAAACTTCCATTTACCGGAAAGCACGCTTATAATGCTCGTCTCTGCGCTTATCGGTAGAGAGAAAACGTTAGAAATATATAAGACCGCAGTTGCCGAAAAATACAGATTTTTCTCATTTGGCGATTCTTCGCTGTTTATTAAAGGATAATTTATGTCATATCAGGATCATTTTCAGTTTATATTAGAACACGTTGATGCAAAGACCGGTGCAAGAGCCGGTAGATTTATAACGCCACACGGCGAGATAAAAACGCCGGTATTTATGCCGGTTGGAACGCAAGGCTCTGTAAAAGGCGTTTTACCGAAGGACATCGAAGAAGAGGTACACGCACAGATAATACTTGCGAACACCTATCATTTGTACTTAAAGCCTGGCGATGAAATAGTTAAAAAAGCGGGTGGCTTGCACGAGTTTATGCAGTGGAAAAAGCCTATATTGACCGATAGCGGCGGATTTCAGGTATTCTCCCTTTCAGACTTAAGAAAGATAACCGAAGAAGGCGTTACGTTCCAATCTCACCATGATGGCAGTAAGCACTTATTTACCCCTGAAAGGGTAATGAAGATAGAGGAAAATCTCGGAGCTGACATCATAATGGCATTTGACGAGTGCTCGGCTTACGGTGCATCGAGAAAAGAAGCCGAAAGGGCTATGGGCAGAACCTTGAGGTGGCTTGATAGGTGTAACAACGCTCACACGCTGGAAGACAGAATGCTATTCCCGATAATTCAAGGAAATTTATACAAAGACCTTCGTGATATATCCCTAAAAGAGACTGTGCCTTACGCAAAATGCGGTATCGCTATCGGAGGACTTTCCGTAGGTGAGCCAAAGGATATAATGTGCGAGATATTGGAGCATATTCAACCCAAACTTCCTGAGAACATGCCGAGATACGTCATGGGTGTAGGTACGCCAGATTACCTCGTTCAGTGTGTTAAGCACGGCATTGATATGTGTGACTGCGTTCTTCCTACGAGACTTGCTCGAAACGGAACGGCAATAACCTCGCAGGGTAAAGTGGTTATAAGAAACAGTCTTTATAAAGAAGATTTTACGCCGCTCGATCCTAACTGCGACTGTTATTGCTGCAGAAATTTTACAAAGGCGTATTTAAGGCATCTTATCAACGTAAACGAGATAGTCGGCGGAACGTTGGTATCGATCCACAACATGAGATTCCTCTGCAAGCTCATGGAAGATATGAGAGAGGCTATATTCGCAGACTCCTTGCTCGAATTTATCGAAGAATTCGAGACAAAATACGGAGAAAAAATGTGAAAACGCCCGTTTTTGGCAAATCGTCAAAAAACGCTTGCAAAAATCTAAGCGTTTTATTATAATCTACAAGAAGCAAAATTGATAGTATGCTCGATTTTGTTTAAATTAGCGGAGAAATATCCGCAAAAGGTTAGAAATTATTAAAGGAGAAATAAAAATGTTAAACAATTTCTTATTCGCATTGTTGTCCTCCGGAACTACCGAAGGAGCTGAAGGCGGAAACAACTGGTCTTCATATATCTTCCTTGGTATATTGGTAGTATTCTTCATCGGTATGATGATCTTCTCTTCGAGAAGCCAGAAAAAACGCCAGAAAAAGGTTCAGGATATGATCGACGCACTTAAGGTCGGCGACAAGGTAAAGACCATCGGCGGATTCATCGGAACTATCATTGAAGTATGCGAAGACAACGCATTCATTATCGAGACCGGTTCTACAACAAAGAAGTCCTATATGAAGATAGACAAATCTGCTATCTACGCTTCTACCGATACCGCTTCTGCTAAGGCTGAGGATACGACGAAGCCTGCTGATAAACAGGTCTATGACGAAGTCGTTACCGAAGAAGACAACGAGAATAACTAATATTAAACGATATAACGAGCCGCTTTTAAAGCGGCTTTTTTTTGTTTTCAAAAAGGTAATATTTCGCTGTTGATATAAGTAGTATTTATTATAAAAACATAGTTTTGGGTGCTATATGAGATCTTTTATAAAAGAAGTTATATTTTGCGTACTTATATCAATCGTATTATCATTCGTATTTACGCTTTTAATATCTCTCTTAACGATGTTTTCAGATATACCTTTAACGCTCGTACCGATATTGGTGTCGGTAGTCAAGGTGGTAGCCTTAGGGGTAGCAATATTTTTGTGCTTTAAAGAGAAAAGGCTCGGCTATCTGAAAGGACTGTTTTCAGCTGTTCTGTTTGAATTATTGGCGGCGGCTTTAACGTTTATTATGAGCGGACGTGTTGAGCTAGACGTTCAAATGCTTATCGAGCTTTTGTTTTTATGTATATTCGGTTTTCTGTTGGGCGCACTGAAAGTCAATTTGATCAACTGAGTTTTTCGTTCCAAAAATTTCGTTTGAATGTTTTTTATTTAAAATATTTGGCGAATTGAAAGATTTATGCTAATATATATTCGAATAAAAGAAAGATTGGATATATATGAACTTAGAATTTATCGATACGAGCGTTTTGACTAACGAAGACGAGTCTTTGGCATTGTCGTTTAGCAAAAGCTTCGGTATCAGCAAAGAAATTGCGGCAATAATAATATCAAAGGGCATAAAAACTCCCGAGCAAGCGGAGTTGTTTTTACATCCCGAAAAACAGGAACACAACTCTCCGTATCTGTTGACGGATATGGACAAGCTAGTCGATAGAGTAAAAACGGCTGCAGATAACGGCGAAAAAATGGTCGTATACGGCGATTACGATGCCGACGGCATCTGCGCTTCATACATACTTTATCGTGCGATAAAAGCGTATAATTCGGCAGCAGACGTCAATGTTTTTATCCCCGACAGAAAGTTTGGATACGGAATCAGCGAAGAGACCGTAGAGATACTCGCAGAAGAATTTCAGCCCGACCTTGTAATAACCTGCGATCTCGGAATATCTTGCAAGGAAGAGATAAGAACGCTGATTGAAGACGCAGGTATCGACGTAGTAGTCTCCGATCACCACGAGCTTCCGGACGCGCTTCCCGATTGCCCTTGCGTAAATCCGAAGCTTGACGTAGATACTTACCCATGTCCCGACCTTTGCGGTGCGGGCGTCGCGTATAAAATAGCAGAGGCTCTCGTTCCCGAGCATGCCGATGAATACGTTGAATTTGCGGCGATAGCAACTATTGCCGACAGCGTTCCGCTTTTATCAGAAAACCGTCTTATCGTCAAAAAAGGTATTAAAAAGATGAATGATGACCCGTCTACGGCAATCAAAGCGCTTATTGACGGAGCAAAGATAAAAGGCGAGATAACATCTTCGACCGTTGCATTCGTATTGGCTCCGAGAATAAACGCGAGCGGCAGAATGGGTGAGGCGGCAAGGAGCTTTAAGTTATTTTGCCAAGAAGATTATAACGACGCGCTCGAGATAGTCGAGGAGATAACGCAGGATAACTACAAGCGTCAGAAGATATGTCAAGAGATATGCGACAGCGCATATTCGCAATATAACAAGAATTCCGATACTTACGGAGTAGTCTTAGCTAACGAAAAATGGCATTCGGGACTATTAGGCATAGTTGCTTCAAAGATAGCAGAAGAGTTTCATAAACCGACGATATTGTTTACCGAGGTTGACGGCAACTTCAGAGGAAGCGGCAGAAGCGTTGACGGAATAAATCTCTTTGAGGCGCTTTCCTCGATGAGCGAGCTGTTTATTACGTTCGGCGGACATTCTCAAGCGTGCGGACTTACGATAAAAAAGCAAAATATAGACGAATTTAGGAACAGATTCAACGAATACCTTAAAGAGCATGCGAGGATCTCTGATTATCTTCCCAAAATACGTTACGATATAGATTGCAACAAGACTGAAGTTAATGTCAAATTCTTACGCTCGCTGAATTTATTAGAGCCGTTTGGCGTAGGTAATCCAAAACCGTGCTTTTATAAAAAAGTAAATTCGTTGATGGTATATCCGTCGTCAAACCCCAGTCACTTGCTTGGTGACGGCGAGGATAAATACCTTACTTGCTTCAATTTCGGGAAATACCTTGACATCTTGCGTAGCGGAATTGAAAAAAGGCTAATATTGGATTATCATATTGACGAATACAACGGCAAGGTGTATTCAAAAGCAAGCCTGAAAGCCTTTTATACGGACGGACAGACCGATATTATCGATGGAAAAAGTCTTCTTTGCGAATATCTCTATTCACTCGATACTGAGTATTATAGAGAAATTTCAATGGAAGACTTAGAAAAACGTATTACTTGCGAGCCGTTCGGAACACTCGTCATAGCAAATACAGCTGCGGGAATAGAGCGAGCAAGGCGGATTTTTGAGGGTAAAACGTACATTGAAGAGACAAACGCAATAACGGTCAAGAGCAATTTAAACAGACTGTTGATATGCCCTAAAACTGCGGTCAATTTTGAAAAATTCAAAACGATAGTTTTTGTCGAACGGTATGCTAACATTCCTTACGACGAGCTTCCCGAGCGTGCAGAAAAATATACGATTGCGGACGATACTTGGCAAAATGGCATTTCGGTCAAGCAAGACAGAGATTTATTCGTAAAGTGTTATCTTGCGATAAAAGCTTTGAAATACAAGCAGATCGGCTCGTATACGGCGATTTTATCTCCGCTTTCCGAGCTTGGAATATCTGACCTTTCGATAATGACGGCGTATAGCGTATTCAAAGAGCTTGGATTAATATCGTTGGAGCACGGTAAGCTTCAAGTAGAACAAGGCAAAAAAGTCGATCTAAATCAATCTGAAATATATAACGGCTTAGAAAAATGAACGATTGCATCACTGAATTAAAAAACAAAATAGCAGCGACTTATCCGACGGAGATCGCCGACAAGATATATTCGGCGCTCGACGTTGCGGTCAAGGCACATGACGGTCAAAAGAGAAGCTCAGGAGAGGATTATATCATCCATCCCGTGCACGTTGCGGAAATTCTCGTAGACTACGGACTTGATTACGAAACTATATCTGCCGCTCTTTTACACGACGTTATCGAAGATACTGACGTTACGGAAGAGGAGATAAGAAAACAGTTCGGTAACGAGATAACCGAGCTTGTAGCAGGCGTTACGAAGCTTAATAAGATCAACTTTACGTCAAAAGAAGAGGAGCAAGCGGAGAATTTCAGAAAGATGTTTTTTGCAATGGCGAAAGATATCAGAGTTCTTTTAATAAAGCTTGCCGATCGACTTCACAACATGAGGTCGCTTAATTACCTTTCAAGAGAAAGACAGCTTGCCATGGCGCAAGAGACTGTTGAGATATACGCAAAGCTCGCAGGAAGACTTGGTATTTCAAGAATCAAGAGTGAGCTTGAAGACTTATGTCTCAAATATCTTGAACCCGAAAAGTACTATACGCTTGTTGAGCTTATAAATGCGAGCTTGGAGGAGCGAAACAAACTTGTTACTCTCGTTGTTAAGGAGATAGAAGATCTTTTAGTCGAATCGGGAATAAAGGGAGAAGTATTCGGAAGACCAAAGCACTTATACTCGATCTACAAAAAGATGAAAGAAAAGCACCTTGCTTTCGAGGAGATATACGACCTTATTGCGGTAAGAGTTATCGTCAACTCGATAGACGAATGCTACGAGGTGTTGGGCAAGATACACAATAGATGGAAGCCTATACCTGGACGAATCAAGGACTATATCGCAACTCCTAAGCCAAACATGTATCAGTCCCTTCATACGACCGTTGTAACTAATTACGGTCAGCCGTTCGAGATACAGATAAGAACGTACGAGATGCACCGCACGGCTGAATACGGTATTGCTGCGCACTGGAAGTATAAAGAGAAGCGTACGGATAATTCAGACCTAGATACGAGACTTTCTTGGATACGAGAGTTAATGGAAGACGAGGGTGACCTTAAAGACTCCGTTGAGTTCCTGAAATCTGTCAAGGGCGATCTTTACGCACTAGAAACACTCGTATTTACCCCTAAAGGAGACGTAATATCCCTTCCCGCAGGCTCAACGCCGATAGACTTTGCTTATAAGATCCACTCAGGCGTTGGAAACAAGATGACGGGCGCTATCGTAAACGCAAAGATGGTTCCTATATCTTACGAGCTGAAAACGGGCGACGTAGTCGAGGTAATAACAAACCCGAATTCAAAAGGTCCGTCGTGGGATTGGTTAAAGATTTGTAAGTCTAACAGCGCAAAAGGAAAGATAAGGCAGTTCTTCAAGCACGAGATGAAGGACGAGAATATCAAGCGAGGCAAAGCGATGCTTGATTTAGAAGCAAAACGCCGCGGCTTTGCGCTTTCAGATTTAATGACCGAAGAGGGCATGAATATCGTCTTTGAAAAGCTCTCATTCCAAAGCGCCGACGAGATGTTTGCGGCGGTTGGATATGGTGCAGTCAAGGTAAATCAGGTAATTCTGAAGCTTACCGACCATTACCTTAAGACTATCGAGAGGCAAAAGCCGCAAGAGTTTACTTCCGTTGCACCGAGAACGAGCTCGTCAAATGAATCAGGCGTTGTGGTAAAGGGAAGCACCGACCTTTTAGTCAAGCTTGCAAAGTGCTGTTCTCCCGTTCCTGGCGACGCAATAATAGGCTTTATCTCAAGAGGTAGAGGTATCACTATTCATAGAGCTGATTGCCCGAACGTAAAGGGAATGGAACCTGAGCGACTCATAGAGGCTGACTGGAACGAGAACATGACAAGCTCCAAGCCGTTTGACGTTACGCTTCAGATTGTATCTGCTGACATAGTAGGACTTCTTGCGCTTATTACAGCTGAGATATCTGCGATGAAGATTCCCGTGGTCAATCTCTCCGCAAGGACGGACAAGAATAAAGGGGCGATAATAACGCTTACGGTGCAGATCACAAAACTATCTGCGCTTGATGCTTTAAAGACGAAAATAGAGGGTATTTCGGGCGTAAAAGAGGTATTCAGGACGACGAATTAAAAGCTATGGTAAATATTAATAAAATTGAAACAGGGCTTTTAGGAGTAAATACCTATATTGTGAGCACTGAAGGCTCGAAAGAATGTGTCCTGATAGATACGGGCGGGGATTATAATCGTATAGTTTGCCGTTGTAAGGAGCTTAAACTTGCGCCAAAATCAGTTCTTTTAACTCACGGTCATTTCGATCATATAGGTGCATGTAAAGATTTTTTGGACGACGGCTTAGATGTTTATATCAACTTCGCCGATGACGGATTTACTAAATGTCCGCGTCTTGACGGCTTCCCTGACGTTTCAAAGTTCACAAAGCCATTTTCGTGTACTAAATACGTAAACGACGGCGACATTTTGAATATTGCAGGGCTTAAAATAAAAGTGATAACCACTCCCGGACACTCAAAAGGGAGCGTGTGTTACCTGATTGACGATGCGCTGTTTACGGGCGATACGCTATTTCACATGTCGATAGGAAGAACTGACTTTGAGTGCGGTGATATGGGAGAGCTTATCGCATCTGTAGAAAAAAAGCTGTTCGTATTATCCGACAAGAGAGTATTTCCCGGGCACGGCGAAGAGTCGAGCTTAAATTTTGAAAAAGTAAACAATCCTTATTTTCAACTATGATTACAACCAATTATCCTAAAATTGAAAACGATCTGAATGATGTTATACGCTCATTTATTGAGCTCCCCGAAAATCTTGAAATCAGCCATAATATTGCGCAAAACGGAAATAATTGTAATATAACGGTAATGTTTTCAGGGAAAGAATACAACGAAAGTATTGAGCTTAGTGATAACTTAAGCGATGTCGAGCACGTACGCTTGATAAAGCGTTACTCAAAGATATTGCTTTACAAAGCTTTGCAAGAGACTTTTCCTGAATATCATCCTTGGGGAAGCTTGACCGGCATTCGCCCTGTAAAGCTGTTCAGAATGCTTACGGAAAAAGAGGGTGTTGATGCGGAAAGCTATTTCAAGGACGTTTATTTGGTATCACCCGAAAAGACTTCGCTTACGAAAAGTATATACGATATACAAAAACCCATATACGAAAGAGGGGATAAGGGTGTAGACTTATATATCGGTATACCGTTTTGTCTTTCAAGATGCGATTATTGCTCGTTCATATCCCAAGATCTCAGACATACGCCTGAGGGACTTGTCGATAGGTACGTTGAATCGTTGATGCTTGACATTTTATTCGCAAAACATATTATTTTTGCGAATAATTATAAGCTAAGGTCTGTTTATATGGGTGGCGGCACGCCTACAGCTCTTAGTGAAAGGCAGCTTGTTAAGCTACTATCAATATGCGATTTTGACACGCCTGAGTTCACTATCGAAGCAGGAAGACCCGATACGATCACAAAAGGCAAGCTTGATCTGATAGCAAAGGTTGCAAACAGAATAAGCGTAAATCCGCAGACTATTCACGACAAGACGCTCGAAGCCATCGGAAGAAATCACACGTTTTCCGATTTTCTTGATTGTTATGAAATGGCAAAGGGCTACAACTTTTCGATTAACTGCGATCTTATTGCAGGGCTTTCGGGAGAAAAGGCTGAAGATTTTATAAGCTCTGTCGAAAAGATAATTTCACTTGATCCCGACAATATAACTCTTCATACGCTTGCGCTAAAAGCAGGAAGTAAACTTAAAGAGACGACCTCAAAGAACGTTAACGACGAGATAATCGCTATGATAAACGGTGGCTACGACAGGCTTTTTAAGAGTGGCTATAAGCCGTATTATCTTTATAGGCAAAAATATATGGCTGGAAATCTTGAAAATACCGGTTTTTATAAAAAGACTCCTTGCATTTATAACGTCGATATAATGGAGGAGAATACTTCTATAATTGCTTGCGGTGCAAACGCAATATCAAAACGCTATTTTTCCGATGAAAACCGTATAGAGAGGGTTGCTTATCCAAAAGATGTCAAGACTTATATCGAAAAGATGTACGACAATTCGATCAAGCGTGAAAAATTGTTTGAAAACGACTGAAAATCGTTAGACAAACGCAATTTTTTGTGATATTATAGACAAGGTTACCGTTGCTTTAGCGTATACGATTACTCCGACGATATGCAAAGTTTTCGGCGAATATATTTTTTGGAGGATATAAAAATGGAGAAAGAGAAAAAGACAAGCATAATCAACGAATATGCAAGACAGGAAGGCGACACAGGTTCTCCTGAAGTACAGATCGCTCTTTTAACTGAGCGTATCAATCACTTGACAGAGCACCTCAAAGTTAACCCGCACGACAATCATTCGAGACGTGGACTTTTTAAAATGGTAGGTCGTCGTCGTAATCTTTTGAACTATCTCAAAGCTAAAGACATCAACAAGTACAGAGAGATCATTGCAAGACTCAACATCAGAAAGTAATGAAGAGTATAAAAGCGGAATATATTATTTTCCGCTTTTTCGTTTAATTACGGTATCATTAAAATAGGAGAACATAGATGACAGAAAATTATCGCGAATTCAGAACTACCTATGCCGGTAGGGAATTGATTGTCGAAACTGGAAAGTATTGCGGACAGTCGAATGGTTCATGCGTTGTCAGATGCGGTGAGACTGCAGTTCTTGTCAACGTAAACATGTCCGAATCGCCGAGAGAGGGAATGGACTTCTTCCCCTTGTCGGTAGATTTTGAAGAAAAAATGTACTCGGTAGGTAAGATCCCCGGCTCTTTCAAGCGCCGTGAGTCCAGACCTTCCGACAAAGCAATCCTTACGAGCCGTCTTATCGACAGACCCATAAGGCCGCTTTTCCCCAAGGGACTTTATAACGACGTAGTTGTTATTGCAACGGCTATGTCAGTAGATCCCGATATTCCGCCTGAGGTATACGGAATGCTCGGATCTTCGATCGCTCTTTCCATCTCCGATATTCCTTGGCAGGGTCCTACAGGCTCTGTAGTAGTCGGTATGGTAGATGGTGAGTACGTATTGAATCCCGATTCCAAGCAGAGAGAAAAATCTGTTTTGACGCTTAACCTTGCAGGAACGAAGGACGCTATCATGATGGTAGAGGCAGGCTCTAAGGAGATCTCTGACGACGAGATGATCAAAGCTATTCTTTTCGGACACGAAGAGATCAAGAAGATCTGCGCATTCATCGAGGAGATCCAGAAAGAGGTAGGAAAACCCAAGCGTCAGATGGAGCTTTATCACGTTCCCGAAGAGATCGATGCGGCAGTTCGCGAGTATGCGGACGCTAAGCTCGACTATGTTCTCGAAGCATACGTAAGAAGCGAACGTCAGCAGCGTGAAAAAGAGATGGATGAAGACGTGTTCAACCATTTCGCAGAGATATTCCCTGACAAGAAGCGTGAGATCGGCGACGTTCTTTATCAGATGCAGAAAGAAAAAGTCCGCAAGAAGATACTTGAAAAAGGTATCAGACCTGACGGTAGAGGCGTAAAGGATATCAGACCTATTTGGTGTGAAGTAGGCGTTATGCCCAGAGTTCATGGAACAGGCGTATTCACGAGAGGTGAGACGCAGGCTTTGACGACTTGCACGCTTGGTACGATTGGCGATATGCAGAAACTCGAGGGACTTGATGAAGAAGAGTCCAAGAGATATATGCACCACTACAACTTCCCGTCCTACTCGACTGGTGAAGCAAAAGCTCCGAGATCTCCCGGACGTCGTGAAATAGGACACGGTGCGCTCGCAGAAAGAGCACTCGAGCCCGTACTTCCGACAGAGGAAGAGTTCCCGTACGCAATCAGAACGGTTTCCGAGATACTTTCCTCGAATGGTTCGACCTCTCAGGCTTCCGTTTGCGGTTCTACTCTCGCACTTATGGATGCAGGCGTACCTATCAAACGCCCAGTAGCAGGTGTAGCAATGGGTCTTATCAAGGACGAAGCAAGCGGCAAGGTAGAGATACTTACCGATATTCAGGGACTTGAAGACTTCCTTGGTGATATGGACTTCAAGGTGGCAGGTACTACGAAGGGTATTACTGCTATCCAGATGGATATCAAGGTCAAGGGAATTACCGAAGAGGTATTCACGAGAGCTATCAAGCAGGCAAACGAAGGCAGAAACTTCATCTTGAACAAGATGTTGGCTGTACTTCCCGGACCAAGAGAAGAGCTTTCTAAGTACGCTCCTAAGATCATTTCCTTCCAGATCAATCCCGATAAGATCAGAGAAGTTATCGGTAGCGGCGGAAAGACGATCAACAAGATCATCGACGAGACCGGTGTTAAGATCGATATCGACGATTCCGGCAAGGTATTTATTGCAACTCCCGATGCGGCTGCTGCAGACAGAGCAAAGGCTATCATCATGTCGATAGCTCACGACCCTGAAGTAGGCGACATCTTTGCGGGTAAGGTTGCAAGGATCATCTCCATCGGTGCGTTCGTAGAGATCGCTCCCGGAAAGGACGGAATGATCCACATCAGCAAGCTTTCCGATAAGAGAGTTAACAAAGTAGAAGACGTAGTCAACATCGGAGACAACGTCAAGGTTGAAGTAATCAAGATCGGCGAAAAGGGTATTGACCTTAAGCTCCTTGAAAAACTTAACTAATTTAAAATAAAATCAAAGCCGCGTAAGTTTTGCTCTTACGCGGCTTTTTTATTGTTGATGTTGTTTAGTCTTTTACTTCGATAGTGAGAATTGAATCCTCCAAGCCGTCAGCATGGACTGTTATGACTGCAGTACCGACGTCGGCTTTGCTTCTGAAAACTGCAAGCGCACGACCGTTGCAAGTAGTATGTACGTTATCGCAATAGCTTTCTTCCGTAACCGGTTCTGCGTTACCGAAGCCTTGAAGCTCTAAAGGACCTGATACGGTAACAGTAAGCTCTCTTTCGGGAAGTGCTTTGATAATTCCGTCAGAGTCCGTAAGATCGACGTTGACGAATACGAAGTCTTGTCCGTCGGCTTTAAGCGTTCTCTTGTCGGGCGTGAGGGTGATCCTCGTGTCCTTATTTGCGCTTACCATTTTTGTACGGTATATCTCATTGCCGTTTTCGTCGTATCCAACGCCAACAAGCTCACCGGGCTCGTAGGTACAAGCGAACTTGGCAAAATACTGTACGGGCTTTTGTCTTCCGATAGAGTGACCGTTCACGAAAACTTCAACCTCGCTTGCATCCGAATATACGTCTACGAACGTAGGCTTGCCTTCGTAGCCGTCGTAGCTCCAGCAATCGATTCCGTCAGACCACTTGTAGCAGTCGTAATTTACCGCTACACCGTCATGAATGGGTGGCTGAGACGCTAAGAATATACCTTTTTCTTCGCCCCAGCACATGCGGAATTTATGGACGGAGGGGAGTGTATGACCGAGTAAGTCTATTACGCCGCCGTCGTTAAGAAGCCACGGATAATCTCTGCCTTTGATCTTCGGATCGTTGGTCTCTTTGCCGTCAACTGCATAGCTTCTTCCACAAACGTTAGCTTCACCGATATGGTCTTGAAGAGTCCAGATGAAATCGCCGATAGCGTACGGATGCTCCTTGATATAGTTCCAGTTGTCGTAAATAAGATGTCCGCGAGTTTCAGTTCCGACGAGCAAACGCTCGGGGTGAATGTCGTGCAAAACGTCGAAGTTGGCAGAATAGTAGTTATAGCCTGCAACCGTAAGCTGATTATAAAGTCTTGAAGTACAAGCCTCGTCTTCTTCTCGTATCTTCATTGGGTACGGATCGTCTTTCGTGCCGGGGATATTTGATATCGCTTTAGTATAAAGCCAAATGTAATGATCGAAGTCTTTTTTAACGTAGTCTTCGCCTTGCGCTAAGTATTCGTCCTCGTCCATAGTTGCGTACGGAACGTCGGTTACGAAATGTCTTGCCATCTTCATGCTCGGGCAAAGAACTATCGGGCGTGTAGGGTCGATAGAACGGATGATCTCGATCATTCTCGTACCGACTTTTACGCCCTTTAACGAGCCTATTTCGTTGATCTCATTGCCGATAGAGTACATAACAACGCAAGGGTGATTATAGTCTTTTTTCGCCATTTTCGCTGTTACGTCCTCATAAAACTCCATGAATTTGAGGTGGAAACCGTTCATTTGCTTCATGCGATACCAAACGTCGAACGATTCGTCCATAACGTAAAGACCGTATTTGTCGCACATTTCAAGAAGGGCAGGGGACATCGGATGATGGGCACTGCGCAGTGCATTAAAGCCACTCGCTTTTATGTTCTTGACTCTGCGCTCCTCGGTAACACGGTTTGCGATCATGCCGATAACGCCGTTGTCGTTGTGGATGCAGCCGCCTTTAAGTAGCGTTCTGACGCCGTTTACCAAAAAGCCCTCTTCGGGAGTCCATTTTAGCGTTCTGATACCGAATACTTGCTCCGTCGTATCTATAACGTTATTATTTTTAGAAAGCGTTATCCTTGCGGTATAAAGATACGGCGTTTCTGCCGACCAAAGCTTTGCGTTCGGAACGTCAAGCTCGATGTTATCGCCGTTTGCGGTAGCAACGATATTTTCACCGTCAAGTATTTCTATTTTAACGTCTCCGCTTCCGATAATTTCAGACTCTACTTGAATTTTTGCAGGTGAGTGGGAAAGAGTCGTAACCCTTACACCGTGAAGAGCGATATGTTCTTTTTCTGCGACATGGAGATAAACGTCTTGATATATTCCGCTGCCTGCGTACCAACGGTTATGGTGCTTTTCAGGCGTGTTGACCTCGACCTTGATCTCGTTATCAGAGTCGAATTTTACGAACTCGTCGATACGCACCTCGTAAGGTATATAACCAAAGCTTTCGTTTAACACCTCTTTGCCGTTTACCGTAACGACGAAATCACGGTATACTCCTTCAAATTCAAGGTATAACGCTTTGTTTTCATACTCTTTCGGTATGAAGATCGTCTTTTCGTAGGTGCAGTGAACACCCTTAAATCCAACGTTCAAAAAGTACGGATGACCGTCTTTTTCACGCTCCGTACCGATCGTTGCATCGTGCGGAAGATTAACAACGGCAGATCTTCCGAAAGTAAAGTCATTAAATCTCCAACCGTTGTTTAGCTTTATCGATTTCATTTATATTCCTCCTTATGATCGTCTACGATAATTATATCAAACTGGCTTTTTTAATTCAATAAACATTTTTTCAAAATGAGTTTGTGTTTTGATGAAAACTATGGTATACTATCAAAAGCCAAACATTATGTTTTGATTTGTTTTTTTTGAGGAGTGGTGTATATGGGCAATAATCTGCAATATAAACGAACACACAAGGCGATAATAAGCGCATTTTTAATGCTCTCAGAGAAAATACCATTTGATAAGATAACCGTGCAAGATATTATGGACGAGGCGTTAGTAAGCCGCTATACTTTTTATAAGCACTTCAAGGATAAATATGAAATAGCTGAATTGCTGCAAGAGCAAACGATAGAGGAGTTTACGTCGCTTATCGAGCGTGTTCGTAGAGATAGTACCTCTGGGCAATTGGACCAAATGGCTCAAAATGAGCTTTGGTGTCAATTTTCGAAGGATCATAGAGAATTCCGAGCGCTTTGGAACATTCATACCGATACGATCGATATTCAAAAAAGGTTTCGAGAGCTTTTCAAAAAGAGTTATTTAGACGAGTTGTCTCAAAGTGATACCTCTTCTAATCGGGAGCTTGAAGCAGATATTTGTGCCGCAGTTCAAACGACGCTGATGAACTATTTTGCTTTTGAACCAAATATGAACGCAAACAACCTCGGCGAGCCTGTGAGAGAGATAATAATAAACGCCTGTTTACACTTAGCTCGCTTGGAACGCCCCGAAAAGATAAAAGAAATACTGAAACAATTTGTTTGAGAAAATTTATTTTACCGCCCTTAATACTAAACAGGGCGGTTTTTTAATTAATTTAATGAGATTTTTTTACAAAAAAGCTTAAAATACGCAACACTGTCCAATAAAACGGATAACCAAAATTGAAATCGTGCAAAAAATGCGCTATAATTAAAGCATCAAAACTAACGGTTAAAAAATGCGTGATATAAGAGAAATAAAAGAGTTTGCAATAAACAAAGGATATGATAAGGTTAAAAAGCTCCCGATCAAATACGAAGGAATGGATGTATATGAACCCTACTTTCTTGGTGGTGAAGTTTGTGTCGGTTATCCTCTTGTAATTTTTGATAACGGCAACGAATTGAGAATGTCAACGGCCGATGAAAGCTAGAAAGTCTTAGATATTTCGATCACATACTGCAAAAAGAAAGAGTAAGCTACCAATCAATGAAAGAAACGACACGTTATCGTTGCTTTTAGAATAGATAATATAATGGACGAGGTGTTAAATGAAAAATATTAAAGACATGACGTGGGAAGAAGAAAACGTAATAATGGAAAAAATGTTTAAGGAAGCTGAAAAAAAAGACCCAGAATTGGCTCAACGATGGAGATTGCAGTTTGCTGCATTAAAACCTGATGTAATCATAATAAACCAAGACGAAAGAAAAAAGTCGCAAGCAAGGCGAATGGGTGTCGAGAATGAAGATGATCTTGACGACTAAAATAAAGCACATCGGGAAAGAGCGTTTGCCCGAGAAAATAAATAAAATGATGGAAGAGGTAATGAAATGACCAATGAAGAATTGGCAAAAGAGTACGAACGGATAGCTGACGAGATTGAAGCAGAAAAACCAGAGTACGCAAGAGTTTTACGTGAAGATGCAATGCGTTGTCGTGGTTACGACGACATAATCGAAGACCCAATCGAAGAAAGGAAAGCTGCCCTTGCGAAAAGATTAGGCATTCCCGTTGAAGAGGTGACGGATGAAGTCTTAGAACGATGGCGTTCATAGCAAAATAAAAACAGCACAATCACAGGACGAGCAATCGCCCTTTTTTAATGCAAAAAAACAGCCCAAAACAGTTCAAAACAGAATATTTATGCATAAAACAAAATAGGATTTATAGGTAAAAACGAATAAATACGGAGGGTAGAACGGTGTCGCACAAAACCTTTTCAAATATTGTTTGTAATGTCTTGATATTTCTTGCAATTTGCTTTATAATACTAATATGTTTTTATAGTGGTGTATGGTATACTTTTTTAGACGACGTCAATACGCCGATCTCGATGGGTGATCCCGATTCAAACAAAGTTGCTTTGATGTTCAACGTATATCAAGGAAGTGAAAACATACCTTATATACTCGACACGCTTGCATCGTGCGGTTTCACTGCGACCTTTTTCGTCGGCGGAAGCTGGGCTGCCGCAAACGAAGAGCTTCTTTTGAGAATATTATCCGAGGGGCATGAAATAGGCAATCATGGCTTTTATCACAAAGATATGGCTAAATGCGACGAAAAGACCAACATCGCCGAGATAAAAAACTGCAACGATATAGTGCTTGCATTGACGGGGTATAAGATAACGCTTTTTGCTCCGCCGTCGGGAAGTTATTCTTCAACGACGTTAAACGCAGCCGAGTCGCTTTCTATGAAAACTATCATGTGGACTCGTGATACGATCGATTGGAGAGATCACGACGTAAAAGTTATAACAGAGCGTGCTTTGAAATATGCGTCCGGTGGCGATCTCGTATTAATGCATCCGACGAAGGAAACGGCAGAGGCTCTTACGACGATCTGCGAAGAATTATTGAAAAAAGGGCTCGTGGCAAGAACTGTCAGCGAGGTCATAGGAGAATAATGGAAAGAAAAATAGTATTTAAAAACGGTCTCAGAGCGGTTTTGGTCCCGATAGATGGCATGTATTCCGTTGCGATCGGTATGTTGATAGATGCAGGGTGTGTATACGAAAACGCCGAAAATAACGGCATTTCGCACTTTATCGAGCATACTCTCTTCAAGGGGACAAAGAACCGTGATTCATTTGAAATATCCGATGCGATAGACTCTATCGGCGGTCAGATAAACGCATATACTTCAAAGGAATATACATGCTATTACACAAAGACGACGCCCGAATATCTTGAAACGTCGCTCGATCTTCTTTCCGATATGCTCTTAAATTCTCTCTTTGAGAAAGCCGAGCTTGATAAGGAGCGAGGCGTGGTCTTAGAGGAGATAGCAATGACTGAAGATACTCCCGACGACGTTTGTCTGGAGCAGCTTTCTTCCGCATACTTTGGCGATCATACGCTCGGACAAGCAATACTTGGACCAAGAGAAAATATCGAGCGCATAAATAAAGCTGATATCGAAAAGTATATGAAGTCAAATTATGCGCCGAATAACATAGTCATCTCGATCGCAGGGCATTTTGACCCCGAAAAAGCGGCTGAGCTTATCGAAAAATATTTCGTGAATCAAAACCCTAACGACAGTTTTATTCTTCCAAAACCGTCGATTCCGACGCCTAACAACGCTTTTTCCTACAAAGAAAAAGACATCGAGCAGTGCCACTTGGCGTTTGCTCAAAAGGCGATACCATATAACGACCCTAAGACCTATCACTATATGATACTCGGTAATATCTTCGGTGGAACGATGACTTCAAGGCTCTTTAGGTCAATTCGAGAGGAAAAAGGGCTTGCCTACACCGTGCTTTCCTATAATTCCGTATACGCCAACTGCGGTACGAACGTCGTTTACGCAGGAGTTAATCCCAAAAACGTACTTCAAACGACGGAGGCTATCAAAACAGAGTTTTTGAAGCTTAAAAAGGACAAGATCACAAAAGAAGAGTTTGAGCGAGGTAAAGCGCAAACGGTGGGAGCATATCTGTTTTCTCAGGAAAACACCGTCAGCATTATGAATATATACGGAAAAGCAATGCTATTTTCGGACGAGCTTTTCAATATGGAAAACAGGATCAAACGAATGAAATCAATAACCTACGACGAGGTTTGTGATATAATAGACGATTATTGCGACTTAAGTAACGTTTCCGCGTCTTTGGTCGGTAAAAGCTATTGCGATATAATGAAAGCGATAAAAGGAGAATAATAAAATGGAAAGAGAATACGATATGCTCGAGCAGATATTTTCTATGCAGAAAATGCTTGACGACGATATAAAGAACAAGCGCGACCTCAACGGCAAGTTTTCCGACGAGGAATGGATACAGAAAAAGGTGCTTGCGACTATTTCGGAGCTTTCGGAGCTTCTTGACGAGGTGAATTTCAAGTGGTGGAAGAACCCTAAAGAGGTCGATCCTAACTTGGTTAAAGGCGAGCTTACCGATATATTGCATTTCTTCGTTTCGATGTGTCTGTCTGCTGGAATGACTGCAGAGGAGTTGTTCTCTTTTTACGTCGACAAAAACAAAGAGAATTTCGATAGACAGCTTGGAAAGAGTAAAAAGCAAGGGTACAATATATTGGACAGTAAAAATTAAAATCAACTTGATATTTTGTCTGCGATATTGTATAATAAGGTAGCAAGGTCTATAAAAGCGTTTTGTATTGCTTTTGGATCATAAACGGTATAAGGTATTTTAAGATATGAATAAACAATTTGAACAACAAGAAGAAGAGATAAAAAGCTCCGGAATAAAGGAGGCGTTTAACGTATTGATGCTGATACTTTCTGCGATCGTGTTTATCGTACTTGTTACGGGGAACGCGCTTCTCGGCGAGTTCGGCTCGGCGTTTGCCAATATGCTCCTTGGTATATTCGGATTTTCGGCTTACGTTTTTTCGGCGGCGATCTTCGTTTCGAGCGTGTTGATGCTTTTCGTCAACAAGAATAAGACGAGGTCGATGCTTATCTTTTCCGTCTCGCTGTTGCTTTTATCTGCAATGATAGCGCTCGAGGTCTGGACGTCGAACAGCGTTATTATAAAGGCTCAAAGCTTTACGTTCTCTGATTTTATCGAACATACCTACTATTTGAACGGCTTGGGATATAAAGGTGCGTCCGCAGGCGGAGTCGTTATGTCTGCAATAATTTATTTCCCCGTTAAATATTTGACTGTCGGTGGTGCTTACGCTTTGTCGGGTATAATATTTATCGGCGGCGCTTTGGGCATTGCTTCTGATCTCAAGAAAAACGTCTTTGATAAGCGTAATAAAATGCCGAATAACAGGCAACGTACAAACAGAAACGCTCCGACAAACAACAACGGCTATATCAACGAGTCGTATAGGGCAAATAAAGTCAATTTGGGCGACAGACTTACAGATCTTCCTTATCAAAAGACCGTTACGACCGATTTTGGCGGAAATAACCTATTCAACCAAAACGGTGGCTATGCTCCGCAACCTATGCAGAATGATAACGATTATTATCAGCAGCAAAAGCCCGACGCAAGAAGCATTCTTTATCCCGACAGAAATAATCCCGCAGGCGACAACGGTTACATAAACAACCAACAATATTCTCGTCCCGAGCAGGAACAGAATTTTAATAATCAGGGCTTTAATGCTCCAACTCAGAGTATTTTTGACGACAGACAGCCGCAGAACAACAACAGACTGTTTATTTTCAATGCATCGAAGGACAATCACCTCAAAGAAAAGTCGAGGCGTGAGGTGAAAGAGGACAAGCAAAGAAAAGCAAAGGACATTCTTTATCCCTCTCAGGACGAAAACGACGGCGGTTTCGAAGTAAATAATTACAACAGACCTAAAGACCTTTCGAGAAACCGCATAGAGGAAAAGAGGGTCACGAACGAGTCGTTAGATGACGTTTTCGATAGGAATTTCGGAAGACAAGAAAGGTCTATTTCATCAAACGATTACTCCGATAGGCGCATTGACCTCATTAATAAGCCTTCTAACGACGATATTCCGAGCAATATGATCGGCTCGTCGTCCGACGATTTCAGAACTAAGCGTTTAAGGTCGTTTGAG
Source organism: uncultured Clostridia bacterium (assembly GCA_964406735.1). GTDB lineage: Bacteria > Bacillota > Clostridia > Christensenellales > CAMQZB01 > CAYOSU01. The sequence goes on along the minus strand of CAYOSU010000003.1, from coordinate 72,174 downwards.
GATGAAAAGCCCGTCGAAAGATCGTACAGAAGCTATGACGATAATGACGAATACTCTTCTGTTTCAAGAAATGAGATAAAAGAAGAACCGAAGAAAGAGCCTCAAAAGCCTGTAGATAACTCCGACGACGGATTCAGGATCATCAAGCCTAAGACTATGCCTAAGATATTCACTTTGGCAGACGTCAAGAAAGAGGACGGAGAGGAGAAAAAGGAAGAAGCGAAAGAGAATACCGACGAGAAGTTCTCGATAACGACACCTAAAGAGACTCCTCATTATACCAAAGAAGATTACGAGAACAATACTAAGGAATTTAAGGAGCTATTGTCGTCCGGCAAGATCCACGCCGCAGAGATAGATATTTCGGCAATTCAGGATTACGACTATAATAAGACCATGCCGAAAGACCCGTCTAAAATCAAGATACTTAGCTCGATCGAGCAGGTCGGCGGAACGAAGAAAAAAGAAGAGACGAAGGGCTCGTTTGATCTTCTTGATATGCTTAAAGACGTAAGTGATAACGGCAATAGATCCGAGATAATCCCTTTACATAACACCGATTCCAACGATCTCGACGGAATACTTCAGGATATCAACCTCGATGACGATATGGACAGAGAGGATGCTAAGATAATTTTTAGCGACGAACATGAAGAAATTGAGCGCAAAACGCCCGATTTCTTGACTGCTGATATTCACGAAGAAAGAGAGCTTAAAGACTTTGTTATGTCCGATACGACAGCAAACGAAGCCTTGACAGACACTTACGAAGAGCCTGAAAATAAGACGACGGCAGGCGCAAACTTTTATCAGATAAAAGAGCCCAAAATAGTAAAAACCACAACGGGTACAACGGCGTCACAGCTTCCTATTATCGCGAAAGCCGAACAGCCAAAGCCAAACAACACGCAACCTGAGCCTCAAACGCAGAATAAGATAGTAAGAACGCCGTATAAACGTCCTCCTATCGAGTTTTTGGCGTCATCTCCGCTCGTTTCAGACGATAACTCGGCTGAGATCGAGGAAAAGTCGAGAAAGCTCGAAAAGATACTTGCAAGCTTCGACATAGGCGCAAGGGTCGTTGATACCGTTGTCGGTCCTGTAGTTACGAGATACGAACTTGAAATAGAGGAAGGCACATCCGTAAAGAAGGTCGAGCAGTACTCAAAAGACATTACGATGGGACTTGAATCTCCGTCAGAAGTAATTATTCAAGCACCTATCCCGGGTAAAAACCGTTTCGGCGTCGAAGTCCCTAACAGAAAGCGCACTAAAGTTATGATGCGTGACCTCGTTGAGTCGGAGATATTCACTAACCACAAATCGAGCGTAGTATTTGCTCTCGGTAAAGACGTTGCAGGCAAGATGATGTATTGCGATATCAAAAAGATGCCCCACCTTCTCGTTGCGGGATCGACAGGAACTGGTAAGAGCGTTTGCTTGAACAGTATTTTGATAAGCATACTTTATCATTCTTCCCCTGAGGACGTAAGAATAATTTTGGTTGACCCTAAGCGCGTTGAGTTTAACATCTACGCAGGTCTTCCACATCTTCTTATAAATGAACTTATAAACGACTCTGCCAAGGCAATATCCGCTCTCGATTGGGCGATTGCAGAGATGGAAAGACGTTTTACGCTTTTCCAGAACTCTCGTGCAAGAGACCTTGATTCTTATAACGAAACGCTCGACCTTACCGTCCAGAAGAAGCTTCCGAGAATAGTTATTATTGTCGACGAGGTTGCAGACCTGATGAGTGACAACAAGCGTGAGCTGGAAGACAGGATCAAGCGCCTTGCGGCTAAGGCGAGAGCTGCCGGCATCCATCTCGTTCTTGCAACGCAAAGACCGTCCGTAGACGTAATCACGGGTGTTATCAAGGCAAACTTGCCGTCCAGAATAGCGTTAAAAGTCGCTAACGGCATCGATAGTAAGACCATTCTTGACGAGACCGGCGCAGAAAGACTTTTGGGCTACGGCGATATGTTCTATAAACCGCTTGATTTCCCCGACAAAGTTCGTGTCCAGGGCTGTTTGGTAGAGACTGAAGAGGTCGTCAATATCGTAAACTACATAATTGCTAACAACCCCGCTGAATTTGACGAAGAAGCGGCAAAAGCTATTAATGCGCCAAAGAATCAGCCAGATGATGATTTTGATAACGACGGCGGCAGTACTAATATCGATCCGAGACAAGACGAATATCTTAAGGATTTCGTGAGAATGGCTATTGAGAAAAAACAGATATCCGTTTCCATGGTACAAAGGTCTAAGTCTATCGGCTATGCAAGAGCAGGCAGATATATTGACGCAATGGAAAAACTCGGCTATATCTCGTCATTTAACGGTTCTAAGCCTCGCGAGGTCTATATTACACCTGAACAGTTCGAAAAAGAATTTGGAGAAGAATTTTAATGAAAATAGGACTTATTTCCCTTGGCTGTGATAAAAACAGATGCGACTCCGAGGTAATGCTTTCATATCTCGTCAAGGGTGATCACGAACTAACTAACGATGAAAACGAAGCGGACGTTATAATAATCAATACTTGTGCGTTCATCGAAAGCGCTCGAGAGGAATCGATCAACACGATTTTAGAGATAGCGCAGCTTAAAAATACAGGCAAGCTTCAAAAGTTGATCGTAACTGGCTGCCTTTCTCAAAAGTACGTCAACGATATATTTGAAGATCTTCCCGAAGTAGATGCTTTCTTGGGCGTAAAGGACTATCCGCTCATTTGCGACGTTATCGACAAGTTGTTTGCAGAGAGCGAAAGAATAAATGCAGTCAATACTTGCGATAAAGTGTCGTCATATCAAAGATATCTTACTACTCCGTTTGATTATGCATATCTTATGATAGCTGACGGCTGCAACAATCACTGTACTTATTGCACGATTCCGCAAATAAGAGGCAAATACACCTCAAAGCCTATGGATAAGCTCATTGAAGAGGCATCCATGCTTGCCGCTGAGGACGTAAAAGAGATCATTTTAGTAGCACAGGACGTTACTTCATACGGTATCGACCTTTACGGCAAATTGGTATTACCTGAGCTTATTGAGAAAATATCGGAGATAGAGGGCGTTGAGAGGATAAGGCTTTTGTATTGCTACCCTGAAAAGGTAACAGACGAGCTTATTTCCGTGATTAAAAACAATGATAGAGTTGTCAAATACATAGACATTCCTTTGCAACACGCTTCAGATCCCGTATTGAAGAGAATGTGCAGGCTTGGAACGTATGACGAATACGTAACGCTTTTCAATAAACTCAAAGCCGAGATTCCCGAAATAGCAATAAGGTCTACCGTTATGGTTGGCTTCCCGGGCGAAACGGAAGAGGATTTTGCAACGCTTGTTAACTTTATTGAAGAGGTAAAACCGATAAACTGTGGCGCATTCATATATTCCGACGAAGAGGATGCTCCGTCCAACAAATTGCCGAATAAGATACCCGAAAAGGTCAAAAAAGCTCGCTATAAAAAGCTCCTTAATGTATTGGCAAAGGTGTCGTATGGTGAAAAGCTTAAACTTGTCGGAAAGACATTACCTGTCGTATACGAGGACATTGATTACGACAACGGACGGTTCATAGGAAGAAGCTATATTTCAGCTCCGGAAATAGACAGCCTTGTATATTTCACAAGCGACGAGCCTGTAAATTTCGGTGAAACGGTCAACGTTTATATTGAAGGTGTAGAAAACGACGATCTCGTGGGGGTAAGGAAATGAATCTGCCGAATAAACTAACGATACTTAGGATGATACTTGTTCCCATTATGGTGGTTTTGTTCTATCTTGGACAAAGCTTTCCAATATGCTACATATTATCAACGATAGTATTTTTGATTGCTGCGATAACAGACTTTTTCGATGGGTATCTTGCGAGAAAATACGATCTCGTTACAGATTTTGGCAAATTTATGGACCCACTTGCCGATAAAGCTTTGGTTCTCGTTGCGTTGATCCTTATCGTTGATCTCGGTATCGGCGAAGGCGTATGTTCTTATATTGCACCGATAACGCTCATCGTTATGTTGATAAGAGAACTCGTTGTTTCGGGACTTAGACTTGTCGGAGCAAATAAAGGCGTTGTTATCGCCGCTGATAAACTCGGCAAAATAAAGACCGTAACGCAGGATATATCTCTTCCGATACTTCTTATTTCGTATTACTTTGATTTACCGTTGATCGTGTACGTTGGACTTGCAATATTGCTTATCGCAGGCGTTGTATCAGTTATTTCGGGCGTTTCTTACGTCGTTAAAAATAAATCGTTGTTTAAGGAATAAAAGCGTATGAATTATTCGATATTAAGCATCGGCGACGAGCTGTTGATCGGCAAGATCGCAAATACGAACGCTCAATATATTTCCAAACAGCTCAACGTTTTGGGACATAGATGCGTTCGACACGAGGTCGTAGGTGACTACGAGAAAGACATCGTAGAAAGCCTCACTCGCTTAACGTCAATATCTGATCTTGTAATAACGACAGGAGGCTTAGGTCTTACCGCGGATGATATTACGAAATCTACGGTTGCAAAATTTTGCGGACTTAGCCTTATCAGGAACGAGATTCAAGAGAAGATAACCACCGATTATTACGCAAGAAAAAACGTTGAGATGAGCGACGTCTTGCACGGCTTTGACTATCTTCCCGAAAGCTCTTTGGTATTAAAAAACTATACCGGCGTTGCATGCGGATTTGTAGTTAAATACGGGAAATGCGACGTTGCAGTATTCCCGGGACCTCCGACAGAGCTTAAACCGATGTTTGAAGCGGATTTCTTGCCGTATATCGCCTCTAAAAGCGGTGCTATCACAACAAGATACTTCAAGATCTTTGGAATACGAGAGCTTTTAGTCGAGGATGCGATAAAGGATTTAAAATATCTTGAAGACGAGGGAATTTACATCACGACGTACGCATCAAACAACGAAGTAACACTCGTTTTAAGAGCTGATGACGCCGATATTTCACTTATAAACAATACAGTAATTAAGATAAGTGAAAAGTTTGGCAGAAGCATATACTCGTTTGAAAATGAAGAGCTTGAACAAACAGCGTTCAAGTTGCTTCAAATTAGAAAGAAAAAAGTATCTACTGTTGAATCGTTGACCGGTGGGCTTATCGCCAGCAAGTTGATTGCGATTCCCGGGATGAGCGAGTATTTCAACGAGGGCTTAGTAACTTATTCTAATAATTCAAAGGTATTCAGGGTAGACGTATCTCCTGACGACCTGGAAAATTACGGTGCGGTATCCGAGCAAGTTGCTCGCTCGATGTGCGATGGACTTTTGCAAAATCCGCTTAACGAGCTCGTTATAGCTACAACGGGTAACGCAGGTCCAACTGCTGAAAAAGGTAACGCAGACGTAGGCGATTGCTACATAGCAATAGGTGAAAAAGGCAAAGTTGACGTTTTTAAGCATAAATTCGTCGGCGATAGGAATTACGTCAGAGAAGCAGTAGCTAAGCAAAGCTTATTCTATCTCGTAAATTACTTAAAGTATAACGAGATCTGATCTTGAAAAATAATAGGAGAAATATATTATGGATGAAAACAAGAAAAAACAGTTAGACGCGATACTTCTTTCGATCGAGAAACAATACGGAAAAGGCTCTATCATGAAGCTTGGAGACAACGCTGATATGGAGATCGAGACGATTTCCACGGGCTGTCTTGCTATCGACAAAGCGCTCGGCGTAGGCGGTGTTCCGAGAGGAAGAATTATAGAGATCTACGGACCTGAATCTTCAGGTAAAACGACAGTTGCGCTACATATCATTGCTGAAGCACAAAAGAGCGGTGGAGCATGCGCATTCATCGACGCAGAACATGCGTTAGATCCCGTATATGCGAAAAATCTCGGTGTAGACCTTGAAGAATTATACGTTGCACAGCCTGATACCGGTGAACAAGGTCTTGAGATCTGCGACGCATTGGTAAGAAGCTCGGCACTTGACGTCATAGTCGTTGACTCCGTTGCTGCGTTGACTCCGAAAGCTGAGATCGAGGGTGATATGGGAGATACTCACGTCGGACTTCAAGCTCGTTTGATGTCTCAGGCGCTCAGAAAACTTGCAGGTATCACCAATAAGAGCAAAACTTGCGTTATCTTTATCAATCAGCTTCGTGAAAAAGTAGGCGTTATTTACGGAAATCCCGAAACTACCCCCGGCGGCAAGGCGTTGAAATTCTATGCAAGCGTCAGAATGGATATAAGAAAGGGCGAGGCAATAAAAGACGGTTCTGATATCAACGGAAACAGGACTAAGTGCAAGATAGTCAAGAACAAAGTTGCACCTCCGTTCAAGACAGCAGAGTTTGACATCATCTATGGTGAAGGTATCTCTGCGGAAAGTTGCTTACTTGATATGGCTGTAGAAGCAGGTGTAATCGAAAAGAGTGGTTCTTGGTTCTCTTATAACGGTGAGAGGCTCGGTCAGGGCAGAGAGACTATGCGCCAGCTTCTTAAATCCAACAAAGAGCTTTATAATGAAGTCGATGCAAAGATGAGAGCAGTTCTTTTCAATAAATAATATCGATTTCGACGCAATAAGAAAAAAATTGAGTACCGTCAAGGCTATTTGACGGTACTTTTTATTCTATTTATTTGACAAGACAGAGAAAATAGCTTAAACTTATATTAGTTATGTATATTGGCGGATTTTGTCCGATGATTTTATTCATAATTAAACTATCTGGAGGACTTAGAACAGTATGCTTATTTTGGAATCAGGCATGCTTCAAGGTTTAGGCTCCGTTGTTACTATAATTATTTACCTCGTTTCGGCGATTGCTCTTATCGCAATCGGTTTTGGAATACATTATGCAATCGAACAGCACATTGCAAAAAAGAATGTTAATAAAGCCCAAAGCGAAGCTGAAAGAATTATAAGTGAAGCTACGGTTGAAGCTAAAAACCTCAAAAAAGAAGCTATTTTAGAAGCAAAAGAAGAGGATCTTAAACTGCGCAACGAATTCGAGCACGAATCCAAGCTTAGAAGACAGGAGATCCAAAAGAACGAACAGAGACTTACTCAAAGAGAAGAATCTCTTGAGAAAAAGGAAGCTGCTCTCGACGCAAAACAAGATGCTTTGAATGACGAAAAGAAAGCTCTTCAAGCAAAGCACGAGGAGGCCGACAAGCTCCGTGCTAAACTCGATACCGCTCATGACAGAATAGTCGAAGAGCTTGAAAAGGTCGCAGGAATGCCTAAAGAAGAGGCAAAACAGCTCCTTATCAAAGAGATCGAGGAAGCCGCAAGAAAGGATGCCGTCAAGTACGTAAGAGATATTGAAAGAGAGGCAAAGGACGAAGCAGATAAAAAAGCCAAGAACATTGTTACTCTTGCAATTCAAAAGTGTGCTACCGACCATTCTTCCGATATAACAGTATCCGCAGTTCCGCTTCCAAGTGATGAACTCAAAGGTAGGATAATCGGTAGAGAGGGCAGAAATATCCGCGCATTAGAGAATGCAACCGGAATTGACTTAGTTATCGACGATACGCCCGAAGTCGTTATTTTGTCGGGTTTTGACCCCGTAAGACGTGAAATTGCACGTCAATCGCTTGAAAGGCTTATTTCGGACGGAAGGATACATCCCGCTCGTATCGAGGAAGTCGTTGCTAAGGTCAAGAAAGAGGTCGAGCAGTCAATTAAAGAAGCAGGCGAAAACGCTGTATTTGATGCAGGCGTATTCGGAATACACCCCGAGCTTGTAAAGCTTTTGGGTAAGCTCAAATTTAGAACGAGCTACGGACAGAACGTCTTAAAGCACTCTCTTGAAGTATCATATTTAGCAGGCGTTATGGCAGGAGAACTTGGTTGTGACGTTACGCTCGCTAAGCGTGCAGGACTTCTTCACGATATCGGTAAAGCAGTCGATTACGAGATGGAAGGAACGCACATTCAAATAGGCGCAGACCTTGCGAAGAAATATAAAGAGAGCAAGCTCGTGGTAAACGCTATTATGGCACACCACGGCGACGTTGAACCTGAATCGTTAGAGGCTGTTTTAGTACAGGCTGCAGACGGAATTTCGGGTGCAAGACCGGGTGCGAGACGCGAAACGCTTGATAATTACGTCAAACGTCTTGAAAAACTCGAAGAGATCGCTAACGGTTTCAAGGGTGTAGAAAAATCATTCGCTATTTCCGCAGGAAGAGAGATAAGAGTAATGGTCAAGCCCGAAAACGTTAACGACGAAACGACCGTCTTGCTCGCAAAGGATATTGCAAAGAAGATAGAGGAAGAGCTCGAATATCCGGGACAGATCAAGGTCAACTGCATAAGAGAATTCAGAAGCACCGAGATCGCAAAGTAAAAGTAAGAATAATGGGAGGAAATTTCCTCCCATTTCTTATAAAAAGCAATAAAAAGCAGCGCCGATATACGACGCTGCTTTGGCAGGGGAGACGCGATTCGAACACGCAACCTACGGTTTTGGAGACCGCTACTCTACCGTTGAGCCACTCCCCTAAATATTCAAGCTCTATTATTATAGAAAAAATGAGCGATATAGTCAAATAATTTTGGCTCAAAATCTCGTTTTTATTACGATTTTTAAGATTTTATTTGCTTAAAATCAAAGATAAAGTATTATAGATAAAAGGACTTATAAAAATGAAACATGTTGATCTATATACCGACGGTGCATGTAGTTATAATCCCGGTCCGGGCGGCTGGGGTTGTGTACTCATTTACGGCAAAAATCAGAAGCAGATCTCCGGAGGAGTCAATTCGACTACTAATAACAGGATGGAGATATTTGCTGTAATTCAGGGTTTAAGGGCCTTAAAAACGGCATGTGAAGTAACGGTATACTCTGACTCTGCTTACGTAGTCAATGCAATAAATCAAGGATGGCTTGAAAATTGGCAAAAAAATAACTGGAAGAATGCAAGCAAAGACCCTGTAAAAAATACAGACCTATGGAAGTTGCTTTTGATGGAGATGTCGGATCATAAATGCAATTTCGTCAAGGTTAAAGGACATGCAGATAATGAATATAATAACCTTTGCGACAAGCTTGCAACGACCGAGATAAAAAAGCTTATTGAAGTCTACGGTCTTCCGACAACGCCAGTAGTAGTTTCAAAAGAATCCGACGAGATATAATAAATCGCTGACTTTTCAAGCTAAAATTGACCGAATTTTGGTAATAATTAACAAAACGAGCAAATAGTTGAATAGACTGAATAGGCCTAAAATAAAAGCGTTTGAGACTTCTCAAACGCTTTTTGTGTTGATAAAAAGAAAAATATTATTCGCCGACGTGAAATAGCTTTGTTTTCGTAAATATTGCGTAAAAACCAATGCTAATGGGATAGTCGAGAATGAATAGGGCGGGGAGGACCACCTTTGGTACGTAATCTACGGGATCGGTCAACGAAACGGACGTTAAAAGTACGATTACGATCAAAAGAACCGCCAGAACGACCGTAATTATCAATGAATTTAACAAGTAAGATATGTAATTGAATTTACGGTTGACTACTTTATTTGGGTTGAGTGCATATGTAAATATTCCGACTCCGAGCGGGATTATCGCAATAAGTGCAGCAATATAATAGAAAACTCTGTGAATAGGGTTTATTGCGTTAATTACAAAGTACATAACGAAGGTTTCAATAAGCGCAAGAAGTGTTGTAGCGCCAAGTGTCGCAAACAATGCCTTATTAATAAAAACGAAGTCAGATCTGTCATCAATAGCAGTTTTAGGCGAATAACTGCGCATTGAGATCGTATTATTGGTTGCTTGCTGTTCTTTTTGAGTAACGATAGAGGACTTAAGCTCAGAATTATCGTCGGATGTGCCAGTTTCTTTGCCCTCTTCAACAAGTCCGCTTTCGTCTGCAACGTTAGAAACAAACTCGGACGTAACAACGTCAGATGATTTAATGAGCTTTGAGAGCATTTTTTTATAGTTTTTACTCTCGGTTTCTTCCATTTTATAATAGTTTTTCGGTGCAGCGTTAAGATCGAGAGCTTCCTGAACGATATTTGGATTTTGTTGTGCGACGGGTTCTTTTTTGCTCTTTTTCTTGCGAGGCTTAATGCCGAGATTTTGGTCGATAACGTCGAGATCGACGGTAGTAGGCATGCCTTCAAAAAGCTCTTTTTGAGCTACTTCTTTCGGAGATTTTATTCTGTTTTCTTCGAATTCAGTAGGTGTTGAGCTGTCGTTGAGTAATACGTCGTCCAATAAGCTGTCGATGTCTAAGTTTTTGTTTTCGTTATTATTCATAAATCACCTTGAAAAATCTTTAACAAGTTATCTGTTATAAGCAGTTAGTAAAACCTTTAAAGAATAACTGATATTTACAAGTATTTTTATTATATATCATTTTGATTTTTGTGTCAATATAAAGTTGTTCTATTAAAATTTTTGAAAATTTTTTAGAAAAATAGGGGAATTTACAAAATTTCTCAATCTATAGAATTATGCGCAAAACACTGCTTTTATGCATAAATGAGACGTTTTCGCGCAATTTTAACCGATTTTTTTTGAAAAAATGTTTTATTATGGATTTGGACTTGTATTAAGAAAAGTCAATATAATAAATCAAATCTTAATTCAATTAAGCAATAACTATTTAATGAATTGCTTGATAATCTTCTACTAATTATAGAAAGTTGACTATAACAAAACAAACAAAGTGAATGATTTAATTTTGCTCGTTGAAAAACCTAAGTCGTTATGAGAATACGTTCGCTAAAAATAAATGGCTACGAGAATTAATAACGCATTATAAAAAGAATATATGAAGTTTATTTTCTATAATTTTAATTGATTTTATATTAAAAAATACCTTTATCGATCTCAATTTTACCTTAAATATTTATTTATTCACAAAAACAGGGAAATTAGATGATTTTGCGCATAAATATTAATTTATTCCATTACTCACTCTTTACTTTTGCGAATAAATATGCTATAATTTTCATATACCAAGGAGGAATTTCAAAATGTCTGATTATTATAACGACCGTGACAGAGTCAATAATGCTAAGCTAAAAAGCGCTCTTATTGAGCTTCCTTTGTTTTGTTACGATTTTTTCACCGGAATCGAGCAAAACACCTCTATTTTAACAAGACTTAATTATGCATATGACTTGAGGATCTTCTTTGAATATATGGTGAACGAGTTGCCGCAGTTTAAGGGGATAAAAATCAAACAGCTCTCCCCCGCTTCGCTTGAAAAAGTAACATCTACCGATATTGAGCGGTACTTGAGCTATGTTTCATTTTATGAGCATGACGATAAAGACCTTGCAAATCATGAACGAGGAAAAGCGAGAAAGCTTGCATCTTTAAGGTCTTTTTATAAATACTATTTCAATAAAGGCACGATCGTTGCAAACACTGCTGCAAAAGTTAATATGCCTAAGATCCATGAAAAAGAGATAATCCGTCTTGAGGTTGATGAGGTGGTTAAGATATTAGACGAAGCTGAAAACGGACAAAATCTTTCAGGAAGAGCCAAAGCGTTTAATAAATTGACTTCAAAGCGCGATCTTGCAATTTTGACGGTATTTTTAGGGACGGGCATTCGTATCAGCGAGCTTGTCGGGCTTAACGTATCAGATGTTGATTTTTCGGTCAACGGCTTTAAGATCACTCGTAAGGGCGGCAATCGAGTAATACTTTATTTCTCCGATGAAGTAGCAAAAGCTTTGAAAGATTACCTTGAAGAGCGTGAAAAAATAGTAGAGAAAAACGGAATCGAAGATGAAGATGCGCTGTTCTTATCGCTTCAGAATAAGCGTATTTCGACTCGTGCGATCCAAAATATAGTAAAAAAATACAGCTCCGTTGCAGCTCCCTTGAAGAAAATATCTCCGCATAAGCTAAGGAGCACCTACGGCACTAATTTATACCGCGAAACACAGGATATTTACGTCGTCGCCGACGTACTTGGACACAAAGACGTAAACACGACTAAACGCCATTATGCGGCGATTTCTGACGACATAAGGCGTAATGCGGCGACGAAAGTCATTCTTCGCAATAATAATAACGACGAAGACGACGAATAATTATAAGAAATGGCAGAATATCAGATACAAAAATGTTATTTGGTCGGAATATCTCTTGACGATTCCGATGAATCTAATATTTCAATGGCAGAGCTAAAGGAGTTGGTAAAGACCGCAGGCGGCGAAGTTTGCGGCTCTGTCATTCAAAACAGAATTTCAATCGATCCTAAGATATGTATCGGAAGCGGTAAGCTCCTTGAAATTAAGGAATACATGGAAGAGAACGACATTGATCTTGCCGTTTTTGACTTAGAGCTTTCCCCTACGCAAATTAATAATATCGGTAGAATTTTAGGCAAAAGCGTTATCGATAGGACGATATTGATTTTAGACATCTTCGCACAGCGTGCTAAGACAAGCGAAGGTAAGCTCGAAGTTGAACTTGCTCAATTAAAGCATAGATACAATTCTCTTAAAGGTAAAGGTGTCGAGCTTTCAAGACTCGGTGGCGGTATCGGAACGAGAGGTCCCGGCGAAACAAAGCTTGAAACGGATAAAAGACATATAAGACGCCGTATTGATAAGCTTGAAGAGAACATAGAAAAGATTTCAAGGCATAGACAAGAGTTAAGAAAGAACAGACAGTCAAAAAAGTATAAGACTGTATCGCTCGTTGGTTACACTAATGCAGGCAAGTCAACACTATTAAATGCATTGACCTCTTCGGACGTTTACGTCAAAGATCAGCTTTTTGCAACGCTCGACTCAACGGCAAGAGCTTTGGAACTTTCAAAAGATAAGACTGTAATTTTAGTCGATACGGTAGGTTTTATAAGAAATCTCCCTCATTTTTTAATAAACGCATTCAAAGCAACGTTGGAAGAGGTCGTTTTGTCTGATTTAGTCCTTTTAGTTTGCGACGTTTCAGATGAAAACTACTTAAAGCAGATAGATATTACTGAAAATATCTTAAACGAGCTTGAATATAAAGGAAAGATTTTGAAGGTATTCAATAAATGCGACAAGGTATCTACTCCTCCTCTTGGCGGAATAAATGTGTCCGCAACTGAAAAAATAGGCTTTGACGAGCTGAAAAACGACATAACCAAGGAGCTTTTCCCCGTAGAATCCGTGATAACAGTAAAAATTCCGTATGAAAAAGCCGCCCTGATAGAAGACCTAAGGCGGCGCGGTAAAATTATTTCCGAGGAATTCGGAGATCTATCGGAAATGCTCAAAATTAGTGTTGACTATTCTGAAAGCATGCTCTATAATGAGTATAAAGCAAACTAACATTTGCTTTAGATTACTTGTTGCTTGACTGAGACTGCACTTCGTCTATTTTTACGGAGATAAAATCCTGTCCGTTAGTTACGCATTTCATGCAATTGTCGCAGATCTTATTTGGATCCAAGTCGCAATAATTGCATTTACCGCAATTATCGCAGGTTTTATTTAAGTCAAGTACGCATTTTTTCATAAACGATCACCTCTCTAAGTATTTTACCACAAAATCTTTATATATACAAATAAAACAAAGGAAGTTTTGTCATGAGAAAAATGTCTGACGAGCTTTTAGCTGACGTAAAAGAATATATAGAGTCCTATATCGAGGACTACGGCTATCCCCCGTCGGTCAGAGATATCTCTAACGGACTTAATATCAAGTCAACCGCTACTGTATATAAATACGTAAACAGGCTCAACGACATGGGACTTCTCGTCAAATCGGGCAACAAAAACCGTGCTATAAACGTCAAAAGCAGGCTAAATAAAAACGACTTTGCTTCTGTGCCGTTAGTCGGTAAAATTGCCGCGGGAACCCCTATAACTGCTATTGAAAATATCGAAGATACATATGAGCTTCCGTCAAAACTCTTTTCATCGGACGATCTATTTATGTTGACTATCGAAGGCACTTCGATGATAGACGCCGGTATTGAAAACGGAGATAAAGTTATTTTGAAGCAGACGGCTGTTTGCGAAAACGGAGATATCGTTGCGGCAATGATAGACGATTCAGCAACGGTAAAGCGTTTTTATAAAGAAAACGGACGAGTAAGACTTCACCCTGAAAATCCGACTATGGATGATATTATCGTAGACGATTGCGTTATCTTAGGAAAGGTCGTCGGCTTGATAAGAAAGTTTTAATTAATAAATATGATGAAAAAAACCTTGGTTATTCCAAGGTTTTTTTATGTTAAAACTATTTCAAAAGTGCTTTTAAGCAATTGATCGCTGCGTATTTACAATGCTCGTATGTAAGTCCGCCTTGTAAATATGCAATATACGGAGCTTTGATAGGAGAATCAGCCGAAAGCTCTAAAGATGCGCCTTGAACGAAGCATCCTGCAGCCATAATTACTTTGTCTTCGTAACCTGGCATCTCGGACGGCTCGCAATAAGCAAAGCTGTCAACGGGCGAGCAAAGCTGAATTTGTCTTATAAATTCAACAAGATCGTGTTCGTTGTCAAAAACCACGTCCCTGATAATATCTCCACATTTTGCTTGCGGCTCGGGAATTGTCTTATAGCCTGCCTCGTTCAATGCATAAGCAAAAAGAATCGATCCTTTTACCGCTTGCGAAACGGTGTGTGGAGCTAAAAAGAAGCCTTGGAAGAAGTATTGATAGCCGTTTTGATAGCTTCCGATGTCAGTTCCAAGCGACGGCGAAGTAACACGACCTGCAATCATGTCGATGTATTTCGTCTTTCCAGCAACGTAGCCACCGGTCGGAGCAAGTCCTCCACCCGGATTTTTTATCATACTTCCGACGATAACGTCTGCGCCTACTTCGGTAGGCTCTTTTTTCTCGATAAATTCACCGTAACAGTTATCGACCATAATGCAAACGTCGGGATGTATTTTCCTGATAACAGAAATAGCTTCGCCGATAGCGTAGACAGATAATGCGTTGCGAGAAGAATATCCGCGTGATCTTTGAAGAAATACGACCTTAGGCGTGCATGCTTTCAGCTTCTTTTCAACTGCAATAAGGTCTATATTATCGCCGTTCATCTCTACGCAATCGTATTTTATTCCAAAGTCGGCAAGCGAGCCGTCTCCGCCGTTTATGACTTCGTCTAACGTATCGTAAGGCTTTCCAGTTATCGATAGTAACAGGTCGTTTGGACGCAAAACTCCGAATAAAGCCACGGTCAAAGCGTGCGTACCAGAAAGTATATGCGGAGTTGCGTACGCACTTTCAGCTCCGAATGCATTGGCAAAAACTCGATTTAATACGTCCCTGCCTTCGTCGCCTCCACCATAGCCGGTAGAGCCTGCAAAATGTCTCAATGCCACTCTATTTTTTTTGAACGCTTCTATGACTTTGCTCTCGTTATAAAAGGCGATCTCTTCTAGTTCTTTGAATTGCTGCTGCGCCTTTTCTTCGGCAATAGCAACTATTTCTTCTGCTGTTCTCATATATAATTACCTCAAAACCTATATTTATGCGTAAAATATTTTTCTAATCGGAATAATAATCGTTTAATACTGCGTCGACCTTGTCGTTTAAGCTTATACTACCGTCGATATACGTGCAATTAAGCTGATGTTTAAAATAAGTTATCTGGCGTTTGGCGTAGTGTCTTGTATTCAGCTTGACGTTATCTATAGCTTTTTCTCTTGAAACTTTGCCCTCAAAATATTCTATGATCTCTTTATATCCTATTGCCGAAAGCGCCGTCGAGCCTTTTTCGAGAACATTAAGCAAGTTTTTAACTTCTTCAAATAAGCCTTCATTTACCATTTCCTCTACTCTCTCGTCGATACGAGAGTAAAGCTCTGCTCGCGGCATATCTATGCAATACGCCTTATAATCGTATCGCTTTTCGACGTCATTTTGCAAAGACTTGGGTCTTCCTGTAGTTTCGAATATCTCAAGCGCCCTGATTACCCTTTTCAAGTCGTTTGGAGATAGCTTTTCAGCCGTAAGCCTATCTACCTTCAAAAGCTCGTTATAAACGGCAATATTGCCCTCTTTTTCGGCAAGAAGAGTATATTTTCTTCTTATTTCTTCGTTGCACTCGACGTTGCCGAGGCTTTTCTTATATAAAAGCGATGTAACGTAAAATCCCGTTCCGCCGACAACGATCGGTTGGATATTTTTTTTAAATAATTCGTCTATTATTCTTGACGCTTCTTCAACGTAATCGGATACCGAATAATTGACCGTCGGCTCGATAATGCTGAGCATATGATGCTTAATGCTTTGCATTTCTTCGTTTTTAACCTTTGAAGTGCCGATATCCAGAGCTTTATATATCTGCATCGAGTCGCAAGATATTATCTCACCGTTCAGACGTTTTGCAAGTTCGACCGATAGCGAAGTTTTGCCTGAAGCCGTAGCTCCGCCGATAACGATAAGCTTTCTACTCATACTATCCTCTTAAAAAGCTTTTCTACGTCCGTCTTTGTAAATATAACGGCAATCGGGCGTCCGTGCGGACAGGAAAGAGTTTTCGTTTTTCTAAGCTGTAAGAAAATCTCCTTTATTTCAAGATCGGAAAGAGTTTGTCCTGCTTTTACGGCATTCTTGCATGCCTTTTGCATAAGTTTTTCTCTTATTATCTCAACGGCTTTAATATTCATCATCTTGTCAAGATCGGTGAATAGATCATTGAAGAACTCATCAAGGTCAATACCCATCAAGTCAAGCGGTACGGATGTTATGCGATAAGACCTGTCTCCGAACGGTTCGATGCCAAATCCTACGACGAATAAATTGGTAATGTTCTTTCTGATAAATTCATCCTCTTGTGCATTGACGTTGAGAACGTACGGTACTAAAAGGTCTTGGATCATTATCTTTTGGCTGTAATAAGAATAGGTATATTTATCGTATAAGATCCTTTCGTGTGCAGCGTGTTGATCTATCATATAAAGCGTATCGCCGCATTCCGCCAAAATATACGTTTTGTTATAAACGCCTATGACTCTGACGCTCTCGGGAACGATACTTTCGTCCTCTACAAGGTTTTTATCGTAAAGATATACGCCGTTATTGCTTCTTTCTCTCGGCCTTTTGAATATTCCTATGGAATCGGGCGTAGGTGGCGTTTCATCGTAATAACTCTTAATTTTAGGCGTTTTGATAGGCTCGTTATAAACTATCGGATCGACGGACGCATCCTTATATTTTTCTTTAATAACAACGGGTATGACCGTATTCGGGTCGAATTTTGCATTGCTTGCGTCAGGAAGAATATCTTCAGAGTTTTTGAGTATCTCATCAGCGGTAAATACTTTATTGAAATACTCGTCGTGCCTTCTGTGCGTATCTTCTTTAACGGCGTCGGAAACTATATGATATACGGCCGAGAAAACGGAGTCTTTATCCGAAAATCTTACGTCAAACTTCGTCGGATGTACGTTTACGTCCACCTTTTCTCCGTCGATAGTGATGTGGAGCGCATAATACGGATAGCAACGTTTCATTAAATATGGCATATATGCGCGCTGTATTGCCATAGAGATAGTCTCGTTAACGATCCTTCTGCCGTTTAGTATCGCAGTCTGATATGTACGGTTGGGCTTAGAAACGGTCGTATTTGAAACATAGCCTTTAACAGTTATTCCGTTTCTTTCTCCGTCGACGTAGATGGTGTTTTTCAGCATATCTTTGCCGTATACGCAATAAAAAGCTTTTTCAAAGCCATCGCCGTCGAAATTATACTTTTCAGAACCGTTTAGAATAAACTTGAATCGTATGTCGGGGTACGCTAAAATAAATCTGGACATGAGGTCGATTATCTCGGACTCCTCACTTTTCGGACTTTTTAAGAATTTTTCTCTGACAGGCGTATTATAAAAAAGATTTTCGACCTTGATATCCGTTCCGCAGGTGATTGCAGAATCGGTTACGTTTTCTATCACGCCGCCGTTTATCTCTATCTTCGTAGCTTCGCCTGTCTCTTTATCAAAGGTATTCATTTCAACCATTGCAACGGATGCAATAGATGCAAGCGCCTCACCTCTGAAACCAAGCGTATCGATAACGTCTAAGTCCTCAACTTTTGCGATCTTACTCGTTGTATGAGGCAAAAAAGCGATTTTTGCGTCGCTCCGACTCATTCCGATTCCATCGTCTTGAATGCGGATATTTTTAGCATTGTTTGAAACGGTAACGGTAATATTTTTCGCACCGCCGTCCAAGCTGTTTTCAATGCATTCTTTAACGACCGATTTAGGACGCTCTATTACTTCGCCCGCAGAGATCCTGTTATATATTGAGCTGTCGATTATATTTATTCTACTCATTTTACCATATCCTTTAAGTCTTCCAAGATGTCAAGTGCCGCTCTTGGTGTTATTTCGTCAACGTCTATAGAGTTAAGTTTATCAACTATACCGCTGAAATCAATCTTTTCCTCCTGCATTAGATCGTCAAAGCTGAGTTGCTTTTTTGACTGTATAAAATCAGACTCTTCAAGGTGTTTCAAAGTCTGCTTCGCTTCTTTGATAACAGACTTAGGAAGGCCTGCAAGCGATGCGACTTCTATGCCAAAGCTCCTGTTTGCACCTCCACGGACTATTTTTCTCAGGAATATTATCTTTCCGTTAAGCTCTTTTACCGATATACGGTAGTTTTTTATGCCCGGGAGAGTACCCTCAAGCTCGGTAAGCTCGTGATAGTGAGTTGCAAAAAGCGTTTTAGCGTGTATCTCGTTAGTAATATACTTCGTAACTGCAAACGCTATCGCAAGACCGTCTAAGGTAGACGTTCCCCGACCAACTTCGTCAAGAATAACGAGACTTCGAGGGGTTGCGTTGTGCAAAATATTGGACACCTCTATCATTTCGACCATAAAGGTGCTTTGATCGAATATAAGATTATCCGATGCGCCTACACGAGTAAATACCTTATCAAAAATAGGCAAAATAGCCTCGTCAGCAGGAACGAAGCACCCCATTTGAGCCATTATCGCAATAATAGCGACCTGTCTCATATAAGTGCTCTTACCTGCCATATTAGGTCCTGTTAGTATCATTGTTCGCGATTCGTCTGAATCAAGGTAGGTGTCGTTTGAAACGAATTGCTCGTCGCTGATAAGTCTTTCAACGATAGGATGTCTTCCGCCTCGTATTATCAACTCACTTATACTTGAATCGATCTTAGGCTTTACGTATGAATACTTCTTTGATACTTCAGCAAAAGCAAGCAGTACGTCAAGAGTTGCGATAGCTTCTGACGTTTGTAAAAGCTCTTTCAGCTTTCCTTTGCTAACGTTTATAGCCTTACCTAATAGTTCATATTCAAGTTTGATGGCGTTATCAGTGGAGTTTAATATCGAGTTTTCAAGGTCTTTAAGCTCGTCTGTAATATAACGCTCTGCGTTAGCGACCGTCTGTTTTCTGATATAATTTAGAGGAACTAAGTGCTGGAAGGAGCGTGTAACCTCGATATAATAGCCAAATACTCTGTTATAAGCTATCTTTAAGGTCTTTATGCCCGTTTTCTCTCGCTCTTTTTCTTCAAGATCTGACAGTAACTTTTTGCCGTTATTTGATAGGTCTTTCAATGCATCAAGTTCTGCTGAAAAGCCGTTTTTGATATATCCGCCGTCTTTAACCTGTGAAGTGGCATCGTCTGATATCGCTGCATCAAGATAAGCGCAAAGGTCGTCCAGATCGTCGATATTAGCGTTTATCTCCGAAAGTTTCTTGCTTGACAGCCCTGAAAGCGAAGCCTTAATATTTGGAAGTGAATTTAAAGACCTTTTTATCGAAAGAAGATCTACGGGCGTTGCGTTACCGTACGAAATCTTTCCCGATAGTCTTGCTATGTCCCTTATGCCCCCAAGCATTGAAGAAAGATCGTCTCTGATATAGGTGTTATTTACCAGCTCTTCGACTGCATCCAGTCTTTCGTTGATCTCGATATCGTCTATAAGGGGCTCTTCGATATAGCGTTGAAGAAGTCTTGCGCCCATAGGCGTTTGCGTCTTATTCAAAAGACCGTAAAGCGTTCCAAAGCGTTTGCCGTCTCGGTTTGAATAGAGAAGCTCTAAGTTCCGTCTTGTATTGCTATCAAACGACATTGCATTATTTTGCTTTACAAGTTTTACGCTGGAAAGGTTTGAAAGGTCTCTCTTTTGAGTATCGGTAAGATATTCTAAGAGTGCTCCGACCGCAATGATACACGGCTTATTCTTATATATTCCGTAAGGCTCGAGCGATACGGTCTCAAACTGTTTTTTTATCTTCTTGACAGCTGTCTTATATTCAAACGCCCAATCGTGGTAAGGTAAAAATTTAGGAAGAGCCTTTCTCTCGACTTCCAAAACTTTTAGCTTTGAAGTTTCGCTATCGGAGATTATTTCCGCAGGAGATATTCTTAGAAGCGTTTCGGTAAGTTCTTTCGTATCATCTTTTGACGTATTTGAACAGAACAGCTCGCCCGTCGTAATATCTGCCCAAGCGATACCGTATATAGTACCGTCTTTTGCAACGCAAGCAATGTAGTTATTTGACTTCTCGTCGAGCATGTCGTTATCCGTCTTCGTTCCTGCGGTAACTACCCTCGTAACGCCCCTTTGAACGAGCTCGCCTTTAGAAGGCTCAGTCAGCTGATCGCAAATAGCTACCTTTTGCCCTGCCTCAACGAGGTTGTTAATATAAGTCGTAACTGCGTGATAAGGAACGCCGCACATTGGCGCTCTTTCTGAAAGTCCACAGTCTTTGCCCGTCAAGGTAAGTCCTAATATTTTTGATGCGTTAACGGCATCGTCAAAGAACATTTCATAAAAATCGCCAACTCTATACATGAGTATGCAATCGGGATACTGTTCTTTGGTCGCCATATATTGTTTCATCATTGGTGAAAGTGCCATTTTTTACCTCACTACTTCAGTCAATTCACCCTTCAATGCGGATATAGTCGTAGATAATATTTTAACTAAAACGAATTTTCCTAAAAGCTTGTCTTTTTCTCCGTCATACGGGAAGCTTACCATCTTGCCAAGCTCGTCCCTACCGCAAGCATATCCGTCTCCGAAGTCCTCTACGAGCACCTCTAACGTCTTTCCTATAAATGAATCTGATATCTCTTTTGATATTCCGTTGACGGTTTTGATAAGTCTTTGTATTCTATCCGTTTTAACCTCAGGAGGTATTTGATCCTCCATATCCGCCGCCTTAGTACCGTGCCTTGGCGAGTACTCAAACATAAATGCGTTTGAAAAGCGTACGTCTTTTACGAGAGACAAAGTCTCCTGGAAGTCCTCTTCAGTCTCTCCGGGGAAACCGACCATAATATCCGTGCTTATTGCACAGTTCTTAATCCCCGTTTTGATGTACTCTATCTTTTCAAGATATTGCTCTCTTGAATAGCGTCTGTTCATTCGAGCTAATACGTTCGTTGAACCCGATTGACACGGAATATGAATAAAATTACATATGTTGTCATGTTTTGCTATCACGTCAACGAGCTCCTTAGAAAAGTCTTTAGGATGCGACGTCATGAAGCGCAGCCTGTATTTATACGGTAACGTGGCAAGCATCTCTAAGAGTTTCGGGAACGAGCAACCGCTTGAAGAAAGATCGTTACCGTAAGAGTTTACATTCTGTCCTAAAAGCGTTATCTCTTTGTAGCCTTCCGCTAAAAGTCCTTTGACTTCATTGACGATATCTTCGTACGGTCTGCTTCTTTCACGGCCTCTTACGTACGGCACGATGCAATACGTACAGAAGTTGTTGCAGCCGTACATGATATTTACCCAAGCGTTTGGGAAGCTCGTTCTGAGCGATACGGCTTCTTTATCGTAGCCCTTTTCCGATTCAGGGATCAAAAACAGTTTTTTATTTGTTTCAAGCTTCTTTTGAACCATATCGCCGAATTCACACAAGTTATGCGTACCGAAAACAATATCAATAAACGGGAATTTTTTCTTTAAGTCCTCAGCTTGCGCTAAGTCCTGTGTCATACAACCGCCAACAGCGATAATAAGCCCCTTTTTCTCTCGTTTCAGCTTTTTCAACGCTCCGATATTGCCGTATGCTTTTGATACGGCGTTTTCTCTTATCGTGCAAGTATTGAATACGATTATGTCTGCGTTATTTATATCCGTAGTTTCCGTATAGTCCAAAGAAGCAAGCTGTCCCGCAAGCTTTTCAGACTCGTGTACGTTCATTTGGCATCCGTAAGTGATTATGTGGTAAAACAATGTAAATTCCTCCATATGCATTATACCTGCAAATCTTCAAAAACTCAACATATTTTCGCATATTTTGCGAGATAATAACTAAAAATGAACACTGCAAAAAGAATACTTACAATAATTTTAATACTTGTCTCCTCCATAGCTGTGTTTGCAGGGATTTACGGGTTGATCGTATACATGTCGGCGAACACTATATTGCTTGACGAGACAAAATTGAAGCAAAATTTCAATAGATATGAGTTTTATGACGCAAAAGGCGATCTTATTGAATGTCCCACATCAAATTATCACTATACTGAATTTGATGAGCTTGGACAAAACGTAATAAACGCTTTCGTTTCAGTTGAGGATAAACGGTTTTTCGATCATAACGGCATAGACGTAATAAGGCTTATTAAGGCAAGCATAAAAAATCTTTTTACGATGTCGTATAAGGAAGGTGCTTCGACGATAAGCCAACAGCTTGTAAAGAATACGCTTTTAAATAGCGAAAAGCGCATTTCCAGAAAGCTTAAGGAGATTAATATCACAATGCGCTTGGAGAAAAAATACTCAAAGGAAGAGATACTCTCGATGTACCTAAGCGCAATATATTTTGGAGACGGTGCGTACGGCATCACAAACGCATCTTACCACTATTTCGGGAAAAAGCCTGCGGAGCTTTCCGTTGAAGAGGCGGCAACTCTTGCAGGACTTATCAAAGCCCCCTCATTGTATTCTCCAACAAAAGACGAGAATAAATCAAGAGAGCGCAGAAACGTGGTCTTGAAAGCCATGGAGCGGTCAGGCTACATCAACGATAAGCGTTATGAAGAATTAGTTGATACGAAGATAGCGCTTAGCGTTCACGAGATAAACAAGCAGAACCCATATATCACGCTTGCGGAAAGCGAGGTTGAACGTATTTTAGGCGAAAAATCCACCGACAAGGCGTATGAGGTCTACACGTATTACGACGACTTTAACGGCAAAATAGCGTCTTTAACAAGCAAAAAATACGCAGGCGGAGAGCTGATAATCGGAAAAAGCGGCGAGGTGATATACCTAAATGAAACAAGTGTCGGGCTGATAAATAAGCGTGGCAACGTAGCCTCTCTTATAAAACCGCTGCTCGTTTACGCACCGTGCTTTGAAGAAGGGGTCATCACTTCTACAACCTATATAAGCGACGCAAAAACGGATTTTAACGGCTATTCTCCATCCAACTATAAGAATATTTATTATGGCAACGTAAGCGTTAAAACGGCACTTTCGAAGAGCTTAAACACCGTTGCAGTCAAGCTTTATAACACGCTTTCAGAAAAACAGATCAAAAAATACAGTTCAAGGCTTGGTGTCGAGCTTACGGAAAACGACGGATTATCGGCAGCGCTCGGTGCAACAGAAAAGGGAATCACACCGCTTGAAATAGCATCGTCATATACTCTATTTCTGAACGGCGGCGAGCGAATAAGTCCCTCAACGATAAAGCGCATCGAGGATGACGACGGCAATGTCCTTTACGAGCGAGAAATATTAAAACAAAGAGTGTTTTCGGAAGAAACAGCTTATATTATAAGCACTTTTCTTGAAGAGACTGCAAAAAGCGGAACGGCAAAAAAGCTAAACAAACTTCCAATCACGCTATACGCTAAAACGGGAACGAACGGAGACGACACCAAAAACTCCGACTGCTACTCTATCGCCTACGACGATAACTTTATCGTAATGTCATTTATAACGAGCATAGACGGCAATATTATTCCTAAAAACGTAGGCGGCGGCTCAATACCTACCGACAACGTTGCAAGTATTTTCGGCGTAATAGAAAGCGTAAATTCGCCTATAACAAAGCCTGACGGCGTAGTCAAGCTTTCTATTGACAAGTATCTTACCGAAAAAGAAGGTAAAACGCTTTTAGCAAGTTCCGATACGCCTAAAGTGTACGTTTTGGAAGAGTATTTTTCCGTTAAAAATGCGCCAAGCGAGACTTCAACAATATTTTCTTTTCCTATTGTTGAAAAGGCAACTTTATATCTTGATAACGAAAGTGTAATATTGTCGCTTGATACAAAGCCGATATATAACTATAAACTCACAAACTCTATAACCGGCGAGGAGCTTGGTATTATTGAAGGGCACGGAAATACCATTGAGTTTGAAGTGTCAAGCGTGTCGGGAGATATACGCATCGAAATAACTCCGTTCGTTGTTGGTGGCAAGATAGGAAGCCCTTATATCACAAACACGATATATAAAACGTACGACTTATTCTAAAATAAAAAGCTCTTAATAGCGCAAAAAGCGTTTTTAAGAGCTTAAATTTGAGTTTTTACAGTAATTTATACCGTTTTTTAATAAAGAGACGGATAAGATATTTTTTAGAGAAGCTTGGTTAATTTTCCGTTTCTTCTAAATCTTCAACGAGTTCTTCTTCAAACGCCAACGACCTTTCAATAAGAGATAATACATCTTCTTTTCCAAGCCTGTTTTGCGATGAGACGGCAAATATATCAGAGCGGCCTATTTTCAGTGCGTTCGCTATATCGATAAGATTGCGCTTGAGTTGCGCTCTAGAAAGCTTGTCCGCCTTAGTTGCAATTACGGAAAACGGAAGTCTGTAATAGTTGAGATAAGAAGCAAACTTCAAGTCTTCGTTTGTGGGAAGATGCCTACAATCGACTAAGAATATTACGCGCTTTATGACGTCTTTACTCGTCTCAAAGTAGTCGTTCATCATCTGCGCCCAATACTCTATCTCGCCCTTTGCACCTTTTGCGTAACCGTAACCGGGAAGATCGACGAGAAAAAAGTCGTTATTAATAAGAAAATAATTGACAAGTCTCGTGCGACCTGGCGTGTTAGACGTCCTTGCAAGCTTATAGTTGTTGCAGAGAAAGTTTATAAACGAGGACTTGCCTACGTTAGACTTACCTCCAACGACTATCTGACCGAGATCTGACATAATAAAGCCGTTTTTGTCGGCGGCGGATTTGATAAACTCTGATTTCTTGATGCTTAGCATATTATCACCCTATCAAATACTTCGTTTACGTTAGAAACAAATAAAACCTCTATTTCGTTCAATATTTCGGACGGGATCTCAGAGAGATCTTTTTCGTTGGCTTTTGGAATGATAACGGTCTTTATTTCGCTTCTTACCGCAGCAAGTATCTTTTCCTTTAATCCGCCAATTGGAAGAACTCTGCCTGTTAACGTAAGTTCGCCCGTCATTGCGACTTTGTGGTCGAGTTTTTTACCCGTAACGGCGGAAAGTATTGCAGAAGCGATCGTAATACCTGCACTCGGTCCGTCCTTTGGAGTTGCGCCCTCGGGAACGTGCAAGTGAATGTCTTTATCAGTAAGAGCACTTTCCTCTATACCAAGCGATTTTGCGTTCGCACGAAGATAGCTTATCGCGATACGAGCGGACTCCTTCATTACGTCGCCAAGCTTACCGGTAAGCAATATTTCGCCTTTTCCGTTCATGACCGACGCTTCAACGTTGAGTGTTACTCCGCCTACACTTGTCCAAGCAAGTCCAACGGCAGAGCCTACGGAATCAGATGCGATAACGTCGTCTTCGGAGTATTTTCTGACACCTAAGTATTTCTCAAGGTCATCATCGATAATTAAGCCGTTTTTAAGCGAAATTTCGCCCATTAAGCTTAAATAATCGACGCGCCTGAATACTTTTTCAATAGTTCTTTCAAGCGTTCTGACGCCAGATTCTCGGGTGTAGTGGGAAATGATATTTTCGATTGCTCCGTCCGTTATCGTAACGTTTTTATCGGTAAGACCGGTCGCATTCAATGCTTTATTTACCAAATAACGCTTAGCTATTTCCTTCTTCTCGTCAGCAGTGTAGCCTGAAAGCTCGATTATCTCCATACGGTCAAGCAGCGGAAGCGGTATCGAATCGAGAGAGTTTGCCGTTGCAATGAAAAATACTTTTGAAAGGTCGTACGGTACTTCTAAGAAATTATCCCTGAACGTAGCGTTAATCTCGGGGTCTAATACCTCTAAAAGCGCACTCGACGGATCGCCTCTGAAATCTGAGGTCATTTTATCTATCTCGTCAAGCAAGAAGACGGGATTTATCGTCTTTGAATTGCGCATGTTGTAGATAATGCGTCCCGGCATTGCACCAACGTAAGTACGTCTATGCCCTCTTATCTCGGATTCGTCCTTTATGCCGCCAAGGCTCATACGCACGAAGTTTTTATTTGTCGCACGAGCAATAGACCTTGCTATTGACGTCTTGCCAACTCCCGGAGGTCCGACAAGACATAATATAGTGCCTTTGGGATTACCCGATACTATCTTAACGGACAAATATTCGAGTATTCTTTCTTTTATCTTCTCTAAACCGTAATGATCTTCATCAAGTATCTTTTTTGCATTGATAACATCGTAATTATCAGCAGACTCTTTCTCCCATGGAAGCTCGATTATCCAATCAAGATACGACCTGATAACGCCGCTATCGGGAGAATTTGGCTGAAGCTTTGAAAGCCTGTTTATCTCTTTTTCAAGCTTTTCAATGGTGTCCTCGTTTTTAATTCCAAGCGCACGTATCTTTTTTCTGTACTCGTCGCATTCGTCAAGATCGTCGCCTAATTCGTCGGAAATAACTCTTAGCTGCTCTCTGAGATAATACTCTTTTTGGTTTTCCTCGACGTTTTTCTGAACTTTTTTCGCAATATCTTTGTTGATCGCAAATATTTCAAGCTCTTTTCCGACAAAGCCTACGAGAAGATCAAGTCTCTCGTCGTTATCGACTGTTTCAAGCATAACAGCCTTATCCTTGTCGTTTTTAAGAAGTGCCGATGAAAGCACGTTGATGAGCTTGACCGTATCTGCAGTTTCAAAAAACTCCAAGAGCGAGTCTTTAGGAATAGCCTTATCAAACTTAACGTAATCGGTAAACTGGGCTTCGAGAATTCTCGTCAACGCCTCGGCTTTTACCTTTGACAGCTCAGATTCTTCAATCACCTCGATATCGGCAACGAACTTTTTATCGTTCTCACTAAAATTCAATATCTTTCCTCTCAACTCGGCAAAAATACGTATCTTGATCATATCCTTGCCGTTGAAAACGGTATTGACTTTTGCGAGAACGCAAGTAGTCATAAGGTCGCTCGTTTTAGGGTCTTGAATGCGAGGATCGGATTGAGATGCGAAAGCAACGTAATCAGTTGAACTGTCAAGCTCTTTAATTACGTTAAGCGATTTATCCCTTGATATGTCAATATTAGTTACGGTATCGGGGAAAAGTACTATGCCTCGAAGTGCGATAAGCGGTATGTTTTTAAGTATTTTATCCATAGTAAAACAAATACGGGCTACAGCATAGTAACCCGTTAAATAATATAATTATGCGTAAAACGCAATAATTTCAAGAATAATTAAGCAGATTTTGTATTATCTCGTTCAATAACGGGGGCTTCTCCTCTTTCAATAAAGCCTTCAGTTACGGTTACCTTTCTAATAGATCTGTCGTCGGGGATTGAATACATCAATGAAAGCACTGACTTTTCGAGCGTCGTTCTGAGCGCTCTTGCGCCTGTCTTTAATGCAATAGCCTTCTTTGCGACAGCTCTTATTGCGTCATTTTCAAACTCGAGATCTACGTTATCGATATCAAACAGCTTCTTATATTGCTTGAGTAGTGCGTTTTTAGGCTCTGTCAATATCTTTATCAATGCGTCCTCATCCAACGGATCGAGAGAAACTGCTACGGGAATTCTTCCGATAAATTCGGGAATCAAACCGTATTTCTGAAGATCTTGCGGCTGAACGTCTTTGAGCACTTCTGAAATATCGTTTCCGCTTTTAGAAAGCTCGCCCGTAAACCCGAGAGATGACGTATCTTTACGCTTTTCGATTATCTTATCAAGACCAACGAACGCTCCACCGACGATAAACAAGATGTTAGTCGTGTCAATCTGAATAAAATCCTGCTGCGGATGCTTTCTTCCACCCTGCGGCGGTACGTTTGCGACCGTAGATTCGATGATCTTCAATAGTGCCTGCTGAACTCCCTCACCTGAAACATCTCGAGTAATGGACATATTTTCACTCTTTCGAGCTATCTTGTCTATCTCGTCAATATAAACTATACCGACTTCGGCACGCTTGACGTCGTAATCAGCAGCTTTTATCAGCTTTAACAGGATGTTTTCAACGTCTTCACCGACGTATCCAGCCTCAGTAAGCGTCGTTGCATCTGCCATAGCGAACGGTACGTTCAATATTTTTGCAAGCGTTTTTGCAAGAAGCGTTTTACCCGAGCCCGTAGGTCCTAACAAAAGGACGTTGCTTTTTTCAAGCTCTACGTCGTCGCAAGGAGCTGCGGACATCGAATTTATTCTTTTGTAGTGATTGTAGACGGCTACTGAAAGAACTCGTTTAGCTTCATCCTGACCAATAATATACTCGTCGAGTTTTTCTTTGATCTTGGAAGGCGGCAGAAGATTAATTTGCTCATCTTCTCTATTCAAAGAGGATTCGTCTTTAAGTATCCTTTCGCACACTTCGACGCATTGGTCGCAGATGAGAACTCCGTTAGGTCCGGCTATTAATTTATTGACGAGTTCTTTGGGTCTGCCGCAAAAAGAACAAATCAAGTCCTTATTATTTTTCATTAAAATCTCCGATTATTTTCTGTTGACTATAACCTTATCAATAAGACCGTAAGAAAGCGCTTCGTCAGCAGACATAAAATTGTCTCTATCGGTATCCTTTTCGATCTGTCTTAAAGGCTGATTGGTATTTTGAGCGAGAATATCGTTAAGTCTCTTCTTTGTCTTCAAAATATGGTTAGCCTGAATGGCAATATCGGATGCCTGCCCTTGAGCACCGCCCAATGGCTGATGGATCATTATCTCGCTGTTTGGGAGCGCAAAGCGTTTACCTTTCGTTCCGGAAGAAAGCAAGAATGCACCCATGCTAGCTGCAAGGCCGATACATATTGTCTGAACGTCGCACTTTACGTATTGCATCGTGTCGTATATCGCAAGACCTGCGGTAACGCTACCGCCGGGGCTGTTGATATAGAGGCATATGTCCTTATCAGGGTCCTTAGACTCGAGATAAAGTAGCTGTGCGACGACGGTATTCGCCGTCGCATCGTTGATCTCGCCCGTAATAAAGATTATTCTGTCTTCTAAAAGCTTTGAATAAATATCGTAGGAACGCTCTCCCCTCGACGTCTGTTCGACGACCATAGGGATAAGGTTATTTCTGATCTCACTCATTATTTTCTGTCCTTAATTTGAATTATTCAACTGTGTTCTCTTTCTTCAAAAGGTCGAAGAGCTTTTTGATGATAACGTTTCTGGAAATGTAATCGATCTGCTCGGGGTTAAGAGCTGCTTTATACTCCTCAAGCGTCTTCTTAGCGTTTTCAGCCATGGGCTTGATCTCTTCGTCGATATCAGCATCCTCTGCCTTGATGTTCTCAACAGTGATGAGCTTGTCGATAACGAGCTGAGCCTTGCAAGACTTGATAGCTTCGTCACGGAAGTTGCTTCTGAAAGCGTCCATCGTCGTTCCTGTATACTTGAGGTAGGTCTCAACGTTCATTCCTTGATACATCAAGCGGTAGTTGAAGTCCTGTACCATATGGTCGATCTGGCTTTCGATAAGAGCGTCGGGAAGCTCCATCGTGCTGTTTTCTACGACGGTTTCGAGCATCTTATCCTCGAGCTCGTAAGCAGCCTTTCTCTCGTTCTCCGCAACGAGTTTTGCCTTGATGTCTTTCTTGAGCTCTTTCAACGTATCGAACTCAGAAACGTCTTTTGCGAATTCGTCGTCAAGAGCAGGAAGCTCTTTTACCTGCAAGGAGTTGAGCTTAACTTTGAAAACGGCAGCCTTTCCAGCAAGTGTTGCTTCGCCGTAGTTCTCGGGGAAGGTTACGGGAATGTCTTTTTCCTCGCCAATGTTCATACCTACAACGCCGTCTTCGAAGCCGGGGATGAAAGAGTTAGAACCCAAAACAAGGTCATAGCCCTGAGCTGCACCGCCGTCGAACTTAACGCCGTCAACGCTTCCCTCGAAATCAATGTTAGCGGTGTCTCCGTTTGCAGCAGCTCTGCCCTCTACGTCTACCATTCTGCCTGCGTCCTCACGCTTTTTCTCAAGCTCTTTCTTGACGTCGGCATCTTTAACATTATACTCTATTTTATCGAATTTAATACCCTTATACTGTCCAAGTTCTACCTCGGGTTTTACGGGAACTATAGCTACGAGTTTGATTCCGTCCTTAGAGATGGTCTCAACGTCGAGATCAGGCTGTCCCACGGGGAATATCTCCTCGTTTTTGTCAAGTATATCGTAATAATACTTAACAAAAGCTTCGTTTATTGCTTCCTCGTAGAAAACGCCTTCTCCGTAAGCATTCTGCAAAACCTTCATAGGAGCTTTGCCCTTTCTGAAGCCCTGAACAGGATATTTATTTTTGGTCTTGTTATACGCCAAGACGTTCATTTCCTGCCATTCTTCGGCGTTTAATTCGATCGTGATCTTAAGTTGGCTTTTTTCGATTTTCTCAATATTACTGTTCATAAATCCTCCGAACTACATAGTAGTGCATTATAATCATTTTTTTTGTAGTAAACATTTTAGCACATTTAATTGATTTATGCAAATAAAATGTTATACAATAACATCGAAATAACGATTAGGAGCTAAAAAATGCCGGGCGACGCACTTACGATCTCTTACATATCAAAAGAACTTAACGATATATTATCGGGCGGCAAGATCACTAAGATAAATCAACCTGAAAAGGACGAAATCGTTTTGACTGTATACACAAGGATCGGAACGAAAAAACTTGCAGTCTCTGCCAACGCAAACGTACCGAGGTGTCATATAACGGAAAGAGATAAAGCTAATCCTATAACAGCTCCTTCATTTTGTATGCTCCTCAGAAAACACCTCGTCGGAGCAACGATCGAAAAAGTATATAGCCCGAACAGCGACAGAATTATAGCTCTTGAGCTTAGCTCAAAGAACGAGATGAAAGATACCATTTCGCTAAGGCTTTTTGCAGAGCTTATTTCTAAGCAGAGCAACATTATACTTACCGACTGCGACGGAAAGATATTGGGCTCGCTTAAAAAGACCTCTCTTGACGACGAAAAGGCAAAGCGAATGATAATGAGCGGTATCAAGTATTCATTCCCCGAAAACGAAAAGATAGCCTTTGACGATATCGCCACTATAGAAAAAGCAATAACAACGCTAAGCAAACCGTATACCGCAAAGGATATTCTTGAATTGGTCAGCGGATATTCTTATCAAACGGCAACGTATTTAACTAGAAACGATACTATAACAAGCGAAAACGAGCTTTCAGAGCGAATAAGATCGTTGTGTGATTTCAAAAACGCTTCACCGTGCGTTGGCTATAAAAACGGCAAGGTTGAAGATTACTTCGTTATCAATTACGATACATTACAGCTTGAATATCGGTATTTCCCTACACTGAACGAAGCAATAGACACTTATTATTCCGAGAAAGATAATGTTTTGCGCATAAAAGAGCATGGGAAACGCTTGAATGATATTATCAAGCACAATATTTCAAGAACGGAGAAAAAGCTTACTGCGCAAATGAATCAGCTTAAAGATTCTGAAGATCTTGAAAAAGACAGAATTTGCGGAGAGCTTATTACGACTAATATATACAGGATCCAGCAAAAGGCAAGCGAAGTTATTGTTGATAATTATTACGAAGATCCCGTTATGCCCATTACTATTAAGCTTGATCCCGCACTCTCCCCTTCTTCAAACGCACAGAATTATTATAGAAGATATAACAAGAAAAAACGTACTATTGAATTCGTAACCGAGCAGATAATCGAGTCGCAAGCGCACTTAAATATGCTGAAAAGCATTCGCTCGACGCTGAATAACGTTACCGAAATAAATGAATTGGAGCTTATTGAAAACGACCTTATTGCGAGCGGAGTAATACAAAAACCAAAGCAGTCTAAGAAAAAAGCGGAAGTTACAGCTAAACCAAGAGAGTATTTATATAACGGTTTTACTATATACGTCGGAAGAAGCTCGACTGAAAACGAATATGTTACTCATAAATTAGGACGAGGAAACGACGTTTGGTTCCACGTTAAAAAAGCGTTCGGTTCTCACGTTTTAGTAAAAGCTAAGCAAAATGGCCCCATCCCGGACGACGTTTACGTCGTTGCAGCCGAGATAGCGGCATACTACTCTGATGAGCGAACTTCAAGTAAGGTAGAAGTCGATTATACTGAGGTAAAAAACGTTAAAAAGCCGCCAAACGGCAAATTAGGACTCGTTATATATAACACAAATTATAGCATTATATGTGAGCCAAAGGAGCATAAGGAATTACAAAAATGATCAATATTGAAAATGGATTCATCAAAATTGTTGCAACAAAACCAAATCATAACTACGAGTACGAAAAACGAATAATTCGACCTATTACATTGAAAGGCGAAAGCTATGCGCAAGTCGAAAAATTCAAAAATAAGCAGGTATTTCATGAGAATATCAAGTTTGAAAACGTCGGAAACTACTTAAATACAGTTCTTTCGAAAAACTATCGCCAAATTGCCGTACATCAAGAAGGCACAACGACGACTTATTTTATTAACGGTGAAACGGTAAAGCAAGTCGTATCCGCTAACAACTTAAAGTCTACGTCTAATGAAAACAACAGAAAAAAACAATATATCTTAAACGAGGGCGAAAATATCCCTGCACTCGTCGATCTTGGCGTATTTACAAAGGATCTCAAAATAGTAAACAGTAAATACGATAAATATCGCCAGATCAATAGATTTATCGAACTTATAGACGATTGCTTTAAAAAATCGGATTTAAAAGAGATATCTATCCTTGATTTTGGTTGCGGAAAGTCATACCTCACCTTTATCGTTTACTATTATTTCTGCAAGGTAAAAGGCATCAAAGCAAACATTATCGGTTACGACCTTAAAGAAGACATCGTAAAAGACTGCAATGCGATTGCTAAAAAATATGGCTATAATGATCTACGATTCGTTAAAGCCGACGTATCGAAAGATACTTTATCAAACGAACATATCGATATGGTAATAAGCCTACATGCGTGCGATACTGCTACAGACTATGCACTTTCTTACGCAATTCACAAAAACGTTAAATATATATTCTCCGTTCCCTGCTGCCAGCATGAGATAAACCTTAGCCTCAAAAAAGGCGGAGATCTCGATATATTGACGAAATACGGCATAATAAAAGAGCGTTGTTCCGCACTCCTTACCGACGCCATCCGAGGAAATATTCTCGAAGATATGGGCTATTCCGTTGATATTTTGGAATTCGTAGACCTTGCGCATTCTCCTAAAAATCTCATGATAAGAGCAACTAATACAAGCGGAGTTAACAAGAAAAATTTTGAGAATATTAAAGCGTTGAAAGACAAATACGCTTTTGATCAAACGCTCTTTGAGCTTGTAAAAGATAAATACGAAATAAACTAAATATTATTAAACGCACCCACTACGCTTTGAAAGGCTTGTATGCCTGTTTGATTCGTTTAGTGAGTGCGTTTTATTTATATAATCAATAATTATTCGCAAAATAACTGCATTATCGGAATAATTACATCTTTTTTAAGATTTTGGTACTTTAAAACTATTTATTTTGTATTTCTGAGTGTGGTCAGTACGTCTACGAAATATTTGGGAAGATCTGCGTGAAACTCCATCGCCTCTCCCGATCTGGGATGGACTAAAACCAAGGTCTCTGCGTGAAGAAGCTGACCGTTAAGATTAAAACGTTGCTTCTCGTAGCCGTATACCTTATCCCCTACTATCGGATGTCCGATATACTTGCTATGTACTCTTATCTGGTGAGTACGACCTGTTTTTAAGTCAAATCTCGTATAAGTATTGTTCTTAAAGCGTTCCAATACCTTGAAATCCGTTATCGCAATTTTGCCGTCTTTTACGACCGCCATGCTCTTGCGATCTTTAGGATTTCTTCCAATATAAGTCTCTATCTCGCCGCTATCTTCTTTGATGATTCCCTCATTTATCGCAAGGTAGCTACGCCTTGCCTCTTTTTTAGCGATCTGTTCAGCTAAGCTTTGATGCGCTACGTCGTTTTTGGCAACGACTAAAAGTCCCGATGTATCTTTGTCTATTCTATGGACTATTCCGGGGCGTAAAACGCCGTTTATTCCGCTTAAATTATCAAGCCTTGCAAGAAGTCCGTTAACTAACGTACCGCTACGAATCGAGCTTGTAGGGTGCACGATAAGCCCTTGCGGTTTGTTTATAACTGCGATATCCTCATCCTCGTATACGATATTGAATTGAACGTCGTTTTCAGGCAAAATTTCGCACGGAATAAGCTCCTGCGGCTTTATCTCGATAACATCTCCATCCTTAACGGAATACGAGCTTTTGAGCGTTTTTCCGTTTACAGTAACGTCTCCCTTTTCGATAAGCGTTTTTATTTTCGAGCGAGAAAACAAATCAAGGCTCTCCGCAATATATGCGTCAAGCCTTTGTCCGTTCTCTTCAACGTTGATTATTATCGGAGCGTTATCAGTCATTCTTTTTCGCCTTTTCCTTTTTTACATCTTTTATAAGCTCTAAGATCAAATAGAATACATACAAGAATATACAACAGGTCAAGAATATATCCGCAACGTTGAATATCGCAAAGTCGATAAACCTGCAATCGATAAAGTCGATAACGTAGCCGTATGCTACCCTATCGATAAAATTGCCTATCGTGCCGCCAACTATACCGCCCAAAAGCGCAAGCTGGTATTTGCTGCCTTTTCGCTCTTTTATCATGATATAGATAAAAGCCGCTAACGCAATCGGCGTAATGATATAGAAAAATACCATACCGTCGCTTAATATAGAGAACGCAGCGCCTGTATTTCTCACGTAAGTAAAATGAAAAATATCTTTGATAACAGGCAATGTCTGCCCCAAAAACATATTTGTAACGACTATATGCTTTGTTATCTGATCTAATATTACCGCTAAAACAGCGATTATTACCGCAATTACAATTCCCATATCAAGTATCGCTGATTATATCGACGTTGCTAGACGTCATCATAAAAATATCCTTTTGCATCTCGAAAACGTTGCCGTTCAACGCAAAAACTGCTCCCGATAAAAGATCTAATACTCTCTGTGCATCCTCTGCTTTGAGCTTATCGAGATAAACTATTATAGTATGCTGATCACGAAGCATTGAAATTGCGCTTTCAACGTCGTCAAAAGACTTCGGGTGAAATATCGCAAAAGAATTTTTATTGCTATTGTAATACGTCGTTGCGTCTGTAGGACCTCTCATTATATCTCCTTCAATACTCTTCTTCCGAATATTTTAGTTCCGATTCTGATCATATTAGAGCCGTTTTTTATCGCAGTTTCATAATCTCCGCTCATTCCGCATGAAAGTATTGCGATATTTTCGTTCTCTTTTCTTATTCTATCATAAATCTCTTTTAATTGCAAATATAATTCTTCATCGACATTTTTTGGCATCACGGACATTATTCCGACGACGTTTACGCTTTTCTTTGAAATGGTGTAATAATATAACTCGTCGAAATTTTCGGGTAAAACGCCCGATTTTGATTCCTCACGGCCGATATTTATCTCTAAAAGAACTTTTTGTATAACACCAAGCTTTTCAGCGCATATATCTATCTCGTCAACAAGTCTTTTGCTGTCGACTGAATGTATAAGCTCGGCTTTGCCGACGACTTGTTTGACCTTATTCGTTTGAAGATGTCCGATAAAGTGCCATTTAACGTCTATCTTTCCAAACTTTTCAGAAAATTCCTGAACTCGGTTTTCGCCAAACACGGTTATACCGCCAAGCCTTGCTTGTTCTATATTCCCAATACCTTGAGTTTTGCTTGCGGCTACGATAGTAACACACTTATTAAGCGCCTCTATCTCTTTTATTAAATTGTTTGCGTTTTCGGTAATATTCATAATCTCGTTTATAAAACAAAAAGGACTGACGTTAAGTCAATCCTTTATTGCTTTAGATGGTCTGGGTAAGAAGATTTGAACTTCCGACCTCTTGAACCCCATTCAAGCGCGCTACCAAACTGCGCCATACCCAGATCTTGGTATCAATAAGTTTCTTTAAGCATATAAAGGAAACTTACTCAGTAATTCTACAACTTTTTGGGTCGTTTCGTCAACCGATTTTTCACCATTTTCGATAATATCTGCAATAAAATTTGCAATCTTTTTCATTTCAGGCTCTTTCATGCCTCGTGTAGTCATTGCAGGCGTGCCGATCCTTATGCCGCTAGTAACGTTCGGACCTTTGGGATCGAAGGGGATCGCATTTTTATTGACCGTTATATGCGCTTTATCAAGGAGCATTTCAAGCTCTTTTCCGGTGATCTCTTTATCCGTTAAGTCGATAAGTATCAAGTGATTATCGGTACCGTCGCTCACCATCTTAACGCCTCTTTCACGAAGCGCATTTTCAAGAGCCTTTGCGTTTTTAACTATTTGATGCTGATACTCGACGTATTCGTCACTCAATGCCTCTTTGAACGCTACTGCCTTTCCTGCGATGATATGCTCTAAAGGTCCGCCCTGAATGCCCGGAAAAACAGCTTTATCTATCATTTTAGCGTACTTTTCTTTGCAAAGTATCATTCCACCTCGAGGGCCTCTCAACGTCTTATGCGTAGTCGTCGTAACGAAATCAGCGTACGGAACAGGGCTTTCATGATCTCCCGAGATGATCAGACCTGCGATATGTGCCATATCTACCATGAGATATGCACCTACCTCGTCAGCAATTTCTCTGAAACGCTTGAAATCTATCTTTCTCGGGTATGCGGATGCGCCTGCTACTATCAACTTAGGTTTTGATTCAATTGCAATGCGCCTTACTTCTTCATAATCGATCATACAGGTTTCCTTATCTACGCCGTAGGAGACTATATTGAAGTATTTGCCGGAAATATTAACCGGGCTTCCGTGAGTCAAATGTCCGCCGTGAGCAAGGCTCATACCTAAAATGGTATCTCCCGGAGTCAATGCGGCAAAATATACCGCCAAATTTGCGTTTGCCCCGCAGTGAGGCTGAACGTTAGCGTGCTCTGCGCCGAAGAGCTTTTTTGCACGCTCGATAGCTAACGATTCGACGACGTCGATATATTGACAGCCGCCGTAATATCTGCGAGACGGATAGCCCTCTGCGTATTTATTCGTTAAAACACTGCCCATAGCCTCTAATACCGCAGGGCTAACGAAATTTTCGCTCGCAATAAGCTCGATATTGCCTCTTTGGCGTTCAAGCTCGCTGTTCATTGCACTATAAAGCTCAGGGTCATAAGCCTTTACCGTGTTGAGATAGTTTTCCATAGTTCCCTCCGATATTTTTAATTATTATCGCCTAAGAGCCGCGAAACATGTGAGTAATATATCGCTTCAGACTTTAATCCAATCTCTTTTGCCGTGTAATCGCCGTTTTTGTAAAACATTACGGTCGGCACAATATTTATGTTGAGCCTTTCCCTTAAATTCGGGCATTCGTCTAAGTTGACTGCGAAATACTCTATTGCATCGCAAAAGCGTTCTTTCGTTTTGTTGAGAGCAATCTCATCTCTTTTACAGTCGGAAGACCACAGCGTCCAGAAATATATCATTATGGGCTTATCGCTGTTTTTCAAAAGTTGATCATAATTATTCTCGGTAACGTACTTAAAGTCAATCACTTTCTTTCTCCTTGACGACGTTTACTATTCTTGGCAGAGATTCCCTCTTTTTGAAGGATCTTTCAAATAAATATATGAACAAAACGGAAAGAGAGAGCATACAAAACGCAACACTAAGCTGCACGGCTTCGCTCATGTGAAGCAGTGAGGTGATAAGTATACCAAGCCCCGCTAAAATAACGGGAACGATATATATAACGCTTATCGCCTTAGTAACTTCAACGGTAGAAAACTCAACTTCTGCAATATCACCAACTTTAGCGTTGCTATCGTTGATAACGTTCAGCATAACGGTCTTCTCATTTTTACCGAAGCCGCAAAGATTACAGTCTTTACACCCCTGCTTTCTTTCCATTTGGACCTTTGCATAGCGTCCTGAAACGCTTGCAACAACACCTGTTTCACGCATTATGCGAAAATAATCGATGCCGTTTCGGCCTTTTTAATAGACTCTTCAAACTCGGCAATATCACAAGTGGTCTCTTCGCCGTTTTGCATATTCTTAACTTTTAAAACGCCGCTGTTTATCTCGTCATCGCCGATAGATACTACGTATTTTGCGTTTATCTTGTTTGCGTACTTGAACTGAGCCTTAAAAGACTTATTCAAGTGATCAAAGTCGGCAGAAACACCTGCTTTTCGCAAGAGCGAGGTATAAAGCAATGCTTTTTTGAGTGCATTTTCGCCAAAAGTTGCGAAGTATACGGAAATTCCGTCGTTTTCAGGAATATCTATTCCAACGGAGTCCATTAAAAGCAACAATCTCTCAATGCCCATACCGAAGCCTGCACAAGGCGTATGCTTACCGCCGAGCTGTTCGACCAAGCCGTCGTATCTTCCGCCGCCGCAAACCGTGCCTTGTGAACCTATGTTGTTTGATACGAATTCGAATACCGTCCTTGTATAATAGTCAAGACCTCTTACTATCCTTGAATTGACTACGAAAGGTATATTCATTGCCGTTAAGTACTCTTTTAAGCTTTCAAAATGCGTCTTACAGTCGTCGCAAAGGTAATCGGTTATCGCAGGAGCGTTTTTGTTGATCTCCTTGCATTTTTCTTCTTTGCAATCGAGTATTCTCAAAGGGTTCTTATCAAATCTCTCTCTGCAGGTCTCGCACATATCGTCAAGATGAGGTCTATAATACTCTTTGAGCGCTTTGTTATATTCTGCCCTGCAGGTAGGACATCCGATAGAGTTGATATTGAGAGTCAAATTTTTGATGTTGAGCTTTTCAAAAAGCAATGACGCTATTAAAATTACTTCTGCATCCGTAACGGCAGACTCACTACCGTATACCTCTATTCCGAACTGGTGATGCTCACGAAGTCTTCCTGCCTGCGGCTTTTCGTATCTAAATACCGGCGTAATGTAATACATTTTCAACGGCATTGCAAGAGAAGCAAGACCGTTTTCGAGGTAGGCTCTGACAACGCCTGCAGTGCCTTCAGGTTTTAAGGTAATAGAACGCTCGCCCTTGTCCAAAAAAGTGTACATCTCTTTGTTGACTACGTCGGTGGTTTCTCCAACGCCTCTCAAAAAGAGCTCGGTATGTTCAAAGGTAGGCGTTCTTATCTCTTTAAGATTAAATTCCTTAGCTATTTCCCTTACTTTTCCCTCTATATAGTGCCACTTATACGATTCTTGAGGCAAAACGTCTTTTGTTCCTTTAGGAATATTTATCATGATCGCTCCTTAAATTATATATTTAGTAAGGTCTTGCGTCAAAGATACGTCTTTAACGTGAGTTCTTACGTACTCTCTGTCAATTACTACGTCCGTCATCTCGGAGTTGTTGTCCGCATCAAAGCTTACTTCATCTAAGACGTTCTCCATTATGGTATGAAGTCTTCTCGCACCGATGTCCTCGCTAGTTGAATTTGCTTCGTATGCGATAGTTGCTATCTCGTCAAGCGCATCGTCTTTGACGATAAGGTTGACGTTATCGACTGCAAGCAAGTTCTTATACTGGAACAGAACGGAATTTTCGGGTTGAGAGAGTATCTTCAAGTAGTCGTCCTTTGTAAGGCTCTTAAGCTCTACTTGTATCGGGAATCTGCCTTGAAGCTCGGGGATCAAGTCGTCAAACTTAGAAACATGGAAAGCACCTGCCGCAATAAAGAGAATGTAGTCCGTCTTGCAAGGTCCGAATTTGGTGATTACCGTGCTTCCCTCGACAAGAGGAAGAATATCCCTCTGAACGCCGTCTCTGCTAACGTTAGGGCCATTCCCGCCGCCTCCGCCGCAAATTTTATCTATTTCGTCGATAAAAATTATTCCGTCGTTCTCTGCACGTCTAATACCCTCTGCGTTTACGGCATCCATATCAATGAGCTTTTCGGATTCCTCGGCAATTATCACTTTGAGCGCGTCTTTTACGGAAACTTTTTTCCTCTTCTTGTTCTTTCCGAACATATTACCGAGGATATTTCCCATATCTACTGTCATTCCCTCACCCATACCTGACATTATCTCTAAAGGCTTTTGAGTTTCAGCAACGTCTATCTCGATCATAAGATTATCGTACTTGCCGTCTCTGATATCCTGCAAAACGCTACCTGTAAGCTCATCGATATTGACGTCGGGATTGTTTTTGATCTTTGATTTAGCAATCGCAGTCGATATCTTTTTCTCGGCAGTCTCTTTAGCCTTTACCTCAACGTCCTTAAACTTTTCATCCTTGACCATTCTTATCGAAACGTCAACGAGGTCCTTTATCATAGACTCAACGTCACGACCGACATAGCCGACTTCCGTATACTTTGTCGCTTCGACTTTAACGAACGGAGCTTTAACAAGCTTTGCAAGGCGGCGAGCGATCTCAGTTTTTCCGACTCCCGTCGGACCTTTCATGATGATATTCTTTGGCGTTATCTCATCCTTTAACGACTCGTCAAGCTTGCTTCTTCTGTATCTGTTACGAAGAGCTATCGCAACGGCGCGCTTAGCATCGTCTTGTCCTACGATGTGCTTGTCAAGCTCTGATACTATCTCTCTCGGTGTATAATTCATTCTTTATCTCCTACGGTCTCGCATACTATGTTATTGTTAGTGAAGATGCATATATCGCCTGCAATCTGCAACGCCTTTTTCGCAATATCTACGGCTGACATATCAGTCTCGTCGTAAAGCGCTTTTGCGGCTGCCAATGCGTAATTTCCGCCGCTTCCTATTGCGCAAACGCCATTTTCAGGGTCGATAACGTCACCTTGTCCAGATACTACCAAAAGTGTGTCTTTGTCGGCAACAATCATCATTGCTTCGAGCTTTCTTAAGGTCTTGTCCGTTCTCCACATATGAGCAAGCTCGACCGAGCTCCTCATAAGATTTCCTGAATACTTCTGGAGCATCTCCTCGAAAAGCTCTGAAAGATAGAATGCGTCGGCAACGGAGCCTGCAAAGCCGATTACTACGTTTCCGTTATATATTCTCTTGACCTTTTTTGCATTGCCCTTCATAACGACGGACTGAGACATCGTTACCTGACCGTCCCCTGCAATAGCGGTTATTCCGTTTCTTTTTACGGCACATATCGTCGTGCCCATAAGTTCATAAGACATACGTCATAAGCTCCTTAGTAATTTTTTGGTTTCTTCCAAAGACTCTTTTGAGATCTCTGCGTATTTATCAAGCTTTTTGAGCTTTTTGTAGCGTGCATTATCGTAATTTACTATCCCAAAATTGGCGTTCATCGGCTGGAAATCGGCGTTTTCAGTCGATATGTACTTGACTAACGCCCCGAATACCATCTT
Organism: uncultured Clostridia bacterium; assembly: GCA_964406735.1. Lineage (GTDB taxonomy): Bacteria > Bacillota > Clostridia > Christensenellales > CAMQZB01 > CAYOSU01. The sequence continues at coordinate 30,523 of CAYOSU010000003.1, read as the reverse complement.
ATCGGAAAGCTTGAGATAATCAGAAGTCTTGTCAAGACTAATTATCTGCATGGCGGCATACATACCCGACATCGCAGATTCAACGTAGCCCTCTACGCCCGTTATCTGTCCTGCAAAAAATATATCATTATTGGACTTTAATTGGCAACCTAAATCGAGCACTTTCGGGGAATCGATAAAGGTATTCCTATGCATGACTCCGTAGCGCATGAATTCTGCGTTTTTAAGAGCAGGTATCATCGAGAATACTCTCTTTTGTTCGGGGAACGTCAGATTGGTCTGAAAACCCACTAAATTAAACAGAGCTTTTTCTGCATTCTCTGCACGAAGCTGCAATATGGCGTAAGGCTTTTCAGTTTGTTTTTCAAAGCCGACAGGCTTTAACGGACCGAAACGCATAGTATCAACACCACGCTTTGCCATGAGCTCTATCGGCATACACCCCTCGAAGAGGTCGCCTTTCTCAAACTCCTTAAGCGTTACGCTTTCTGCGTTCACGAGAGCGTCGTAAAATGCCAAGTACTCTTCTTTATTCATCGAGCAGTTGAGATAATCATTATCCCCTTTGCCGTACCTATCGCCGAAAAACGCCCTGTTTAGGTCGATAGACTCAAACGTTACTATCGGGGCGGCGGCATCGTAAAAGTGGAGCAATCCGCCCGTTAACGCCGTTATTTTCGCAGTCAACGCTTCACTTGTCAAAGGACCTGTAGCAATTACCGTAGTACCCGACGGAATATCATCTACCTCGCCGTAAATAACGTTGATATTGGCGTTGCCGTTTATCAAAGCGGTTACTTTTTCAGAAAACAGCTCTCTATCTACGGCAAGCGCATTGCCTGCAGGTACTCTCGTCTCGTCGGCAGCTTTTATCACGGAAGAGCCTAACAATCTCATTTCCTCTTTCAAAAGACCGCAAGCGTTGGTCAATAGGTTTGATTTTAATGAATTTGAGCAGACGAGCTCGCACATACCGTCAAGCTTATGTGCAGGAGACCTTTTTATCGGCTTCATCTCGTAAAGATCGACCGTGTAGCCGTGGTTCGCAAGATATAAAGCGCATTCGCTTCCTGCTAAGCCTGCTCCTATTACGTTAATCTTTCTCACTGTAGTTACAATCCTTATTGGAGCATTTAATCGATTTTTTGCCCGATCTGTCGGTCTTTTCAACTAAATACTCTCCGCATTTGGGGCACTTCTTTTCAAGCGGCAGATCCCAGCTTACGAAGTCGCATTCGGGGTATCCCGAGCAACCGTAGAAGGTATTTCCCTTTTTCGACTTTTTAAGGTATACGTCCTTGCCGCACTTGGGGCATTTTGCAACCGGTTTTTCTACGGGCTTTGTGTTCTCGCAAGTGGGATAATTAGAGCAAGCCAGGAACTTTCCGAACTTTCCGTTTTTGATTATCATAGGACTGCCGCACTTTTCGCAGACTTCATCGGTTACGTCGTCCTCAAACGGCATGGTGTTACTGCACGCAGGATAGTTGGAACAAGCGTAGTACTTGCCGAATTTACCGCTTTTCAGTAGCATCGGGCTTCCGCACTTGTCGCACTTTTTATCCGTTAATACGTCTGTTACGCTACGCTTATAGCCACAGCCCTCTTCTGCACACTCGTAATACGCACCGTATTTGCCGATCTTTTTATATAGGTATGCACCGCACTTAGGACACTTTTCATCTGAAAGCTCGCAGAAGGAAGATTTACTCTTTCTGACCATCTCGGAGAACGGATCGTAAAAGTCTCTTACTATCTCCTGCCACTTTATTCCGCCCTCTTCAATTTCGTCGAGCTGTTTTTCGACGTTTGCGGTGAAGCTCTCTTTCATTATGGGCGCAAAATATTCAGTCAAATAGTCCGTCACGTTAAACGCAACGTCGGTAGGTACTATAAATTTACCGTCCTTATGAGTATACTCACGCTTCAAAAGAACAGTTAATATCGTTGCATAAGTGCTCGGACGTCCGATACCGTCCTCTTCAAGCGCTTTGATAAGAGTAGCGTCGGTATATCTTAGCGGCGGTTTCGTGAATTTTTGCTCGGACGTAAGCTCTTTTAGGTTGAGCGTTTCGCCTATCGACATCTCGGGTATCTTTGCGTTTGTACCTTCGTCGTCGCTTTCCTCCTCTTTATATGAGGAATAAGCCGCTAAAAAGCCTTTGAAAAGCAATGTCTTTCCGTTCGCTTTGAATGTGTATGCGTCGGAAGCGATCTCTACGTTAACGGAATTGTGCTTTGCTTCTGCCATCTGAGAGGCAACGAAGCGTTCGTATATCAACTTATAAAGTCTGAGCTGATTTCTGTCGAGCTTACCCTCAAGTGACTGAGGCGTTCTCGCAAGCGAAATAGGTCTTATTGCCTCGTGCGCATCCTGAGCAGACTTTTTGGTCTTGTAAACGTTTGGCTTATCGGGATAGTATTCCTCGCCGTAAGTATGCTCGATATAGCTCTTTGCCATTGCAACAGCTTCTTGAGATACTCTGACAGAGTCAGTTCTGATATAAGTAATGAGCGCAACATGTCCTTCGCCCGGAAGATTGATACCTTCATAAAGATTTTGCGCAAGCTTCATCGTAACGGACGAGGAAAGATTTAGCTTATTAGCTGCATCCTGCTGCATCGTACTCGTCGTAAAAGGTGCAGGTGCGTGCGTTTTAGTAACGGCTTTTTTAAGATCTTTTACAGTAAACGGAGCGTGGGACGTAGCTCGTATTACTTCGTCCGCTTCTTCTTTATTGGCAGGAACGTACTTTTTACCGTTCTTTCCGTATAGCGAAGCCTTGAAAATGAGCTTATTATTCGCATTTGCAAACAGTTTTGCGCATATATTCCAGTATTCCTTTGGAACGAACGCTTGAATCTCACGCTCTTTATCAACGACAAGCTTCAACGCTACGCTTTGAACTCTTCCTGCGGAAAGCTTTGGCTGTATGCGCTTGCAGATTATCGGTGAAAGCGTGTAACCGACTATTCTGTCGAGAACTCTTCTTGCCTGTTGAGCATCTACTAAATTGAGATCTATATGTCTTGGGGTCTTTATTGCCTCTTTGATAGCCTTTTCGGTTATCTCGTTGAACTCTATCCTATTGTTCTCTTTCTCGTTTATGCCAAGCACCTTCGCCAAGTGCCAGCTTATTGCCTCTCCCTCGCGGTCGGGGTCGGTTGCGAGATAGACATACTCGGCTTTTGCTTTTGCGTCTTTGAGTCTCGATATTGTCTCTCTCTTTTTGGGGGCGATGACATATTTTGGTGCAAAGTCCTTTTCAAAATCGATACCAAAGGAGCTTTCAGGCAGGTCTCTGACGTGTCCTCCGCTCGCAAGCACCTTATACTCTTTTCCGAGCCATCGTTCTATTGTTGACGCCTTGTTTGGCGACTCGACTATAATTAATTTCATAAAATACCTTCTTCTGATATAAGCTCGTAATAATTACCAGCAAGCCGTCTCAGAACCTTTTTGCTTTCTAAGATGATAAGATCGGTTATTATTTCCGAGGTGTTAGTATTTAATTTATCGCAAATCTCGTCAATATGCAAGGTTTTTTTGTCAAAAACCTCAATAATTTTGTTCTCAGACGGAGAAATTACCTTTATTTTCTTCGGCGTAAAGTAACATTCATCCCTGAATATCTCTACTACCTGCTTTGGCTCGACGAGCGCTCTCGCCGTTTCGTTCGCAATAAGCGTATTCGGAGCGACTGACGTTTTTGACGTCAGATTCCCCGGTATTGCGAATATCTCTTTGCCCATATCGGAGGCGTAGTTGATAACGCCCAACGACTTGCTGTTTTCGTCGGCTTCTACCAATATCGCAACATCGCAAAGCGCCGCTAATATCCTGTTTCTCAAAAGATAATGAAACCTTTGAGGAGAGGTGTTAGGCGCAAATTCCGACAATACCAAGCCGCTTTTCTCAACATCAGATTTTAAGTCGAAATTTATTGCAGGAGCGACGTTATCTATGCCGCCTGCGCACACGACAACCGCCTTTCCGCCGTTTTCCAATACACTCTCTACTGCCGCAGTGTCTATTCCGTCGGATATACCCGAAAGAACGGTAAGCTCGTTTTCTATGAAGCTTTTTGAAAAGCTTTTCGTTACGTCAACGCCGTATCTTGAACACGTACGAGTGCCTGTGAAAAGTATAAGTTCAGTATCGATAAGCCTCAGATTTCCTCTATAATAGATCGCAAAGGGCGGATTTGAAAGATCTTCGAGCTTTTTCGGATAGTTTTCTAAGCCTATTGCGGTAAATGCGCAGTCAAACTTCAAAAACTCTTCGTATTTTGACTTTAATTTATCTCTGTTTGAAACGAGTGCTTTTAAGGAATCAAAGGGTTTACCTTTTATTATCGCCTTAATATCATCTTCAAAGCTTGAAAAATCAGATATTAGCATCGCTACGTCGTCAAACAAAGACGCCACAGTACGCTTTGCGTCCGTGTTTATTCCGTCAATGCGGTCTAAGACGTAATATGCAAATTCCGTTCTACTTAGCTTCATTATCTCTCCCAATACTTTCTGTCAAGCGTTCTATACTGTATTGCTTCGGCTATATGCGACGGCTCGATGTCCGTTTTGCCCTCGATGTCAGCAATCGTTCTCGCAACCTTGATTATTCTGCTTCTGCCTCTTGCCGACATATTGAGATCGTCGAACGCCACCCTCAAAATATCGTCGCATTCAGACGATATCGGGCACAGCTCCGTAAGCTCTTTTTCAGACATTTCAGCGTTAGAAGTGGCTTTATAGCCGTTAAAACGGTCTTTTTGAACAGCTCTTGCCGCATCTACTCTCTTCTTTACGTCGCAAGACGGTTCGGAAAGGTCGGTGCTCGAAATATCGTCGTAAGGAATGGAGTCTACCTCTACCTGTATATCAATTCTATCAAGAAGCGGCCCTGAAAGCTTTGAAACGTATTTGTGTATCTGACTTCTCGTGCAATGGCATTCTCTCGTTGCTGATCCGTAGTTTCCGCACGGACAGGGGTTCATACTCGCAACGAGCATAAAGTTACACGGGTACTCAATAGACTGTTGCGCCCTCGATACGACTATCTTTCTGTCCTCTAACGGCTGGCGCAAAGATTCAAGTGCTTGTCTGGAATACTCTGGAAGCTCGTCCAAGAACAGAACGCCTCTATCGGCAAGCGAAACTTCGCCAGGTCTTGAATGGATGCCACCGCCGCAAAGTGCGATCATCGTTGCAGTATGGTGCGGAGACCTGAACGGTCTTTCGGTAACTATTCCTACGGAATCGTCGAGCATTCCTGCTACGCTTTGAATCTTCGTCACCTCCAACGCTTCTTCAAACGAAAGCTCGGGAAGTATTGACGGAATAGCTCTTGCAAGCATCGTTTTTCCCATTCCCGGAGGTCCTATCATCAAAATGTTGTGTCCGCCTGCCGCTGCTATCTCGATAGCACGCTTTGCGGTCTTTTGACCCTTTATGTACTTGAAATCGCAGTCAAAAGTTTTATTTGACAGTATATCGGTGTAATTTTTCGTCGTTATAGGCTCAATATCTTTTTCGCCGTTCAAAAAGTCTATCGCTTCATTGAGCGTCGATACGGGATAGACATCTATTCCCTCGATAAAGCTTGCCTCACGGGCGTTTTTTGCAGGAATAATAAACTTTTTATACCCTAAGTTAACCGCAGAGATTATTAGCGGTAAAACGCCGTTAATTCCGCGTATTTCGCCGTTTAGAGACAACTCTCCAAAGAAAACGTAGTCTTTATACGCAGCTGTCTTAATCTGATTTGCGCATATCAATATTCCTATCGCTATCGGAAGGTCGTAAAAAGAGCCTTCTTTTTTCTTTCCTGCAGGAGCTAAGTTTACGGTTATCTTGTAAAACGGGAAAAGCTTTCCGCTATTTTGAATAGCAGAGCGAACACGCTCTTTTGATTCCTTTATCGCCGTATCAGCAAGACCAACGATCTCAAACGCCGAAAGTCCGTTTGAAGTATCAACTTCAACGTCGACCTTAAAGCCGTTAAGTCCGCTAAGTCCCATACTCGATATTCTTGAAAGCATAAGATTCCTCCTTTCGCCGTAAACGCTTTTTTATATGCTTATTCCAAGTCTGCGTAAAAACAGGCTTGGAATCTTGAAACTTTTTATATTCTTATCAGAAGATCGGTGGAATAAGTCCGTAGCCGAACCATAAATTAGCCCAACCGAACATAAACATCGCCGCTATATGGCTGACGGGTGAGCCCGAAAGAACGGGTAAGAACAGTACGAAGTTCACGGCATAAATGCACACGAAGAAGAGATATCTGTACATACCGTAGGTTACGTCTTTCTTTTTGCCGTTCAATATTGCAATCTCTCCAGAGTACGCAACCTCGCTTTCAAGCAAGTACTTTACGTAAAGGTAAAGCGTTATTATGAAGAGCAAGAACGTTGCAGACTCGTAGAAATGATAGATATACGCCGTTCTCGAAACGAACGCCCACGGTAACCAGTTTGCAAGCATCGCTACGAAGAAGAATATGAGCGGCGTTTTGATCTTTCCCATCAACGCAGTTTCAGACGGTGTTAAGATCTGCTTTCTCTTCTTATTGAAGTACGTTATCAAGTACTTCACGAAATACACGATCGCCCAGATACCGAATACTGTCGTTGCCGTAATCATCATGCAATGTATTCTCGAATAAGTCGAGCCGCCGTAGAAGCTATCGGAAAGCGCAAAGTATACCGACTTGCCGTTGAATATCCACGACCACCAAGGAGAAGCAGAGTTGTGTACCGATCCGACGACGTCCTTTGCGTGGTAATTGAATATTCTCTTCTGTTGGTCGATCACGAAAGGAATAAGCTCCCCTATATCCTGCGACCTTCTGAATACCAGGTACTGCAAGAAATAAATGCATACAGGGATGCAGACGAAGAATATTATTCCAGTCGCTATCATTCCGATGATCATGAGCGGGAACTTCTTGACGAAAGTCTTTTGCGACTTAGTATAATCGTCGTCCGAAATTGCATTCTTGCACTTGATAAATTCGATGACCGTCTTGACAAAGACGATGATGAACAATATCAAAAGCCCGATGCCTGCGTATGCGCCGTTCCATTTGATGCAGAACGCCAAGCCGAAGAATATGCCAGAAAGTCCGAAAGGAACGAGCGATCTTATGATATACTCGGGATCTACTCCCTTTTCAAAGAATGTATACATAAAGTAGAACGAAAGCACTACGAAAAAGCCCAAGAAAACGTCAACGGTCGCTATTCTGCCGAGCGTAAATCTTAATCCCTCGCAAAGGGAGAATATCGAGAGTGCAACGGCAAACATCGTCTTTTTGAATACCTTTTTACCAAACAGATACATAACAAAGACGGTCGCTATTGAGAAGAGTGCGCCCATAAATCTCCAGCCGAACGGATTCATTCCGAACATCAAGATGCCGAGCGAGATGAGTATCTTGCCAAGCGGCGGATGCGTCCATTCGTATATCGACCAGCCGTTGATGAACTCGTAAGCCGTTCTTGCGTGATAGACCTCGTCGAAATACATTCCGTTGAAGCTGTTATAGCCGCCCTCGAATTTATCCTGCTCATCCAATAAATTGGACTCAGGATATTGAGAGTTTAAGCCGCTCGAATACACTATCTTACACTCAATGGGATTGCCGTCAACGTCCGTTACCACTACTTCGTTTATACGCATCTTTTCGTTATCAAAGCGCAAGATGAGATAATTGAAGCTCTTTCCGCTCAAAGACCCCGTATCCATAAAGCGATACATATTGGAGTTCTTTGCGTTGTATGCGTATTGATAAGTCCAGCTCGTGGATGTCAGCGTATAGTTATTGGAAACGTATACGGTTACGTTGGAGCTATCCTTATCGGAAATACCTGCGTGAATGAATAAAGAGTCAGCCTTTGATTTTTCGGGAAGCTCGAAAATGACGGTGGCGTTCTTTTCCGCCGTTTCAATAAAGGTCTCGGGAGTATTCCACGAGCCAAGCCTTATAAAAGTCAATAAAACGGTCAAAGCCAAAATGATCGCAATTATGATGCGATCCGTTTTATTGAGCTTTGTGCTTTCTTCTTTATTTATCTTCAATAAAGACTTATTGAGTCCCTCGTATCTTTCTTTTGATCTTGACGTTTTATTCTTTTCGCCCATTGTTCCTCTTCCTGTATTTTGTCTAAAACGAATCCGAATTAAATCAAAACTGATAATTTGATTATGTCCGAAATTATTCCGAACAAACCACACATTACATTTTAATACAAAAATAGCGTTTTGACAAGAATATTTCAATAAAAAAAGGATATTGATTGCAATATCCTTCTCTTTTATAAACTAATTTGTAGCTAAAAAAGTATCAATTACTTATTCTCGTTGGAAATAAGCTCTTTAACCTTAGCAGATTTACCGGAACGACCTCTGAGATAATAAAGTTTAGCGCGACGAACACGACCTGCTCTTACGATCTCGATCTTGCTGATCTTGGGAGAATGAACGGGGAACGTTCTTTCTACGCCTACGCCGTAGGAAATACGTCTTACGGTGAAGGTCTCTCTCAAACCACCGTTCTTTCTTGCGATTACAACGCCTTCAAACGCCTGAAGTCTTTCTCTCGAACCCTCGACGACCTTTACCCATACCTTTACGGTATCGCCGATGTTGAAGTTACCTGCGTCTTCTCTAAGATACTCTTTTTCAATAGCTTCAATAAGCTTGTTCATGACTTTTACCTCCTAAATTCACAGTACGTTCATGTCGATGCAGCGGAACGCCCGAAGTCAACTTTGATATATTAACATAAAAAATTACTATTTGCAAGCGTTTTACGCTACTTTTCCGCATAAAATGCGCCTTTCATATGATTAACTTTTCTGCCCGTTACCTCTATTACGTCAAATCGAGTTGGGCTAGCTAAACGGTTAGCGACGATATAGTGATTTGCTGTTCTTGTAAGCCTTTTTCGCTTGTTATAATCTACGTTTTGCGACGGAACGGAAAAATCGTCGTTTTTACGCCTTTTCACCTCAACAAAAACAACCGTACCATCTCTATCTTTTGCAATTATATCTATCTCGCCCATTTTCTGAACGGTATAATTGCGTTCGATTATCTTGTAGCCGTGGCGTTTTAAGTACCTTGCAGCGATACGTTCGCCTGCATTGCCAAACAGTCTTTTAACAGTTATCATACGAACTTTTTAATAAACGTGCGCCTGTGTATCTTGCATGCGCCGTGAGCTTTTATTGCTTCGATATGAACCTTTGTGCCGTAGCCCTTATGCTTTGCAAAGCCGTATTCGGGATATACTTTATCGTATTCCTCCATTATTCTGTCCCTCGTTACCTTTGCAAGTATCGAGGCTGCGGCTATCGAATATGAAAGCGCATCGCCGTGAATTATCGGAAGGACGGGTACGTCTACACCTTTTAAATCAACGGCATCGATAAAAAGTATATCGGGCTTTACATCAATTTTTTCAACGCACTCTCGCATCGAAGACTTCGTCGCTTCTAAGATATTTATTTCGTCGATGACGGTTTCAGAAACTACCGAAATGTAATATGCAATAGCCTTTTCTTTTATCTTAGCAAACAGCATATCGCGCTTTTTTGCAGAAAGTTTTTTGCTATCGTCAACGCCCTCGATAATATCTTCGTCGTTAAGCGGCATTATTACGCAAGCAGATACAACGGGACCAGCCAGCGGGCCTCTTCCCGCCTCGTCTATTCCACCTATCAGCTTATACCCCTTTGAAAGGGCGTCGCGTTCAATTTCTAACGTATTCGTCATTGGGAGTCTCCAACGTTATCTTTCCGATCTTACCCTTTCTGAACTCGTCGATAACAGTCTTTGCACCGCGGGTATAATCAAACTCGCCGCCACGCAGAATAAATCCACGCTTTTTGCATATCGCCTCGTACGTTTCTAAAGGAGCCTCGGAAAGCTCTACATTATAGCGAGTTTTCAATAGCTCGGGATATGTCTTTGAAAGCTTATCGATAAGCTCTAAGCAAAGTCCCTCTATATCGAGAATGCTATCGTTTATGCTGCCGATATATGCTACGTTTTTGGCAATATCCTGATTATCAAAGGACGGATAAAGCGTGCCGGGAGTATCAAGAAGCTGTATTCTATCGTCTACCGACAGCCATTGCTTTCCCCTCGTAACGCCCGGTTTATCGCCCGTATGCGCCCGTTTTTCGCCGCAAAAGTTGTTTATAAGCGTTGACTTGCCACAGTTTGGAATCCCCAAAACCATGAGCCTTATGGGCTTTACAACGCCTTTTGCTTTGTTCCTTTCAAGCTTTTCAGAAAAAAGCGACAATATCTCTTGATATACCTGCCTTGACGAGTTCGTCGTAACAGAATTTATCGCAACGGCACTCTTGCCCGTTTTTTCAAAGTACGACTTCCACATCGCAGTCTTTTGCGGATCTGCAAGGTCGGTCTTGTTTATTACGTATAAAAAGGGCTTGTTGGCTATCTTTTTCAAAAACTCGGGGTTCAAGGACGAATACGGTGCTCTCGCATCAATAACGTATATAAAACCATCGACGACCTTTACGTTCTCGTCTATCATCCTAAGCGCTTTCGTCATATGCCCCGGAAACCACTGGATAAGCATGTTATTTCTTCTCCTTTTTCAAAAGATCGGGACGCTTGTTCTCCGTCGCCTCTTGAGATTTATTCTTACGCCATTTGGCTATCTCAGCGTGATTTCCGCTAAGCAATACCTCGGGAACTTTCATTCCTCGAAAATCGGCAGGGCGTGTATATTGTGGATATTCTAAGCTATCGTCTGTAAAGCTCTCCGCAATAAGCGATTCGCCGTCAATAACGCCGGGAATCTGTCTTGCCAATGCGTCGATAACGACCATTGCGGGAAGTTCACCGCCAGTCAAAACATAATCGCCTATCGAGACTTCTTTATCTATCAAGCTCTCAATGACTCTTTCGTCAACACCCTCATAATGACCGCACAAAAAGACTATATGCTCGTTTTTAGCAAGCTCGCACGCTAATTTATGAGACATTTTCTCGCCCTGAGGCGACATAAAAACGTGCAATGCCTTATGCTCGGGATCTACGCTTTTAAAAGCATCAAATATCGGCTGAGGCATCATTACCATGCCTGCGCCTCCGCCAAACGGGTAATCGTCGCATTTTTTGTGCTTATTTGCGGCAAAATCGCGGATATTTACCGCATTTACCTCTATTAAGTTGTTCTCCTGCGCTCTCTTCAAAATGCTCTCGTTTAACGCCGAAAACATCTCGGGGAAAAGCGTCAACACGTCAATCCTCAAAAACAGTTACCTCGTTTAGTTCCTTATTTTTAAGATATAAAATCCTATTGCTTCTGTCAAATCGTTCGATCACCTTTTTCACCAAGGGGAAATACGCCTTTTTACCGTTTAATTCGCATTCGATAACGACGTTGCGAGTCTGATCGTTTACGTAGATTACCTTACCCGACTCTTTGCCGTCGATATAGATCTTACTTTCTTCAAGCTCGACGTAATAGTATTCGTCATCACCCGGCTCATCCAACATCTCTTCGTCGATATAAAGCTTTTTGTTTCTCAAAAGCTCCGCATCATTCATCGTGTTTGTGCCGACGAATTTGATATAGCAAAAGTTGCCGTCAGATCTTCCTTTTTCGACGACAAGCTCTTTTCCGTCTACGGTGAATTTTTTGTAATGCAAAAAGCGGTCAAGATCGTCGCTATACGCCTTGACCTTGACCTCGCCTTTAATGCCTTGCGGTTTCAAAACCGCTCCGATTAAGATATCAGCCATTTAATTCGGTTATCTCTACGAGATATTTTACGCTTTCTTTGGAAGATGCGGCTTTTACTATCGTTCTGATAGCCTTTGCGATCTTACCCTGCTTACCGATGACTTTACCCATATCTTCGGAGCGAAGCTTTACGACGATATTAACCGTTGCTTCGTCTGCCTTGGTCTCCTCGACGACAAATTCTGCGCCTTCGCCCAAGAACTGAGAAACAATGTATTCTACCAACTCTCTCATTTCAAAAAATCCTTAATTATTTGCTCTTTTTAGTCTTGGTCTTAGAAGGAGAAAGCTTGTTAGACTTTTCGATAACGCCTGCTCTTACGAGAAGAGACTTAACGGTCTCGGTAGGCTGAACACCCTTGGAAAGCCAGTACTGAGCGCGCTCTGCATTGATAACGAGCTCGGGATTAGCAAGCGTAGGATTGTAGTGTCCCAAATTCTCGATATACTCAGCGTCTCTTGCTGCTCTGGAATCGCATACTACGATTCTGTAGGTAGGAGCTTTCTTTGCTCCAAGTCTTGTCAATCTCATTTTTACTGCCATAATTATATGACCTCCAATAAATTTCTTATATTTTTCAGAAAGGTAGTCTCGGCATTCTGCCCTTTTTACCTTTACCGAACATTTTCATCATTTGCTTCATCTGGTCGAACTGCTTTAAGAGCTTGTTTACATCGTTGACCGTATTTCCGCTTCCTGCGGCTATCCTCTTTCTCCTCGAGCCCGATATTATCTCAGGACGCAAGCGTTCTTCTTTCGTCATGGAAAGTATTATCGCTTTCTGACGTTCAAGCAGCTTTTCATCCACCTTAGCGTCCTTCAAGTTAAGCTTATTTGCGCCCGGGATCATGTTAAGCATCGACGATATATCGCCCATATTCTTGATACTGTCCATCTGTGCGAGATAATCCTCGAAATTGAAGGAGTTTTCGCGAAGGTTTTTCTCCATTCGCTTCATCTGCTCTTCGGTAACAGCGCTTTGAGCCTTGTCGATAAGAGTCAGTACATCGCCCATTCCGAGTATTCTCGAAGCCATTCGATCGGGATAAAAGGGTTCGAGATCGCTGAATTTTTCGCCTATGGAGCTAAACTTTATCGGTTTGCCCGTTACGGCTCTTATCGAAAGCGCCGCACCGCCTCTTGTATCACCGTCGAGCTTTGTTAAAACCACGCCAGTTACGTCAAGGTCTTCATTGAACTTCTGCGCAACGTTTACAGCTTCCTGGCCCGTCATTGCGTCTACCGTCAAAAGTATCTCGCAAGGGTCAACTGCCGATTTTATCTTTTTCAGCTCATCCATGAGCTTTTCATCTATCTGCAATCGACCTGCGGTATCAATCAAAAGGACGTCAAACGACTTCTTATCGGCGTATTTGAGCGCCTCGTTGGCAATTTTAACAGGATCGCCTTGCCCCATTTCAAATACTTCGGTCTTTACGCTCTCTCCAACTATTTTAAGCTGATCGATCGCGGCGGGACGATATACGTCGCACGCACAAAGGAGCACTTTTTTGCCCTGCTTTTGAAGGTAATTTGAAAGCTTTCCTGCAAGCGTAGTCTTACCTGCGCCCTGAAGTCCGCAAAGCATATAGACCGAAACGCCTTTGTTTGCAAAGGTGAGCTTTGCGTTCGTGCTTCCCATAAGCTTTGTAAGCTCGTCGTTAATTATCTTTACGACCTGCTGACCGGGTGTTAAAGATGTAAGTATCTCTTGACCTACTGCTTTCTCGGAAACGTCCTTTATGAAGTCTTTTGCGACCTTATAATTTACGTCTGCTTCAAGAAGAGCTATCCTTATCTCTCGCATAGCTTGATTTATTTCAAGCTCAGTCAGCTTTCCTCTGTTTTTGAGCTTTGAAAAGATATGATTAAGTTTTTCGGACAATCCGTCGAACGTTGCCAAATTCAGTCCTCCAAAATCTTTAAGATCTGCTCGGAGATCTTTTTCGTTTCATCGCAATCAATATGAGAATCTGCAAGTTCAAAAAGCCTTTCTCTCATCTTGACTATTCCGAGCTTTTCTTCAAAATCGGTCAACAGTTTCTCGGACGAGAGTAAGCTGTCTCTTACGCTTTGACGAGAGATATTAAGCTCCTCCGCTATCTCACCTAACGAAAGGTCGTCGTTGAAGGACATCTCTACTATCTGCCTTTGACGCTCTGTCAAAAGCGATCCGTATACATCATATAAACCGATTATGCGTAAATTCTTTTCCATAAAACAAGTGGTGTAAAGCTTTTGAGCCTTACACCAGCATAGTTTACATAAAAGTTATTGCATTGTCAAGCGATTTCGCGTTGATTTTCTAAAATCCAACTTACTCGAATATCGCATCTACAAATTCGTCGGAATCGAACTCTTGCAAGTCGTCTACGCCCTCACCAAGACCAACGAATGCGATCGGGAGAGAATATTCCTTTGAAAGGGTTATTGCAATTCCGCCTTTCGGGGTTCCGTCGAGCTTTGTCAATACTACTCCGTCAAGAGAGACCGCTTCGTCGAATGCCTCAACCTGAGACAGTGCATTCTGCCCGGTTACGGCGTCAATGACGATGAACTTATAGATATTATCTCCGTCGTACTCTTTTTCGAGCACTCTATTCATCTTTTTGAGCTCTTCCATAAGGTTTGCCTTGTTGTGAAGACGACCTGCGGTATCGATGATAAGAACGTCTGTCTTTCTTGCTTTTGCGGACGCTACTGCGTCGTATACGACAGCAGACGGGTCTGCACCAGCTTCGCCCTTGACGATCTTTACGTTGTTGCGCTCCGCCCAAACAGTCAACTGCTCTTTTGCTGCCGCTCTGAACGTATCGGCGGCGGCAACCATAACGGACTTTCCGTTTTTCTTGAAGTAATTTGAAAGTTTGCCTATCGTCGTGGTCTTTCCCACTCCGTTAACACCAACTACCATGAGAACGAGTGGATAATTATAGGTCAAAACGCCGTTTTCATCGAGCACAGAGATCAGTTCTTCTTTGAGTTTATCCTTTAAAAACGCCGTATCCTTGATGGAGTTTGCAAGCGCATAATCACGAAGGTTCTCTATTATCTCGTCAACAGCCGTTACGGACATATCTGACGAGATCAAAATATCCTCAAGCTCCTCGTAAAAAGCATCATCAACTTTACCTAAAAACAGGTTCTTTATTTTAGCCCAAAAGGAGACCTTAGTCTTTTTTAAGCCCTTTTCGTATATATCTTTTCTCATAGTTACGCTATTTCCTCGTCAATATCCTTTACCTCGGAAAGCTTGACTGAAACCACTTTTGAAACACCTTTCTCCTGCATGGTAACTCCGAACATTCTGTCAGCAGCTTCCATAGTACTCTTTTTGTGAGTTACCAAGATGAACTGAGTATTTCCGGGGAAGTTCTTTATGTATTTCGCAAAGCGAACGGTGTTTACTTCATCAAGAGCAGACTCTATTTCGTCGAGCAAGCAGAACGGCATCGGACGTAATTTCATTATCGAAATTACTATCGCAATAGACGTCAAAGTCTTTTCGCCACCAGACAAAAGTGTGATGTTCTGCAACGACTTTCCGGGCGGCTCTGCCTCTATATCTACGCCGTAAGAAAGCTTATCTCCGTTTTCGTTCTCTACGAGCTTCAAGCAGGCGTTACCACCGCCGAAAAGCTCTCTGAACGTCTCGCCGAAATACTCGTTTACTTGCTTGAATCCTTCGTCAAACTTCGTGCGCATTTCTTCGGTAAGTTCAGCTATTACCTTGTTAAGATCAGTCTCGGCTTTTTCCATATCGAGCTTTTGAGAGTTCATCTCCTCAAAGCGTTCCGAAAGTCCCTTTAAGTCCTCGATAGCGTTTACATTGACGCTACCGAGCTGATATATCTTGTCTTTGAGCTTTCTTATCTCGCTATTTGAAGAAGAGAGTTTGAACTCGGGATCTTTAAGCGGAAGAGCAGTCTCGTAATTCAAGAAATACTCCTCTTCAAGCTTTTGTTCCAAAACGCTAAGATCGGAATCTATTTTATCTCTATCGAATTCAAGGTTGATTATCTTGTTTTCGAGCTTTTGAATATTAGAAATACACTCCGTTCTCTTCGTATCTACTTCTTTAAGCTTACCGTTTTGTTCTTTCTTATATTCGTCGATACCTTTGAGCTTTGCGTTTACGTCGTCAAGCTCGTCTTTCGAGAAGTCGTCTACGTTGACGAGCGACTCGTTGCACTTGTTTATTACGAAAACGTTGTTCTTGATAGAGTCCTGTCTTGACTTGATATTGCGTTCGCAAGAGTCAGTATCGGTCTTTATTGTATCAAGACTGCGCAAAAGTTCAGAAATATCGGAATTAATACGCACTTCATCCACTCTTACCTTGCTGACTTCTTCATTTTTCGCAAGAACGGTTATACGGAGCGCATCGAGAGCATCGGACTCGGTTTTAAGATACGCCTCGTCAAATCCGCCGCTTTCTACGGCTATTCTGTGCTTTTTGAGCTTTTCTATATCTGCGTCTATCTTTCTGAGCTTTTCGTTCAAAGCGATAGATTTTTCAGCACGAAGCTCGACCTGAGATTTATTCGTAGACGAAGAGCTTTTAAGCGAGGAAATATTTTCGGAAATAGTCGCAATTTTTATCTCGCTTTCCTTTATCTCACGCTCTAAGGACTTGACAGTTGCGACGACACTCTGAACTTTGAGCATTACGTTGGCTTTCTTCATGTTGAACGAGCCTTCTGTCGCATTTACTTTGTCTATCGACTTTTCAAGGTCGGCTATGTCTCTGTCGTAGGAAAGATAATTCGTTATCTTAGCTTTCTTGCCACCGCCGCTTATCGAGCCGCCGGTTGCGAATACTTCGCCGTCAAGCGTTACTACTTTGAAAGCCGAGTTGAACTTGCGAGCCACCTCTGCGGCGTTATCGAGATTATCTACGATAACGGTCGACCCCAATAGGGACGAAAATACGTTGTCATACTTATTGGAATAAGTTATAAGTTCCGAAGCAACGCCTAAAACGCCGTTCATCCTCAAACATTCTCTGTTTTCACGATTGAGATCTCGCCTTTTCATAAAAGGTATCGGTAAGAACGTAACCGTACCGTATTCTTTGGCTTTGAGATAGCGTATCAAGTACTTTGCATCCTCGACGTCTCTCACTACGATATTTTGCATAGCGTTACCAAGCGCCGTTTCTATCGCCGATTCAAGATGTTCGGGAACGGTCATAAGGTTGGCTACTACACCATCTATTCTGTTTTTTAGCTCCAAATTGGATTTGGAATCGCCAAGGAGCTTCTTTATCGACATTGAAAAGCCTTCGTAGCTTTCCTTCATCTTTCTCAAAAAGTTTATTTGAGATGTAAAGCCTGCTTTCTTTTTCTCAAGCTCGTTGATGAGGTTTGCCGTTCTTGAAAGCTCGGCTTCTAAGTGGCTATGTTCCTCTTCCTTTTCGGTAAGCTCATTTCTAAGCTCGGAAAGCTTTTCAGTTTCTTCAGACTTTTTATTTGAAAGCACAACTATCTTTCTTTCAATATCTGAAAGTATATCGTCGCTCGAGTTTATCTCGTTGTCGTTTTCTTTGAGCGATGCGCCCGTATATTCTCTTGATTTTTCTAAGCTAACAAGCTCGTTATCTATCAAAGAAAGTTCTTTGTTCTTATCTGAAATGGTGTTTCTTATCTGTTCAACGTTTTGCGATGCCTTATCGAACGATACGGAAAGCTCGTCCGCCTCTTTCGCCAAAAGTGCAAGCTTTTTCGAGCAAGCGGCGTATTCTGTCTTTTGTACGGCGAGTTTTTCAGCTATCTCTTTTTTCTTGGCCTCGAACGCGGTTATCCTTTCTTGAAGCTCTTTAATTTCGCTTTCAAACGCTTCGTTTTGAGAGGTCAAAAGCTCAATTCGCTGTTTGGAAAGGTCGTTTGCACTTTCCGCTTTTTCCTTGGCGATCATAAGCTCGAGTTGCTTTTCGTGAAGCATATTCAAGCGTTCGTCTGCTTTTGCGATAGCGTCGAACGCGTCGTTATATTCTCTCTCGAGTGCGTCACCATCAGCTCTTTTTAACGATAATTCTTCAGATAAGCCCTTTATTTTGAGGTTTATCTTCTCTTTGTCGCTCTGGACCTGCTCAGTCCTATAAATAAAGCTGTTGACTTCGTTATATTTGAGCTTGTCTTTTAAGTCGAGGTATTTTATTGCCTTATCTGCCTGCTCTTTCATAGGTTCGAGCTGGCGTTCAATTTCGGTCAATATATCTCTATATCTCGTGAGGTTCTCTTTCGTTCTCGAAAGTTTCCTCTCAGCCTCGGTCTTTTTGAGCTTGCAGCCCGCAATGCCTGTCGCTTCGTCAAATATCGTTCTTCTCTCCTCAGGGCGCAAGGAAATAAACTGCTCGACTCTGCCCTGACCGATGATAGAATATCCCTCACGTCCTATCTGTGCAGTTCTTAACAGATCGGTAATATCGTTCAAGCGGCATATACTCTTATTTAAGTAATATTCGCTTTCACCAGAACGATAGAGTTTTCTCGTAATGACGACTTCGTCGTATTCTAAAGGCAAAGTCTTGTCTGTGTTATCGAAAAAGAGCGAGACCTCACAATAGGACATGGATTTTTCTTTTTCCGTGCCGTTGAAGATAACGTCTTGCATAACACTACCTCTGAGAGTCTTTGCACTACGCTCGCCCATTACCCAACGAATAGCGTCGGCAATATTACTCTTGCCGCATCCGTTAGGTCCGACTATCGCCGTTATACCGTCGTCAAAAACTATTTCGGTCCTATCCTTGAAGGACTTAAAACCGTATACTTCAAGCTTTTTGAGTTTCAATCGACTTCTCCCATAAAATTTTTAGTGCTTTTCCCGCAGCATCACGCTGCGCATCTTTTTTATTCTGTCCCGAGCCTACACTCAAGGTCTTTCCGCCTACTTTACAGCATTCCGTAAACACCGGATTATGATCCTCTCCCGTCTTTTTGACAAGCTCGTATTCAACTGTGCCGAGCTTATATTTTTGAACGTATTCCTGCAAAGCGGTCTTTACGTCCTCTCTATATACTCTGTCGATAGAGACGGTAGCTATTTTATCGCCAAGTATGCGCAAAATAAACTTTCTCGCTTCATTCATACCGCCGTCGATATATATAGCCCCGATCACGGCTTCTACTATGTCTGCATAAATCTTTTTGCCGACTAATCCCGTCTTTTTATCAAAGCTGAAATACGCAAATTTGTTGATATTGTGCGCAAAACATACGTCGTACAAGGAATTTGTTGAAACGATGTTAGCTCGTATCTTGCTTAAATTACCCTCGGTAAAGGTCTTGTGCCCTAAAACGAGTTCCTCTGCAACGATAAAGTTAAGTATCGAGTCGCCCAAAAACTCCAGGCGCTCATTATCTTTTTTCTTATAAATATGAGCAAACGAAGAATGAGTTAATCCGCGAATAAGATATTCCTTGTCGTTGAAGGTATACCCTATCGCTTCTTCTGCAAGCCGTATTGTCTCGGCACTCGGTTCTTCGTATATCGTCTTATTCATTAAAGTACTAACCTCTTTTTGATCTCGTCGATATAGCCTAATTTATAGAGGTTATACGTCTGATAGATTGCTGCTTCAACGGCATCAGCCTTTGAAGAACCGTGGCCTTTTACTACTACTTTTTCAATGCCTAAAAGCACCGCTCCGCCAAGTTTATTATAATCAAGCTTGTTTTTAAGCTCGTCAAACGTAGGTTTCATCAAAAGCGCACCTACCGTTGATAAGAAACGGCTCTTTATACCACGTTTTAAGAACTTTAAGACGGTAGATATTGCACCCTCGGTGCTCTTTAATGCGACGTTGCCGTCAAATCCGTCGGCAACTATTACGTCGTATTCGCCTGAGAGTATATCTCTCGCTTCCATATTTCCGACGAAATTTATATCGGAATGGGCTTTGATAAGCTCAAACGCTGCTTTCGTCAACGTACTGCCCTTGTGGTCCTCCGTGCCGTTTGAAAGTACGGCAACTTTTGGAGACTCTATTCCCTCGGACATCGACATGAATATATTTCCCATAACGGCAAATTGCTCTAAGTATTCGGGCTTGCAATCGGTGTTTGCGCCGAGATCGAGAAGCAAAGTTTTCCCGTCTTTGAGATTGGGAATGGTCGTGCAAAGGCAAGGGCGCTGAACTCCTTTTATTCTTCCGATCTTAAATATTGCACCCGTCAAGTTTGCACCGGTCGAGCCGCAGGAAAAATATCCGACGATATCATCACGAGCTTTCGTTTGTTCAAGCCCTACGACTATAGATGAATTTTTCTTTTTTCTTATTGCTTCCGTCGGCGATTCGTCGTTAGATATCACCTCGTCAGCCTCGATAATTTCTATGTATTCGCTGTCGTAGGAATATTTTTTAAGCTCTTCTTCGATCTTTTCTCTATTTCCCACGAAAGCAATGCCGAACTCTTTCTTTTGTACGGCGTTTATCGCACCCTTGATTATTTCTGACGGCGAATTGTCTCCGCCGAATGCGTCAACAGCAATTTTGATCATATTTTTTGCTCCGATTTACATTTGAGTATAGTACTCATTATTTGTTTTATTATACATTAAGTTTGTGATTTTCGCAAACGTTTTGGTTATTAACCGACGTTTTCAAGCGATAAAGCATTAAAATATGCCAACTGAACGGTATAAATTGCATAAAAAAACAGACCGAACGGTTTGTTCGATCTGAATTTTGTTGAAATAATGATTAGTCTTTCTTTTCTTCCGTAGAAACAACCTGCTCACCATCATAATATCCGCAAGCGGGGCATACTCTGTGCGCTTGTTTCAACTCGTGGCAATGAGGACATTCCACAAGTGCCGGTGCAGATAATTTCCAATTTGCAAAACGGGTATTTCCTCTCTGCTTAGAAATTTTTCTTTTTGGTACTGCCATATATATTGCACCTCCTTAAGTGTGTGTTCTTTCTTAAAAACCTAAATTAGTATATAGGAATTTTTCGTCTTTGTCAAACGATTTTGATTAGTTTTTGCCGATAAGTTCTTTCGTTTCTCTCGCAATAGCAAGTTCTTCGTTCGTAGGAACGACCAAAACCTTGACTTTTGCGTTTTCGGGAGAGATAACGGAGATGCCGTGAGCATATACTTTGCCGTCACGATATTTATCGTTGAGCTCGTCATCAACCTCTATTCCCATGAATCCAAGTCCGTCGGTTGCAAGCTTTCTTACTATATAAGTATTCTCGCCAACACCGCCTGTGAATACGAGTACGTCGATGCCACCCATAGCGGCTGCGTAAGAAGCGATATATTTCTTTACTCTGTAGCTGAACATATTGAGCGCAAGCGTTGCTCTCTCGTTACCTTTTTCGCTTTCTGCACAAAGGTCTCTGAAATCTGAAGAAACGCCAGAAACTCCAAGCATACCAGACTTCTTATTGAGGTAGTTGAGCATCTCGGAGATGTTCATACCAGTCTTATTCATTATGAATTCGAGGCAAGCGGGGTCTAAGTCACCAGATCTCGTTCCCATAGGTACTCCCTCCAAAGGAGTCAAGCCCATCGAAGTATCGATGGAATGATCGCCGTTTACCGCAGCAAGAGACGAGCCGTTTCCGAGGTGCGCCGTTACTATCTTGAGCTCTTCAAGCTTTTTGCCGAGGAACTTAGCAGCTTCTTCGGATACGAATTTGTGGCTCGTACCGTGGAAGCCGTATTTCTTTACCTTCCACTCGGTATACGCTTCGTAAGGAAGTCCGTAAAGCGCAGCATAGTCGGGCATATGAGAATGGAACGTCGTATCGAAAACGAGAACGTTGGGGATGCCGGGCATTATCTTTCTGCATGCCTTGATTCCTGCGATGTTGGCAGGCATATGTAAAGGTCCAAGCTCTACATTGCCTTCGCACTTTCTGATTACTTCGTCGTCTGCGATAACGCTTCTATCAAAGTCCATACCAGAGTGAAGAACTCTGTGACCGACAGCGTTGATCTCACTCATATCAGCGATAACGCCGTACTCTTTATCCGTAAGAATATTGAGAACGAGGTCGATAGCTTTATCGTGGTTCTCCATCTCGGGATTGAAGTAAAACTCTTTTCCCTCTCTGCCCTTTCCTTTGAGAACAGAGCCTTCGATTCCTATTCTTTCGCAAAGACCTTTTGCAAGGACTTTTTCATTATCCATATCGATAAGCTGATACTTTAATGACGAACTGCCTGAATTGATAACCAAAATTTTCATTTTTTCGCTCCAAACTTTTAATTATAGGTTGCAAATATTTTTATTATGCTATATCATTTTAATATAAATAATATTTTTTGTAAAGGTGTTTAATGGGTTTTACGGCAATAATTTGTGAATTTAATCCTCTTCATAATGGTCATAAGGCACTTTTGAGCTATGCAAGAGAAAATTTTGAAGACGATATACTATGTTTGATGAGCGGAAACTTCGTTCAACGAGGCGAGCTTGCCGTTTTGGGAAAATTTGAAAGAGCGGAAACGGCTGTTAAGGAAGGTGCGGATCTCGTACTCGAGCTTCCCGTTTATTTTGCCGAAAGCTACGCAGAAAGCTTTGCTATGGGGGCAATTTCGATCCTTTCTAAAATCGACGCAAAACGGATAGTCTTCGGCTCTGAATGCGGTGATATTGATAAGCTTTCTCTTATTGCAGACATATCACTTTACGAACCAATCGAGCTTCAAGATAAAATCCTAAACTACTTGTCCAAAGGGTTACTTTACGCCGCAGCAAGAAATAAAGCGATAGCGGATATTTACGGAAAGGATGTTGCAAAAATTATCGAAACGCCTAACAACATCTTGGGAATCGAGTATATTAAGGCGATAAAGCGTTTGAATGCAAATATTACGCCCGTTACGATAAGAAGGCTCGTCGACGATGAAAAATATGCGTCTTCGTCATACATCAGAGAGAACGTATCGAACGATACGACGAGATTTATTCCGCAAAGCTCAATCGAGAAAAAAGACGCTTTTTTGGACGTTAATAAGTCAAACGAGACGCTTTTTAAGCTGTTGCAGTATAAACTTATTAACACCACAAAAGGCGATCTTTACGCCATTTCCGAGGTTACGGAGGGGCTTGAAAACAAGATATTGCAAGCTATCTTGGAATCCTCTTCTTTTGAAGAGCTTTGCGAGAATATTAAGTCAAAGCGGTACACGATGGCAAAGATAAAGCGTATACTTTTATCTGCCCTTATCGGAATTAAATACAACACCGCAAAACAAGCCTTAGACACCCTTTCTTACGTCAACGCACTTGCCGTCAGTAAAGACAAATGCGAGCTGTTAAAGGGAACAGACAAGCTTATTATCGCAAAAAGCGATAGGGATATTTCAGATAAAAACGAACTTTTTGAAATTTCTAAAAGAGCTGATAAGCTTTATATGATATTGAGCGGAAAGAGGCTTGACAGCAAACTTACTTCAGTAAGAATAGTTGAATAAGCAATATTAAAAAGATCTGCCGACGACATACATTCGTCGGCTTTTTTATTATAACTAAAATCACTGGAATAATTTATTTATCTCTCTTCGATAACATTCGAAGAATATAGAGAGTGTATTTCTCATATTCTTTTGTATGAATAAGATAAAAAGAATCGTTTTGCCTTTTTCAATTACCGTTTTGATAATTGCGATGCTGATATTCCCCTCTATTTCAGTAATATTTGCGATAGAAGGGTTTAGTATGTGGTTTTTATATGTTCTACCCTCGCTTTTCCCGTTCTTTTTTCTTAGCGCAATACTCGGTAAGACGGGAGTATTTAATTTTATCGGCGAAAGGCTTTCTAATATAACGCAAAAAGTATTCAACGTGAACGGAATTGCCTCTTATGCGGCGATAATGAGCTACATTTCAGGATATCCGATCGGCGCTAAGATTACGGATAACCTTGTAAAAACAAAGGAAATAAGAGATAACGAGGCCTTATGCGTTTCTCTGTTATCATCAACGTCTGGGGCTATATTTATCATCGGGACTATCGGAGGAATACTCTTGAAAAACTCCCTATACGGCATTTTGATATATTGCTGTCATATCTTGGGTGCGATGACAACGGCGTATATTTTTAAGCCAAGAAATTGTGCTTTGAAAAAGAGTGCGAAAATAATGGTTAATACACAGAAAACACTTTATGAAATGACTTACGACTCCGTTATATCAATTCTTATCGTCGGCGGATATATCTCACTGTTTTACGTCTTTTACGGTATGATAGAACATTTTAAGTTATTATTTCCTCTTGAATATCTCTTATCTTGCGCGCTATCTCCCTTTGGAAAAAACTTAGGCAGCGGTGTTATATCGGGGATCTTTGAATGTACGCAAGGCATAAAAAAGATCGCTATGCTTTCTCAAAATCAAAAAATAACGGCTATACTTGCGTGTTTTCTTATATCATTCGGCGGACTTTCTATAAACATGCAGAATCTATCGTTTTTATCAAGTTCAGGTATAAAGAAAACGACCTATCTACTCGGAAAGGTCGTTCATTCGGTTATATCTACGTTTTTATTGAGTCTAATTTTTGTGGTTTTTTAAGTATTCGTTGACAGGTGCAGGAACAAATGCGGAAAGGTCTTTCCCGAAATGATATAGTTCCTTGACAACGGACGAACTGATATGTTTGATTGCGGGAGATGCCGTGATATAAACAGTCTCTATCTTATCGCAAAGCGCTCTGTTGACGTCCTCTATTTCCTTTTCGTAAGCAAAATCTTTCTCGTTTCTGACACCTCTCAAAAGAGTATATACGTTAAGCTTTTCACAAAGCTCGACCGTAAGTCCGGAATAACTCAACACCTCAACGGACGGGTCATTTGCAAAGCAACGCTTTATCAATTCTACTCTGTCTTCTACACTAATAAGCGGCGTTTTATTTTCGTTTATTCCGACAGCAACGTATACCTTATCGAAAAGTTTCGTACCGCGCTTGATTACATCTATATGACCGAGCGTAATCGGATCAAAACTACCCGCAAAAATGCACTCCATTTTTATTCCTCCAAAGCGCTCTCTTTTTTGTAGAAAATAAAGCTGTTTAAGCCGTATCTTCTCTCGTCAAATCTATTTAAGCCCTCGAAATCCACTCTCTTTTTCTCTGAGGACGCTTTTTCGAGAACGATAACACCGTCTTCTTTCAAAATACCTTTTTTAAGTATTATTTCGATAGCTTCCTCGCCGTACTTTGCATTATAGGGAGGATCAAGGAATATTACGTCAAATTGCCTTTTTGATGCGCCGAGAATATTCAAAGCGTACAAGCAAGGCATACAGGATACCTCACAGGTAAGCCCGACGTGAGCGCAGTTTTTATTTATTAATGCAACGCTTTCTTTTGAAATATCGAACATAACGACGTTCTTTGCGCCGCGGGATGCAGCTTCTATTCCGACCGCACCCGTTCCGGCGAAAAGATCGAGAAAATCTGCACCGTCTATCTTATCACGCAATATATCAAACAGTGCTTCTCTTGCTTTTTCACCCGTGGGTCTTATATCATAGCCCTTAAACTCGTATAGCTTTCTTCCTTTGTATTTTCCTGAAATGATCCTCAAAGTATTACCTCTATCGTGATATTTGATATAATTATTCGTAAAACATATTGTTTTACGAATAATTACCTTTGTTTTAACGAAACGAGCAGCTCGTGCGGACAAGTACGCATGTTTTTAGCGAAGTCTTTCAGTCTTATCCCCTCTCTATCGGAGGTAATTACGACGTCGTCATTTACGCACACTTTCTCATCCACTAAAACGAACGATACATCCATCGCCACACTTATTATAGGATAAAATTCATTATTTATCAAGACTTTTTGACCATTTATTTTCTTTATAGACATGTTGTTATAGCCAAAAGCTATTATCGCAACAACACAATCGCTTTGCGCTATAAAGCCCTTATCGTAGCCAACCGTATCTCCGCCCTTTATACGACGGATGTCGATCACCTTTGACGTTACGGTTACGCATTGCGAAAAGTTTTCTCCACACCCTAAAACATCTATGCCGCTTCTCACGCAAGATATATCGTCATAATCTAAAGGTATAAGCGTTGATTTGAAGGTTGCGTGTTTGAATTTTACAGCGTTTTTGACGATACTTTCAAACAATTCAAGCTGTTTCAGGGAATCTTCTCTATCGTTTGAGTATAGGTGCGTATATGCACCGCTAACAGCAAAACCTTTTGAAAGAACAATCTCATATAGTTTGTCAAACGAATACTTGTCGTCAACGCCAAAGCGATTCATACCACTGTTTACCTTTATATGGATCTTAGCACCCTTTGGTAATAGCTCTAGATCGCAAGGCTTTTGAACAGTATAAATAAACCTATTGTCTAAGCACTGCACACTAGACGGCATGAGGAGCAATATATCTTTTTTAGTACATAACGAAAGCATTTTTGCTTCATATATATCCTTTACGGCGTAAAATTCAACCTTTTCGTCGATATTCGGAATTATACGTTCATATCCTAAGCCATAGCAGTTATTCTTGGAAACGTAAATGACTTTTTTACTGCAACTTTCCTTTATTTTTTCAATATTCCTCCGTAATTTTCCCGTGTCGATATATAAAATAAGTATTTCCTCCTGAAAAGAAATACTATATTTTATGTGTAGTATTTAGTTTTTATAATAATTCATTAGACAGCCCGAAATAAGAATTTCTATCTCGCTATCGGAAAGCTTGCCTAATGAAAGCTCAACAGGGATAACATCGCCGTTTCTTATTATCTTGCCGACAAACTCAAGTTCGCGGTTTTGCAATTTCCCGATCATATCGTCAATATAAAGCCAGTCGCCAAGCTCAAAAGCACAATCCTGTGTTTGAAGAGGTAGCATTCCCCAGTTAATGAGGTTGCTCCTATACCTTTTTGTTGCGTACTCTATCGCAACGTTTGCACCACCACCCAAAACTCGCTGGCAGGACGCAGCCTGCTCTCTTGCAGAACCGTCGCCCGGCATCTTTGCGAATATAAACGAATTAACGGACGTATCGCAGATATCAGCATTTACCGCAGACAGAACTCTGTTTAGCTCATCGCTTCCGTTTTTAGCTATTTCTTGAACATTTTTAGCTCTTTCGACATACTTAGGCTCCTTTCTCGAAAGCGTGAACGAAGCAAGCTTTAAGGGGTTGGAGCGATAAGACGAGGTCTCGCCGGACGGAATAAGCTCGTCAGTCGTCGTTACGTCATCTAGAATAACGGCTATGTTTTTGAGTAAGATATTGCGCTTTAAGGGGGCTATTTCAGGCCACATGGCGATATTAGGACCAACGATAAGTTCCTCGTCGGAATCAGGTCTATCAAAGCCGTTATATACTCTATTATCGTAAATATTGGCGTTAAAATAGTACTTTGGAACAGTATTCTCGTACTCCTCTTCGGTTGCGGCAGTAAGCACGCCGCCGTGCTTTGAGGTAGCCGCAATGCTTCTTGCATCCATAAGAGCAACCGACGCTAGCTGTCCGTCGCTTGGCTTCGAGCCTTCGCGCATCGGGAAGTTTCTCGTTGAATGGCGAATAGAGAGCGCACCGTTCGACGGGACGTCTCCTGCGCCAAAGCACGGTCCGCAGAAGCATGGTTTTATTACCGCCCCGCTGTTAATCAGTGTCGACATCGAGCCGTTTTCGATCAAAGCGTTGTATATCGGCATACTCGACGGATAAACTGAAAGAGCGTAAGCGCCGCTTCCGATATTTGCACCGCTCAGAATATTTGCCGCCTCAACTAAGTTTTCGTACGTACCGCCTGCACATCCTGCTATGACGCCTTGGTCAATATATACCTTGCCGTTTTTTATCTTATTTGTCAAATTAAGAGCTAAATCATCTCTTTCAATCGACTTTTTAGCGTTCTTTTCAACCTCTGCGAAAACATCGTAAGGGTTCTTTATTACCTCGCTAAGTTCATATGCGTTGCTTGGATGGAAGGGCATCGCTATCATCGGGACTATTTTTTCAAGATCTATCTCGATAACTCCGTCGTATTCAGCATCGGCGGTGAGCTTTAATAGGGCAAAATCGTCCTCTCTTCCGTGCTTAGCAAGGTATTCGCGCGTTTTATCGTCCGTTTCCCAAATCGAGGAAAGGCACGCAGTTTCCGTCGTCATAACGTCAATTCCGATCCTATAATCCATCGAAAGCGAACGTATACCGTCGCCGACAAATTCAAGTATCGCATTTTTAACTATGCCGCTTGCAAATACGCCGCCGATAAGCTTTATCGCAACGTCCTGCGGGCCTACTCCCAAGCGAGGACTTCCTTTTAATACAACGGCAATAATACGCGGCATATCGATATTATAGGTCTTTGAAAGTATTTGTTTGACAAGCTCCGGACCGCCTTCGCCTATCGCCATAGTTCCTAACGCACCGTAACGCGTATGACTATCGCTTCCGAGTATCATTTTGCCGCAACCTGCAAATTTTTCGCGCATGTATTGATGAATAACAGCAACGTTTGGCGGAACGTATATTCCGCCGTACTTTTTAGCAGCAGAAAGACCGAATATATGATCGTCCTCGTTTATCGTACCGCCGACAGCGCAAAGACTATTGTGGCAGTTTGTGAGAACGTAAGGCACAGGAAAACGTGTAAGTCCGCTGTAACGAGCAGTCTGAATTATGCCGACGTACGTTATATCGTGCGAGCAAAGTGCGTCGAACTTTATCTTAAGGTTTTTATCGTCCCCGGTTGAATGCGAAGTCAAGATAGGATATGCGAGCGTATTTTTTGATAAAAGAGCATCGTTCCCTTTATATTCCGACTTCGGAATCACCTTATAACCTTTGGTAACTATACATTTTTCGTTATAAATCCTCATTGTTTACCTCTATAAACATACCCTAACGTCATCTTATACTTGACTATGAATCGTTCAACTAAGTATGAAAGCTTCGAACGCCTGAGTCCCTCTATGCCCATATCCTCTTGCCTATTGATATAGCGGCAATTACTCATATGATCTCGAACGAAATACGAAACAAGCGCCGCATATGCACCGAAGTATTTGTGCTCAGCCTTTTCAAACAATACCGTTCCGACGTTCTTTTCGTCTATCTTTCCTATTGACAGACCTATTATCTTACCGTCCGCAGTAAGACAGGTTGCAAAAAGCCCTAAGTTGTCAATGTTTTTTAGTGCTTTTAGCATTGGCGCATAGTCGTATTCGGTGATATTGCGCTTGCCGAGCCACTCCTTGAAAAGCAACTCTATCTCGGGAAGGTCTTTGCTCATATACGGGCGACGATTGCTGCCGCAACGCTTTTCAAAGCCTTTTAGTTGAGCTATCTTGAATGCTTGCAGCCTTGGGTTATATGAAATAAACTCGCTTGGCAAGTACAGGTATTCGTAGTTGCTTCTATCAGGCTCAAAGTGAACGTATAGGCTGTTATCGCTTTCTATCACCGCCTTTTGCACGGGCGTAATTCCCTCTAAAACAAAGGGAAAGCCGTTGTCGGTCGAATAGTCGATACAAGCCTTGATAGCCTCTATAAAGCCCTCTTTTGAGCGTGTAATAGGCGGATAAAATACCTTTTGACCGTGTTCTTCGGAAAGAATCACTATTCGGTCAGGATCTATTGAAACCTTTATCGATAGATCTTCTGAAAAGCAAAAAAGCGTTTCAAAGCATTGCTCGTAACTCGATTCTAGATAAAGCGGATTATCTTTAAGTAGGTCAAGAAAGCAGGCTTTATCTTCAATTTTGATATAATCAAAGTCCATAAAAGCTTTAGATCAATTCTTTGATCTTATCAAGGAAATATTCTTCGCCAATAGTGTTTATCTTGAAAAACATTGCCTGACTTCCGCCCGACGACGTAGCCGAAAGATATATCTTATCGCTATCACCTTGAAAAAGCGTTACGCTCAAAGATACTCTGTTTTTACCCATATAGCTATATCTTTCAAAAA
This sequence comes from uncultured Clostridia bacterium, assembly GCA_964406735.1. Classification (GTDB taxonomy): domain Bacteria; phylum Bacillota; class Clostridia; order Christensenellales; family CAMQZB01; genus CAYOSU01. The sequence continues at coordinate 814 of CAYOSU010000003.1, read as the reverse complement.
TTCTGACACTGCAACGGGCTGTTCCTTCTTCAAAATCGCTCGACTCTTCAAGTGAAGCGGTTACGCTTCCGTTTAATATTCCGTCCTCTATCTTTTTGAGAACGGTGTCAAAGTCCCCTGTCAATACTTTTTCGTATTTTGCCATGTATATATCTCCGTTTGAAATTTAAGAAAGAAATTATTTCTTTTATATGATAGAATAAACGGCGAAAAAACGCAATCGATTTTTGAAAGCATCAAAAAATAATTTGATATAATAAAGCGATTATGCTAAAATAACACTATGGACAAAAAATTCAAGATGAAATTTTCTAAATCGATAATCGTTATATCGATAATACTTTGGATAGCTATTGCGGCGCTTCTCGTCTTTACCGTTATCGATATGATAACCATGAGCGGATTCGATGCAGGAAGACTTATCAGCGTTATTGCGCTATCAGTCGTATTCGCCATCGTGATCGCAACGCTTTATAAGTCAAATTACAAGATATTGCCCGGCGGCGTCGAAATAAATATAAGTATCTTGCGTTATAAGATTGACATTTTGCCGCTTTTTAGCGTAAAATATCAAAAGGTAGACAACAGCCTCGTTTTAAGCTATTTTGACAACAAGGAAAACGTCAAAAAACACTTCGTTCAAATCGACGAAAAAGAGTTCAAACGCTTTGCCGACGGATTGAAAGAAGTTAAGCCAAGCATAATTTACGAGGAAGAGTCTTAACGGTTTGCGGATATGGCGGAACTGGCAGACGCGCTAGATTCAGGTTCTAGTGAGAAATCATGCAGGTTCGATTCCTGTTATCCGCACCAT
>CAYOSU010000002.1:0-132800 GCA_964406735.1 uncultured Clostridia bacterium | reverse complement strand
TCTTCACTCTTCACTTGTGGCGAAGCCACACAAGCCTCCCTCCGAGAGGGAGGGGGACCGCGTTAGCGGTGGAAGGAGACTAACGGAAGTAATTCAATCCACCAAACTCCGCTTTACCACCTAACCACGGCTACTATTAATTATAATAATTTATAGATAGAAACCACCGCTCCGTCGCTGCTCGTTGTATCTAAAGCACCCCCGTCTCCGAGGTCTTTAACGACGACTTCGATTTTCGGCAACGAAACGCCCTCTTCGACGTCGAGCACGGAACGGTCTTTCCACGTGTCTTTGCACCTGTTTTTGAGCCAAAAGACCTGCGCCGTTTGCGACGGAGGGATGTAACGCTTCTTCTTTTCGGAAACAAGCGTACCCTTGCCGTCGAACACCTGATCGACCTCTTCGACGAAGTAACCTTTTGCCGATTTCGCAAGAGCATTCTCGACCGCCTTGTCAAGTCGTCGATTGCCTCTTTTTATAGCGTCCGAAAATGCCGACCACTCTTCTTTGTACCTCGCCCACATATCATAGCTCACGTTGTATTTTGCAGCAAGGCTCGTTTCGGTCATTCCGTCTGCGATGTCTTTTTCGATTTCTTCTAAGTACGGCTCAATATTCGTGTTGTATTTAGTCAGCCTCGCCAATCTATCACTCTCCTTTGGGCTGTTTTTTTTTGCATTAAAAAAGGACGATTACTCGTCCTGTGATTTTGCTGTTTTTATTTTGCTATGAACGCCATCGTTCTAAGACTTCATCCGTCACCTCTTCAACAGGAATACCTAATCTTTTTGCAAGGGCAGCTTTCCTTTCTTCGATTGGGTCTTCGATTATGTCGTTGAGATTACCACGAATAAGCATTGCGTCTGCACGCAACAACTCTGCGTGTTCGGGGTCTTCTTCTTCAATCTCGTCGGCTATCCGTTCAAGTTCATGTGCATACTCTTCGGTCATTTCATTACCTCTTCCATCATTTTATTTATTTTCTCAGGCAAACGCTCTTTCCCGATGTGCTTTATTACAAAACACTCTGCAAAAAACTCTTTCTCGTTTTTGGATGCATAATAAGAAAGCTCATAAATAGTTCCGTCGTTTATCGCATCTATATATGCTTGTTTTACAATAGTGGCTTTTCTTTGGGCTTCTTCGAACTGAATACTGTTTTTCAAATATCGATTATCATTCAACTGCCCGAATAATTGTGCAGCTACAACGTGCCCCATTTCGTGAAGTACCGTCGTCTCTATCTCTTTGCCCGGATAGATAACGTCGTTTCGAGTAAACTTCACTTGCATTTTAGCTTGTAACACACTTGCATTCGTGTATCGCTTTTGCAATTCGCCGCTTTCAAGCTCTTTTCGACGCAATTCGTTGTTCTTTTGCCAACCGGTAACGCTCATATGATAGGCAGCTCCCGGGAACTTCAATAACCGTTCGGAAAGTATTAACTCGTTCCCGTTCGTTTTCCCGTAAGTGCCAATGGGCAACGCTTCAACCTTTACGCTTTTTATCTTGTTAAGTTTGTACTTTGCGGCGACCTTATCGATCGTCTCTAAAACAATGGACGCCGTTTCGGGCTTTTTTACTTTGCCAAAGTCAACCGTTTCTACTGCGTCCGTTGACGTTGGGATCTCCGCTTTTGAAAACGCCCACCCAAACGAATACTCTTCGTCCGGATCGTCTTCCCGCTCAACGCCCATCCGCCTTGCAGCTTCCGTCTTCTTCCGCTCCTCTGCTTCGTGGATCTCTCGCCAGAGCTCCCGAGGAGTCTTCCCGTCCGTCTCGATGCCGTACTTAGCACATAAGCCGTACATCGTTCGCATGTTATTCATAGTTTATCACACCCCTCGCCGTTTTGCAAGCCCTTTTTTGGACAAAGCAAAAGAGCGATCGGATGAGACCACTCTTTGCAAAAACTTTTATTAAGACATAAACTTTCGCTTCAAAACCCGTTTGCAAGGAATAGAGGAAGCTTTACTCACTAAAAACCGCTTCTCACACCCGTAGGGCGGTGGTTTACTACCGCCGAAAAACAAAAAGGTTTTCTCAAACTCCGCTCCTAACTATTAACTTCATATACCCAACAACCCAGTCTAAATAAAAACTCGACCATATGAAAGGCTCCTTTGTGTAAAGGGAGCTGTCTGCGGAGCAGACTGAGGGATTGTTTTAAATAATAACTTTATCCGCAACTCTTCACTCTTCACTATTCACTTGTGGCGAAGCCACACAAGCCTCCCTCCGAGAGGGAGGGGGACCGCGTTAGCGGTGGAAGGAGACTAACGGAAGTAATTCAATCCACCAAACTCCGCTTTACCACCTAACCACGGCTACTATTAATTATAATAATTTATAGATAGAAACCACCGCTTCGCACGCTGCCTCGTGTATCTAAAGCGTAGTTGAACTTTTGCACTGCAAGTGCAAAAGCGCAAGGCAGAAGCCAAAGCTGGATCTCGGGCAGCGCACAGAAATAATAACGCCCCAAACAAAAAAAAAGAAAGCGGAGCTTAAAACTCCGCTTTCTCTACCAAAAAAGCACAAATGTGGATCATTTCGTAACGATAAGGTCAGCGACTTCAACGAACTCGTCGAGCGTAACGTCTGCGTAGGTATAAAGATAAAAATTCACCTTGCCGTCCGTCCAGTACGCTTTGAGTGCGGTCGTCGTATAAGACGTAATCTTGGTAATAACGCCGTTTTGCTTAGAGGAGAACGCCTCAACGATGGACTCTTCGCCCGTAACGCCCGTAAAGTCTCCGCTGATGTCGGAAGCTTTTACGAAATACGTCTTGCCGCCGATATCAAATGTAGCCGATGCGATGTTGCCGTCGATTATCTCGAACATCTCGTTTTCCGCAGAAGAGGGGAGAGCTACAAAAACTCCTATGTCCTCGAAGTCTGAAACGCTCGCAACGGTGTGGTAAGCGCTGCTTCTGTGAGTAACGGGCGAGCCTGCGTCTCCGCCGCCGAATAAGAACACACCGCAGAAAAGTACGATGCAAAAGCATGCGGCGATAGGCATAAGCGTGCGCCTCGACTTAGCAAAAAATGCGCTCGTTTTACGCTTTTTCTGCGTTTTAGCCTCCGTTTTCACGAGAACGGACTTATATATTCTGTTTTTTGCCTCCTCGCTTGCCGTGATGGCGTCGATAGAGGATCTGATGTCGTTTTCCTGCATAATTATTTTTCCAATTGTTTTTTGAGAAGCTCTCTTGCTTCCTTGAGATTGTTCCTGACGGTAGAGGAAGGCTTTTTCAAAAGCTTAGCAACCTCGTCCGTCTTGTATCCCATGTAATAGTGAAGATAAATTACGTCCTTGTACTTGGTGGGAAGCTTCAGAATAAGCTCCAGCGTCTCGTCTTGGGAATCCGCTTTACCGATCTCGAACACCTCGTCGTCGATAGCCGTTGTCTTTTTCTTCCACCAGGCTTTGAGTCTATCCTTGCAAAGGTTGATTGAGACGGCGACAAGCCACTTTTTCTCGTGTGCCTCGTCGTTGAACGAGTAGTCCCCCGATAACGCCTTAACGAAAACGTCTGCGCAAGCGTCCTCGGCCTCAGCCTTGTTTTTGAGGTAGGTGTAGCAAGTACGGTACACAAGGTCGAAGTTGCGCCTATAAAATCCGTCGAAGTTTTCAGTTGTCAGCTCACGCTGCGACATAAGCGCACCGCTCCTCCCTTTCATTATAGTAACGACCGACAGCCCCGTTTTGTCGGAACTTTTTTCAAAATTTTCCCGATCGCCCTCAAAAATTATTGTATAACCTTAAAAATAACACTCAAATAGCTTCAAAAGTATCTGATTTCGAAAAAATATTTTCACACGAAATAACAGATGCTAAAATCTTTCTTCCGCCTTTTCCATCGCTTCTACACGGCGATCGCACGACCAAAGAAGATATTAAAAGTTTTCTTCTGCCGCTTCTGTTGTTTCTATGTCATAAACACACAACTAATAGTAAATCCCAAACGCCCCACTTTGTCAAGCGTTTTACTGTCTAACGCCAATACGCCACGTTGCTTCGCATAAAAACCATATAAAGCTTTTTCGAACCATCTTCCACCAAATTTTCTCTTTATAAAATCTCGACTGATATACCTTACTCACCACACCCAAAAACCCCATAAAAACAAAAAAAGCAGAGCCAAAAAGCTCTGCCTTACGTTCAAACGCAATTATTTGATCTCGGAGTCGATAAACGCAACGAGGTCGCCAACGGTCTTGATCTCGTTGACCTTCTCGTCGGGGATCGTGATGTTGAATTCCTCTTCGAGTCCCATAAGGATCTCAAAAACGTCGAGGGAATCAGCGCCGAGGTCGGTAGCGATATTAGACTCCATAGTAACCTTAGCTTCTTCGATGTTGAGCTGGTTAGATAACAGATCTTTAACTTTATCGAATGTTGACATAAACAAACACTCCTTTATTCTTTCATAGTATATATTTATTTTATAACGCAATATATGCGTTTGTCAATCAAAAAACCAAAATTTTGCGCTGTGAAAAGCCGTTCACTGCAATATCAATACCTCGTAACGCCCTTTGCGTCAACGTACGCTGCGGTGATAGGGGGTACGGGCTTTTTGTCGGGCGTAATAGAAAACGCCGTCTCGAGATAAGGCAATGCACCGTCCCAGCCCTTCTCTCCGAAATACATATCAACGAGCGGATCGCCTGCTTTAACGTAATCGCCGAGCGATACCTTCATGCAAACGCCGACGGAGTTATCGATAGAATCCGTCTTTTTGATCCTGCCGCCGCCGAGCATAACGACCGCCGTACCGATATTTTCGGTGTTGATGGCAGAAACGTACCCGTCTTGCTTTGCCTTAACGGTCTTTATTTTGCCCAAGACAAACTTTTCGGGGTGGTCTATATAAGAAACGTCGCCGCCCTGAAGCTCGACCATCTTCTTAAAGGTATTGAACGCCTGACCGCTCTCGATAGCGTAATCGACCATTTTAGCGGCGGTATTTTCGTTGTTAGCGTACTTAGAAAGAAGTAGTAGCTTGATGCAGACTTCCTTAACTTCCTCATAAAGCCTCGATTTTTCGCCGTGTAACAGCCTGATAATATTGATTATCTCGAGCGAGTTACCTGCGAAAACGCCCAAGGGCTGTTCCATAGAGGTAATGCACGCCCCGACACGCTTTCCTGCGTTCTCGCCGATCTTGACCATGGTCTTCGCAAGCTCGATAGCGTCGTCCACTGTCTTCATGAATGCGCCACTTCCGAATTTGACGTCAAGTAAAATAACGTCCGCACCGCTTGCGAGCTTCTTGCTCATGATAGAGGAGGCGATAAGGGGAATTTTGTCTATCGTAGCCGTAACGTCACGAAGCGCATATATCTTTCCGTCGGCAGGCGCAACCTCCTTGGTCTGCCCGATGATAGCGCAACCGCACTCGTTAACGGTGTCTACGAACCTGTCTTCGGAGATAGATATGTCAAACCTCGGAATGCTCTCCAATTTATCGAGCGTTCCGCCTGAAAATCCCAACCCTCTTCCGGACATTTTAGCAACTTTAAGCCCGAGCGAGCCCAGGATTGGAGCGAGCGCAAGCGAGGTAGAGTCTCCGACTCCGCCGGTAGAATGCTTGTCCACCTTAACGCCCTGTATGCGTGAAAGATCGATTATATCTCCCGAACGCAGCATAGCGTCGGTAAGCGTAAATGTCTCACGCTCGGTCATGCCGTTGTTGCATATAGCCATAAGGAGCGCAGAAGCCTGATAGTCGGGTATCTCGCCCTTTGTGAACCCGTCGACGAAGTAATATATCTCCTCGTTCGTCAGCTCCTCGTTCATGCGCTTTTTATAAATAACGTCGTACATTCTCATAAAAATATGACCTCTCGTTTCAAATTGTTGTGATATTCCCGAAAAAAGCCTTGGCTTTTCAGGTATTTGCTAATAAAAAGCAAGTCTTTATCTTGCTAAAAAGCCTTTGCAACGCCTAATTGCGGTAAAACCACCGTTTCACGCTTTTTATTCGTGCGATATTTTGAAGCTTCATCACTTTCCAAGCAAAGCTGAAACATCTTTTTATCTTACCACAAGTTATATCTTACCACAAATTTTGCTCTTAATCAATATGATTTACGGAAATTTTGTGCTACAATATATAAAAATAAAAACGCCCGACAAAAAGGGAAAAAGCTTTTGGAGAGAGTATGCTTTGTAATTTATGCGGCAATTTATGCAATATCGACCGTAGCAAAACGATAGGGCGGTGCGGCGTTTCGGACGAAATGCGCATTGCACGCTACGGCCTTCATATGTACGAAGAACCCTGCATCTCGGGGAAAGAGGGGAGCGGCACGGTCTTTTTCTGCGGCTGTTCGCTGAAATGCCCCTTTTGCCAGAATTACCCCGTAAGCCGCAATCAAACGGGCAAGAGCATAACACCGAAAGAGCTTTCCGATATATTCAAAAAGCTCGAGGATATGGGTGCGAATAATATAAACTTAGTCAGCCCCACGCACTTCGTTCCGAAGATAATAGAGGCTGTCGGGATATACCGCCCCAAAGTGCCGATAGTGTATAACTCCCACGGCTACGACACCGTGCAGACGATAAAGAGCTTAGAGGGGGTAGTTGATGTCTACCTTCCCGACTTCAAATACTTCGACGACGACTTGGCGAAAAATATCTCGGGCATAAAAAACTACCGTGAGACTGCGCTTGCGGCAATAAGCGAAATGCGCCGCCAAAGAGAGGATGTTTTCGACGAAAGCGGCATGATGAAGTCGGGCGTAATAATACGCCACTTGGTGCTTCCCAAGCACTATAACGATAGCATAAAGCTTCTTGAATTGATAAAAGAAAATTTCCCCGATACCTTGGTGTCGGTCATGAGCCAATATACCCCGTTCGGAGACTTAAAAGCCCATCCAGAGCTCAATAGACCGCTGTATTCCGCCGAGATAGAGAGGGTACAGCAAAAGGCGATAGACCTCGATATAAAGGGCTTTTTCCAGGATAAAGCCTCCGTCGGCGATTCCTTTATCCCCAAATGGGACTATTAAAATATTTCACTGATCACAACAAAAAAGCGAGGAAAAACCTCGCTTTTTTAATACCCTAAAGATCACGCTGCTCTGTTTGCCTTATACCACTCGGTATCGCAAAGCCTCGTGTTGTTGTTCGAGCAATTAACGCTGACCGTCGTACCGTCCGACGTAACGACGATATTACCGTTAAGGTCTTCATATCCCTTGTCGTCAGAGGAGATGACCGACGTAACGTAAATGTCGCTCGTGTACTTCTCAATGCGCCTTAACGCCGCAAGCGCAGGGAACATATTGTCTGGGTTGCTGGTATACTCATCGCTTCCCGCAACGCAGGTAACGACGACGATGTCGGGGTCGATAACGCTCAGAAGTGCATCCGTCGAGCCTGTATAGCTACCGTGGTGTGCCGCCTTGAAAACGTCTACCTTAGAAAGACCGTTGTTCTTGACCAAAAGCTCTTCGCCCTCTTCCTCGAGGTCGCCCGTCAGCAAGAACTTGTTGTTTCCGCAGGTAAATAGCACGCACACGGAGAAGTTGTTTTCGTTAGATGTGTCGTTCTCGTAATAGTAGTTATAAAGTATCTCCATCGTAATGCCGTCGCCCAATGTATAAACTCTCTGCGCGCCGTTTTCGTTGTTGTAGCATTCAAGTGCGGTGTAGTGCTTTGCTCCGCTTTCAACCTCCGCATCACGCTTAGCGACGTAGTTTTTATACACCGTTGACGTAGCGTCGGTTAGAGGGAAGTCAATAATCGTCTTGCACTCGTACCTTTCAAAGATACCGGGCGCAGCCTTCGTACCGACGAAAGCGGCGATGTGGTCTTGGTGAGCGTGCGTTGCGATAACGTACTCCAAAGCGCCGTCCGTGCAATACTTGTCAATGTAGCTTGCGATAGCGTCGGATGAGTTGCCTCGGCTACCTGCGTCGATAAGGATGTCGTTGTCTCCTGCCTTGATGTAGATAGCGTCTCCTGCGTACTTATTGCCAAGGGTCAAGAAGTGTATAGAGAACTCTCCGATGTCCCCTTCGTAAGGCACTGATTGCGACGGCGAGGGAGAGGGTGAAGGGTTATTGAAGATTCCTTCGATATAATCCCACCCGAAGAAGTAACCTACTAAAAGTATTGCAATAACGATAACGACCGCAAGCAGCTTCTTGCCGCCGCTCTTTTTAGCCTTTTTGCTCGATTTAGATTTAGTGCTTTTCTTTGCCATAAAAAATACCTTCCTTTTGATTAAATATTAAGTCCGTTGAGACTAACGATATGAGATGTCGGATCGTCGAAATTATCGAGGAAAACTGCGTCAAAAGAGCCGTCGTCGTTTATCTCCTCAAGGACTGAATATACGTCGTTAGAAAGTCCCACCTCGTCGAAGTGTCTCAACGCTCTCATTGCCGTTTTGAAATCCTTTTTCAAAATACCTTGCTTTTTCGCAAAGACCCTTTCCATAACTACGTCCGCATTGTCGCAACGTCCGTCGAGCCGTCTTTTTTCGATTTTAGCTAAAATTTGCTCGGCGTAGCCGTCGTCCTCGAAGCTTGCATACTCGCATATCTCACCGCGTGACGATGCGTATATCTTGTATTCCATATCTACCCTCCAAATCATATCTTTCATAACGGCAGAAGCAATATGCTGCCTATTTACTTAAATCATTATATTCACAAGAAGCAAGCCTTTATCTTGCGAAAAAGCCTTTACAACGCCTTGCGGCATTGCTGCAAAACTACCGTTTTGCGCTTCTCATTCGTGAAACACTGCGAAACCCCAAACCCTTGCGAGCAAGTTTGTGGTTTCTTGTATTATAGTTTACTTCGCCCCAACTTGTCAATACGTTTTTTCTGCCAAAGCAGCCTCTAAAAATGAAAAACCTGTGTGATTTTTTCATTATTGTGCATAATTATTGACAACGGCTCATAAAAAGTATATATTATTATATAATAAAGTGGTATTTTAGGAGGTCTCACGCAAGATGAAACACATATTCGTCATAAATCCGGCGGCAGGGTCGAATAGCGACAAATCCGAGCTTATCGCAAAGATAAACTCCTTAAACGTAGAAAAAGACATATATTTAACCAAGTGCGAAAAGGACGCAACGTCATACGTTCGCACTTATATAGAGCTTCACGGCGATGAAAACGTTCGTTTTTACGCTTGCGGCGGCGACGGAATAATAAACGAAGTAGCTAACGGCTTAGTAGGCACAAAGGCTGAATTTGCCGTCATTCCGTGCGGTACGGGCAACGACTTCGTAAAGGCTTTCGGCGGAGCGGATGCGTTCACCGTCGATAATCTCATAAACGGCACTGTCGGCAAGATAGACGCCATGAAAGTTGACGACGTATACTGCATCAACGTATGCAACTTCGGCTTTGATGCGATAGTCGCAAAGACTGCGAACGAGCTCAAATTAAAGGGCAAAAAGAACGCATACGTCGGCGGCATCGTCAAGGCGATATTCACAGGCATGAACAACAAGGTGTTCGTAGAAGCCGACGGCGAGCTTTTGAACGAAAAGGGCAAGATGCTCCTTTGCACGCTTGCTAACGGCCAGTACGTCGGCGGTCAGTTCTTCTGTGCGCCGAGGTCGAAAGCGGACGACGGACTTATCGATGTATGTATCGTAAAGGTCATTTCGATCTTCAAGTTCCTGTCAATTCTCGGAATATACACCGAGGGCAAGCATTTCGAGGATAAGAAGTGCGCCAAGATACTCAAATACCGTCAGGCAACGAAGATAAGGATGTACGCCGACGAGGATTTCTACGTCTGCATTGACGGAGAGATGTTAAAGAGAAAGGAATACACCGTCGAGATGGTTCCGTCCTGCATCAATTTCGTATACCCCAAGGCTAACTAAGGGATCGAGGTCAAAATATGGTAGTTGCGTCTCAGCTTATCGCATCGCTGTTTTTGACGTGCTATGCGGTAATAAAAAAGCATATGATAGACTCATGGAAGGACGCTTGGATATTCGTTGCGGTCTTCTTGGCTATTTATCTTGCAATAAACGTACTGTACTTTTTGTATTTGTTCATAATAGGTGCGCTTCCCAACAAGAAAAAGGAGCTTGACAAGCCCAGCCCCTTTTATCAGCACGAGTTCACCTCGGCAAATAGGTATCTGATATATCACTCGGGCGCAAAGCTTCACGTAACGGGAAGGGAGCTTATCGACGACGAGCAAAAATACATATTCATTTCAAATCACAGATCGAACTTCGATCCGATGGTGCTTGCCGATGCCTTCCCGAAGAAGAAAATGGCGTTCGTTAGTAAGCCCGAGAATTTCAATATCCCCATTGCAGGCGGAGTAGCCTATAAGTGCGGCTACGTCGCAATGGACAGAACCGACGTAAGAAAGGGCTTAGAGGCGATAAATAAAGCCTCCGAGATGACAAAGACCAACGACCTTTCGATGGGCATATACCCCGAGGGCACGAGGAACGACACGGACGAACTTTTATTGCCCTTCAAGAACGGAGCGTTCAAGCTTGCCCAAAAGGCGGAGCTTCCGATAGCGGTGGTAACGATCAAAAACACCGAGATGATAGCAAAGAATTTTCCCTTAAAAAAGACCGACGTATATATCGATATTTTGAAGGTGATCCCTGCAAGTGAAGTGAAGCAAAAACGCACCGCCGAGCTTTCCGAGGAGATAAGGGAGATGATGACCGAAAACCTCGAACGCTACGAAAAAGCTGACGAACAACTCGCCAAAAACTTCTAAAAGCTGTTAAAAAACTGCTTAAAGCTGTTAAAAAAGATAATATGCCACAAAAAAGCCTCCATAACGGAGGCTTTAATTTTTTGTTTTCAAGCTATTTCAGGGAAGCCCTTGCTAAGTCAAAAAATGTGCTATTTGACCAACTTCTCGACGTCTTCTCTCGAAATAAGCCCTATAGACTTATTGACGACCTCACCGTTTTGGAAAACAAGGAGTGTAGGGATGCTCATAACGTTGAACTTAACTGCGAGATCTCGCTCGTCGTCAACGTTTATTTTGCCTATCTTCACCTCGGGATGTGCGTCGGCAACCTCGTCAACGATAGGCGAGAGCATTCTGCACGGACCGCACCAAGGCGCCCAGAAGTCCACGAGGACCTTTTTGTCGGAAGAAAGCACTTCGCTTTCAAAGTTTTCGGTCGTTATTGTAACTATGCTCATAGCAGTAACACCTCATTTATGATTTCTCCAAATAGTGTACCACATCTGCCGCAATAAAAACAATAAAAAACCGTCAATTTTTTGCTAAACTCGCAATCTTCTCCAAGCACTCTAACAAATAGTATCCGTCGGAGAGCGGATTAAAGGAGGAGAAAGAGCATCTGAGCAGCCCACGCTCGAGCGAGCCGACGTGGCTATGTATCAAAGGAGCGCAAAAATACCCGTATCGCAAAGCAATATCGAAGCGATAATTAAATATATCTGCCGCCTCCGACGGATCTAAGCATAAAATATCGAAAGTAAATATCCCGACACCGTTCTTAACGGAAAACCGCTTTACGCCATCGATGTCGTGTGCGTACAAAATATCGGCGAAAGCGGACATTTTTTCCTTGGTCTTCTCCCTGTTTTTTATGACGTACTCGATGCCTGCCACTGCGCCGCATATAGAGCTGATAGGCAGCGTGCCGCTTTCAAACCCGTCGGGGAAAGAGGGCTTTTGCGAAAGAGACAGCGAATTAGTCCCCGTACCGCCGAACGTATGAGGCTTCAAGGGCACGTTTTCGCCAACCAACAAGAACCCAAGTCCCGTAGGACAACAAAGCCCCTTGTGCGCAGGAAGACAAAGGTATGAGATGGCGCACTTTTCCATATCGATGTCAAGATATCCTGCGCTCTGTGCGCCGTCAACGAGAAAGAGGACGGGAGAGTTTTTCAGATATTTGCCGATTCCCTCGATATCGTTGACCGTCCCCGTAACGTTAGAAACGTGCGTTATCGCAACGAGCGAGGTATTCCGCCGCATAGCGTTTTTAACGTCGTCCGCCGTAACGGGCAAAAAGGGTGCTTTGGGGTATACGACGGTATAGTCGATAAGCCCATGCTCTTTAAGGTAATGTATGGGGCGAACGAGGGAATTATGCGCATAGCAGTCAACGATAACGTGCGTCATCGGCTCTAAGCACCCGAATATTGCGATATTGAGGCTTTCCGTGCAGTTTTTGGTAAATATCACTCGTTCAGGACTTTTTAGGTTAAAAAGCGTTGCGACAGACTCTCTCAGGTTGAAGACCTTTTCAGCGGTGTCCACCGCACGCTTGTGGCTGGACCGTGTCGGGTTGGCAGGATGCCTTAACGCATAAATTACTTCGTCAATAACGCATTCAGGCTTAAAACCGCCCGTTGCGGCGTTGTCAAGATATATCATTTCACACTCGTCAAAAATATAATGGAATAAGACTGCTAAGAAGCATTCTTGAAAGATTTTATGCGTAAGGGGATGAAAAGTGTGAATAGCGAGATGATAATGAGCTTCGGCTCAAAGGAGAACCTGTATAGGCTAAGGAATGCGCTTTTAGCGCAAAAAGTACCGTCGAGAGTAGTGTCAACTCCCGTCAGAGTGTTTAACAGCTGTGGACTCTCACTTGCGATAAGAAGTGCGGATTACGTCCTTGCACTGAATATTGCAAGCGGACTAAGAGTAAAAATCGTCGCCGTATATATGAAAAAGGGCGGCGGAAGAACAACGGAATACGTAAAAGTACAGAATTTGCAAAAATAAGCCGATATATATTTGCAAAAGCAATAATATTTTGTTAAAATATATGCAGTATGTCATATTGTAATTTTGACGGCATTTATAACGGCTTAAAGGAAACGCACGGCGAAGTAAAGGCTGCGCTTGAATATTCAAGCGTTTTTGAACTGCTCGTTGCGGTGATATTGTCTGCGCAATGCACGGACAAGCGTGTCAATATAGTAACACGTGAGCTGTTCAAAAGAGCGAATACGTCGCAAGCGTTCGTCGATATTGACGAAAACGAGCTTGAAGAAGCGATACGTTCCTGCGGACTTTCAAAGTCAAAAGCAAAGCATATAAAGGAAACGTCAAAACGCTTGGTAGAGGTATACGGCGGCGTCGTTCCTAATACCCGTGAGGAGCTTATGACCTTGTCGGGAGTCGGGAGAAAGACTGCGAACGTCGTAATGGCTGTCGGCTACAACAAGAACGCCATAGCGGTAGACACCCACGTTTTCAGAGTGTCGAACAGAATAGGTCTTGCGACGGCAAACGACGTCTTAACTACTGAAAAACAGCTCATGGAGGCCATCCCGGAGGATAGGTGGAGCGAGTGCCACCACCTTCTGATATACCATGGACGTGGCGTTTGCAAGGCGCAAAAGCCCAACTGCGACGGGTGTAAAATAAATAGCTATTGCCGATACTTCAAGGAGCGGCAGGGAAAATAAAACGTAAGAGGAACGGAAAATGTTTATAGATAAAGCCACGATAACTATAATATCGGGTAACGGCGGCAACGGCTGTAAGTCGATGAAGGCGTTTTCGGGAAAGCCCAACGGCGGACCTGACGGCGGCGACGGGGGCAAAGGCGGCGACGTAATATTCAAGGTCGCTCCCGATAAGAATAACCTGATAGATTTCAAGTTTGCCCAGCATTTCAGAGCGGAGAATGGCGAGAACGGCGGATCGAACCTTTGCTACGGCAAGGGCGGTAAGGATGTCGTAATATATGTTCCCAAGGGCACTGTAATTAAAGATAAAGAGAGCGGTGCGATAATAGCCGATATGTTCTACGACGACAGCGAAAAGGTCGTATTGAGGGGCGGCAGAGGAGGAAAAGGCAACGTAAAGTTCGCAACTCCCACGAGAAAAGCTCCGCAGTTTGCCCAGCTTGGCGAAAAAGGTATGACAAAGCAGGTGGTCTTAGAGCTCAAAACGATAGCCGACGTCGGCTTCGTAGGCTTCCCGAACGTCGGAAAATCCACCTTGCTTTCCGTTATAACCAACGCAAAGCCAAAGATAGCGAACTACCATTTCACGACGTTAACGCCCAATTTAGGCGCTATAACGATACACGACAAGAGCTTCGTCTTGGCTGACATTCCCGGACTTATCGAGGGGGCGGCTGAGGGCGCAGGCTTAGGACACGATTTCTTGCGCCATGTAGAGAGAACGAGGCTTATAGTCCACGTCGTCGATATTTCGGGCATCGAGGGCAGAGACCCGTACGAAGACTACGTAGCGATAAGAAAAGAGCTTCAGGACTTTTCCGAGGAGCTTTACGAGCGCCCCGAGATAATCGTTGCCAACAAGACGGACAGCGACTTCGAGGGACAGAACCTCAAAGAGTTCAAGAAAAAGATAGGCGATAAGACGGTCATTCCCATCTCCGCGCTTACGAGAAGCGGCTTAAAGGAGCTTATCGAGGCTATGTACGAAGAATTAATCAAGCTTGACGAGCTGAAGCCCATCGAGCACGAGGAGTTTGAGTACGAAAGAGGGGATGGAAGCGATTACGAGATATCCCGTGACGACGACGGTGCGTTCGAGATATCTGGAACGTACATCGACAACCTTGCAAGAAACGTCGTTCTCGACAATCCTCAGTCGTTAGCGTACTTCCAGAAGTCCTTGAGGATGTCGGGAATAATCTCGGCTCTCAGAAAAAGAGGCGCAAAGGACGGCGACACGATAAGGATACTCGACATCGAGTTCGACTTTATCGACTAAGCCCCGTTTTCCTTCGGTTTTCCGACGAAAAACGAAAGGATAGAGATAATGACGAGGGCGGCGGCAACGCAAAGATATAACGCTTTATACGGCGTAAAAAATGCGCTTGCGGAAAGAAACAGTGCGGCAAGACAAAGCCTTTTGCGGCGTTTGGCGACAAATTCAACTGAAAACCTTGGTCTTGACTTAAAGCCCTTTTGAGTAGGCGGCAAGGGAAGATCGGGAAGTAGCCCTTTTTCGGAAAGGGCGTCAAAAATTTTGACGAGATCGATAAGTTCTACCTGCCTGTTACGGAAAATAGCAGCTATTTCTGCCGATTTTTCATCGAATTTTACGCAGAATAACGCAACGTGGTCGCTTGAAGAGCTGCGCATCGAGCGCAAAACGTCCTTTTCAGAGAGCTCCCCGTCAAAAAGATAAAACGCCTGCTTGCCTGATAGGTCGAACGCTTTTTCAAGTAAAGGCGCAATTACGGAAAGCCTTTCCGTCAAAAGGAAAAGCCTTAACGCTTCGAGCTTAGTTGTCTTCAAGCTGTCGACGGAACGCTTTTCAGAGAGCTTTCCCTTGAATGCGAGAAATAATATTGCAAAAAGGGAGAAGACCGTCGATGTAACGATAAGGCTTACCGCAAAGCTTTTGCAAAGTGCGAAAGACACGCTGAACGCAAGGAAGCATATAGCGAGCGAAAAAATAATCAAATCAAAAATATCAGATAGCTTTTTCATAAGGAGATTTTGTCCCCTTATAAAAAAAATAAACGAGTCAGAGAAAAATATGAAGATTGGAATATTCGGAGGCACGTTTGATCCTCCACACAAAGGACATGTAAAGATCGCAGAAACTGCGGTAAAAGAACTCGGCTTGGACGAGCTTATCATACTTCCCTCGGGCGATCCGCCGCACAAGACGGATAAGCCCGTAACGGACAAGATGCATCGTTGGAACATGACGAAATACGGCTTTGAGAAGTACGGCTACACGATAAGCGACTACGAGATAAAAAAAGAAAGTTTAAGCTATACCTGCGAGACGTTAGATCACTTTGCAAAGGACTTGGACGGCGAATTGTACTTCATTATCGGCGGCGATTCACTCAAAAACCTGCCTACTTGGAAGTGCCCCGACAAGATATTGAGCTTAGCAAAGCTTTACGTTATCGGAAGGGACGTAGATGCCGAGAACGAGTACACGAAAAAGTACCCCGACAGGATAATAAGGTCTCACGAGCCCATTCCCAACGTTTCGTCTACCGATATAAGGCTAAGGCGCAGATTCTTGCTTCCCGTGCAAGATATGCTTGCGGCGGACAAGGTCGGAAGATATATGGACGATTACGACCTTTACAAGGAGCATTTCCGTGAGGCGTTGAGCCTTTCCGACTATATCAACATAAACCGCTATATGCACACCTACGGCGTAGCGAGAACTGCGATGGAGTTCGCTCCCGTCATGGGTGTAGACCCCGAAAAGGCGTTTATTGCGGCTCTTTTCCACGATATAGCGAAGAACGTCGATCCCACGCCTTATCAGGAAAGACTTGACAAAGAGGGCGTATATCTGCCCGCTTCGTGCAAGCACGGCTTCGTCGGCTCGTATATTGTCGAGGATAAATACGGCGTTACGGATAAAGACGTCTTAAACGCAATAAAATACCACACGACGGGAAGAAGAGGAATGTCCCAGCTTGAAAAGCTCGTTTTCCTCAGCGATGCGATAGAGAACGTTACTCGTGCGTACGAGCTGTCGAGAACGCTCAGAAAGGTGGCTGAAAATGACTTCGAGCTTGCCGTAGTCAAGTTTGCGGAAGCGATAGTAGAGAATGTTGCAGACAAAGATAGATGCACGCTGACAGAGGATGCTGTCGAGGATCTAAGGAGTAAATATTATGGAACCAAAAGCACTAAATGATACGATTTGCAAAATACTTTCCGATAAAAAGGCATTCAACCTCGTTTCTATCGAGGTAACCGATATGACTGCGGTAACGGACTATTTCGTCATCGCATCGGGAAAGTCCACGACTCAGGTAAAGGGCTTGTACGAGAACCTTGACGAGGAGATGGAAAAACTCGGCGTTATGCCCACAAGGACGGAGGGCATCAACGGCGCAAAATGGATAGCAATGGACTACGGAGCAGTCATCGTCCACCTGTTCTTAGAGGAGACGAGGCAGTTTTACCACTTGGATAGACTGTGGGAAAAAGACGGCAACGTAACGAAATACGAATAAGAGGAGTGCGAAAAATGGAAGTTAAAGAAGTTTTGAAAATGGTCGATCACACCAATTTGAAGCAAGGCGCATTGGAAGAGGATATAATCAAGCTTTGCGATGAGGCAAAGGAATACGGCTTTTGCTCCGTTTGCGTACATCCGTCGAACGTTCCCTTGGCTGCAAAATGCCTCAAAGGCTCTGATGTAAAGGTCTGTACGGTAGTAGGCTTCCCCTTGGGCGAGAACTTAAAGGAAACAAAGGCTGCGGAAGCAAAGCTTTGCGCAGAACTTGGCGCAGAGGAGATAGATATGGTCATCTCCAACTCTTTGGTAAAGCGTGGCGAATACGACAAGCTTGCCGAAGAAGTCAACCTCGTTCACGACGCATGCCCCGAGTGTATTCACAAGGTAATAATCGAGACCTCTATTTTAACGAAAGAGGAGATAAAAAAGGTGTGCGAGACCCTTTGCAATACCCGTTGCGACTTCATCAAGACGTCTACGGGCTTTGTAGGCGAGGGTGCGACCGTTGAGAACGTTGCGCTCATGAACAGCGTAATAAACGGCAGAAAGCTCATAAAGGCAGCAGGCGGCATAAGAGGGGGCAAGGACGCTCTCGATATGATAGCGGCAGGTGCGTCAAGACTTGGAACGTCCAAGGGCGCAAAGATAGCAGAGGACCTTTTGAATAATTGAACACCGTTTTTAGCAAAACTTATATAACGAACTCCCCCGAAGAGACCTTCGAGCTTGGCAAAAAATACGGCGAGGGCATAGAAAAAGGCGAAGCTATACTGATGTTCGGCGAGGCAGGCGCAGGAAAGACCGTCTTTACCAAGGGCTTAGCGACTGCGCTCGATATAAAAGAGCGTATAACCTCTCCGACTTTTGCATTAAGGAACGACTACGAGGGGAAATTTACCCTTCATCACCTCGATATGTACCGCGTAGAGGACGAGAGTGAGATATACGAGTCCGGTGCGTTAGAGGATATTTTCGGCGATAACGACGTTGCCGTAATAGAGTGGGCGGAGAACATTGACGGCTTCGTCGATTTTCCGCACACCGAGATAACGGTAAAGTACGATGGCGAGTCAAAAAGAAGGGTGGAGATAGTGAAAAAAGCATGAAAGAGCGTAACGTATTGATAATAGATACGACGAGCGAGGAGCTTTTCGTAGCGTTGATAAAAAACGGCGGCGAGGTAGATAAAAGCTACGTTTCCGACTGCCGCTCCAAGCATTCTGTATGCCTTCTTCCCGAGATAGACGGGCTATTAAATAGCAACGGACTTAAAATTTCAGATATAGGCGTCTGCGCAATATCGGTAGGTCCGGGGTCTTTCACGGGCATAAGAATAGGCGTTGCGACGGCAAAAGCCTTCCAATATGCACTTGATATGAAAATAATAGCCGTCAATTCTTTGGAGGCGGCGGCATATAATTATCGTGGAAAGGGCAAGACCCTTGCGATAATAGACGCAAAGCACGGCAATGCGTTCAGCGGAGTGTATGAAAATGGCGAGGAAAGACTTTGCTTTTTGAATACTGTTGGAATAAACGAAGAGCTCAAAACGACTGAAAATTTCATTTCACCCTACAAAAACTCTTTCGGCGCAACGGTAATTGAAGACTATTACGACAGTTTAGTAAGTGTCGTCAAAGAAAAGCTTGAAAAAGAAGAGTTTTTCGAGAACTTTGCCCCGCTTTATCTGAAGCTTTCGCAAGCCGAGGAGGAAGAAAATGATCGCAAGAGCTTGGACGCTTGACGACGTAGAGCTTCTTTTCGGGCTTGAACAAAGGATATTCAAAGATCCGTGGTCGATATACGCGATAGCGGAATCGCTGTCGCACGAGCTTTTCCACGGCGTGATATTTGAAGAGGACGGCGATGTGATAGGCTACTACGGCTTTTATTCCATTCCGCCCGAGGCGCATATAGCAAATATCGCAGTCGTTCCCGAAAAACAGGGTAAAGGCTACGGCAAAGCTATGCTCTCGCATCTTCTCAAAACGGCAGAGGACTTAGGCGATATAGACGTGACCTTAGAGGTTCGCCCGTCAAACGAGGTTGCGATAAAATTATACGAAAGCTACGGATTCAAGACGGAGGGACGCAGGAAAAGATATTATGGCGACGGCGAGGATGCGCTCATAATGTGGAGACGAACGCCGACAACGCCATGATTTGAATTTCATTTACGAAGACAGAAAGCTAAATTACGAAGTAGTCGGGAAAGGCAAGCCGCTTTTATTTTTGCATGGCTGGGGATGCGATACGACCACCTTTTCCGCCCAGAGGGAATATTTTTCGTCAAAGCGAAAGTGCATATTCCTTGACTTCTCGGGCTTTGGCAAAAGCAACGAACCAAAGACCGCAATGACCGTTGAGGACTACAAGGCTGAAACGCTAAGCCTTCTCGACGAGTTAAAAATAAAAAAGTGCGATATAATCGCCCACTCGTTCGGCGGCAGAGTAGCTTTCAAAATAATGAGCGAAGCCCCCGAAAGAGTCAACGGCGCAGTTCTCGTTGCGCCGGCAGGCTTAAAACGCCGCAAAAAATTGAAGACGCTCTTTTCGATAACGTTTTTCAAGCTAAAAAAGCTTTTATACAAAAAAGGCGTAATAAAAAACGGCACTTTCATCAAAACCGCAGGATCGGAAGATTACAAGATTCTTTCGGACGTGATGAAACGGACGTTCATAAAGGTTATCGACGAGGACTTAAAGAGCGATATAAAGCGCATAAAAACGCCCACACTTCTCGTGTATGGCATCAAGGATAAGGATATAACTCCCCAGACCGTCAAAAAACTGCATAAGCTTATAAAAAGCTCGGACATAAAGGCGCTTTTCGGCGGACACTTCTGCTTTCTGGACGACTGCATGCGATTCAACGCCGTAGCCGACCGCTTTTTGGAGGAGCTATGAAGTCAGCGTTTTTCTTGTGCGTAACGCTGTTATCTGCGAGTATTCTTCCTTTTTTGTCGAAAAAGTGGATATTCACACTGCAACAGCTTTCATATAGCTCAAAAAGGTACTTAAAAACGCTTTTTTCGGGAGGCATATTCAAAAACGTAACGCATAGACCGAAAAGGCAGACCCTTGATTTGACAAACAGGGTCAAAAGAATTATTATATTTATTGAACTTGCATATCTGGCAACGGCAGCGATAACGGGCTTTTTGATAAGAAGCTCCGACGGCCTTGCCTTTATGATAAAATTTTCAGCTTTTGTTGCAATATATTTGGCATTGTCGCCGATATTCGTGATACTCGGGCATATTATTTCGCTTCCGTCAGAGCGTATAATTGCCGTATACTACGAATATTTATGCAAAAAGCGCATAGAAAAAGCAAAGATTGTAATAGGCGTAACGGGCTCATACGGCAAAACGACGGTCAAAAACATTTTGACAACTCTTTTGCGAGAAAAATACTCTGTGTTTTCAACGCCCTATTCCTATAACACCCCGATGGGAATAGCAAAAAGCGTGAACGATGGCTATAACGGCGAAGAGATAGTCGTAATAGAAATGGGCGCACGGAAAAGAGGGGATATAAAAAGGCTTTGCGGAATAGTCGAGCCGGATATTTCGGTAATAACGTCGATAGGCAAATGCCACTTGGAAAGCTTCAAAAGCGAAGAGAATATTCTTTTAGCAAAAAGCGAGCTTATGAGATATAAAAGCATAAAGCGTGCGTATTTCGGGAAAAACGCCGAAGTATTATACGATCTTTGCGATATATCAAAACGCCGTAGGAATACAAGGTATTCGGTAGAAAACGAGACTTTTACGTTGAACGGCACGAGCTTTGACTTGAAGTTCGACGGCGAAAAAGAGAAGGTTACGACAAGGCTGATAGGCAGGCATATAATAGATGATTTGCTGCTTAGTATTGAGGTCGCAAGCGACTTAGGGCTTACGAAAGACGAGATAACGAGAGCAATACCGAAAATTTTGCCGATACCACATAGGCTGGAACTTATTCCGTCAAACGATCTCGTTGTCGTTGACGATAGCTACAACGCAAATCCTGAGTCGGCAAGGTCTGCGCTTGAAACGGTCGGGAGCTTTGAGGGAAAAAAGCTTGTCATAACGTCAGGCTTCGTGGAGCTTGGGAAAAGCGAAACGGAGGAGAACGAACTTCTTGGCAAGGAAATATCAAAGCATTGCGACTTTGCGATATTGATAGGAAAAGAGCGAGCCGTGCCGATAGCGAGAGGCTTAAAAAGAAGCGGCTTTCAAGATGATAGGATATTGATAAAAGAGAGCTTGGAAGAAGCGGTAAATGTGCTTTCAACGCTTTCAAAAAAGGGAGATCTAGTGCTTTTTCTTAACGATCTTCCCGATATATACCTAAGATGAAGTAAAAAATTCAAGGAGGGTATATATGAAGAAAATAGCGGTATTTTTCGGCGGCGTATCGCCCGAGCACGACGTATCGTGCATCACAGGTCTTCAGGCGTTAGCTGCGCTTGACGACAAAAAATACGAGATAATCTCCGTTTTCGTCGCAGAGACGGGTATTATGTATAAAGGTAGCTTCAATAGCGTTTCCGATATAAAAAATTTTAAGAAGCGAAAGTCAAGAGAAGTAAAAATAACTCGGAACGGCTTGAAAATCGGCAGAAAGCTTATTGCGATAGACTGTGCGCTCCTTTGCTTTCACGGAGGAAGCTTTGAGGGCGGAGGCTTTGCGAGCTTGCTTGAAAGCAGCGGCATAGCCTATACGTCGTCAGACCCCGTTCAAAGCGGAATAGCGATGGATAAGAGCCTGCAAAAGCTCGTAGCAACCGCACTTCAAGTACCAGTTCTTCCCTTTGAAACGACAAATTGCGTCGACGGCGAAATATCGCTTTCCTTTCCCGTAGTCGTCAAGCCAAACTCTCTCGGCTCGTCGATAGGGGTATCGGTGTGTAAGACGCAAGAAGAGCTTAAAACCGCGCTCGACTTAGCGCTAAGGTACGACGAAAAAGCGATAGTCGAGAAAAAGGCGGAGGATTTTTACGAGCTCAATATCTCAGTGCTTGGCTATTGCGGCAAAACGCTCATTTCCGAGATAGAAAAGCCCATTTCGTCTGCAGAATTTCTCACTTTCTCGGAAAAGTACCTGCGTGGCGGCAAAAAGAGCGGTATGAAGAGCTTGTCCCGTGAATGCCCTGCAAAAATTACCGTCGAGATGAGAGAAACGATCGAGAAGTACGCAAAAACGCTGTACGAAAAAATAGGGCTTTCAGGCATCGTCCGCTTCGACTTTTTGGTAGAGAAAAACAAGGTCTATTTCAACGAAGTAAACGTCATTCCGGGATCGCTTTCCTGGTATCTTTGGACGGAAAAAGGCATAGGCTTTTCACGCCTTCTCGACATGGCGATAGAAGAGGGCGAGAAAAAGCAAAAAGAAAAGAACTCAAAAATAAGAACTATAGACACCGAAGTGTTAAAATAAAAAATAAGAGGTAATATGGAAAACGGCAATACGAAAAGCAGTACGTTAAAGACTTGGACAAACCCCGACAAGAGCGGAGCAACGTCTTCCTATAGCACCGAAAAGGCAAAAAGAGGCAGACCGAGAAAGAGCGCACCGAGCGCAGAAAAAGCTGTCAAAAAGCCCGCTTTGAGGGCAAGAAAGACTAAGATCACGGCGACGGAAGAGGCGCTGGAGATAAAAGCGTCTTCTCAGAAAAAGACAGCGAAAAACGGAAATTCCAATGCGACAAATAGGCGCAAGAACGCCAAAAATCCGCCGTCCGTAAAAATTCACTTTTTGGGCGGCGTAGAGGAGATCGGCAAGAACTGCACTGCGATAGAGTGCATGGACGACATCATAGTGATAGACGTCGGAATGTCCTTCCCGAGCGAGGAGATGCCCGGAATAGACTTCGTAATTCCCGACTCGACATTCTTAGAGAACAACGCCGAAAAAGTACGTGGCATAGTGCTGACTCACGGACACGAGGACCATATCGGCGGACTTCCGTACTTTTTGAGCGACCTTCACGTTCCCGTATACGGCACGAAGCTTACATTGATGATACTTGAAAACAAGCTCGTAGAGAAAAAGCTCGACGCCGACCTTCATACCGTGAAAGCAGGAAGCGTAATAAAGCTCGGTTGCTTCGAGATAGAGTTCATCCACGTCAACCACTCGATAGAGGGCTCGACCGCCCTTGCGATAAAGTCCCCTGCAGGCACAATATTCCACACGGGCGACTTCAAGGTAGATTACACCCCCGTAGACGGCAAAACGACGGACCTTGCGAGGATCGCAGAGATTGGACAAGAGGGAGTACTTCTCCTTCTTGCGGAGAGCACCAACGTCGAAAAATCGGGCTACACGATGAGCGAAAAGACTGTCGGCAAGACGATAGACTCAGTCTTTGCGGACAATCCCACCAAGCGCATAATAATAGCGACATTTGCGTCCAACGTTCACAGAGTCCAGCAGATAATAGACATCGCGGAGAAATACAAGCGCAAGGTCGCCCTTTCAGGCCGCTCGATGATAAATATCGCAGAGGCTGCTATGGAGATAGGTGCGCTCGACGTAAAAGACGATACGTTAGTCGATATCGAACGCATAGATAAAATTGCCGACAAAGACCTTTGTATCATCTCGACGGGCACGCAAGGCGAGCCTATGAGTGCGCTCACAAGAATGGCGGCGGACAACTTCAACAAGGTCCATATCGACGAGAACGACGTAGTCATCGTCTCTGCGTCCCCGATCCCCGGCAACGAAAAAATGGTGTATAGGGTAATAAACAACCTGTATAAGTTGGGTGCAGACGTAATATACAGCAAGCTTTCCGACGTTCACGTATCGGGACACGCTTGTCAGGAGGAGTTGAAGCTCATTCACAATTTGGTGAACCCAAAATATTTCATACCCGTTCACGGCGAATACAGACACTTAAAAATGCACAAGGACTTAGCGGTATCTATGGGCATGAGCGAGCGAAACTGCCTTATTCCTGAGATAGGCGACACCGTCGAGGTCTCCGAAAAGGTAATGAAAAAGGCAGGCAAGGTTCAGGCAGGAGCGATACTTGTGGACGGCTTAGGCTTCAACGAGGTAGACTCCGTGCTTTTGCGAGACAGAAAGCACTTAGCTGAAGACGGACTTATGATAGTCGTCGTCGGCATAAACGCCGAAAGCGGCGAGATATTGGGCGACATCGAGGTAATTCCCAAAGGTGTAGGACTTTCCACAGAGCCCGATAAGTTCATTTCGGACTGCAAGGCGACTGTTTCAGAGCTTCTCACGCACTTTGACTTAAAGACCTTCTCGGGAAGGATAGCCGCTAAGGATACGATAAGGTCAAGGCTCAAAAACTTCACCGACAAGAGGGTAAAGAACCGTCCGATGGTGCTTCCCATCTTCATGGAGATGTAAAAAATGGGTGCGCAGAAAAAATATATCGAAAGCGTAAATACTGCGGACGATTTCGAGGGCGAGCATCTTCAAAGCCTTAGAATGGCGGCAAGAGAGGAGGGCATTCCCGTAATGCTCCCCGAAACGTCCAAGCTTATTGCGACTGTCGTTTCGATGAAAAAGCCCGAAAATATCCTTGAAATAGGCACTGCGGTCGGATATTCAGGCAGCATAATGCTCAAAAACGCAAAAGAAAACGCAAGACTTACGACGATAGAGATAGAGGAAAGCTCTGCAAACCGTGCAAAAGAGACCTTCAAAAAAGAGGGATTTTTAGATAGAGTAACCTTGCATTTAGGCGATGCAGAGGAGATAATCCCGATGATGAGCGGAAGCTACGACTTCATTTTGTGCGACGGACCGAAGTCGAGGTATCTGGAGTTTTACCCCTACTTAAAAAAGATGTTGAGATCGGGCGGAGTCCTTTTTTGCGACAACGTCTTGTTCAGGGACTATATCTCGGGCGAGGTTAAAAATCCCCACCGTATGCAGACGATAGTCAACAATATGCGGGATTTCCTTGACGTTTTGTCAAAGGATACCGATTTCACGACGACGTTGCTTGATGTCGGCGACGGCGTAACGATCTCGGTCAAAAAATAAAAGATTCAGGGCGAAAGCCCAAAAATACAGAAAAAGGAAGAAAAAAATGCTTGAACTTCTTGCCCCGGGCGGCAGTATGTCAAAGGTAAAAACGGCGTTCCACTTCGGCGCCGATGCGGTGTACGTAGGCGGAAAAGCGCTATCACTAAGAGCGTTTGCCGATAATTTCAGCGACGAGGAGCTTGCCGAAATAGTAGGTTATGCGCATGATTTAGGCAAAAAAGTGTATGTAACGGTCAATATTTTCCCCAAAAACGACGATTTCCCGCTAATTGAGAAAACGCTTAAGTATCTCGATAGCTTGAAAGTCGACGGTATAATAATTTCAGACCCAGGCATAGTATACCTTTTCAACGAGCTTAAGATCTCCGTACCGCTCCATTTGTCTACGCAGGCTAATACGCTCAATAAATACTCGGCAAAATTCTGGGCTGATAACAACGTAAAGCGCATAATCCTTGCAAGAGAGCTGTCTATCCGTGAAATAAAAGAGATCCGTGAGTTTATCCCGGAAGACGTCGAGCTTGAAATGTTCGTTCACGGCGCGATGTGCATATCGTATAGCGGCAGGTGCTTGCTTTCAAATTACCTTTCGGACAGAAGCTCCAACAACGGCGAATGCGTGCAGGCGTGCAGATGGGAATATAAGATGACGGAAAGGTCCCGTGACGGCGAGCCGCTGACTATTCAGGAGGACGAGCGTGGCACTTATATCTTAAATAGTCGGGACTTAAAGCTTATCGAGCATATAAAAGAGATAAAGGACGCAGGCGTCTGCTCGCTGAAAATTGAGGGCAGAATGAAGAGCGAATACTACGTCGCAACGGTTGTAAACGCATATAGACACGCAATAGACGCCGAAAATTGCGGAAAATCGCTCGATAAAGCGTTCGAGGAAGACTTGGATAAGGCAGGGCATAGGAACTATACTACTGCGTTTTTCAACGGCGCAAACGACAAGACGCAGAACTTGGAATCGAGTAAGCCCGAAAGCACTTATACCTTCATTGCCGAGGTAAAGTCGTGGAAAGATGGCAAAGCGACGGTAGTTATGAGAAACCGCTTCAAGATAGGGGACGAGCTTGAGATATTGTCTCCGACGGATTCTTTCAACAAGAGCTTCACAGTATATGGCATAACGACGGATAAGGGCGAAGAGATAGATGACTGCAAGCTCGTTCAGCAAGAGGTAGAGATAAACTGCCCGTACGAGGTCTTGGAGCGTGATATACTCCGCAAGAAAAAGTGAGGATAAAAGGATGAAAGTATTGATAATAAACGGAAGCCCGAGAATAAACGGCAACACCACGATAGCGGTAAGGGAGATGGAAGAGACCTTCAGGGCCCTTGGTGTAGAGGTCGAGAGCGTGCAGGTCGGCAATAAAGACATCCGAGGCTGTATAGCGTGCGGACACTGCTACACAAACGGCAAGTGCGTATTCGACGATGAAGTCAACGAGCTTGCGAAGAAGTTTGAGGAAGCAGACGGTCTTGTCGTAGCAAGCCCCGTTTACTACGCATCCGCCAACGCAACGCTGATAGCATGCCTTGACAGACTGTTTTACAGTACCCGCTTCGATAAGTCGATGAAGGTAGGTGCAAGCGTCGTCTGCGCAAGAAGAAGCGGCTGCACGGCGACCTTTGACGAGCTTAATAAGTATTTCACCATCTGCAATATGCCAATAGCTTCCAGCCAGTACTGGAACTGTATACACGGCAGAGGTGTAGGCGAAGCGGAGCTTGACGAAGAGGGCAAGCAGACGATGCGAACGCTCGCTCGCAATATGACCTTTTTGATGAAAAGCATTGCGCTCGGCAAAGAAAAATACGGTCTTCCCGAGAAAGAGCAACACGTTTTCACAAATTTCATCAAAGGCTAAAAAGAGGCGGATAATGGACGTAGTAGTAGCAAGCAACAATAAGCATAAGCTCAAAGAGATAAGAAGCATCTTAGGGGACGCTTTCGATAATATCTACTCCCTTTCGGACTTAGGGATAGATTGCGACGCAGAGGAAACTGCGGAGACCTTCGAGGGCAATGCGCTGATAAAGGCAAAAGCGGTCGTAGAGATAGCAAAGATGCCCGCACTTTCGGACGATAGCGGACTTTGCGTAAATGCGCTTAATGGTGCACCGGGCGTTCACTCGGCAAGATATTCGGGCGAGCACGGCAACGACAGCAAGAATATAGATACTCTGCTTAAAAATCTCGACGGCGCAACCGATAGAACGGCGTGCTTCGTCTCTGCGGTGGTACTTTGCTATCCCGACGGAAGCTATATCACCGTCAAGGGGCAGTCGGACGGCAGAATATTAAAAGAGCGTGAGGGAACGGGCGGCTTTGGCTACGACCCTGTCTTTTTCTCAAACGAGCTTAATAAGTCTTTCGGGATGGCGACGGAAGAGGAGAAAAACAGCGTCAGCCATAGGTCGAAAGCGCTCGAAAAGCTCTTAGTCGAGCTTAAAAAAAGAGGTAATTTATAATGAAAACTGCGGTTGCGCTTTCAGACTCGCACGGAAACAGGCGGATTTTCGAAAAAATAGACGGCGTACTCAAAGAATGCGACTATATCTTCCATATGGGCGACGTGATAGAGGATGCGATTTGGCTTCAAAACCGATACGGCAAAAAGGTATACTACGTCGCAGGCAATTGCGACGGCGATACGTCGGGCGATGAAAGAATAGTCGAGATAGAGGGCGTAAGAGTTCTTATGACCCACGGACATACGTTAAGAGTAAAGTCAACGCTCGACGAGCTTTATTTAGAAACTCTCGAAAAGAACGCCACCGTCTGCCTATACGGTCACACTCACGAAAAAAGAGTAGAGGACTTTGGCAACGCAAAGCTGATAAACCCCGGTAGCACCTCACTTTCCGCCTGCCCTCCAAGCTATTGCTATTTAGTTTTCACAAAGGGCAAATGTATAGAAAAACTCGTCGATATTATTTAAGACTCAAAACTAAAAAAAGCGGTATGGTTTTTGCCATACCGCTTAAATTTTATTATCAATTATTTGTTGAAATATCTGTTGAGTAAGCCTCTGAAGCCTGCGCCGTGGCGAGCCTCATCCTTGCACATCTCGTGAACGGTGTCGTGGATAGCGTCGTAGCCGAGCTCTTTAGCGCGCTTAGCGAGTTTAAGCTTACCTTCGCAAGCGCCGGCCTCAGCGTCAGCTCTCATCTGAACGTTCTTCTTGGTGTCGTTGGTGAGAACTTCTCCGAGAAGCTCAGCGAACTTAGCAGCGTGCTCAGCCTCTTCCAAAGCGTATCTCTTGAACGCCTCAGCGATCTCGGGATAACCCTCTCTGTCAGCCTGACGGCTCATAGCAAGGTACATACCGACTTCACTGCACTCACCTTCGAAGTTCATGCGGAGGTCCTTTATAACTTCCTCGTCAAGACCGATAGCAACGCCTACCTTGTGCTCGTCGGCAAACTTAGCGTTTTCCTCGAGGGGAGAGAACTTCTCAGCGGGAGCATTGCAAAGGGGGCATTTCTCGGGAACACCGTTTTCGCTTACGTAACCACATACAGAACAAACATACTTCATAATTTTTTTTACTCCTTAAAATTTTAATTATTCTTTATTTTTGCACGCCTCGCATACGCCGTAATAGGCTATCGAGACGGTTTTAACGTCTTTTCCTTCAAGTGAAGGGGGAATGGGGTATTCGTCGTCGAATACGTCGTAAATTTTACCGCATTTCTGGCAAAAGAAGTGCGAGTGCGGCGAAACGTTGCCGTCGAAGTGCGCCTGACCGTTAGCCCCCGATAGCTCTAAAATATCGCCCTCGCTTGCAAGAAGCGCAAGATTGCGATAGACCGTTCCGAGCGAGATGTTGGGATATGTTTCCCTGATCTTCTCATAAACGTCGTAAGCCGTCGGATGCGTCGTCGTGCTCTTCAAAAACTCTATAACGGCATCTCTCTGCCTGCTTTTTCTCGTTACTTTCGTTTCCATAAATCCTTAATAGTAATGATTACTGTTATTATTATACATATATTTTCCCGTTTGTCAACACTTTTTTGCGATTTTTTTGAAAATTTTTGAAGAAATTTTTTCCGAACGCATTTTTCTTGCAAATCTTGCCCCGATATTGTATTATTATACCGTAGGTATAAGGCTCAAAGAGCTTTTATAAAAAGCCAGACCGACTTTCCGCGGGAAGCCGTAACTAAAAGTATTTTAACCAAAGTGTAGATAAAAATGATAAAGATAACAACGTTTAATATATTCAAAGATTTTTTAGGGAAATTTAGGAAAAAGCCCGAGCCCCTTCCCGAGGTAGTCGAGGAGATAGAGGTAAAGGAAGAAAAGCCCGTAATACACCCCGGCATCGTGTTCGGCAGCGGCGGAACGAGGGGCTTTGCCCACTTAGGAGTAATAAAAGCCTTCGAGGACGAGGGAATCGAGTTTGAATATGTCGCAGGCACGAGTGCAGGCAGTATCGCAGGTGCGCTGTATGCGGCAGGGCTCAACTCATCCGAGATAGCAAAGTGCGTTGCGCACATCTCGATTAAGGACGTAAAAGGCTCGAAGTTCATCTTCATGCCGACGACCACCGACTCACTTCAAGGCGTAGTCAGACAGTTCATGCAGGGAAAAGAGGATTTTTCCTCTCTCAAAAAGCCCTTTGCGTGCTGTGCGGTAGACCTCGTAACGTCGTCGGAAGTAGATTTTTTCGAGGGCGACGTACCCTTTGCGGTAGCCGCTTCTTGTTGCGTACCGCCCTTTTTCAAGCCCGTAGTGTACGGAGATAAGCACATTATTGACGGAGCTTACGCAAACCCCATACCGTCCGACTTAGTCCGCAAAATGGGTGCTAACGTCGTAATATCGGTAGAGGTCAACACGACAAGAGGAGTCGGAACAAGCTCGCTTGCGATGTGGGACGTATACACCGCCGCCAACAGAATAGCGATGAAAGCGACTGCCGACGAGGGCATCGCAAACTCCGACATTCTCATATGCCCCGTTCTTTCAGAATATCGGTCGTTTGACTTGAAAGGCGTCAACAGGATGATAGAGATAGGCTACGAGGAGACCTACAAGCACATGAGGGAGATAAAGACCCTTTTAGGCTACGACGACGTCGATAGTATATCTCCCAAGGGCGCACCGACTGTAGAATTTTTGAACATAAAGGTATAAAGAATTATGAAAACGCTTTTAGTAATAAACGGTCCTAACCTTGATATGCTTGGGAAACGCGATAAAAATATCTACGGCGATACCGATTACGCAACGCTCGTTGAGATGATAAAGAATAAGTGCGACGAAGTAGGCTTTGAGGTCGAGATATTTCAGTCCTATATCGAGGGCGAGATAGCAAAAAAGATAGCCCACTCGGGAAGCGACGCTCTTTTGATAAACGCAGGCGGCTATTCTCACTATTCTATCGCAATAAGGGACGCAATAGAGCTGAACACGGGCTTAAAGACAGCCGTTGTACATATTTCCGATATAGAAAAAAGAGAGGAGTTCAGGCGCTTTGATATGCTGAAAGACGTTGCCGACGTCTATATAAAAGGACAGGGCGTTCAGGGCTATATAGAAGCCATCGACGAGCTTAAGAGGATGTTATGAAAGAAAATATTGCGTTGATAGGAATGATGGGCGTTGGCAAGTCCACGGTAGGCGCAAAGCTTGCCGATAAGCTCAATATGCGCTTTGTTGACAGCGACGAGCTCATAGCGTACGAATACGCCCCCGTAAGCAAGCTTTTCGAGCTTTTCGGCGAAGAGGGCTTCAGAAAGTACGAAACGAGGGCAATAAAGCAGGTAAGCGGCTATTCCGACACCGTTTTAGCGACGGGCGGCGGCGTGCCCCTTTCGGAGCGCAACATGGAGATGCTCGTAAGAAATTACAATATAGTCTACCTCAAAGCGACTGCGCCCACGATAATATCGAGGGTCTCCGAAAGCGACAGACCGTTGCTTGCCGGGAACGACACGGGCAACGAGGTGAAAAGGCTTATGACGGAGCGCAAGGATATTTATTCACGCTACGCCGATATAACGGTGTCGACCGATAGGAAGACTGTAGACAAGATCTGCGACGAGATAATAAAAAAACTGACGGAGCTGTACGAATGAGAGCGCTGGTACAAAGAATAACGAGAGCAAGACTTACTGTTGAGGGAAAAGAGATATCCTCCTGCGGCAAGGGACTTATAGTATATTTCGGAGTCAGAAAAGGCGACACCGAAAAGGAGCTTGAATTCGTAGCGAATAAGGTAGCGAACCTTCGCATTTTCGAGGACGAAAACGGCAAAATGAACTTGTCCGTCAAGGATATCGGCGGCGAGATAATGTGCGTTTCGCAGTTCACCTTATACGGCGAGACGAAAAAAGGCTTCCGCCCGTCCTTCACAGAGGCTGAAGAGCCTACGAGAGCAAGCAATATATACGACGACTTTTGCGTACGCCTTGAAAAAGAGGGAATACGTGTTGCAAGAGGTGTTTTCGGGGCAGATATGCAGATAGAATACGTCAACGACGGACCTGTAACCATTTACGTCGAAAAGGAAGCTATATGAGTGAAATAACGGTATTTCCGCTTTTCTCGGGCAGTAAGGGCAACTGTACTCTCGTTTGCGGCGGCGGCAAAAATATCCTGATAGACGCAGGCACGGGAAAGCTCAAAACGGGCAAAAAGCTCGGACTTTTGGGGCTGACGCTTTCAGATATAGACGCAATTTTGATAACCCACTGCCATAGCGACCACATAAAATACCTTGCCGACGTAGAGCCCTTTTCCGATTGCCCGATATATTGCAAAGAGGGAATTGAGCTAAAGATAAAGGCGGCGGTCAACAACGAAAAATGCGAAGTAAGACCTGTTAGCGGCAATTTTTCAATAGGCGATATGGCGATAACGCCCTTTAGCCTTCCGCACGACGAGGAGTGCCTCGGCTATAAGTTTGAAATTGCGGGTGAGACCTTCGTATATATGACAGACCTTGGCTATTTCAGCGACGAGTATTATCCCCTTGTTACGGGCGCAAAAAAGGTGCTGATAGAGGCAAACCACGACGAGAATATGTTGAAAAAGGGGAGCTACCCGTACCTCTTAAAAAAGCGTAT
This sequence comes from uncultured Clostridia bacterium, assembly GCA_964406735.1. Lineage (GTDB taxonomy): Bacteria > Bacillota > Clostridia > Christensenellales > CAMQZB01 > CAYOSU01. The sequence continues at coordinate 100,747 of CAYOSU010000002.1, read as the reverse complement.
TTTGTCCGAGAACGGGCATTTGTCGAATAAAACCTGCGCAAAGGTGTGCGCAACGCTGTATAAAGGCGGCGCAAGGGAGTTTATCTTAGGTCATCTTTCCGAGGAGAACAACTGCCCCGAGCTTGCGTTCGAAGCGGTAAACAACGAGCTTTCGGCTTTGGGCGACGACTACGCAATATACGTAACGACGAGAAACGGGCTTGAAAAGCCGATATAGTCAAAGCTTAAAAAGAGTCGAATAGACTGAAAGATCCCAAAATAATAGGCAAAAAGACGCAGAAAGGGCGATATGAATAGGAAAATGCAGACGAAAAACGGAGGCGTTTTATGAGAAAAAAAATTGAACCTCACAAAGGCGGAGCGGCGTTCCTGCTCGGAATGCTTCTTCCCAACGTAATAGGAGCGATAATACTTGCGGTCGTTGCGGCTGTTGTTTCCGCATCGAGCGGAATGGACATTCAGGACGCTTTAGCGTCAGACCCCGTAACGTTCGTAGGGCTTGTAGTAACGCAAGCCTTCATGCTGCTTGCCGTGCTTTTGACGACGAGCTTCGGAAAAGACTTCAAGGAGGGCTGCAACCTGAAAATGCCTGAAAATAAGCTCGACTTAGTCTTCGGTGCGATCATTGCAGTCGGAGTCATATTCGGACTCAACTTCTTGGCGGAGATATTCTTTGAATTTTTAGGACTTTTCGGCTATACGCCGACGGAAAGCCCTTTCCCAGATATGACGATAACGTCGAACTTTCTCCTTGGCATCGTGATAATTGCGCTACTGCCCGCTTTTTGCGAGGAGATGTTGTTCAGGGGCGTAATAATGAATTCCCTTCTCAATAAAGGCAAGTGGACGGCGATACTCCTTTCGGCGCTCTTTTTCACGCTGATGCACGCTTCTCCCTTGCAGACGGTATATCAATTTGCCCTCGGCGTAATAATGGCGATAGTAGCGTTCAAATCACGCTCCGTCGTAACGACGATGCTGATACACTTTTTGAATAATTTCTTGGCGATATTCATGGAGTTCATAGGACTTGGCTCGTTCGAGATACCTTGGTATCTGACGGTAATAGGCTTGCTTTTTGTGGCGGTCGGCTTATATTACTTCCTCAAAAAGCCTGACGAGGAACTTAAAAACGCCGAAATTTCAATAGAAAGACTGTCTGAGGACGATAGATCCAACGGACTGCTACTTGAAGAAAAGAAGCGTACCGAGCGTATAAACGCTATATTAGCGATAATATTCTACGGCTTAGCGACGGTAGCGTGCGTTTCGGTCTGGATAACGCAGTTCATACAAGGACTATAAGAATGAAGATAAAGATAATAGCGGTCGGGAAATTAAAGGACGACTTCAATACCCTCGGCGTAAAGGAATACTCAAAGCGTTTAACAAGATTTGCCGAGGTCGAGATAAAGGAAGTTGCGGAAGAAAACTTCGTCAGGACTCCCAACCCGAAAGAGATCGAGATAATCAAAGAAAAAGAGGGCGAGAGGATAGAAAAAGAGCTCGTCGGCAAGGTGGTTGCGCTCGACATAGAGGGAAAGCAGCTGTCAAGCGAGGAGCTTTCGGCGAAGATAGAGGCGTTTTATCTTGAAAACAGCGCAATATCGTTCGTAATCGGCGGCTCGTACGGGCTTTCGGATAAGATAAAAAAGCGTGCCGATTTAAGGCTTTCCTTTTCAAGGATGACCTTTCCGCACGGACTTTTCAGAACGATGCTCGTAGAGCAGATATACCGTGCTTTCACGATAAAAGAGAAGATGCCATACCACAAATGAGAAACGTTGACGAAAAATTTATGAAACTTGCCTTAAAAGAGGCAAAAAAGGCGGCGGAACGGGACGAAGTCCCCATCGGTTGCGTAATAGTCAAGGACGGCAAGGTATATAGCAAAGGCAGGAATATGGTCGAGGAGAAAAAGTCCTCGCTGTGTCATGCAGAAATTATAGCAATAAAAAAAGCACAGAAAAAGCTCGGCGATTGGAGGCTTAGCGACTGCGAGCTGTACGTAACCATAGAGCCGTGCTGTCAATGTGCGGGTGCAATAATAAATTCCCGCATAAAAAGAGTAGTCTACGGCGGCAAGGATAAAGTATTCGGCGGAGTAGAGAGCACGGCGCAAATTCTCGATACCGAAAGTGCGTATTGGAGGAGCGAGCATACGGGCGGAATACTCGAAGAAGAGTGCGTCGGAATGCTAAAAGATTTTTTTAAATCAAAAAGAAATCGCAATTAGGGGCGTTTTGATTTGACAAAAAAGTTTTAAGCCTATATAGTTTAGTTGGGGGAAATATCAAGAAGTGATTATTTGGTCGTATAGTTTCTTATATGACCTTAAATTATAAATAATTTACGGCGGAGGAATATAATGAACGTACACGGTAGCAGTATCAAGATTTTTGCCGGAAACGCAAGCAAGGATCTCGCGAACGATATCAGCAAAGAGCTTTTCATGGACTTAGGTTCGCTTGAAACGGCAAAGTTTTCTGACGGCGAGATCGCAGTCTCTCTCAAAGAGACCGTAAGAGGAAGAGACCTCTTCATTATTCAGTCTACGAGTTATCCCGTAAACGACAGTCTCATGGAGCTTCTCATCATCATCGATGCGGCAAAACGCGCTTCGGCAGGCAGAATTACGGCTGTTATTCCGTATTTCGGATATGCTCGTCAGGATAGAAAGGCTCGTCCTCGTGATCCCATTACGGCAAAGCTCGTAGCAGACCTTATCACGAGCGCAGGCGCAGACAGAGTGTTGACGATGGATCTTCACGCCGCACAGATACAGGGCTTCTTCGACATTCCTGTCGATCACCTTTTCGGAAACCCCGTACTTGCGAAGTACTACAAGAAAAAATTTGCTCCGATAATCAAAGAGCATCCCGAGGACTTAGTCATCGTTTCCCCCGACGTAGGCTCTGTAAAGCGTGCAAGACAGATGGCTACCAAGATGGGAGCTTCGCTTGCTATAGTAGATAAGCGTCGTCCTAAGCCCAACGTAATGGAAGTCATGAACATCATCGGCGACATCAAGGGCAAGACCTGCATCATGGTGGACGATATGATCGACACCGCAGGAACGATCTGTCAGGGTGCACAGGCACTTATCGACAACGGTGCAAAGGAAGTTTACGCTTGCTGCACTCATGCGGTAATGTCCGGTCCTGCTATCGACAGACTCAAAGAGTCCCCGATAAAAGAGCTCGTATTCCTTGATACCTACGCTGTACCCGAGGAGAAGATGCTCGACAAGTTCGTAAAGCTCTCCGTTGCTCCTATTTTTGCAGAAGCGATCAGAAGAATTTACGAAGACAAGCCGATTTCAAAACTTTACGAATAAAAGTGCTTCCGCCCGATTGCAAATCGGGCGGTTTTGTTGTATAATGACTTCATTATGTTGATAGTAGGACTCGGAAATTACGGAAAAGAATACGAAAACACCCGTCATAACGTAGGATTTATGGCGATAGACGTGCTCTCTGAAAAGCTCGGTATAAAAATTTGCGACAAGGAATGCAAGTCCTTGGTCGGAAAGACTTATATCGGCGGCAAGAGGGTAGTTCTTGCTAAGCCTCAGACCTATATGAACCTTTCGGGTCTTGCGGTGAATGCGCTTGCCGCAAGATACGGCTTTTCTCCGAGCGAGATAGTCGTCATCTCCGACGATATAGATTTGGACTTAGGCTTTTTGCGTATAAGAAAATCAGGCTCTGCAGGCACTCATAACGGACTTAAAAACATAATATCCGAGTTGTCCTCAAAGGATTTCGTTAGATTCCGTATAGGTGTCGGCGCAAAGCAGAACCCCGATATGGACTTAAAGGACTACGTTCTTTCCCGTTTTTCAAAAAAAGAGATAGAGGAGCTTGACGAAGCGTTCAAAAAGACCGTAGACGGAATAACGGAGCTACTATACGGCGAAACTATCGATATAGTCATGGGAAAGTACAACCAAAAAAAGCTTAAGGCAAAGACGGAAAGCAACGAATAAAAGCCTTAGGAAAGCGTAAATAGATGCTAAAAAACACCCTTGCGCCGAACATACTCGGTGCTAACTACCAAAAATTCAATATTGCCGCAAACGGCGGACAGAGGGTATCCTGTTACAACCTGCCCACCCCCGTAAAGTATTCTTTAACGGGCTTTTTGCGTGCTCCGATACTTTACGTAACGCCGAATAAGGTAGAGGCAGACGCCGCAATAATAGGACTTTTCGCTTATTTTTCAAAGGTCGTCTACCTGCCTGCCAAACCCGATAATTTAGTGTTTGCGTCGGCATTTTCATCAGACGTATTGTTTGAACGCTTCTTTGCTCTCAAAAAAATAGCGTTCGACTGTCCCGATGTCATCGTTGCGACGGTAGAAAGCCTGATGGGGCTTTTCCCCGATGTTTCCGTATACAAAAAGCGTGCTTTTACCTTGAAAAAAGGCGACGAAACGGCGCTTTCGGAGCTTAGCAATAAGCTCGTTTTATGCGGCTACGAGAGGAAAGACGTCTTGTCGGGCAAAGGCACGTTCTCGATAAAAGGCGATATAGTTGATATATATTTGCCGAGCGACGAGGCGTATAGACTTGACTTTTTCGGCGACGAGCTTGAAAGTGTCCGCCGCCTTGATACGGAAACACTGCGCTCGGGTGATAGCGTAGAAAGCCTCCTGATATACCCCTGCAAGGATAGCTTGTACGAGCTTTCGGAAGAGGAGATAATCAAGAAAATATCTCAGAATAAGCCCAAGGTAAAAGAAAGGGACTATGCCGAAAGGCTTGATAGGATAACCGAGGAGTTAGAGCTGTCGGTAGGAAAAGGTATATCCCCTCGCTCTGAAATTTTGCCCTTAGTCCCAAACTCCACGGTATTTGACTACTTAGCGCCCGATACGGCAATTATTTTCGACGAATTCAACAGGTGCTACGACGTAGCCTCGTCGGTAATTACAGAGCATATATCACGCTTTAACGCTCTTTCGGAGCGTGGCGAGGTATTGACCTCTCAAAGGGCGCAGGTGATAGACTTAGAAGAGGTGGTCAGGCGCACGGAAAATTTCCGTTCCGCATCGCTCAATCAGCTGCTTACGACCGATAAAGGCTTCAAGCCGCAGGCGATACTGTCCTTCAAGGCGATGCCAACGTCAACTTATAGCGGAAATTCCGAGGACGGGCTTGCGAGAGATATAAAAAACTGGCTCAAAAGCGGCTATAAGATAGTGATAGCCGGCAAGGACGAAGAAACTGCGCAAAGGCTTTCATACGAGCTTTCCAAGACGGTGTTAGCGTGCTACCTTGAAGATAGCGACAGGGCGTTCGACGGTTGCGTCGTCTGCCCGATATTCATCGACCGTGGCTTTATACTGCACGAGGCAAAGACGGTAGTAATAGGTACTCACGACCTTATTAAAAAGGCGCAGAGCGTCGTCAAAAAGCGCAAGAATAAAAAAGACGCTTTCATGCCCGTAGAGATAGGGGATTACGTCGTCCACGAGCTTCACGGCATCGGAAAATTAAAAAGCGTCTCGACGGTAAGAACGGGAAATGTCGTAAAGGACTACGCCGTAATAGAGTACTACGGCGGCGATATACTTTATCTTCCCTGCGAGCAGATGGAATCGCTCGTCAGGTTCTCGGGAACGGAAAAAACGCCCAAGCTTTCCAAGATAGGCGGCAAGGACTTTGGCAAGATAAAAGAAAAGGTCAAAGCGTCCGTCCGGGAGATGGCGATAAACTTAAAAGAGCTTTACGCCGAACGAGAGGAGAAAAAAGGCTTCGTTTTCGAGCCCGATTCCCCCCTGCAACAGGAGTTTGAGGACGCCTTCCCTTATACTGACACCCCCGATCAACGCACGGCTACGGCGGAAATTAAGGCTGATATGACGTCAGGCAAGATTATGGATAGGCTACTCGTCGGTGACGTAGGCTTTGGTAAGACCGAGGTTGCGTTCAGAGCGGCGTTCAAGGCGATAGAGAACGGCAAGCAGGCAGTCTTGCTTGCGCCGACGACTATTCTTTGCTACCAGCACTATAAGACTGCGATAGAGAGATTCAAGGGCTTCGGCGTCAGGATAGACTACCTCAACAGATTCAAAACGGAGTCGCAGATAAACGACACCCTTGCAAGGCTCAGAGATGGCAAGATAGACTTTCTCATCTCGACCCACAGGGTGCTGTCTAAGGACGTAGAGTTTTACGACTTAGCCCTTCTTATACTCGACGAGGAGCAACGCTTTGGCGTAGAGGATAAGGAGAAGATAAAGACACTCAAAAAGGACGTAGACGTGCTTTCGATGAGCGCAACGCCAATCCCGAGGACTCTTCATATGTCGCTATCGGGCATTAGGGATATCTCGACTATCGAGACTCCGCCGATGAAGAGGATACCGCCCGAGGTCATCGTATGCGAGCAAACGGACGGCATAATATACGATGCGTGCATAAAAGAGCTTTCTCGCGGCGGTCAGGTGTTTATATTATATAACCGTGTAAACGACATCTATTCTTTTGCGTCAAAGGTGCAAAACATTGTAGACGGCGCAAGGATAGTAGTAGCGCACGGACAGATGCCGTCGGGTACTATCGAGCAAAACATCGAGAAGTTCGTGCTTGGCGAATACGATATCCTCATTGCGACCACCATAATAGAAAACGGCATCGACATACCGAGGGCAAATACGATGATAGTCATCGACTCCGACAAGTTCGGACTTTCGACTGCGTACCAGCTGAAAGGCAGAGTGGGTCGTTCAGATAAGCTTGCTTATGTATATTTCACCTTCCGTGAGAACAAAGTGCTTTCCGAAAACGCCTATAAGAGGCTTGAGGCCATTCGTGAATATACCGAATTCGGCAGCGGCTTCAAGATAGCCATGCGAGACTTGGAGATAAGAGGCAGCGGCAATATCTTAGGCAAAGAACAGCACGGCCATATGGAAAAAGTGGGCTACGATATGTACTGCAAGCTGCTTTCCGAGGCTCGTGACGAGCTTGAGGGCAAGCAAAAGGTGCTTTTCGACTCCGAGCTTGACGTACAGGTCTCTGCGTATATCCCAGAGGAATACGTTCAGACTGCGTCGGCAAGACTTGAAGCGTACAAGAATATCTCGTCGTGCGATAACGTAAGCGACATGGAGGAGATAAAAGCCTCTTTGACGGACGTTTACGGTGCTATTCCCGAAGAGGTCGACAACCTTTGCAAGATAGCTTTGTTGAAGCACGTATTGTCAAGGCTTTTGATAGAAAAATTCGTCTTCGTCGGAGGAAAAGCCGAATGCACGATGTCGATAGCGGCGATGTCTGACGGAAAGTTCCTCGATAAGATAGAGAAAAACAGAGCGCTTTGCCGCTTGGAGTTCAAGGACAAGATAACGCTCCGCTTTTCAGTTCCAACTACAAACGACGGCTTTAACAAAATATACGACTTCTTTTTGAACTAAACGGAGAAAAAAAGTCAAATTGCTTTCAAAAGGACTTGCAACTTTGGCGTTATTTTTGTATAATAGCAAAGTATGACGATAATTTCGTCGAAAAACAGATTTAACTTCCTCAAGGAGATAAATAATGAAAAAAAGAATTTTATGCTTGATACTTGCGCTCGTTATTGCGCTCACCGCATTCGTCGGTTGCTCGAACAGTAACGACGCTACACAGACGATCGTAACGATCGGCAAGGGTACGTACAAAGAGACCGTAACCTATTCCGATCTCGTTTCCATGTTCCAGAGCTACGGAATATATTACGTCTATTATTACGGCCTCAGCGTAGAGGAGACCGTAGATCTTTTGTTAGATAGCCTCGTAGAGAGTCGCTCGTTGCTTTATTCCGCAACGCAGAACCTTCCTAAAGTAAGAGACATCGGAAGAGTAACTGCCGACAACAAATACGAGCAGTTCTTCACCGAAGAAGAATATAACGAGGTCTTGGACTACGTCGATAAGTATATCTCCACCGTCATCGACAACGAGGAGAAAGAGCTTATAACGGCAAAGGACGAGGACGAAGAGACAGAGGACGAGGAGACCGAGGAAGAGACCATCAGAACGACTCCTTCGGACTTTGAGTATCTCACCACCGTTCCCGTAGATTACGAGGGAACTGAGACGAGAGCGAAAGCCGTCTCCGAGTTCAAAAAGCTTTTGAAGGACAACGACCTTACTTATGAAGAGTATCGCAATTCCTTGATAAAGAGCAACCTCATGACCAAGCTTTTGGAAAAATACCGTGAGTATATCGCAAAGGACGTAACCGTTTCCGACGACGACGTTGCTTCTCGTTATAACACCATTTTGGCAAAAGAGAACGAAAAATACGCTCTTTCCGACAGCGCGTTCGTAACTAAGCTCAAATCCATCCAGAACAACGGCGGATTCAGCGGCGAGAACTACGTACTCAACGTACCTAAGGCTGGCTACGGCTTTGCTTTGAACCTTCTCGTCAAATTCTCCGACGAGCAGTCCGAGCTTTTGAAGACCTTGAAGACCAAGCTCACCAACAAGGAGATCACGGAAGAAGAGTATATCGCAGGAAGACAGGATCTTCTCGACGACCTCAAAGCGTCCGATCAGAGAGTTTCCTGGCTCACGAACTACGGCTACGATTCCGAGCTTTTCGCTGATTCTCCCTTTGACGGCGTAGCAACACCCGACTTAAAAGACGGCGTACAGACCCGTGACGAGACAGGTCACTTCAAATATACCGCTCTTTCCGCTAACGAATACGACTTCAACACCTTCTTCAACAAGGTAAATACCGTACTCGGCGGCGTAGAGTCAGGCGAGGTGGACGGTTACACGATCTACAAGTCCGACCTTTCCAAGAAAGACGCATTCATCGACCTTATCTGGCAGTACGGCGAGGACGACGGCTCTCTCAACACCGAGATAGGCTACGTTTGCTTCGCTAACGACTCCGAAAGCTCTTTCGTAGCAGAGTATCAGGCTGCAAGCAAGGCTCTTGCAAAGTGTGAAGAGGGATCTTACGTGTTAGTCGGTACCGATTACGGTTATCACATCATTTACCTTGCCAAGGCTTATAACACCACGGGCTTAGTTAACTCTTACGTTGCTTCCGAGAAGAACACCGAGGGCACGTTCAGCTACGAGCTTTACAACGAGCTTTTGCAGACGGTAAAGGATAACTATATAACCGAGTTCTCCGCAAACAACAAGACTGAAATGGAAGAGAACAAGCTCGTCAAGACCAACGACAAGCTCTATTCTCAGACCGTAAGCATCTTGAAGAGCTATTTAAGCTCCATTTTGAGCTCCTCGCTTAGCTGATATATGATAACGCCTAAACAAAGAAGTAGCCTGAAAGCGATCGCACATCCCTTAAAGCCAATCATGCAGATAGGCAAAGGCGGCATAAGCGACACCGTGCTTTCTCAGGCGGCAGAGCATTTGTATAACTTAGAGCTGATAAAGATAAAGGTGCTCCAGAACGCCGAATTCAAGTCAAGAGACGTCGTTTCGGAGTTGGCTGAAGCGCTCGAAGCGGACGTAGTTTCCTGCATCGGCGGCATAATCACCTTGTATAAACGCTCTACGAAAAAGGATATTAAGCATATAGTGTTTTAACTTAAAAAAGACGCAAAGAAATTTGCGTCTTTTCAATTTCCCGTCTTAATATCCGTCCTTTTACGTATAATATAGTTATGGAATGGTACGAAGCGTTATTTTTAGGAATAATACAGGGCTTGACGGAGTTTTTGCCGATAAGCTCGTCCGGGCACTTAGTGCTTTTTTCTCACATATTCGGCGTAGAAAACACCGTCGGATTTGACGTCGCAGTGCACGTCGGAACGCTCTTTTCCGTGCTGGTATTTTACCGCAAAAAGCTGATAGAATACCTAAAAAGCCCTTGGGATATACTCAAAAAGCTGGTTTTGGCTACTATCCCTGCGGCGCTCGTTATGCTTCTTTTCGGAAGTGAGATAAAACGCCTTTTCAGCGTGGGATTTTTGCCTGTAAGCTTTCTTATATCTGCCGTAATACTTTTTATCACCGATAGATTAAAAGGCGAAAAACCGCTCTCTTTTGCCGCCGTAGTATCCGCAGGAGCCTTTCAGGCGTTAGCCGTGCTCCCCGGAGTTACCCGTAGCGGTTCGACGATATTCGGCGCAAGGCTTTTGGGGACGAAGAGGGAAGAAGCGGTTGATTTCTCATTTTTGATGAGTATTCCCGTTATCGCAGGAAGTGCAGCGGTAATGTTCCTAAAAGGTGATACTGCGATAGAGCCTTACAACTTTTGTATAGGCGGCGTTGCGGCGTTTTTGTTTGGACTTTTATCGATAAAGCTGACCGTCCAGGCAGTAAAAAAGGCAAAGATGAGTTTCTTTGCCTTATATCTTGCAATTTTGTCCGTAGCTCTTACCGTATATAACCTCAGCTCATTACGATGAGGAATACTCCGATTCCTGCGATAAGAACGTAAACTATTTTTTTAAGGAAGTTAAAGTCTATTTTTTTGGAAAGTGCCGTGCCGACTATCGTGCCTACTGCCATACCCGAGAGCGAGTAGGGAAGTAACGGCAAAACGTCGGGTGTAAAGCTTCCTTGAAGGAGGTGAAGCGCTAAGTTGACGGAGAACGTAGAGATGAAGAAGAACTGCAACGATGAGTTGTATTCTACCGAGTCCTCCGAAACGTTCAGTAGATAGATGACCGCAGGAGGTCCGCCCATATTGCAAAGTCCTCCCAATGCGCCCGATACCGAGCCGACGATTATCTGCGTCGGTATATTCTTTTTAAGCTTTAATTTGTTGCTGAAGAAGATAAAGTATATCGATAAAAGTATAAGTATAACGCCGAGTATCTTTCTCAACAGCGAATCGTCGAACGAGTGAACGAGGGTTACTACGCAAATGATGGTGATTATTGCGGAGATCATCGGGATGACGATAAGCTTAAAGTTTACCTTCTTGATGTTGCGCAGCGCAATATAGATAAACATCGGACCGCAGGTAATAAGACCTAAGATCTGCGCCGTCTGATAAGGCAGGAACGCCGAAAAGACGGACATCGTGATCATTGAAAATCCGAATCCCGTCGTTCCCTGTACGAAGCTGCCGAAAAGGCATAATAATGCGATCCAAAGGTATTCCATACCTTTATTCTAATACAAAAAATCCCGTTTGTCATTGTTTTTCTTGCAAATTTTTCTCATTTAATATATTATTTAGTAGAATTTATTAGTTTTTCAGGAGAAATAGCAATGAAATACACCGATTTTGAAAATTTCAGACGCTTTGCCGACTTTTTATCCAACGGCATCGGCGTAAGACCCGTCGGCTCGAACGCTCTTTGGCTTGCAGGCGAATATATCTACAAGAGAATGGAGGATATGGGACTTTGCCCCGTAGAACAGCCCTTTACCTACACCGATAAAAAGGAGCTTGAATATAATATCTTCAACGTCGTAGGAAATATCACCGCAACGGAAGAAGAAAAGAGAGTATTTGTCTTCTGTGCGCATTACGACACCGTCCCGACGTCAAAGGGCGGCATAGACAATACGAGCGGCGTAGCCGTAGTTTTGACCCTTGCAAAGGCAGTGAGAGATGTATTAAACGGCTCGCCTTGCGAGAAAAAGACGGCTTTAGAGGAGCTGTTGAAGACGACCACCCTTCGCTTTATTGCACTTGCAGGCGAGGAAGTCGGTTGCGTAGGCAGCAAGGCGTATATGACGAGAACGCTCAAAGAGGACAAAGAAAAAATATACGTAGCTTATAACTTCGATATGTTCATGAGCAAAGCGGAAGACGACTCCGCGCTCGTACTCAATACGCAGGGCGGATTTGACGAAAACGGCGTATATGTAACGGGCACGGACGAACAGCCCTTTGATAACAGAATTTCAAAGGCAGTAGTCAAGGGCGTAGCGGAATACTCCGCAGAAAGCGGTAAGTCTTACGATGTCTGGTCGCCGAGAAATTACGGCCATTCCGATCATCAGACCTTCCACGAGAACGGTATAGAGTCTGCCAACGTAACGATCCGTGGCTCGAAGAGAGTAAACGGCAAGCTTCCCGACGGCTATCACAGCGAAAAGGACGTATACGACGAGTCCCTTTTTAAGCTCGACGAATGCGAGTTCTTCCTCGAATGCGTCTTCCGCTCGATATTCTATATAAAATAAAAGATATTCCAAACAAAGATCGATACCGCTGTCGCTGTGTCGAAAAAATAAGAATTTGCGGAGCTAATGCATACCGCTTCATTCAAAATAATGCTTAAAACACGCTTAAAACAGGCGTGTTTTTTGATTTCCCGATTATTTTTATCAAAACTTGGCAATAATCAAGAAAACCAAACGAAAAGAGGTAAAAATATGAAATTAAAAGACAGTCAAACTTACCAAAATCTGCAAGCGGCGTTTGCAGGGGAATCCATGGCGAGAAACAAATATACCTTCTTTGCCGAACGTGCGAAAAAAGAGGGGTATGTAGAGATAAGCAATAGATTTCTCTCGATAGCGGATAACGAGCGTGCACACGCCGAGGTGTGGTATAAGCTCATAGAGGGCATAGGGAACACCGAGCAGAACTTAAAGACTGCCGCCGAGGGAGAAAATTACGAGTGGGCTACGATGTATTCGGACTTTGCCAAGACGGCGAAGAAAGAGGGCTTTGACGAAATAGCGGCAAAGTTTGAGATGGTCGCAAAGATAGAGGAGATGCACGAGCAAACGTACCTTGAAAAAGAAAAGAGCATCAAGGAGGATGCCGTATTCAAAAAGCCCAAGGCGGTAACCTGGATATGCGAAAACTGCGGCTACTTTTACAGTGGCAAGAACGCTCCCGAAAAGTGCCCCGTTTGCGCCCATCAAAGGGGATATTACGCCGCAAAAGAGTGTTAGAAAGTAAAAGTATATCGAAGTAAAAGCCAGAAATACGCCCGATATTCAAACTTTTCAAGAAACTTAAAACATTTGTTTCAGAAAATGCTTTACAATGCACTCTTCCCCGTAGTATAATACCCTTGCTTAAAAAAGCGGAGGTATACGGTATGAAAAAACTGCTTGCGATAGTGCTCGCAATAACGCTTGTATTCGCACTTTCTGGCTGTATCAGAATAAATATCAACGGCTCGTCGTCAAGGTATGAAAGCTACTCGAACGCAGACAAATACACAGTCGGCGATTTTGAATACGACGTGGCGTCGATACGCTCTCTTTCCGTTGATTGGGTAGCAGGAAGCGTAACTTTAATAGAGTCCGATTCCGACACGTTAAAGGTATACGAAAAAGGTAATGATCTTACCGAGGACGAAAAGCTCCATTGGTCAATATTCGGAGATGAACTCGTAATACGCTACTGCAAGTCGGGTTATGTCGGAAAGCTTCTTGTTAATGGCAAAAAGGATCTCGTCGTCGAAGTGCCGAAAAATATAGACATCGATGTAGACTGCGTCAGCGCAGAAATTTCTGCTGAGGATATTACCCAGAACGACGTTGAATTCGAGTCCGTTTCGGGTAAAATATCTGCTAAAAACGTCGATTGCGCCGAGCTTAAGATTTACTCTGTCAGCGGCTCGATAACAATTCAGAACGCAAATTCTGCCGATATAACGGCAAATTCCGTGTCGGGGGACGTTGATTTGAGCGGCGTCTCGACGGACGAAATATCCGTAGAGACTATCTCTGGAAGAGCCGACGTAGAGCTTTCCAAGGCAAATAGGATCGAACTAAGCTCCGTCAGCGGCAAAGTAACCGTTGATCTTCTCGGTGTCGGTGCAATGGTAGAGGTAGAAACTACTAGCGGCATATTAGATCTTGACGGCGCAACTGTCGTCGGCAGGGATTATAAGTTCGGCGACGGTGCGGCAAAAACGAGGATATCGACGGTAAGCGGCGGTATAACGGTAAAATACCACGAATAAAGGCAAAAACACGGAAAAGCGTTGAAAATAGCTCAACGCTTTTTTATTTTCGGTATTGACAAGGGAGCGTTTTTGGAATAAAATATAGGTATCTTAAAGGAGGTGTTCTTATGGACAAATTCATCATTACTCTCGGAAGAGAATTCGGTAGCGGCGGCAGAGAGATCGCAGAAAAGCTTTCCGAGAACCTCGGAATAAGGTACTACGACAAAGAGATAATAGAGATAGCGGCGGAGGATAGCGGCTACTTAAAGCAGCTTTTCGAGGAGCACGACGAGAAACGCTCGATAACGTTCGGCGTCAACGACATCGGCGGACACGGCATATCGTTCAGTGCGTTCTATAACCTCGGCGACACCCTCAACGCCGACACCCTTTTCAGACATAAGATGGAGACGATAAAAAAGCTTGCAGAGCACGATAGCTGTATTTTCGTTGGAAGATGCGCCGATTATGTGCTAAGAGACGAGAAAAACCTGCTTAAAGTCTTCATAACATGTAACGACATGGAAAAGAGAAAGCAAAGAGTGCTTTCAAGACACCCCGAGATAACGGAAAAGCAGGTCGCAAATTACATCAAGCGCACGGATAGAAAGCGTGCCGATTACTACTCGTTCTACACCGACAACGAGTGGGGAAGCGTAAAAAATTACGACCTCATCGTAGATACTGCGGTCTTCGGTATAGAGGGAGCGGCAAGACTTATTGCCGAAGCCGTCAAGGAGAAGATTGGACGCTGATGATAGAGATTGAAAACGTAAGCTATTCGTATATAAAAGGAAAGCCCGTTTTAGACGGACTTTCTTTTTCAATGGATGGCGGCTTGACAGTGCTATACGGCGGCAAGGGCTTTGGAAAAAGCACCCTTTGCAAAATAATTGCGAGGGAGATAAAACGCTTTGACGGAGATATAAAAATAAACGGCGTCGGAATAAAGGATAAAAAGGCGAAAGAGCTTAATATTTCCTATATAACGGACGACCTGATGCTAAGGCGCAATCAGACGGTAAGAAAAAACGCCGAGGAAGCGCTTATTGTTAAGAATACGCCGCTATATTTGATAGCCCAAAAAGCGGACGATGCGCTGAGCGTATGCGGAATGCGTGAATACGGCGATATTTTGGTAAAGGAGCTTTCCGATTGCGATAAGTTTTATACTGCGCTTGCACGATCTCTTGCAAAAAGCCCCGACTTAATAATGATAGACGACCCTTTCATCCGCTTTGATGAGGGGAAACGCCTTGAATATACCAAAAAGACGCAAGAGGTAATAAGCTCTCTTTCAGTTCCCGTTCTTTACGTTACGTCCGACGACTTCGTTGCAAACGAGCTTAACGGTAGAACTGTGGTACTAAGCTACGGAAAAGTCGCTTATGACGGGATTTTTTCCGATTCCCCTTACGCCAAGGCGGTATGTAGCGAATAAAAAGCGTGCAAACTTAGGCTTTTAGCTTTTAATTTTCAATAAAAGGCATACAAATATTTGCATTTTGAAAAAAGTTATGCTAAAATACTACGAGCAAATGAAAATAAACTTATAGGAGATATAATCGTGCCAAACATCAAATCCGCTAAAAAGCGTGTTATCGTAACAGAAAAGAAGACGTTGCAGAACAAAATGATCACCTCTGAGATCAAGACCGAGATCAGAAAGTTCAACGAAGCAGTTGCTGCTAACGACGTTGCAAAGGCTGAAGAGCTTTTCAAGTCTTGCGTATCTTTGATCGATTCTGCTACGCTCAAGGGTGTATACAAGAAGAACTATGCTTCCAGAAAGCAGAGCCAGCTCGCTAAGACGCTCAATACGATAAAGTAATTTTTCGCAAGAGTTATTGAGGCGCAAGAATACTTGCGCCTTTTTGTATTTGCATAATTTTTCCCCGTCCTCATAAGATTTCTTATGAGGATCTTTATTATTGACAGCGGAATAGGTGGATTGTCCGTTTTGAAAGAGCTGAAAGCCAAATATCCACGTTGTAGCTTTGAATACCTTGCCGACAACGCAAATCATCCGTACGGCGAAAAGAGCAATGTAGAGGTAAATACTGCGGTGAGATCTGCGATAGAAAGCCTTGACATAACTTCAAACGACGTTCTCGTAGTTGGCTGTAACACCGCTTCGTGCGTCATGAAAAGGCTTAACGCAAAAACGCCCGCAGGGGAAACGTATTATATAAGCCCCGATACGGAGAAAATAAACGCATTTTCGGGTAAAACGCTCGTGCTTTCGACAAAAAGAACGGCAAAGGAGCTTGAAAACGCATTCAGAGAGGGCGTAAGCGTATATTCCCCCAATAACCTTCCGCCCCTTATAGAGGATGGAATAAGCGATAAGGAGTTAAAAGCGTATTTACAAAATATAAAGTCAAAACTCGGCTTTCACAATAACGTCGTTTTGGCGTGTACTCACTTTTCGGCAAGAAGAGAGGTGTTCGAGGAAGTCTTTTTCGACAGCAACGTTTTCGACGTCGTTTCGGACTGCGTAAGGGCGATAGATCTGAAAAAACTCGACCTATATTCAGAGGAAGAAGAGCCTTATACGACGTTCAGGATGACGAAACCGTCGATAGAAAAGCTCAAAATGATGGGAAACTTCCTTCAAAAGGGCTGATTTCGGAAGAAAATCGGCAGATATTATATAAATGATAGCGATATTTTTGCAAAAAATAGCCAAATATAGGTAAAAAATTTCAAATACCTATTGAAATTTGAAAATTAATATTATATAATATTTGGGTACTCAATAAACTAGGGGGAGTAAATGATATGAAATACGAAACACAAAACATTAGAAACATCGCCGTGATGGGGCACAGCGGAGTAGGTAAGACCTCGCTGTGCGAAGCCATTCTTTTTAACGCAAAAGCAACCGACAGAATGGGCAAGATCTTAGACGGCAACACCGTCATGGACTTTGACGAGCAGGAAATAGCAAGAAAGAACTCAATATCTCTTGCCGTTGCTTCTTGCGAATATAAAGACGTAAAGATAAATCTTCTCGACGTACCCGGAATCTTTGATTTCGAGGGCGAGGGTGTAGAAGCGCTTGCCGCTGCCGACGCAGCAATAATCGTCGAAGCAGCAGGCGGTAGCGTATCCGTCGGAACTGAAAAGACCATCGAAAGCTGCCAGAATATCAAAAAGCCGATGATGATCTTTGTAAATCAGGTAGATAAAGACAACGCCGCGGTAATTCCCACGATCGATGCATTGCAGGAAGCATACGGTAATTCTGTAGTAGTAGTCGCTCTTCCGATAATCGATGCAAACCACAAGATGCAGGGCTACGTCAACGTTATCGAGAAAAAGGCGTATATTTTCGGCGCAGGCGCTCCCACGGAGACCGACATTCCTGCCGACCTTTCCGCAGAGCTTGACAAGTGCTATAATATATTGGTAGAAGCCGCTGCCGAGAACGACGACGAGCTTTTGGAAAAATACTTCGGCGGCGAAGAGCTTACGATCGACGAGATCAAGCTCGGCTTAAAGAAAGGTATTATTTCTGGAAGCACGATTCCCGTACTTTGCGGAAGTGCAACCTCCAACTCGGGCATCATCAATTTGATGGGAGAGATCATCTCCGTATTGCCTTCACCTCTTGACAATACCGGCGATTATTGCGTTGACGGCGACAATAAGACCCCCTATAAAGTCGCAGTAGACGGACCTTGCCAGGTAAGAGTATTCAAGACGATAGCAGACCCGTTCGTCGGCAAGATGAACCTTATCAAGGTCATGGGCGGAACGCTCAGATCGGGTATGACGCTCAACAATATGACGAGCGAAAAGCAGGAAAAGATCCCGACTCTCCTTCTTCCTAAGGGCAAGAAGCAGGGTCAGACCGATACGCTTTGCGCAGGCGACATCGGAGCGCTTTCCAAGCTTTCCTATACGAACACGGGCGACACGCTTTCCGAGGACGGAAAGGTTAAATTCGCACCTTTGGCATTCCCGACTCCTATGATCGAGATGGCAGTAGGCGCAGTCAAGTCCAACGAAGACGAGAAAGTCATTCAGGGTCTTTACAGACTTTTGGAAGAAGATTCCACCTTCTCGCTCAAGAAGAACACGGAAACGGCAGAAATGCTCATCTGCGGTATGGGTGAGACCCACCTTGATGTTATCTGCAAGAAGTTGAAGAGCAAATTCAACGTAGAGGCAAAGCTTGCCGATCCTAAGATCCCTTACAGAGAGACGATAAGAAAGACCGTCGAGGCTGAAGGTAAGCATAAGAAGCAGTCTGGCGGACACGGACAGTACGGTCACTGCAAGATGAGATTCGAGCCTTGCGAAGAAGATTTCGTATTCGATTCCGAGGTAGTAGGCGGCACCGTTCCCAAGCAGTACATTCCTGCAATCGAAAAGGGACTTCGTGAGTGCCTCCCCAAGGGCGTTTTGGCAGGCTATCCCGTAGTAGGACTCAAAGCAGTCGTATACGACGGCTCCTATCACGACGTAGACTCCTCCGAAATGGCGTTCAAGATCGCAGCTTCCTTGGCATACAAAGAGGGCTTGAAGAACGCTCGTCCCGTTATCTTAGAACCTATTATGTCCGTAGAAATAACCGTTCCCGAGAGCTACACGGGCGACATCATGGGCGATATGAACAAACGCCGCGGCAGGATCTTAGGTATGGATATGGTCAATAAGAAACAGGTCATCCACGCAGAAGCTCCTCAGTCCGAGATGTTCAAATACGCAACCGACCTTCGTTCGATGACGCAGGGTAGAGGTAAGTTCACAATGAACTTTGAACGCTACGAAGAAGCTCCTCAGAACATTATCGATAAGATAGTCAAAGAGCGTGCAGCACTCCTCGCAGCCGATAACGACTAATAAAAATAAAACCCTAAAAGCGGCGACCCTCGCCGCTTTTTCTACGTCAAAATTCATATCGTTAAAATCTTGAAACGCCGTAATCAGAAGAAATATAAACGTATGCTTTGACCAATTTTCAAAGTTGCACTGTAAATTATTGGACGAAAAGCTATTTACAATTATACGATGATATGAATTTTGACTCAGAGAATTTTTATTAATAATCTCTCCTCAAATTCTGTTTTCAGCGAACTTTTCGTCGTAAAAGGTAAATTAGACGCTCGCTTTCCTCGGGATTCTTGCCTATACTTTACTCATTTTTATCCCACACGACTTGCAATATGTAATAAAAACCGACAAAAAGCGTTAAAATTTAGTGAAATTTTTGTGAAAATGCCAAAGCTATTGCGAAGAACACCGCCGTTGTGCTAAAATATAGCTATGGAAAACGACAAGATTTTAACAGTAAAAGATTTCAAAAAAGACGAAGAAGTTCAGGCTCTCATCAAATACACCGATATTCAGCTTGAAAACCTCGGCTATACCGAGCATTCTTCGAGGCATCTTTCGATAGTCAGCAGCTGGGCGAGGGACTTGGCGGAAAAGCTCGGTGCGACCGAGCGAGAGATAAGGCTTGTTGAGATAGCGGGCTACCTTCACGATATAGGCAATAGCATCAACCGTTACGACCACTCGATGAACGGCGCACTGCTTGCCTATAATATTATGCTGAGAAAGGGCATGCCTTACGACGACGCCTGCGAGTTAATGACTGCGATAGGCAACCATGACGAAAGGTACGGCTATCCCGTGTCGAGGCTGTCGGCGATACTTATCATAGCCGACAAAGCGGACGTTCACAGGAGCCGTGTAAGGTACAAAAACCGCTCTGTCGAGGGCGTTCAAAAGGACATTCACGACAGAGTAAATTACGCCGTCGAAAGCTCCTACCTTGACGTAGTAGGGGACGATATAATCCTCAATATCACGATCGACAATGCGATATGCTCCGTGATGGACTACTTCGAGATATATTTCAACCGCATGAAGCTTTGCAGCCGCTCCGCCGAAGTATTCAACAAGAACTTCAAGCTGATAATAAACGGCACCGAGCTTTCAAACTAATAAAAATCCAACCATATGAAAGGCTCCTTTGTGTAAAGGGAGCTGTCATTGCGGAACGCAATGACTGAGGGATTGTTCTAATAGCAAAAAATCCTTATAAAAAGTTTCCCTTCGAGAGGGAGTGGACTGCGTTAGCGATGAAAGGAGATTTGCGGAAGAAATTTTACCAACTAACATCGCTTTACTACCTCAACCACGCTTCTCAAAACCGTACACTCGTACGGTTTTTTTATTCTCCCCTAACGCCAGTATTGACCTGCCGACCAATTATTTTTGCCAAAACGCCTACTTTTTTTCAAAAGGGTATTGACAATGCAAAATCTTGTGATATAATAAAGTGTATAAACACGAGTGTACATCAAAACTTGGGTAAGTAGGTAGGAATGAAAAAGAACGTAACGAGAAAGGACGTAGCAAAGCTTGCGAACGTGAGCGAGACGATAGTTTCTTACGTCATCAACAACAACAGATACGTTGACAAGGACAAGAAAGCGAGGGTCTTGCAGGCGATAGAGGAGCTTCAGTACCGTCCCAATCCCATAGCACGTTCTTTGAAAGGAAAAAATTCCTATCACATACTGTTTATCGCCGATCAGATCGACAACGAGCATTTCGGCAAGATAGTCAAGGAGATAGACAACCTTGCCTACGAAAAAGGTTACCTCATTTCCCTTGTTGCCAACCGCAACGACAAGAGCTTCATTGACAACATAATATCAAGACGAGTCGACGGTATAATAATCAACTCCGCCTCCTTCAAGGAACAGTATATCGACGAGCTCATCGCAGAGAATATTCCCGTAGTTTTGATCATGATGCGGAGCTACACGAGAAAGTTCGAAAAGGTGGGCAAGATATACACGGGCGTATACAACGGCGTTGTAAGCTCGATGAAATACCTTGTCGACAGCGGCAGGAAAAATATACTGTATATCGACAGAATAAGCCGCCGCGGCAACTTCTCGGGCGACGACGACCTGAGATTAAAGGGCTTCCTTGATGCGGCGAGAGGGCTCGGATTAAAGTACGGCAAAGAGAACGTGATAACGGGCTGCTCGACCGAGGAAGAGGCGATAGAGCGTATCGTCGAGGAGATAAAGACCCGTGGCAACGTGGACGGCATAATCGGCAGAAACGACAATATGAGCCTTTTGGGACTGAAAGCCGTCGAAAGAGCGGGGAAGACCTGCCCGGGCGACATAGCGATCATAGGCTTCGATAACTCACGGATAAGCGAATATACGACTCCAAGACTTACGACCGTCGAGATAGACAGAAAGGCGATAGCGGCGTCTGCGATAGAGATGCTGTGCGCCGAGATAGCGGGCGAGAAGACCTCGAGAGTATCGCTCGAAACAAAATTGATAGTAAGAGAAAGCACATAGATAACATAGCCGAAAACATTCGTAAGAATGGCATTCGGCATAAATATTAGAAAATATACACACGAGTGTATAGCTGTTGATGCCGAAAGCGTAGACCTACTGCTTACGGCATAAAAAAGCGCAATTATACACACGAGTGGATAAATATATTGAAAACCAAGCGACAGCTTAGGTAAAATAAAGGAGATAAAATGGAAAAAGGACGCCACACGTTAAAAGAGATCGGACGCCAGAAAGAGGGCTTGAGAGAGACCTGCGAGATGTTTGAGTCGTTCGACGGAATCATCGAAGAGGTAAGAAGTGAAAACTTCGACAAAGTAATATTCTTAGGTTGCGGCACGTCGTACTTCTTGGCGGCGAGCGCATCTGCGTATTTCAACCGCTTCAATTCGATACCTGCGACCCACCTTGCTTCTTACGAGTTCTTCAAGAACACGGAATATTATATCAAAAACGGCGAAAACGTACTTTTAGTTCCGTTCACGAGAGTTGCTTCAACGTCCGAGACGATGAACGCAGTCAAGAAAGGAATACAGCTTCCCAACGTAAAGTCCTTGCAGATAACGTGCGACGACTTCTCGAAGACGTACTCAACTTGGTCGCTTTACATCCCCGGAATGTTTGAAAACTCCATCGTAATGACCCTTTCGTTCACGGTAATGCTTTACACTGCAATGTACTTTGCGGCAAAGATGGCTAAAAACGAAAAAGTCATAGAAGAGCTCAAAAAAGTTCCCGACGACGTAGATGAGAATATCGGCAGATTCGAGAGCGAGATGAAGGCGTTTGCGGAAAAAGAGGTAGACTCCAAGATACTTATCGGATTGGGAAGCGGCGAGTTCTACGGCTTGGCAGGTGAGAGCACGATAAAGGTAAAAGAGATGTCTCTCGAACCGTCCGAGGTATATTATTCTCTCGAGTATAGACACGGTCCTATCTCGATAGCGGACGATAAAGCGGTAATAGCGTACTTTGTAAGCAAAAACACCGCCGACGACGATCTGAGGCTCATAAAAGAGCTCAAAGCGCTCGGTTCAAAGGTAGTTGCGCTCGGAAGCCTTACCGACGAGATAAAGGAGATAGCAGACGTCTCGTTTGCTTCAAAGCTTTGCGAGTGTGCGGCACTTAGCGAATACATAATCCCGATGCAGTACTTCGGTGCGTACCTTGCTATCGCAAGAGGCTACGATCCCGACGTTCCGAAGAATCTCACCAAAGCTATAATATTATAAGAGAATGTGATCCCGAAAAGGGCTTACATAAATATGAAAAATTAGGGGTATCATAAGCCCCTATAAGGAGGAAAATTATGAAAAAACTCATGATCAGAGCGCTTGCTGTATTGCTTGCCCTCACAATGCTCGTTTCTCTCGCTGCGTGCACGCAACCCGACGTAGAGGAAGAAGACGTAACGATCGTATTCTGCAACTACGCAGTATTGGAAACGGCTCACACGGAATTCTGGAACAAGATGATCGCTGACTTCCAGACGGCTAACCCTCATATCAAGGTAGAAGTCGTATCGGCAGCATACAATGACGTTCTGACTTACGCTATCAACCGTATCGGCGGTGGCGACACGATCGACGTTATGTACGGCGAGATCGGTTGGAACCAGGTACTTGCTTCTAACGGCGTTACCTCTCCTATCACCGAGGTTCTCGATCAGAAATTCATCGACGAGTTCGACTCCAACGTATTGGGCTGCTTCAACTACAACGGCGAATTGTACGGACTTCCGTTCTTGACTTCCGGTCTTACCCTCTTCATCAACAAGAGAGTAGTAGAGGCTGCAGGTCTTGACGTAAACAACCCTCCCAAGACGCAAGCTGAGCTCGAGAGCTGGTGCGAAGTTTTGAAGGAAAAATGCGCTGACGACGTAGTTATCTTAGGTCTTCCTATGGCAGAAAAGACCGCTCCCGGTAGCTTCATCAAGTCTATGGTATACGCATTCGGCGGAACTATCACCGACGCTAACGGCAAACTCGCTATCGACGGCAATCAGGGCTTCAACGAGTGTATCGACTTCTACAAGTCTTGCGTAGATAAGGGCTGGACGAAAGTCAACCAGCTTCCTAAGGATCTCCGTCCTATGATGGCAACCGATAAGGTAGCTCTCTATGTTGACCAGACTTGGGGCTTCTCCGGAACTTACGCAGTAGACAACACCGCTGCTTCTTACGTTATGACCGCTGCAATGCCTGCAATGGGAACTAACGGTAAGGGTTACACCGGACTTTCCGCTCACACCTTCTACGTTTCCAACAACGGCGACAAGCAGGCTGAGGCTTCCAGAAAGTTCATCGAGTTCCTTTTGAACAACGACGAATTCTACGCTCACTTCGCTGAGTCTACTCCTGGTTACTATGCTTACGGTCCTAAGGCTAACAGCAACTTGCATCCTATTTTGGAAACCTCCAAGGAAGCTGCTAACATGATCCAGACCGAAGTATTCTTCGAGAAGCAGGATGCTTACCAGATCTCCATCGCTAAGATGATGAACGCTATCTGCTCCGGCACTGCAAGCAAGGAAGACGCTATTGCTAACTTCAAGAAGGAAGTTGCAGGTTACGTTAACAAGTAATCCTACTTAATATTTATTAGAAAGTAGCATTTATCGGCGGTTCGGGCGGCGTAAGTCGCCCGAATAAAGCCGAAAAAACAATTTAGAAATGGAAAAGGTAATCAACGACAAAAAATTGAAGAAGCCGTTGTCGAAGAACTTAAAGGAAAGGATATTCTGGCTGATACTCATCGCACCTGCGGTGTTTATCGTAACGCTGTTTATCATCGTTCCGATAATCGATTCGGTAATAAAGAGCTTCACGGACTATAAGATAATAAACATAGTCAAGGGTATTCCTGCAAAATGGAATAACTTCAAGAATTACACCGACCTTCTCGAAGCAGGTATATTGGGTAATTCTGTACTTATAACGTTCAGATTCGTAATAACGACGGTAGTACTTTCCTTCGTTATAGGAATGACGCTTGCGCTTATACTTAACTCGAACATCAAGGGCGCAAGATTTTTCCGAAGCATAATGATGACGCCGTGGGTAGTTCCTACGGTTATTTCCGCACTCGTATGGATCTGGATATATCAGCCTCAATACGGCTTATTGAGGTACTTTGTAGATTTGATAACGAACGGCAGAGTAAAGGAGTTCGGTATACTTAACAGCACCGAGACTGCGCTTGCAGGTATAACTGTCGCAGCTCTTTGGAAGCAGATACCGTTGATGACGTTGCTCCTTCTTGCAGGTCTTCAGAACGTTCCCGACGATATAATGGAAGCTGCAAAGATCGACGGAGCTAACGGCGCAACGAGACTTGTTAAGATAACAATTCCCTATATGATGCCGATAATCAAGACGTCGGTCTCGATGTCCATAATAGATAACTTCAAGCAGTTCCCGCTGTTCTGGCAGATGACCTCGGGAGGTCCTTACAACTCAACGACCACGTTGGCAGTTCTTTCCTACCAAAAGGCGTTTATTGAAAGAGACTTCGGCGCAGGTGCTGCGGTAACTACCATTTGGATGCTCATCATGATAGTAGTGGTATTGCTTTATAACAAGCTTTTCAAAGCTGAAGACGTTTCTTAAAGTGAGGTAAAGAATATGAAAACGACAACGAAAAGAATACTCGTAAATATAGTTAAATACTTTATCCTCATTCTGTTGATGCTCTTCTTGCTTTTCCCCGTTTATTGGATGCTTATAACGTCCTTTAAGCACAATATGGAAAGCTATCTCAATCCGCCCACGTTCTTCCCTGTGGATTTCACGTTCGACGGATATAAGAACCTGTTCACCAACTACCCCGAGTTCTTCGTATACTACAAAAACAACTTCATAGTATCGGGAATTTCGGCACTCCTCGTATGTATCATTGCGGTATTTGCAGGCTACGCCCTTTCGAGAATAAAGATCAAATGGAACAAATACGTAATCGCTTTCTTAGTATTCTCGCAGATGTTCCCCGTAGTATCGAGACTTATCTCGCTGTACTCGCTTTTGAGAGGTGTAGGACTTCTGAACACGCTCGGCGGACTTATCCTTTCGATAACGGCAGGACAGATGCCTTTCTCGATAATACTTATGGCATCCTTCTTCGACGCAGTTCCAAAGGGTATAGAGGAAGCGGCTCACGTTGACGGAGCAAGCAAGGTAACGACCCTTTTCAAGGTAGTAATCCCCCTCGTAGTCCCCGGACTTTTGGCAGTAGGAATTTACTCCTTCTTAACGACTTGGGACGATTACCTCTACGCATCCACCCTCATTCAGAACGATGCGTTGAGAACGCTCTCGACGGGAATTACGCTCAGATACTTAGGCGAGCTTTCTTACGACTGGTCTTTGGTAAATACGATCTCCGTCGTCGGAACGTTACCGATGGTATTCGTGTTCTTCTTCTTCCAGAAGTACATGGTAAAAGGATTGACTGCAGGTGCGGTAAAGGGATAAGATATGTTAGTAGATTCAAAGGAAATGTTAAAAAAGGCAAGGAAAGGCGGCTATGCAGTTCCTGCCATAAATACACAGGGTGGAAATTACGATATAATCCGTGCGATATGCCTTGCTGCTGAGGAAGAGAAGAGCCCTATAATTCTTGCTCACTATATCTCAACGGGCGCATACGCAGGACACGACTTTTTCTGCGAGGTAGCCAAGTGGTGCGCTTCCAAGGTATCCGTACCGGTAGCTATCCACCTCGATCACGGCGACTCCGTAGACATCTGCAAAAAGTGCGTTGACCTCGACTTTACGTCGGTCATGTACGACGGCTCGATGCTCTCTATCGAGGAGAACGCAAAGAACACCAACGAGGTAATAAAATACGCTCACGCATACGGCGTACCCGTTGAAGCAGAGGTAGGCGAGCTTTTGAGACTTGACCAGATAAAGGCAGGCGAAACGCCGACGAATACCGTCAAGGTAGAGGATGTCAAAAAGTTCTTGGACCTTTGCCGTCCCGACTCCCTTGCGATAGGAATAGGCAACGCACACGGTTATTACGTCGACAAGCCGAATATCAGACTTGATATACTCGAAGAGGTTACCAAGTTCACTGATATTCCCTTGGTCTTGCACGGCTGTACGGGTATGGACCACGACGTCATAAAGAAGTCCTTGAAGCTTGGTATCTCGAAGATAAATTTCGGCACGCAGATACGCTTTGCCTACATGGAATACCTCAAAGCGGCTATCGAGGAGGAGAAGAACGGCAGGAGCTTCATAGCGATGCAGAACGCCTCCGATAGACTTAAAGAGGACGTAAGGGATATAATAAGGCTGTCCGAATCGAACGGCAAGGCATGAAAAAGAACGTTCTTTTCGTACTGACTGACGACCAATCGTACTTTGCCATTCACAGGAAGTGTCCCGACGTAATAACGCCCAACTTAGACAAGCTGTGCGAAGACGGTGTCGTATACGACAACTGCTTTTGCGCAAGCCCCGTCTGCTCTCCTGCAAGAGCGTCGATATTGACAGGCACGATGCCGTCATATCACGGCGTTCACGACTGGATAATTTCCGGCAACGTAAATATAGACTCACTTCCCGCCTTTTCTGCGCAAAGACCGCCGATAAAAAGCAACGAGACCGTCGCAATCGATTACCTCGACGGCATAACGACTTATACCGACGTCTTAGCGGAGAACGGCTACGATATTGCGCTTTCGGGCAAATACCACTTAGGCGATACCTTCAAAAAGCGTAAGGGCTATACTTACTGGAACGTGCTACTGCGGGGCGGTTGCAGCTACAAAAGCTACGACACCTACTATATGGGCAAAGTAACTGCAAATACTCGCTACGTAACCGACGTCATTGCAGATAATGCGATAGATTTTTTGGAGAATAAGCGTACGGAAAAACCCTTCTATCTCGGCGTTCACTTCACCGCTCCTCACACGCCTTGGGCAAAAGAGGAGCACCCCGAGGACGTTTGGGGTATGTACGAGGGGAACGATTTTGAAAGCGTGCGATACGCACCCGTCCACAAAGACCAGGTAAAAACGCCCTTTATCGGCGATAGCAAAGAAAGGCGCAAGACGCTTATACGAGGCTATTTCACGGCGATAACGGCGATGGACAGGGCGCTTGGACGGATAATTGAAAAACTGAAAGAGCTTGACCTATACGACGACACTGTGATAATTTTCACGGGCGACAACGGAATGAACGTCGGTCAGCACGGCGTATGGGGGAAAGGCAACGGCACTTATCCGCAGAATTTTTACGAGGAATCGGTAAAAGTTCCGCTGATAATAAGCGGTGGCGGCATAAAAAAGCGCACTGTCAAGGATATGGTCTCTCATGTAGACCTCTTCCCGACGATATTGGAGCTTTGCGGCGTAAAAGGCAATGCAGATAATCAGACGGGAAAGTCCTTTGCGAAAACGCTTAACGGCGAACGCTTTGAAAGGGAATACGTCTCGGTATTTTCCGAATACGGCGCAGTTAGGATGATAAGAAGTAGCCGCTATAAGCTGATAAAAAACTATCTCGGCTATACGGATGCGTTTTACGACCTTGAAAAAGACCCTTACGAGGAAACAAACCTTATTGGGGATACGAAGTATAGCGAGATAATAAAAAATATGTCCGACAAGCTGTTAAACGGCTTTGACGAGTACTCGAGCGTTGAAAACGACGGCAGGTATCAATATCCGCTGGGTGCAGGGCAAACGTCAAAAGCAAATAGAGTTGACGGCAAAGCGGTGTATAAACAAGACATAGAAATGTATTACGACCTAAAGAGGAAAGAAAGATGAAAGAAAAACTAAGGATCGGCTTCATAACCACCGTTTCTGGCAGATGGCCGAGAGAACTTCCAAGGGAAAGAAAGGCAAAATACGAGGAATATCTCAAGGGAGAGTATCCGCAATACGATTTTTGCTTCCCGAAGAGCATAGCAGAGGATAAAGCCTCGTTGCAGGCTGCGATCGACGACTTCAAGTCGTTCGGCGTAGACGTCGTGCTGTTGATGTACGGAGCGTTCTCGGGCGACGATTACGCTTGCGGACTTTACGACGCGCTCAGAACGCCTATAATATTTTGGTCGTTGAGAGAGCCCGAACTTAACGGCGGAAGACTTCTTGCCAACGCACTCGTAGCGGCGACGATGAACTCTGCGTCGGTAAAACGCCTCGGCGGAACTACCCACTTCGTGCTTGGCAACGAGGACGAACCCCGTGCAAAGAGCGATCTTGACGGCATTTTGGCGGCTTATCAGCTCAAAAAAGCGATGTCCGGCGTAACGTTCGGTCTTTTGGGCTATCGCCCCACTGCATTCTATAACTCAGCGTTCAACGAGGGACTCATAAGGCGCACGTTCGGCGTAAAAATGGAAGAGACCGACTTAAAGGTAGTCTTCGATAAGATGGCGGGATATACCGACGAAGAGGTTGAAGAGGAGATAGCGAAGATAACCATCCCCGTTTCAAAGAACCTTCCCGAGGGACATTTAGAAAACCATGCAAGACTTTGCAAGGCTGTCCGTGAGGTATTTGCCGAGCAAGGCTACGACTATGCGGCGTTAAAGTGCTGGCCTGAAATGGGTAACCTTCATACGACCCCGTGCGCAGTAATAGGCAGACTTGCCGACGAGGGAGTACACCTCATCTGCGAGGGCGACGTAGACGCAGGATTAGCGTATGCAGCAGAGAATATATTGAGCGGCAAGGCAGGTTTTATCACTGACCTTATCAACATCAACGAAGAAGAGAACTACGCAACGTTCTGGCACTGCGGCAACGCCGCTCCGTCCCTTATAGACGAGTGTTGCACGCCCGAGATAGCCAACCATCCGCTTGCAGGACAGGGCACGGCGATAAGAGCCATCTTAAAAGGCGGCGATATAACGTTTGCAAGGTTCTGCGATATAGACGGCAGATACGTTCTGTTTGTCGGAAAGGGCGTCGGCGTTCCGTCAAAGATGTATACGCCGGGTGCAATGATAAATGTTAGGCTTGAAGCTCCCGTCAGGGACGTCATATATAATATTATCGAAAAAGGTATACCTCACCACTACGCACTGGTCTGGGGAGATTACGTCAACGAGCTCAAAGCGTATGCAAAGCTTATCGGCGTAGAAGTTATCGAAGCGAAATAAGGAGTGAAAAATATGTCTGATTTAAGTTTACGTCACATCTACAAGGTCTACGACAATACGATGACCGCAAAAGAAAAACGTGCAGAGAAAAAAGAGGGCAGGGAGGTAGTCTCGAAGCCCGCCGTTTCCGACTTCACGATGGACATCGAGGACAAAGAGTTTATAGTCTTCGTTGGTCCGTCTGGATGCGGAAAGTCCACGACTCTTCGAATGATAGCGGGTCTTGAAGACATCACAAAGGGTGAGCTGTATATCGACGGCAAGCTGATGAACGATATCGAATCCAAGGATAGAGACATCGCAATGGTATTCCAGAACTACGCATTGTACCCACATATGTCCGTTTACGAGAACATGGCGTTTGCTTTGAAGCTCCGTAAAATGGACAAAGCAGAGATAGATAAGCGTGTTAAGGAAGCCGCAAAGATGCTCGACATCGAGCAGTACCTCAACAGAAAGCCAAAAGCGTTGTCGGGCGGACAAAGACAGCGTGTTGCGTTAGGAAGAGCACTCGTTCGTAACCCCAAGGTATTCTTGCTCGACGAGCCTTTGTCAAACCTCGATGCAAAGCTTCGTGCTGCAATGAGAACGGAGATAACAAAGCTCCACCACAAACTTCAGACGACGTTTATATACGTAACCCACGATCAGGTAGAGGCTATGACGATGGGTACAAGAATAGTCGTCATGAAAGACGGATTTATTCAGCAGATAGGCGCACCGCAGTACTTATATGACCATCCTGCAAACAAGTTCGTAGGCGGCTTCATAGGAACTCCTCAGATGAACTTCTTTGAGGGCAAGCTTATGAAGAACGGCGACGTTGAGTATGCAAACGGCCAGAAGCTCCGCCTTCCCAAGGGCAAAGTTGAAGAGCTTATAGACTTTGAGGACGGCAAGGAGATAATTCTTGGAATACGTCCCGAGGACTTCCATACCGAAAAGATATTCCTCGACACCTGCGAAGACAGAGTAACTGCGAAGATAGAGGTCAAAGAAGAGCTCGGTAGCGAGACGCTTATTTACGCAAACCTCGACTTAACGGCAGAAACGGGCGTCGTAGACGAGAACAGCAAGACCAAGATAATCGCAAAGGTAGACTCGAGAACGAGAATAGACGGCAATGAAATAGTCCTCGGCATCGACGTAAACCACATCCATATCTTCGACAAGGCTACTGAAAAGTCCCTTGAAAAGGTATGCAACGAATAATGCAGTCTACTTAAGTTATAATAGTAGTAAGAAGATTTCCGATCTTCAAGGTAAAAGGAGCAATTTCGGTTGCTCCTTTTATCGTTCTAAAAAATTCTTTATATTTTGCAACTACATTTTTACTTGCGTTTTGCAGACGATAACGCATGTATTCTTAAAACGACCTTGAACTTTTTTCGGATTTTTTTAATTTTTAGCCTGAAAACCGTTGACAAAGGGTATAATAATGCGTATACTAAAAACGGTTGAACAATTATTCAACTGTTTGCAAAAAACAAAAGGAGAGAGATATGACCGATACGGACGAAATGATACTTCAGGATGAAGCGTACGAATGCGAGTGCGAGCACGTGCACGGAGAGGCTGTCGGCAAAGCAATAGACGGAATGCCGTCGGAGGATGCGCTTTACGACGTTGCCGAGCTATTCAAGGTATTCGGCGATAGCACCCGAACGAGGATAATATCTGCGCTGTTTTCGGCAGAGCTTTGCGTTTGCGACATAGCCAAGCTTCTCAATATGACAAAGTCCGCCGTATCCCACCAGCTCAGGGTACTCAGGACGAGTAAGTTAGTCAAATATCGCCGCGAGGGCAAGGAACTGTTT
Organism: uncultured Clostridia bacterium; assembly: GCA_964406735.1. Taxonomy (GTDB): domain Bacteria; phylum Bacillota; class Clostridia; order Christensenellales; family CAMQZB01; genus CAYOSU01. The sequence continues at coordinate 69,615 of CAYOSU010000002.1, read as the reverse complement.
TACTCCCTTGCAGACGATCACATAATCAAAATATACAAGTTAGCACTTGAACACGTGGAGGAATAAAACAATGAGAAAAACTTTAAGAATAAAAGACATCGACTGCCCCGTATGCGCAAGCAAGATAGAGGCTAATATCGCAAAGATAGACGGCGTAAACGAGGTAAGTCTCAACTTCGTCGCACAGAGAATGTCGATAGATTTCGACGAAACGAAGTGGGAAACGATAAAAGAGAAGCTCGTTTCGGAAGCAAAGAGGGTAGAGCCCGACTGCACAATAATAGGTCTTTAAGAAAATTGCCTTAACGGCAAAAAGGGAATATTTATGACCAAGGAACTCAAAAAGATAATTATTTCGGCGGCTGTATTTGCAGTCGCCCTTATAACGGAAAAGCTGATACCAATTCCGAATGAAACGGTAAAGCTCATACTCATCATCGCACTGTACCTTGCGGCGTATCTTATAGTCGGTATAGAGGTAATAGTCAAAGCCTTCAGGAACATCCGCCGCGGCGAGATATTCGACGAGAATTTTCTGATGCTCGTAGCATCCGTCGGTGCGTTTGCGGTCGGCGAGTACGCAGAGTCCTGCGCCGTCATGCTGTTCTATCAGGTGGGCGAATATTTCCAAAGCTACGCCGTCGGCAAGTCAAGGAAGTCTATCGCAAGCCTTATGGACATACGCCCCGACAAAGCGTGCAAATTGGTTGACGGCAAGGAGATAGACTGCGCCCCCGAGGACTTGATGATAGGGGACGAAATAATCGTCAAAAAAGGCGAAAAGATCCCCGTTGACGGCAGAGTGACAGAAGGCTCGACCGAGCTTGATATGAGGGCATTAACAGGCGAATCTGCCCTCAAAAAGGTGGTTGTCGGCGATAACGTACTCAGCGGTAGCATCAACGACGGTGCGGTAATAAAGCTCGTTGTCGAAAAAGAGTACTTCGACTCGACAGTCAGCAAGATACTCGACTTAGTAGAGAATGTCTCGGGCAAAAAGGCGAAGTCGGAGAATTTCATAACCAAGTTTGCCAAGGTATATACCCCGATAGTGTGCGCACTTGCACTCGTACTTGCCGTCGTTCCCTCGATAATAACAAAAGACTTCGCAACCTGGGGATATAGGGCGCTGTCGTTTTTGGTAGTAAGCTGCCCCTGTGCGCTTGTTATCTCCGTTCCTATGGCGTTTTTCGGCGGTATAGGCGGTGCGTCGAGATACGGCATACTCGTCAAAGGCGGCAATTATTTAGAGCTTTTAACAAAGCTTGATACCGTAGTATTCGATAAAACGGGAACGATAACCAAAGGCTCATTCGAGGTCGTTGACGTATACCCAAGCGAGAATGCGGACGAGGTGATAACGGTTGCCGCAATGGCGGAAAAAGGCTCGAACCACCCGATAGCCAAGTCGATACTTGAAAAGTGCGGCGAGGTAGACTCTTGCGACGTGATAGAGGAGATATCAGGCAAGGGAATTTGCGCTAAAAAGGGCGCTGACGTCATTTTAGTCGGCAACGACAAGCTGATGGCGGAAAACTCCGTCGAGTTCAAAGAGAATAACTCAGTCGGCACGGTAGTATACGTTGCCAGAAACGGAAAATTCGTCGGTAGCATCGTCATCGCAGATAAGATAAAAGACGAGGCGATATCGACTGTAAAGGAGCTTAATAGCTTAGGTATAAAGACCGTTATGCTGACCGGCGATAACGAAGCGGTCGCAGGCGATATAGCAAAAAAAGTCGGAATTTCGGACTATCACGCCGAGCTTCTCCCTGCCGATAAGGTAACGGAGCTTGAAAAAATAATGTCGCAAAATAGCGGCGTAACGGCGTTCGTAGGCGACGGAATAAACGACGCTCCCGTTCTTATGCGAAGCGACGTTGGCGTATCGATGGGCGGCATAGGAAGCGACTCTGCAATAGAGGCGGCGGACGTAGTGCTCATGCGAGATAACTTAGACGGACTTACCAAGATACGCAAAATAGCCAAAAAGACTATTAGGATAGCGAACGAGAATATCTATCTTTCGCTTCTTATCAAAATATCCGTACTCGTGCTGGTGTCCTTTGGACTTGCCAATATGTGGATAGCGGTATTTGCAGACGTAGGCGTAGCGCTTCTTGCGGTCTGCAATTCGCTCCGTGCTATGAGAAGCGGCAAATAAGTAATAAATAAAATAGACTTTGCATAAGGTATAGCAAGAAAAAATTCGAGGTAACTGCTTTGAGAAAGATACTTTCAATACTTCTTGCTATACTTTTATTATGCGCTCTTGCTTCCTGCGATTATATCGACGACGCCAAGACGTTAGAAAACGTTTCCGAGCTTCGCAATTACTACTACGTTGGCAACTCCGATAGCTATTTTGTAGAGATGTACGGCGGCAAAAAGGAAACACCCTTGGTCATCGACGGAAGCGCAGGCAAGCTGAACGACTACGTCAAGATAAAGATACTTGCCAAAAACGGCGACATCGAGGATATTTCCTACCATATCGGCATAAACGAAGAGGAATTCAGCGGCGATATGACCAAAGAGATCGTCGGCGGACGGTTCGTAACGACGTTGAAAGCAACAGACCTTGACGGCGACTATACGTTGAAGCTTACAAGCAACGGCAAAACGGAGGAGATAAAGCTTTCAAGCGTAACGGACGACTTTATCGACTACAAAAAAGCCCGTGAGATAGCCGAAAACGAGCTGAAAGACCCGATATCACGCTTTCCCGACGGCTACGAGGTACATATAAAAGTCATCGAGGGCGAGAAGGGAAGCTTCAAATATTACTGGTACGTTGCCTTTATGGACGGCGAGAGTATGTGTGCCTGCCTTATCGACCCGATAACTTCAAAGTTAATTGCCAAAAGAACGTAGCGAAGAAATAGGGCTTTTTAGTTGCAAATAATAACGCTTTGTGATACAATGGAACAAATTGAGTCGGAAAGTGTTATGGATAAAGAAACGAAACAATATATCAAGAATACGGCGATAAGAACAGTAGCGGTAACGCTTGCTGTTTTTGTCGTACTTGCGGCAATGTACGTTCTTGTTTTCCCTAAAAAAGCGTCCGATATAACCTACGAAATGGGCATGAAGCGAACGGCGTGCGATCTTATGGAAACTCAATACAGAAGAACTCACGACATAAACGACCTTTCGACGCTGTTTGATAGGGTAGTCGAGCTTTCCGATGAAAAGCTTTTGTATGTTTACGGCAAGGAGTTCATCGAGCATAAATACTTCGACGACTACTGCGCATTCAAGAAAAAAACGCCGCTGACCCTTTTTGACAGCGATATAAGCTCTTACGTCAAGGGTTACTACTCCGTCGGTCTTTTGAGTGAAAAAGGCATTGACGAGGCGTTGGAGTTCTTGGAAAAAGAGACCGACGAATACGATATGCTTTCACCCTTCTCGATATTCGTTTATCATATATCGAATTGCTCGAAGAAGATGAGTATTGCCGACGCAGAAAAGATAGTCCACGCTTTGGAAAGATACTACATCAAAGCGCTGTCGGGGGAAACGGATACTTCCGTAGTAATTGCCGATGCGTATGCCGTCTGCGAAAAATACGGACTTGAAGAAAAGGCTGTTTGGCAAACACGCTACGGTGCGTAAAGATTAGAAAAACACGGTTTTTAGTTACTAAAGACCCGTTTTTTTTAACCAAAACGGACTTTTAATTATTTTGCTTAAAATTTTATCATCATAAAAAAAGAATAGGAGGAAACTATGGCTAAGATCACAAAAGAAGCATTGACATTTGACGACGTGTTGCTCATACCGCAGAAAAGCGACGTAACACCCAACAAGGTCAACACAGAAACAGAGCTTTGCGACGGAATAAAGCTCAACATCCCTCTCCTTTCGGCGTCTATGGACACCGTAACGGAGTGCAGCCTCGCCATCGCAATGGCAAGAGAGGGAGGCTTAGGAATAATCCACAAGAACATGTCTATCGAGGAGCAGGCATCGCAGGTCGATAAGGTAAAGAGGAGCGAGCACGGCGTAATCACCGATCCGTTCTATCTCCATCCAGAAAACCTCGTATCCGACGCCTTGGCATTGATGTCGAGATATAAAATTAGCGGCGTTCCTATCGTAGATAGCGACAGAAAGCTCGTTGGAATACTTACGAACAGAGACCTTCGCTTCGAGACCGATTTTGAACAGCCTATCGAGAACGTAATGACCAAGGAAAACCTGGTAACAGCTCCCGTCGGCACGAGCTTGGCTGAGGCTCAGAAGATACTCGGTGCGCATAGGATAGAAAAGCTTCCCATAGTAGACGAAAACAACGTCTTAAAGGGACTTATCACGATAAAGGACATCGAAAAAGCCATTCAGTACCCCAATTCCGCAAAGGACAAGATGGGTAGACTTCTCGTCGGTGCGGCAGTAGGCGTAACTACGGACGTTCTCGACAGAGTAAAAGCACTCGTTGAGGCAAAGGTAGACATCATTTCCGTAGATACCGCTCACGGACATAGCTTGGGCGTTATCGAAACGGTAAAGAAGATAAAAGCTGCATATCCCGACCTTCCGATCATTGCAGGTAACGTAGCGACGGCGGCGGCAACGAGAGACCTTTTCGAGGCAGGCGCTGACGTAGTAAAAGTCGGTATAGGCCCCGGCTCTATCTGCACGACGAGAGTCGTATCGGGCGTAGGCGTTCCGCAGGTAACGGCAATCATCGACTGTGCAGAGGAAGCTGATAAGCTTGGCAAGCGCATAATAGCAGACGGCGGAATCAAGTACTCTGGCGACATCACCAAGGCTATTGCCGCAGGTGCGTCCGCAGTCATGATAGGCTCGCTCTTTGCGGGAACTCAGGAATCTCCCGGCGAGATAGAGATATATCAGGGAAGATCCTTCAAGACATACAGAGGCATGGGATCTCTTGCGGCAATGGCTGCAGGCAGCAAGGACAGATACTTCCAGCAGGATGCGAAAAAGCTCGTTCCCGAGGGAGTAGAGGGAAGAGTTCCTTACAGAGGCAAGCTCTCCGAGATAATCTTCCAGATGATCGGCGGCTTGAGATCTGGTATGGGTTATTGCGGAATGAGAACTATCGAGGATCTGAGAACGAAAGCGGAGTTCACGAGAATTACGGGGGCGTCGCTCGTAGAGAACCATCCTCACGATATAACGATAACGAAAGAAGCACCCAATTATTCATCTAAATAAAAAGGAAGACTTATGGAACATCAGAAGGTAGTAGTGCTTGACTTCGGCGGTCAGTACAACCAATTAATTGCAAGAAGGGTAAGAGAGCTCTCGGTATATTCCGAGCTTTTGCCTTTCGATGCCGACTTTGAAAGAATAAAAGCCCTTTCTCCTATCGGAATAATCTTCACGGGCGGACCAAACGACGTTTTTGCGAAAGACGCTCCGAGAGTAGACGAGAGGATATACTCGCTTGGCGTGCCGATCTTAGGCATCTGCTACGGCGTACAGCTCCTTGCGCACGATTTCGGCGGCAACGTCGAAAAAGCCGACCTTCGCGAGTACGGCAAGAGCGTATGTAACTTCACAAACTCAACCCTTTTCGAGGGCGTAGAGGGTGATTCCGTCGTTTGGATGAGCCATTCCAACTACGTTTCCGAGCCTCCTAAGGGCTTCAAGGTAACGGCTACGACTGATACTTGCCCGTGTGCGGCAATGGAGGACGACGAAAGACGCATCTACGGCGTTCAGTTCCATCCCGAGGTAGTGCATTCCGAAAAAGGTATGCAGATACTCGATAACTTCCTGAAAAAAATATGCAAAGCAACCGGCGACTGGACGAGCAACTCGTTCGTCGAGGATGAGGTAAAGAGACTTTCCTACCTTAAAGGCAAAAAGGTGCTTTGCGCACTTTCCGGCGGTGTAGACTCCGCAGTTGCGGCTACCCTTATCCATAAGGTAGCAGGCGATAACCTTACTTGCATTTTCGTAGACCACGGACTTCTCAGAAAGAACGAAGCGGAAGAGGTAGTAAAGACCTTCCGTGACGAGCAAGGTATGAACCTTATCGCAGTAGACGCAAGCGAGAGATTTTTAGGACTTTTGAAGGGCGTAGAAGAGCCTGAGAAAAAGCGTAAGATAATCGGCGCAGAGTTTATCAAGGTGTTCGAGGAAGAGGCAAAGAAGATCGGCAAGGTCGATTACCTCGTACAGGGCACGATATACCCCGACGTCGTCGAGAGCGGAACGAAGACCTCCGCAACGATAAAGAGCCACCACAACGTAGGCGGACTTCCCGACGTTATCGACTTCAAGGAGCTCGTAGAGCCTTTAAGGTCGCTTTTCAAGGACGAGGTAAGGCGTGTAGGCTTTGAGCTCGGACTTCCCGAAAACATCGTAATGAGACAGCCCTTCCCGGGCCCCGGTCTTGCGATAAGAGTTATCGGCGATATCACCAAAGAGAAGCTCGATATTCTCCGTGAGGCGGATTACATCTACCGTGAGGAGATAGCAAAGCACGGCTTGAATACCGAGATATGGCAGTACTTTGCCGCTTTGACGAATATGCGTAGCGTAGGCGTTATGGGCGACGAGAGAACGTACGATTACGCCGTTGCACTTCGTGCCGTAACGTCCGTTGACGGTATGACGGCAGGCTGGGCAAGAATACCTTACGACGTAATGGACGAGATCTCGAACAGAATAGTCAACGAGGTCAAGGGGGTAAACAGAGTAATGTACGACGTAACCTCCAAGCCGCCAGCAACTATAGAGTTCGAATAAGGAAAAATTATTTTCAAGGCGATTTTTACAGTGGAGGTTTGAGTGTGGAGATCAAACAATATACCAAAGAGCGCATCCCGGACGTGCTTCAATTCGAGCATGATTTGCGCTCCGAGGAAGACTTCTGGGGCTGGAAAATTGACGAGAAGTACATAGCCGATGTGACAAAGAGCTTTGAAGATCCTGCCTTTGCAAACTCCCTTTCGCTGCTTGCCTATATGGATGGCAAGGTGGTGGGGCGAATCGACTGCTCCATGATCCACAGCCACTTTGACGGCAGCGTAAAGGCGTATCTTGACTGGATCTGCGTCATCAAAAGCTACCGGCATCAGGGTGTTGCACAGGGGCTAATGACTGCCCTGCGCATAGAATTGAAAGAGCATGGTATCGATACCCTTATCGGTCTGATTGCCTCCAACGAGGATGCCCAGCGGTTTTATCGAAGCCTTCCCAATGCCGAAATCAGAGACGAAGGAATTTGGATCGATCTGTAATCAAAAAAGTTCTCGACAATACCGATTCCTTCTGGATTATTTACATACTCTATGCTATCATACATACAAGCCATCCATACCATGCCATCAAGCGTGACCGCTGATAGCCGGGTGGTGATGGATTTTTGATAGCAAAATCTCGGATAGACCATAGAATAAAAGATAATCTGTATAATTCAAACCACCACGAGCCACATCATCTAAACGAAAAAGTTTAGATTCCGATTTTACCCGGCGAGTGGGAATAAAAGAAGTCAAGACTGCTTAAAACCTTCAAAAATAAGCCGATTTCGGCCTAAAAACCGTTTTACGGCAATTTTACAAGCAAAACACAAAGCCCTTTTTCAAAAGGGCTTTTTTTATTGCAAGTTTTTACGCAAAAACCGACAGTAATCTTCCGTCCCTACTTGAAAATTGCCGAAAGTGTGATATAATTGAAATAAAAAAGGAGAAAACTATGAGCTATCAACCAGCATCGGATCGTTATGAAAAAATGCAATACCGTCGTTGTGGTAAGAGCGGCATAATGCTGCCTACCGTCTCGCTCGGACTTTGGCATAATTTCGGCAATATAACACCGTTTGAAACGCAACAAAGCATTCTTCGCAAGGCTTTCGACCTTGGAATAACGCACTTTGACCTTGCGAATAATTACGGCCCTCCGTACGGCGAAGCAGAGAAGAACTTTGGCATCCATATGGATAAGGACTGGCACACTCACAGAGACGAGCTGATAATATCTACGAAAGCGGGCTACGATATGTGGCAAGGTCCGTATGGCGACCACGGAAGCAAAAAATATCTAATTGCCAGCCTCGATCAGTCGTTAAAGCGTATGCACCTTGACTACGTAGATATATTCTACCATCATCGTCCCGACCCCGATACGCCGATAGAGGAGACTATGGGCGCACTCGACCAGATAGTGAGAAGCGGCAAAGCGTTGTACGTAGGAATATCAAATTATAACGCCGAGCAAGCGAGCGTAGCAATAAAGACCCTTCGTGAAATGGGAACGCCCATGCTTATACATCAACCAAGGTATTCGATGCTCGATCGCACACTTGAAGGCGGACTTGCGAAGGTGTTGGAAGACGAGGGAGTTGGCTGTATCGCATTTTCCCCTTTGGCAAACGGAATTTTGACCGATCGCTATTTAGACGGCATCCCTGCTGATTCCCGTGCGGCGCACGACCCGAGATATCTGAAAGCGAGCTACATTACGGAAGATAAAATTGTGATAGTCCGCAAGCTTGCCGATATTGCGAAAAGGCGTGGTCAGACGGTAGCTCAGCTCGTGTTGCAGTGGACAGTGAGAAATGACGTAGTCACGAGTGCCCTCGTCGGTGCAAGCAGACCAGAACAGGTCGAAGAAAACGTAAAGGCATTCTCATATCCCTCTTTAACTCAGGACGAGATAGATGAAGTAGAACAGATCTTGCGCAAATAACTTTAATACCCGTAAAAACAATAATATTTCAGCGAAAATATGATCGTTAACGGCTAAATATAGAGGTTATAAGAAAAATAATATCATCGCAATACACAAAAGCGGCGGAAATTCCTTCCGCCGCTTGTCTTTTTACAATAACTTTAATTTTACTGTCCAATAAAACGGACACAGACCCTTTTAGTACGCTTTTTGGACTTGAAAAATCGCAATAGCATGCTATAATAAGATCAAAAGAGGAAGTATACAAAAAGGAAGTGATCGTTGCATGGCGTATAGCGAGTTGATTAAAAATTTTAAAGTCGTTCGAGATTATGTGCGTGAATTTTACCTATACGGATTCAAGAGCAGAAGCGAATACGATGCGAAAAGCGCAAGATCGTACGACGATGAAAAGAGGCGTATAGAGAGCTGGTTAAGCGACTATATGCGTTTTTCGCATACGTCAAGCGGCAAGAACGTCTTTTTGTCGGTCGACAGTAGAGTTGTTTCAAATAATCCATTTTATAAAATATGGAAGACAAAGAGCTTCACAAACGGCGATATAGTGCTTCACTTTGCGATATTCGACGTTTTATGCGAGCCTGGCATCAAAAAGTCGCTAAAAGAGCTGATAAGCGAGATAGATGCAATCGTATATCCCGTTACTTTTGACGAATCTACGATAAGAAAAAAGCTAAAAGAGTACGAAAAAGAGGGTATTATAAAGATAGAGAGATCGGGAAAGAGTGTATATTATTCAAGGGCTGAAGAACTTAACTTAAATGATCTTTGCGACGCATTGTCGTTTTTCAGTGAGGTAGCTCCTTGTGGGGTAATAGGCTCGTTTCTTCTCGATAACATTGAGTGCAGCGATAGCGTCTTTACTTTCAAACACCACTATATAACCACCGCATTTGACAGCAACGTTTTAGCAATACTATTTGACGCTATAAGCAAAAAGCGCACCGTATCGTTTAACAATCTCAGCAAAAGATCAAAGGTCATCAAAAAATGTGAACTCGTTCCGTTGAAGATATTCATAAGTGCGCAGAACGGCAAGGCCAACTTGCTCGGTTACGACGAAGAGAAGAAAAAGATATATTCTTATAGGCTCGATTACGTTTCAGGTGTCGTCATTGGCGATGTATGCGAACGATTTGAAGAGTATAGATGTATATTCAACGATCTTGAGCGCAATATGTGGGGAGTGAATTGTAAGATAAGCCGAAAGACCGAACATGTAGAATTTGAGGTGGAAGTTTCAAAGGATGAGTACTATATAGTAGACCGCCTTAAAAGAGAAAAGAGGTGTGGGAAGATAGAAAGAGTTGACGACGAGCATTATAAGTTTTCCGCTGACGTTTTTGATAGCAACGAAATGATTCCGTGGATAAGAACGTTCATTTCAAGGATAACGAAACTCAGCATTTCAAACAAAGAGGTCGAGGAGAAGTTTTTAAGCGATCTTACGGCATTATATGAACTTTACGGAATAGATGGAGGTAAAAGCAATGTTGTTTAGTGAACTGTATTCCGTCTACTATAAAACCGTCGGGAAGATAATATCCAAAGCCTTTGAAAGCGACGTAGACGAAAAGAGCTTGCAAAAAATAATCGACGACGAGGCGTTTTCGGAGAGCGGACTTACAATAATGCCGTCGTTAAAAAATGGCGAATGGAATCTTCTTGATGACAATTTGCATCCAAAACTTGCGAATATTCCGACAATGCCGCAAACAACGATAGAAAAACGTTGGTTAAAGTCTATATCAAACGACCCGAGAATAAAGCTTTTTGGTGTAGAAATGCCCGTCATTGACGACGTTGAGCCGCTTTTTACTAAAGACGATTTTACGATATACGATAAATACTCCGACGGAGATCCTTATCAGGATGAAAACTATATAAATAATTTCAGAACGATCCTTGGAGCAATAAAATTAAAACGTGCAATAAAAGTAACTTTGAGGAACAGACGGAACGGGATAGTTAATATAGTGCTTTTACCTGTCGGTATGGAATATTCTGTAAAGGACGACAAAATAAGGATAGTAGGCGATAAATGCCGATATAGATTTATAAACCTTGCAAGGATAGTATCCTGTGAATATTACGACAGTGAGCTTTCTTGCGAACAAACCCCCAAAGCAGATGAGATAGAGCTTTCCGTGATAATAAACGACGAGCGAAATGCGCTCGAACGTGCAATGCTTCATTTTGCTCATTTTGAAAAGAAAGTCGAGAGGTTAAATGAAAAAGAGTATCTTCTGAAATTAAAATACTATGCAATCGACGAGAGCGAGATAGTCATCCGAGTGCTGTCGTTCGGACAATATCTGAAAGTTATTGAACCGCAAGGCTTCATAGAGCTTATAAAAGAGCGATTGAAAAAACAAAAAAGCTGTGAACTAAGTTGAGTTCGCAGCTTTTTTTCCGTGTAAACAGCTTTTTGGTTATATATAATATGAGCGTAAGTTGAAGATCGCGATAGCAATATCGTAATGCGCAAACAGCAATTTTTTCTGAAGATTAATAGTGTGATTATTCTATGATCGGCTCGTACCCGATTTAACGATGAGCGCATATTGTGTAAGCGATTTGCTATCGGTAGAAATACTTTCGAACTTCAACAAAAAGGCACTCCCAGCAATCATACTTAGGTTTGGAACTTATTGAATGTGCCTTGAAGACGCTAACAGCAATTTCAACGTTATCTATAGCGATCGCCGCGCTTTTTAGTGTAGTTGGTCGTTAATTTGAAAAATGCGTCTTGTTAAACCGCTTTATTTACTTTGATTTTAAGGAGAATATTATGAAAGAATATTTGAAAGAAGAATCGAATTTTACATATACAGAAAACGGAGCAAAAACGCTTCTTTCTACGAACTCCAACTGCCTTGATCTTTTTTCAACGATCGGTGCGTTAAGAGGGGCTTCCGATGAAGAGATAGAGTGTAGATTTATGCGTGCTTTTGCGGAGAATAGAGAAATGGCGATGCGAATTCTCTTTTTCGCCAGAGATGTACGCGGAGGGTTGGGAGAGAGAAAAACGTCGAGAGCAATCTTGAAATGGCTTGCTGATAACGAACCCGCCATATTGAAAAAGAATATAGAATTAATACCCGAGTACGGGCGTTTTGACGACCTTTTGAGCCTTATAGGCAGTTCCTGCGAGGAAGATGCTTTAGCTTTTATTAAAAAGCAATTGCAAAAAGACTTAGAAGCCGTTGATTGTGGAAAAGAGAATGAGGTGTCATTGCTTGGGAAATGGCTTCCTTCCGTAAACGCTTCCAATAGCGAAACAAAGAGAACGGGAAGATATATTGCTAAAAAGCTAGGTATTACTGAGTCGAAATATCGCAAAATACTTGTTTTGCTAAGAAAAAAGATAAATATAATAGAAAATAATTTAAGAGAAAAAGACTATACGTTTGATTATTCAAAACAGCCTTCTCAGGCAATGTTCAAGTATCGAAAAGCATTTATTCGCAACGACAACGAGCGTTATACGAGCTTTCTTAACGATGTTAAAAGCGGTAAAAAGACAATGCATACGGGTACGCTACTTCCTTATGAAATAATCAGACCTTGTTTTAAAGACTCTCTTGACGAATCTGAAAGAAGTGCTGTTGACGCAACGTGGAATGCATTGGAAAACGATGTTTCCGACGATAATTCACTGGTAGTCGTAGACGGTTCCGGATCAATGTATTGGAATAGCTGCTGCGACGACGGATCGTTAGCTCCTATTCAGGTTGCGATCTCATTGGGTATGTACTTTGCAGAACGTAATAACGGCGCGTTTCATAATAGCTTCATAACGTTTTCCGAAGATCCCAGGCTTATAGAGATAAACGGAAAAGATATATATGAAAAAGTAATGTACTGCATGAGCTTCAACGAGGCTGCAAATACCGATATAAGCAAAGTGTTTAAGTTGATACTTGATACTGCCTTAAAACATGACCTTGATCAAAGCGATATGCCAAAGCGAATCTATATCGTTTCCGACATGGAGTTTGATTGTTGCGTTGAAAATGCGAATGAGACCAACTTTGAGTATGCGAAAAAACTGTTTGAAGAGAACGGATATAAGCTACCTGAATTGGTGTTCTGGAAGGTATCAAGCAGAAATGTTCAACAGCCCGTAAAGGAAAACGATTTGGGCGTTGCTCTCGTTTCAGGTTGTACTCCAAGACTTTTTTCGATGATGACCGAAGGCATCGTTGATCCTTATAGATTCATGGTCGATACGTTGTACGTGCCTCGTTACGATAAAGTTTCGGTATAAATTTTATTTCCATAAATACATCGCTTTAAGACGGGCGGCAGAAATTCCTTCTGCCGCTTGTCTTTTTGTGCAAAAATATGCATAAAAGTGAATAAATATATGCTGATTTTACGCCATTTCAGGTTTTTTATTGCAACGGACAAGAAAACGCTTGCGTTTTAGCGTGATAAAGTGCTAAGATATACGAAACCATTTTTAACGAAGAAGAAAATAATCGTATGGAAAGATTTATATCCGAAAAAGCAAAACAAGTAACGAGATCGCAGACCTTGGCAATTTCAGCCAAGGCTAAAAAGATGAGAGAAAACGGTATCGACGTGATCAGCTTCACCGCAGGTGAACCCGATTGCCGTACTCCCGAATATATATGCAACGCCGCAAAGGACGCACTCGATAGGGGATTTACCAAATATACCCCCTCGTCGGGAACCGAAAAGCTCAGAAAGCGCATTGCTGAAAAGCTCTTGACTGAGAACGGTCTTTCATATGATTACAAGGAGATAATAGTATCAAACGGCGCAAAGCACTCGCTTTTCAACGCTCTGTACGCTCTTTTGAACGACGGCGACGAGGTGATAATCCCGTCTCCTTATTGGCTGACGTATCCAGAGCTTGTTAAGATGTGCGGCGGCAAGTCGGTATTTGTAGAAACGAAAGCCGAAAATGGCTTCAGGATGACGGCAAGCGAGCTTCAAAATGCGATAACGCCAAACACCAAGGCGCTTATCCTCAATTCGCCCAATAACCCGACGGGTGCGGTGTATTCAAAAGCCGAGCTTCAGGCTATTGCGAACGTATTGGAAGAAAACGAAGTCTTCTGCATATCTGACGAGATATACGAAAAGCTTTGCTATGTCGAAAAGCCCGTTTCGATAGCAACTCTCAGCGACAAGATGAAGGACCTGACTATAGTGATAAACGGACTTTCAAAGTCGTACGCAATGACTGGCTGGCGAGTAGGTTATCTTGCGGCAAAAAAGGAGATAGCGGACGTAATAGACTGCGTTCAGTCTCATATGACGAGCAACGTCAATAGCATTGCGCAAGAAGCATCGTACGTAGCGTTCGGCAAGACCGACGACGTAGAAAGACTTGCCAAGGTGTATGAGCGCCGCCGTGATTATATGCTTTCAAGGCTTTCAAAAATGAAAGGCGTAACGCCGATAAAGCCCGACGGAGCGTTTTATATGTTCGTAAATGTCGGAAAACTGTATAACAACAGAATAAAAAGCTCATACGATTTCTGCCACGAGCTTTTGGAATATAAGGTAGCTGCGATCCCGGGTGCGCCCTTTGGTAACGACGATTATATAAGGCTTTCCTTTGCCGTTTCCGACGAGGACATCGAAAAGGGGCTTGACAGGATCGAGCAGATGGTAAACGAGCTATGATAAAGTTAAATAAAAAGACAAACCTTCTCGAAGAGGAGAATTACCATTACGCTTTGCAGGACGTCGAGTCGCCAAACCTCATTCGTGAGCTTTACGACTACGAGACCGTCCCGAAGATCAGCTTTAACCATAGGTTAGTGCCGATGGATACTCCCGATGAGCTGTGGATAACAGACACCACGTTCAGAGACGGTCAGCAGTCAACTTCGCCGTTTACGGCAGATCAGATAGTCGAGATATTCAAGCTGTTGTCAAAGCTTGGCGGAGAAAACGGCATAGTCCGCCAGAGCGAGTTCTTCTTGTATAGCGAAAAGGACAGAGAAGCGGTCGAAAGATGCCTTGAATTAGGCTTAAAATTCCCTGAGGTAACCTCTTGGATAAGGGCAAACCCAAAAGACTTCGAGCTTGTTAAGAGTATCGGAATAAAAGAAACGGGAATCTTGGTCAGCTGCTCGGACTATCACATCTTCAATAAGATGGGACTTACGAGAGGTCAGGCACTCGATAAGTATTTGGGCATAGTAAAAGAGGCGCTCTCGTACGGCATAGTACCCCGTTGCCACTTTGAGGACATCACACGTGCCGATTTTTACGGCTTCGTAGTACCCTTTGCGTCCGAGCTTATGAATCTTTCAAAGGAGTCGGGTGTTCCTATCAAGATAAGAGCGTGCGATACGATGGGCTTTGGAGTACCATTCCACGGTGCTTCGATGCCAAGATCGGTTCCGGGCATAATATACGGCTTAAAAAAATACGCCGACGTTCCGTCAAGCCAGCTTGAATGGCACGGACACAACGATTTTTACAAGGTAGTCTCAAACGCAACTACGGCATGGCTGTACGGCTGTTCTGCTGTCAACTGTGCGCTTCTCGGCATAGGTGAGAGGACGGGTAACTGTCCGCTTGAGGCAATGGCTATTGAATACGCCTCGATAAAAGGCGACAACGGCGGCATGGACTTTGCGGTAATATCCGAGATAGCCGACTACTTTGAAAGAGAGGTCGGATATACGATCCCGCCGAGAACGCCATTCGTCGGCAGAGATTTCAACTCGACGAGAGCAGGTATTCACGCCGACGGTCTTATGAAAGACCCCGAGATATACAACATCTTCGACACCGAGAAGATACTCAACAAAAAGCCGAGAATAGCGATAACCAATACGTCTGGCTTAGCGGGCATTGCGTACTGGATAAACGAGTATTATCAGCTCGAAGGCGAGGATAAGGTAGGCAAGACCGACGAGATAACGATAAAATTAAAAGGCTATGTTGACGAAGAGTATGCGGCAGGCAGAGTAACGTCCATTTCGGACGACGAGCTCGATACTTTCGTCAGAAGAATAGACAGAAAGCTTCACAAAAAGCTCGAAGCAGGAGTCAGAAAATAGTAATTTTTACATATTTGGCTTTTTTTTGCAAAACCCCCTTGTTTTTTCGGAAAAAGCAATGTATAATATAGTAAATCCAATGGAGGTAATTTTAACATGATATCTTTAATTTACGGCGCCAAGGGTTCCGGCAAGACGAAACAGCTTATTGAAAGAACGAACAACTCTCTTGATACTGCGAAAGGCGAGATAGTTTATATAACGGAGAACAATCAATACACGCATGAAATAAAGCATGCGGTAAGATATGTTGACTGCTCCAGCGTAGGAATCAAAAATCAGGGAGAGTTCGTTGCGTTCATCAACGGAATGCTCGCCGCAAATCACGACATCGAGCACATTTTCGTAGACGCTTTGAAGAGGATTACGAGAAGCCAGCTCGTCGACATGAAGGATATGTTCGAGTCCTTCCGTAACATCTCGAACGACACGGGCTGCGACTTCACGTTCACTATAAGCGCAGACATTCAGGATATACCTGATTTCATCGCAAAGTATATCATCTGATAAGAAAGCAAAACATAAACGAAATAAAGCGGGGGAATATTTCACCCGCTTTTTCGGAATTTTAGCTAAGATTCAGGCTAAATAAAAGCAAAAACGTTTGGTATCATGCAATATATAAGTACGAGAAACAAAAACAACGTAGTGTCCTTTTCAGAGGCACTCGTCAAGGGCATAGCAAAGGACGGCGGATTGTTCGTCCCCGAGTGCTTCCCTCAGGTAGGCGATGAAGGACTTAAAAAGCTCCTCGATATGTCGTATGAGGAAAGAGCTGTCGAGATACTATCCCTTTTTGCGACGGATTTTTCAAAGGACGAGCTTGAAACTGCGTGCAGGAATGCGTATTCTCGCTTCGACGGCGATCCTGCGCCCGTAGTCAAAATGGACGACGGAGTGTACTTGCTCGAGCTGTTCCACGGTCCGACGCTTGCGTTCAAGGATATGGCGTTAACGCTTTTCCCTCAGCTTCTCTCGGTAGCAAAGAAAAAGGCAGGGGAGGATAGCGACATACTGATTCTCGTTGCAACGAGCGGCGATACGGGAAAGGCAGCGTTAGAGGGCTTCAAGGACGTCGACGGTATAAAGATAATAGTCTTTTATCCGTCTGAGGGCGTTTCGGCAATGCAAAAAATGCAGATGTCCACCCAAAGCGGAAATAACGTCTACGTTGCGGCGATAAAGGGCAATTTCGACAACTGCCAGAGCGGAGTCAAGGAAATATTCGCAGATGCCGATTTCAAGGCTATATGCGCCAAAAATAACGTTGTTTTGTCGTCGGCAAACTCAATCAACTTGGGTAGGCTTTTGCCGCAGATAGTGTACTATTTCTCGGCTTATCTCGACTTAGCATCGTCAGGCGAGATAACTCTCGGCGACAAAGTCAACTTCTCCGTGCCGACGGGTAATTTCGGGGATATATTGGCAGGCTGGTACGCCTACAAGATGGGACTTCCCGTAGGAAGACTTCTTTGCGCAAGCAACAGCAACAACGTGTTGACCGACTTTTTCACGAGTGGCAGATACGACAAGAATAGGCGTTTTTACAAAACGATATCCCCCTCGATGGACATACTCATTTCGAGCAATCTCGAGAGACTGCTTTTTGAGGTGAGCGGCAGGGATGATAGCTATATCGACAAGATAATGACCGAGCTCAAAACGTCGGGCGTATTCGAGGTGTCGCAAGAGATGCTTGGCGAAATGACTGAGATAATATACGCAGGCATGGCGACGGAGGATGACACCAAACGCACGATAGGCTTGTTCTTTGACGAATACGCATATCCGCTCGATCCGCACACTGCCGTCGGCGTTTACGTTTCGGATAACTACTCTGTTGACGAGAACGACTATGCGCCTATGGTGATACTTTCGACCGCAAGCCCGTATAAATTCTCGCCGAGCGTAATAAGCGCAATAGGCAAAAAGCCGTCGAGCGACGCATTCAAGGATGCTGCACTGCTTCAAAGAATGTCTGCGATGGATATTCCTGCGGCAATATCGGACTTAAAAGGCAAAGAAACGCGTTTCAGCGACGTTTACGAGATAAAAGATATGCGAAAAGCTATCGAAGACTTTATAAGGAAGTAAAAGGAAATGGAAGAAAAGAAGAGGTTATTTTCAGGCATACAGCCGACGGGCAATATAACGCTCGGCAACTATATAGGCGCATTGAAGAACTTTCCCGAGTTTCAGGATGAATACGAGTGCATATACAGCGTCGTAGATCTTCATTCGATAACGGTAAAGCAAGACCCTGCAACGCTCAGAAAGAACGCGTACGAGCTTTTAGCGCTATATTTAGCGTGCGGTCTCGATCCCGAAAAGACCGTGCTTTTCGTGCAGTCTCACGTTCCCGAGCATACCGAGCTTGCTTGGGTGTTGAACACGATAACGTACATCGGCGAGCTCAACAGAATGACGCAGTTCAAGGATAAATGTGCTCGTCATGCCGATAATATAAACATGGGACTTATGGATTACCCCGTGCTTATGGCTGCGGACATTTTGCTTTATCAGACGGCACTTGTGCCGATCGGCGCCGATCAGAAACAGCATTTGGAGTTGACGAGAGATATTGCGCTTCGCTTTAACGCAAGATACGGCGATACCTTCGTAGTTCCCGAGGGATATATTCCCAAGAACGGCGCAAGAATAATGAGCCTTCAGAATCCTAAGGCAAAGATGAGTAAGTCGGACGAGAATATAAACGGCTTCATATCTCTTGCCGACGACAACGATACGATAAGAAGAAAGCTTCGCCGTGCGGTAACGGACTCCGATAACAGGATAGTTGCAGGCGAGGGCAAAGAGGGAATAACCAACCTTTTGACGATATACGCAAGCTTAAAGGGCATCTCGATAGCCGATGCGGAAAGAGATTTCTCGTCTTCGACGTACGCCGAGCTCAAAGACGAGGTTGCAAACGTCGTAATAGAGGCAATTTCCCCCGTAAGAGCGAGAAAAGACGAGCTTTTGAAGGATAAAGACACTCTTAACAAGGTGCTTGCAGAGGGTGCTGAGAAAGCGCATTATATGGCTCGAAAGACCATTTCCAAGGTATATAGAAAGGTAGGCTTCTTGCCGAGAGGATAAAAATAACAGGGAAGTAAAGCAATGTTTGGATACGTAATGCCCGAAAAGGCTCATTTATATATGAAAGACTTCGACCTATACCGCTCTTTTTACTGCGGCGTATGCAAGTCTATGGAACGCCAGTTCGGTCAGCTTTCACGCTTTACGATAAATTACGATATAACCTTCCTTGCGATACTTCTTCACAATTACTTGGGTGTAGACGTAACGTTTGAAAAGCTCAGATGTATAACGAAGCCCTTCACGCAAAGAAAGTCTGTAGAGTCCAACGAGCTTACCGATATGTTGGCGTCCTTTAACGTTATTTTGGGCTATTACGCAGCTTACGATAAAGCGCTCGACGATAACTCAACAAAGGCAAGATCTGCGATGAGAGGCTTAAAAAATGCCTTGAAAAAGGCAAGCGAGAACCTAACAGGCGTAGAGGAGATAGTAAAGACCCGCTACGCAAGCCTTCGTGAGGTGGAAAAGACGACTGATTTCACGCTTGATAAAATTTCCGACGAGTTTGCGTCAATGATGCGCGATTGTGTGAAAGCTATCGTAACTTTATACGCAAGCAAGCATTTAGTTGAAAAAGAAGATTCGGTGTGCTATAATGACGGGGATGCGGCTGAAAATAACCTTGAAAGCCTTTCCCATCTTTCTTATAACGTCGGTAAGTGGATATATATGATAGACGCACTCGACGACTTTGAGGACGACGTAAAGGAAAATAAGTTTAATCCCTTCAAGGTGATATATTCGGGCGTATTAACGCATAAAGAGCTGATGGAAAAGCACGGCGAGGAGATAGTCTTTGCCTTTGCATCCTGCTTAAACGCCATAAACGACAGCTTTTTGAAGATAAAGTTTTCATTCAATAAAGATTTTTTAGCTAACGTAATACAAAAAGGCTTACCCTTGATGACTAAAGGTGTAATGCAAGGAGAGAAATGCAAGAATACTTATACAAAGTTTTTGGTTTAGGAATAGGAGCGACCGACGAGGAGATCGACGAAGCGTATAACAGGCTTCGTGCTCAATATAGAGGCGATATGTTCCTCGAGGGTGAGAGAGGAGATACTGCGGCAAGAAAGCTCACCGAGCTTGAGGATGCTTACAGAGAGGTACTTGAGTCGAGAAGCTACAAGACCGAAGAAGAGACCTTTGACGAAAATACCTCGAAGTTCAAAAAAGTCGAGGAGCTTGTCAAGGCGGGCAAGATAAACGATGCACAGGCTATCCTTGACGATATGACTGAAAGAACTGCCGATTGGCACTACTATCAGGCAATGGTCTTTTACAAAAAAGACTGGTTTACCGATGCAAAAAAGCAGCTCGAACTTGCTTTGGAGCAGGATAGCAACAACGAAAAGTACAAAAAGACCTTGCAAAAGCTCGAAAAAGTCATGTCGGGCGGTGCAAAGGTAGAAAAAGCGGATAAAAACACTCAAAGAAAAGAAAATCCCGCCGAAGAATGGTGGAAGGAACAGCAGAGAAACGGCAACGGCAATTCCCCCGATTGGGACGATAACAACCGTCAGATGGGCGGATGCGATGACGCAATGAATTGCTGTACTCAGCTTTTGTGCCTCAACCTCTTCTGTAACTGCATCGGAGGCGGTTGCTGATGAAAAAAACGAAAAAGATTGCCCTCGCAGGAATATCCTGTGCGTTTTCGGCAGTCTTTATCATTTTAGGTAATTATTTCAACGTTCTCGATTATTCGTGCTATATGCTGGCGTCTTTGTGCCTCGTTATGCCGTTTATCACGGGGGAGATAAAGTGGAGCATTCTTTGTTTTATTGCGTCAACGGTCATAGGCGGAATATTCGCACCGAACTTTTTGACGATGCTCCCGTTCCTGGCGTTCTTTGCGCCTTACGTACTTATCCACTGCATAGCAAAGCAAAAGGGTGCAAAAAAGGTCGTCGAGATTGCGATAAAGGAAGTTTTCTACGCAATATCGATAACGGTAATATATTTCTTCTCGACCTTTTTTACCGAGATAAACGAGTGGAATTTGCCCCTTTGGACGTTGATAGTAGGCGCTTTTGCCTTAATGAACTTATACGACCTTTTGATGGGAAAAATCATAGTTTACGCATTAAGACTTGTAAATAAATACTACACCAAAGTATAAAAACAAGCCAAAAACACATATTTATTCTCAAAATTAAAGTATTTTGCGAAGAATTATATAAATATCATAACCGTCTCACCTTTGAGGCGGCTTTTTCATATAGTTAAGAAAACGGTACGGAGGTAAAAACAAAAATGTTTTCGTGCTTTAATTCCGAGTGCTTGATACTCTTGCCGCTCTTAGCGCTTTTGATCGACTTCAACAACGTAAACTGGACGCAGTTATTCCTGATATTGGCGCTTTTTTCGACCACCGATTGCTTTTCGATTCTTTGTCCGAATAGTTCGACGTAAAAGCAAAATAAAAGTCAAAAACTCCCTTTCATTTTGTTGTTATCCATAATTATCATTAAGTTATCAACAACGTATGGAGGGAAAACGATATGACAAATAAGCAAGATCTATTGCTTCTTGATATGCGAACGGCGGACGTAGTAGACAGCTTTCTTCCCGATAAGAGAAAGTTAGAGGACTTGTCCTGTCTTTTTGCGCTCTTTGCCGAGCCTACGAGGCTCAGGATACTGTCCATACTTTCTATCTCCGAGATGTGCGTTACCGATATATCGAGGATGCTTGATATAAATCAGACGACGGTATCGCACCAGCTTAAAAACCTGAAAGACTTTGGCTTAGTCAGCTCCAAAAGACAGGGGAAGATAGTGTTTTACCGTATCGGCGACGGCGTAGTTTCCAAAGTATTTTTAAGCGGCGTGGAATATCTGGGGTATTGAATGCCAAAATACATTGATTATTTTGTGTTTTTCGTGTAAAATAGTCTCTGTATGAATAAAAATCTCGAACAAAAACTGAAGACTCTGCCGTCAGACCCGGGTGTTTACGTCATGCTTGACGAAAACAACGAGATAATCTACATAGGAAAAGCCAAGGTGTTAAAAAACCGTGTAAGGCAATATTTCCGCTCGCCCAAAAATCTGACGGACAAGGTAATAGCGATGGTCAATAAAATTAACGACCTGTACTATTACATAGTCAATTCCGAGTCCGATGCGTTAGTTTTAGAGAGCAACTTAATAAAAAAATACAAACCGCAATATAACATCCTTCTCAAAGACGACAAGAACTACCCGTATATCAGGATAGATAAAAAGTCCGATTATCCCACCGTTGAGATAACGAGAAAGATAAAAAAAGACGGTGCGGCGTACTTCGGTCCGTATATGGGCGGCGTTCCCGTAAAAGACCTTATCGGAGTTATATACGAGGGCTTTCACGTCAGAAGCTGCAATATAAACTTAAATAAGCTACCCAAAAGCTTCAGACCTTGCCTTGAATATCAGACGGGCAGATGTGTCGGACCTTGCACAGAAAGCGTTTCCAAGGAAGAGTATAGGGAGCTGATAGAAAAGGTCGTCAGGTTTTTGAAGGGCGACACAAAAGAGGTAGAGACCCTGCTTTCCGAAAAAATGCGCATCGCAGCCGAGGAAGAACGCTTTGAGCGAGCGATAGCGATGAGGAATATGCTTACGGTCGTAGAAAAAATAAAGGCAAAAACGCTATCGGCATTCCCAAAAGACGTCGATATGGACGTTTTCGGGTATTCTACGAACGGCACGAGCAGAGTAATAAATCACTTGATGATACGCCAAGGCAGAATGCAGGGCGGAGAAAATTACACGGTAGTAGACTTTGTGTCGACCGAAGAAGAGCTACTGTCGGGCTTTGTCGTCCAGTATTATCAGAATGCCAAGATCCCCGATGAGATAGTGCTGTCAATTCCCGACGATATGGCTTCAAGCGTCAAGGAAGCGTTAAGCCCCCTTGCCGACAAGGCTTTCAACGTAATTTCGCCCAAAAACGGCGTCAGAAAGAGCTTAGTAGAGCTTTCTGAGAAAAACGCCGCCGATTTTATGGAAAAATCCGTCGATACGGAAAAGCGTAAGTCGGATATGACCGTCGGTGCGTGCGAAAGGCTCAGAGATATTTTGGGTCTTAAAAAACTGCGCAGGATGGAGTGCTACGATATCTCGAACGTGCAGGGTGTAGATAAAGTCGCATCTATGGTAGTCTTTTTCGACGGCGAGAAAAAGTCGAGCGACTACCGCCGCTTCAAAATAAAGACCGTCGAGGGTGCAAACGACTTTGCGTCCATGAAAGAGGTCTTGAAAAGAAGACTTCAACGCCTGAAAGACGGTGATAGCGACCCGTCGTTCGGGAGCGCACCTGATCTGATAGTCATCGACGGCGGCAAGGGACAGCTTGGCTATGCACAAGAAGCGATGCAAGAGGTAGGAATTTACGTCCCCATGATATCGCTTGCAAAAAGAGAAGAAGAGGTCTTCGTCCCGGGACGGGAAGACCCGATAATAATCCCAAAGCGAGATGTCTCCTTAAAGCTTTTGCAACGCATAAGAGACGAGTCCCACCGCTTTGCGATCACTTTTTTCAGAAGCCTTCACAACAAAAATTCGCTAAGGTCAAGACTTGACGAGATAGAGGGCATCGGAGAGAAGAAAAAACAAGCGCTGTGCGATAGGTTCAGGACAGTTGCCAAGATAAAAGAGGCAAGCGTAAAGGAGCTTGCAAAAACGGATGGCATAGGCAAAAAGCTTGCCAAAAATATATACGATCACTTTCACAAAGGAGAAGCCGATATGAAATATAAACTCGTTTTGTCCGATTACGACGATACGTTACTTCCAAAGGGCGGAAAGGTGACGGACTATACGTTAAAGGTCATACACGAATACGTCAAAAGGGGCGGAACATTCGTCGTTTCGTCCGGAAGGTCGTCTGATGCGGTCAAAAAACTTCTCGACGAGAACGGAATAAACTTCGGTTATGCGCTTGCGTATAACGGAGCGTATGTCGCAGACTTGAAAAACGATAAAATAATCAAGGAAATTGCGATGTCAAACGCAGATGCTATTGAAGTAATACGCGAGATGGAAAAAGACGGCATAAGACCGCAGACGTATTACGGTGCAGACGTTTTCACCGAGAAAGAGAACGAGTTCACCGATGCGTATATAAAAAACACAGGGATACCTATCGTCTTCACGAGAAAGCCGCTCTCCGAGTTTTTAGAGGAAAAGGGGTGGAACGTGCCAAAGGTAGTGTGTTACGTTCCCGACGGATCGGATAACGACGCTATATGCGAAAAATATAATAAGATGTTCGGCGATAAGTGCCACTTTATGTTCAGCAAGAAGTGGCTTTTCGAGTGCGTAAGCGTCAATGCCGGCAAAGACAAGGGCGCAGAGGCACTTTGCGAGTACTTAGGGCTTACTCGTGATGACGTAATGGCGTTCGGCGACGGTCAGAACGACCTTTCGATGATAAGGTACGCAGGCTTTGGCGTAGCGGTCAAAAACGCTTGCAAGGAGCTTTTGGAAGAGGCAGACTATATCGCACCTTCGGACGTCGAGGACGGCGTTGCGAAGACCATAGAAAAGTTTTGTTTGGAGGGCTAAAAGTCATGGATGTTGAAACGAGGACTATAACGGTCGAGGAATTTGCCAAGGAGTTAAAGCTCGAGATACTGTTTGCAGGAAGCGGCGAGATGACTTTTACGACGGTCAACGTATCAAGACCGGGGCTTCAGCTTGCAGGCTTTTTCGACTACTTCGGCGAGAACAGAGTTCAGGTAATGGGTAACGCCGAAATGAAGTACTACAACGCCAAGCCTGAGAAAGACAAAGTAATGATAATGGACATGATCTTGGAACGCCGTGTGCCGTGTACGATAATATCACGCTCGCTCGAAGTTCCCGAGACGCTGCTTAATTCCTACAAAAAGCACAACTGTCCGCTGTTCTTGTCTCCGCTCGAGACGACTCAGCTTGTCAATAACCTCACGATATTTTTGAACGAGTTCCTTGCGCCCTCAACGCGCGTTCACGGCGTTTTCGTGGACGTTTCGGGAGTAGGCGTTCTTCTGACGGGCAAAAGCGGTATAGGAAAGAGCGAAACGGCGCTTGAACTTATCAAGCGTGGGCATAGACTCGTAGCGGACGACTCGATCATTATCAAGAACGTACAGAACAACCTGTACGGCGAATCTCCCGAGGTAATAAGGTACTTCATGGAGCTTAGAGGCATAGGCATAATCGACACTCGCAATATGTACGGCGTAACGGCGATAAAGGACAAAAAGCACGTCGATCTCGTCGTTGAGATGCAGAACTTAGACCCCAAAAAGGAGTACGACAGACTTGACGGCGAGGGTACGTACGAGAATATCTTGGGCGTAGAGATACCCAAAGTGATCATACCTATCGTCCCCGGGCGTAACCTTCCCGTAATAATCGAGGCGGCGGCAGCAAATTTCCTGCTTAAAAAGTCGGGCTATAACGCCGCTGAAGTACTCGTCGAACGGAGCATCAAAAACAGATGAAGATAGGCGAAATTGAGCTTAAAAACAACTATATACTCGCACCGCTTGCTGGCGTTGCGGACGTAGGGTTCAGAAAGCTGTGCCGAGATTTCGGTGCAAGCCTTTCCTATACCGAAATGGTCAGCGTCAAAGGCTTGAAGTACAATAATCAGAATACTTACAAGATACTCTCAAAGGCTGATAACGAAGACCCTTGCGGCGTTCAGCTTTTTGGAAGCGACGAGTCTGTTTTCGAGGAGATAGTCAAAAGCGGAATACTTGATAAATACGACGTCATCGACATAAATATGGGCTGTCCCGTTCATAAGGTGGCAGGAAAAGGTGACGGTGCGTTTTTAATGACCGAGCCCGACCATGCGGCGAAGATAATCTCGACGGTAGTCAAGTCTACCGATAAGCCCGTAACGGTAAAATTCAGAAAGGGCTGGGATGAAAATCACGTCAACTGCGTTGAGTTTGCCAGGATGTGCGAGGATATGGGTGCAAGTGCAATAACCGTACACGGCAGGACGCGAGCGCAGATGTATAGCGGAAGTGCGGATTACGAGATAATAGGCAAAGTAAAAAATGCCGTGTCGATACCAGTTATAGGAAACGGCGACGTATTCTCAAAAGAGGCGGCGGATAGACTTGTTTCCCAAACGGGGTGCGACGGAGTTATGATAGCCCGTGGCGCAATAGGCTCACCTTGGCTTTTTTCAGAGCTTTTAGGCGTGGAGTTTACGGGCAATAAGTTTGACGTAATGAGAGCGCATTACGAGCTTTTAGAAGCTGATATGGGGGATAGAACGGCGACCTTTATGCGCAAGCACTTTGCGGCGTACTTCAAGGGAATGCGCAACGCAAGCCATTATAAGTGCGAGATAAACAAATTAAATTCAAAGGAAGAGATATTTGCTCTGCTTTCCGAGATGGAAAGTGAGCAAACGGAGGTAAAATAGAATGCGAAAGCTTAATATAGTCATGGTAGAGCCTGAAATACCGCAGAATACTGGCAACGTCGCAAGAACGTGCGCATGCACGGGCGCAAGCCTTCATTTAGTAAAGCCGCTTGGCTTCACGATAACGGACGCAAAGCTCAAACGTGCAGGCTTGGACTATTGGAATGATCTTGATATAACGTACTACGACAACTTAGAAGACTTTATGCAAAAGCACGAGCAGGACGTCGATAGAATGTACTTTTTCACGACGAAAGGCAAACACTGCTACGCCGACGTAACCTATCCCGACGATGCGTACTTAGTTTTCGGCAAGGAGACCAAGGGACTTCCCGAGGAATTATTGCACGATCACTATGAGAACGCAGTAAGAATACCGATGCGCCAAAATTTGAGATCGCTAAACCTTGCAAATTCCATATGCGTTGCAACGTACGAGTACCTACGTCAAGGCAATTTCGAGGACCTTGACGAGGAAGGACGTTTGACAAAATTTTGACGAACTTTGTTCAAGCCGATTTTTAATTGACAATCTTGGTGAGAACAAATAAAATAGAAAGTGTGTGATTGAAGAAAAATAGACCCCTTTCAAGAGGAACGGCTGAAAATGCGGCAGTTGTGTGCGAGAGGGAAGCTCCGCTCATCCAACGCACTTTTTTTATGCGGAGAGCTTGTTCGCTTAGGGTGAAGGCGAACGGAAAGGTTTTACGGAAAGAAAAATGCAGGTATTAGAGACGGTTTTCAGTATATTCTCGATGTTGGGCGGACTCGCTATCTTTTTGTTTTCCATGAAGCTCATGGGCGATGCGCTTGAGACTGTATCGGGAAATGAAATGAAGCGTTTGTTTGAAAAAGTAACCAACAATCGCTTCAAAGGCTTTGCCATTGGTTTGACCGTTACTGCCGTTATTCAAAGCTCGGCAGCAACCAGCGTTATGATAGTCGGCTTAGTAAACGTCGGCTGTATGACGCTTATACAAGCAACTCCAATATTATTGGGTGCCGTCGTCGGCACTACGGTAACTGCGCAAATATCCTCACTTTCAGCGTTTGACATTACTGCGATAATGTCTCTCGTTGCGGCTGTAGGCGCAGTTTTTTATTTGTTCGTCAAGAACGATAAGATGAGGCATATCGGAGCTATCGCATTGGGACTTGGTATGTTGTTCATCGGCTTAGCGCTCATGTGCGACTCGATGAAGATAATAGCCTTTGACGAAAACGGTGATCCGACGATGTTTGCAAGAGCGATAATGTCCTTTGAAGACCCGCTTCTTTGCGTAATCAGCATGATGCTTTTGACGGCAATACTTCAAAGCTCCTCGGCGTCAACGTCTATTATGGTCGTTCTCGGAACGGCAGGCGTTCTCGTAAATCCCTATTCCGCTATGTTCATGGTGCTCGGTTCTCATATCGGTACGACCGTAACCGCACTTCTTGCGTCGATAGGAACGTCTCCGAACGCTCGCAGAACTGCACTCATCAACTTCTTAGTAAACTTCTTCGGTACGATAATATGGTTCTTCGTGCTGCTCGTAGCGCAAAAGCCGATAGCGTCGTTCGTAATGAGCTTCTCCGGAAGTATGGCGAGATTTATAGCAAACTACCACACGTTCTCAAACCTCATGGTAGGACTTTTCATGCTTGCGTTCATAAAGCCCATAACCAAGCTTTCCGAGCTTATGATAAAGGACGATAAGAAGACGAATGATTCTAATGACGTCAAAAAGCTTCATTACCTTGACGATCTTATCTTCAAGACTCCGTCGCTTGCAGTTGCTCAAAGCCTTGCGGAAGTAAAGAGCATGGCAGATACGTCTTTTGATAACCTTATGATGTCGATTGATATGTTAATGTCGCTTGACGATTCCAACGTCAATAAGATAAAACGCAACGAGGAAGCGATAAACTTCTTAAATTTGGAGATAACGAACTACCTCGTCAAGTTCTCGTCTCTCGACCTTTCGGAGAAAGACGATCATATTATAGGTTCTCTGTTCCACGTCGTAACCGATATAGAGCGTATAGGCGATTACGCCGAAAACGTTATGGACTTTGCCATCGATATGATAAAGAAATGTCAGAGCTTTTCACCTGCCGCACTTTCGGATATGGACGAACTTAAAGGTTATCTCGATAAATTGTATCACGATTCCGTCGATGCGTTTATGAAGCGTGACAGGAACGTATTAAAGAGCGTTGACGAGACGGAGAAAAAGGTGGACGACATGAAAGCCAAAATGGGGCATATGCATGTCAAGAGACTTAACAACGGCGAGTGCACTCCCGAGGTAGGCGCAATATACCTTTCGATGGCGTCTCAGCTCGAGCGTGTTGCCGACCATATGACGAATATCGCTTATTCCATCATACCTTTCAAGGAAAAAATGGAGATAGGGGACATAAAAGTCAAATAAAGAGACAAATATCTTGTTAAAGATTTGACAAACCTTGAAAACGAGGTTAAAATTAAAGTAGAAAAATATGAAATATTTTAAGGAGTATTTTTTATGAATAAAAAGACCGTAAAGGACATCGACGTAAAAGGTAAAAGAGTTCTTGTCAGAGTAGACTTCAACGTTCCTCTCGACGCAGACAAAAATATCACCGATGAAACAAGAATCATCGGCGCACTTCCTACGATCAAATATCTTATGGAGCAGGGCGCAAAGGTAGTTTTGTGCTCTCACCTTGGCAGACCTAAGGGAGAATTCAACATGAAGTATTCTCTCGAACCCGTTGCAAACCGCTTGAACGAGCTTTTGAACGGCAAGGTAACGTTCGCTCACGACGTTATCGGTGAAGACGCTAAGGCAAAGGTTGCTGCTCTTAACGACGGAGAGGTGGTTCTTCTTGAGAACCTCCGCTTCCACAAGGAAGAGGAAAAGAACGAAGACGGCTTCTGCAAAGAGCTCGCATCTTTCGGCGACGTATACGTAAACGACGCATTCGGAACGGCTCACAGAGCACACGCTTCGACCGCCGGCGTAACCAAATATATCGACACCGCAGTAGCTGGCTTCCTTATCGGAAAAGAGCTCGACGTTATGGGCGGAGCTTTGGAAGATCCTAAGCGTCCTTTCGTTGCTATTTTGGGCGGCGCAAAGGTATCCGACAAGATCGGCGTTATCAACAACCTTCTCGAAAAGGTAGACACGCTCATCATCGGCGGCGCTATGGCTTATACCTTCCTCAAAGCTAAGGGCTATGAGATCGGACTTTCCAAGGTTGAGCTCGATAAGGTTGACCTTGCAAAAGAGCTCCTTGCAAAGGCAGAGGCTAAGAACGTAAAACTTCTTCTTCCTATCGACACCGTAGTTTCCAAAGAGTTCAGCAATGACGCTCCTTACAGAACGGTTGCAAGCAACGAGATCCCCGCTGACGAAGAGGGTTTGGACATCGGTGAGAAGACGAGAGAGCTTTTCGCAGAGGCTATCAAGTCTGCCGGAACCGTTATCTGGAACGGACCTATGGGCGTATTCGAGATGCCTAACTTTGCAAAGGGCACGAAGGCTGTTGCTCAGGCTCTTGCTGACAGCAACGCTATCACTATCATCGGTGGCGGCGACTCTGCAGCCGCAGTAACACAGCTTGGCTACGCTGACAAGATGACTCACATCTCGACTGGTGGCGGCGCATCTCTCGAATTCCTCGAGGGTTTGGAGCTTCCGGGAGTAGCTTGCCTTAACAACAAATAATTTAACGAGGCTCGGTTGACCGAGCCTTTAAGTATTGAACAAATTTCGGCTTTCGGTAGATATTCTATCGGAAGCCAAAAACTTGTATTCGCATAAATTAAATGTTTTGTGTCGAATATAAATAAAATATAATGGAGATAAACTATGAGAAGACCTATTATTGCAGGAAACTGGAAGATGAACAAAACGCAGAAGGAAGCCGAGGCTTTGATTACTTCGCTCATTCCTTTGGTAAAAGACGCTGAGGCAGAGGTAGTTATCTGCGTTCCTTATACAAATCTCGCTAAAGCAGTAGAGCTTACGAGCGGCACGAACATCAAAGTCGGTGCTGAGAACGTACACTTCGCAAAGAGCGGAGCTTATACAGGAGAGATCTCCGTCGATATGCTCAAAGAGATCGGCGTTGAATACGTAATTATCGGACATTCCGAGCGTCGTCAGTACTTCGGCGAGACCGACGAGACGGTAAACCTCAGAGCGTCTGCTGCGTTAGAGGGCGGACTTAAACCTATCATTTGCGTAGGCGAGCTCAAGGAAGAAAGAGTCGGCGGCTTGACCGAAGAGGTCGTTTCCCGTCAGGTAAGAGGCGCACTCAAGGCTTTCACGCCCGAGATGATGAAGGAGACCGTTATCGCTTACGAACCCGTTTGGGCTATCGGAACGGGTCTTACCGCAACCGACGAGCAGGCTAACGAGACGATCGGTTATATCAGAAACGTTGTCAAGGATATGTTCGGCGCAAAGGTAGCTTCCGAGCTTCGCATCCAGTACGGCGGAAGCATGAAGCCCGCCAACGCTAAGTCTTTGATGGCTCAGGAAGAGATCGACGGCGGACTTATCGGCGGTGCATCGCTCGTTGCCGAGGACTTCGCAAAGGTAGTAAATTACAACGCGTAATTTGAGGGATAATATGAAAAAACTCACGATGCTTATGATCCTCGACGGCTTCGGAATCGCACCCGAGAGCGAATATAACGCTATAACCGTTGAGGGCGTACCAAATATCAAAAAGCTCATTGAAAGCTATCCTCACGCAAAGCTCGGCGCTAGCGGAATGGACGTAGGTCTTCCCGACGGCCAGATGGGCAACAGCGAGGTAGGACATCTCAATATAGGAGCAGGAAGGATCGTTTATCAGGAGCTTACGAGAATAACCAAGTCTATATCGGACGGCGACTTTTTTGATAACGAGGCTTTCCTCAAAGCTATAAATTTTGCTAAATCTCACGGCGGAAAGGTTCATTTATACGGACTTTTGTCGGACGGCGGCGTTCATAGCCATATCAATCACTTGTTTGCGCTTTTGAAGCTTTGCAAAGAGCAAGGTCTTGACGATGCTTTCGTTCACGGCTTCTTAGACGGCAGAGACGTTTCTCCGACGAGCGGTGCAGGCTATATCGACGAGCTTCAGGAATATATGAATTCCATAAGCTTCGGTCATATCGCTTCCGTAATGGGCAGATATTACGCTATGGACAGAGACAACCGCTGGGATAGAGTAGAAAAGGCTTATATGGCTATTTCCAACGGAATAGGCGAGGAGATAACCGATGCTGCCGAAGCTGTAAGAAAGTCTTACGAGCTTTCCGTAACGGACGAATTCGTCATCCCCAAGGTAGTAGTTAAGGAAGACGGTACTCCCGTTGCAACTGTTAACTCGGGCGATGCGATAATCTTCTTTAACTTCCGTCCCGACAGAGCGAGAGAGATTACCCGTGCGTTCACGCAGAATAAATTCGACGGCTTCTTCAGGAATAAGATGGATCTCTACTACGTCTGCATGACGCAGTACGATGCAACGTTTGAAAACGTAGATATAGCGTTCAAGCCGCAAAAGCTTACAAACACTCTCGGCGAGTACGTAGCAAGCCTTGGCAAAAAGCAGCTTCGTATCGCAGAGACGGAGAAGTACGCTCACGTAACATTCTTCTTCAACGGCGGAGTAGAAGCTCCCAACGCAAATGAAGACAGAACGCTCGTTCCGTCTCCCAAGGTTGCAACTTACGACTTGCAGCCCGAGATGAGCGCTCCTGAGGTATGCGATAAGGTCATCGATGCGATAAGGTCTTGTGAATACGACCTTATCATCTTGAACTTCGCAAACTGCGATATGGTCGGCCATACGGGTGTTATGGAGGCTGCCGTAAAGGCTGTCGAGACCGTTGACGGATGCGCAGGCAGAATTGCCGAAGAGGTAAGAAAGGTCGGCGGAAGCTTAGTTATAACGGCTGACCACGGCAACTGCGACAAGATGGTCGAAAACGGCGAGCCTTTCACTGCTCATACGACAAATCTCGTTCCCGTGATATTAGTCGATGACGCAAGAAAGGATGTCAAGCTTTCCGACGGAAGACTTTCCGATCTCGCTCCGACGCTCCTCGAGCTTATGGAATTGCCCGCTCCGAGCGAAATGATGGGAAAATCTTTGATAATTAAGTAAATTTGGTCTCAAATAACTTGCCAAAGCAAGATAATTTGTGATAGAATACTTTAGACTTATGAATTTGGAGGAGAAGGTAATGTCTTCTGCTATTAATGGAGTATACAATATTTTAGCTCCGCTTTTCACGGTATCTAACGCAGCATACCACACGATCGAAATAATTCTTTTCGTTTGCATGGTAGTATGTTCCGTTTTCACAATTTTGGTCGTTATGTTCCAGCCTGGTAACAGCGACGGCGTTGGTGCAATTTCCGGTTCCGAAACGTTCTTTTCGAAGAACGATACGTCACTTGAAGCTAAGCTCAAGAGATTGACTATCGTTTCGATCTGCGTAATCATCGGCTTCTCGGTATTGTTCTTCCTCGTTGCTTCCGAGATCCTCATCGGTGTCGGACCCGTAGTTGTCGGCTAACGAAAGAAAGATGTAGAATAACGGCTATGTACTTTTTGCATAGCCGTTTTTGTGTTTATTATGTTGTTCAAAGATAAGGTATTAGAAATAATAAAAACTCGCCCGTCCGATTACTGGTCGCTCGATAAGATATGTTTAGCACTTGACATTTCAACCCCAAGCGAAAGAGCAGAGGTAGAGAATGCGCTTAACGAGCTGTATTGCGACGGAACGTTGACTTCCGACGTCAAGTATAAGTATATATTAAGCGAGTATAAGGGCTATATGAGAG
Organism: uncultured Clostridia bacterium; assembly: GCA_964406735.1. Classification (GTDB taxonomy): domain Bacteria; phylum Bacillota; class Clostridia; order Christensenellales; family CAMQZB01; genus CAYOSU01. The sequence continues at coordinate 36,542 of CAYOSU010000002.1, read as the reverse complement.
GAACTCTTTCGGGCAATGCAAAGGGCTTTGCATTCTTCCGTCCCGAGGAAGAGGGAATCCCCGACTACTTCATACCCAACAAGAACTTATACGGTGGCATGCACGGCGATAAAGTGCTCGTTTCTCGTGATTATTCCGAAAGCTCCGGAGACGTAGCGTATGTCGTAAGAATACTCGAAAGAGGAGTAAAAGAGGTCGTAGGCACTTATCAAGCAGGTAAATTCTGCGGATTCGTACTTCCCGACGATAAGCGATTCTTTGACGACGTATATATACCTGACGGCAGGAGCAAAAACGCAAAGAACGGAAGCAAGGTCGTCGCCAAGATAACCAAATACGGCAAAAAGAACCCCGAGGGCGAGGTAATAGAGGTATTAGGCAAAGTCGGCGCACCGGGCGTTGATGTGATGTCGATAATAAGGGCGCATAACATAAAGACAGAATTCGAGCAAAAAACGCTTGCCGAGGCTGCAAAGCTTCCCGATCACGTCTTAAAGAGCCAATACGCTTCGAGAACTGATTTCAGAGCCAAAAATATTTTTACTATCGACGGCGACGATTCAAAGGACTTTGACGATGCGGTGTCGATAGAGAGACTTCCGAACGGAAATTATCTTTTAGGCGTCCATATAGCCGACGTAACGGAATACGTCAAAGAGGGCGGCGCAATAGACGAAGAGGCTTATTTACGTGGAACGAGCGTTTACTTTGTCGATAGGGTAATACCCATGCTCCCTGAAAGCCTTTCTAACGGCATATGCTCCCTTAACGAGGGCGTTGACCGCTTGACAGTCTCTTGCCTTATGCAGATAGACAAAAACGGAAACGTGGTCGATAGTGACGTCGTAAAGGGCGTTATATGCTCCAAGCATAGAATGACCTATAACAACGTTTCCAGGATGATAGCGGGCGACAAGGAGCTGAATTTCAGATATAGCGATATTTACTCCGACGTCATGCTGATGAACGAGCTTGCGGACGTATTGATAAAAAAGCGGGGCAAAGAGGGCTCAATCGACTTCGACACGCAAGAAGCCAAGATAATTTTGGATAAAAACGGCGTTGCCGTCGATATAAAGCCGTACGAGCGAGGTAAGTCCAACAGGATGATAGAGGAGTTCATGATACTTGCAAACTGTACTGTTGCCGAGAGACTTTTCTATTTGGAGCTTCCCTGTGTATACAGAATACACGAAGAGCCTACGGAAGATAAATTAGAGACCTTTTCAGCGTTCGTAAATGCACTTGGAGTACCTTTCAGGCTTCCGCAGAACGGAATACACTCAAAAAACCTTGCCGATCTGTTGACAAGACTTGACGGTAATGTGCTATACTCAATAATAAACAGGGTAATGCTTAGGTCGATGCAGAAAGCGAAGTACTCGCAGTTCTGCAAGGAGCATTTCGGCTTGTCAAAGACCTGCTACTGTCATTTCACTTCACCGATACGTCGTTATCCCGACTTATTCGTTCATAGGATGCTCAAATTCATGCTTGACGATAGGTTTGACGATAGGTTGTATAACAAAGAGTTTGTGAGGGCAGAAGAGGTAGCGACTCACTCGACTGAGACCGAACGCAAGGCGGACGAGGCTGAAAGAGACGTAGACGAGCTCAAAAAGACGGAGTATATGCACTCGCTTCTCGGCGAAGAGTTCGATGGCATTGTGTCGGGAGTTACCCAGTTCGGCGTTTTCGTAGAGCTTGAAAACACCTGCGAGGGACTTATAAGAATTGAGACTCTCAATGATCCAAACCTTGTATACAACGAGAAGATGTATTCACTCTCATCGGGAGATCATAGCTTCACTCTCGGTCAAAAAGTAAGGATAAAAGTCGTCGGCGCAGACATCGCATCGAGGCGTGTAAGCTTCGTATTGGCGTAAGATCAAGAATTTTATATGAAAGTAATAGCAACCAACAAGAGCATAAATTTCGAGTATTTCGTCGTCGATAGGTTCGAGGCGGGAATAGAGCTTTCGGGATGCGAAGTCAAATCGGTAAGAAGCGGCAATGTATCCTTAAAAGAGAGCTTTATTTTCGTGCGCGACGGACAGATGACCCTCAAAAATATGCATATTGCGCCGTATAAGCAGGGTAGCTTTTCAAATCTTGACCCTCGCCGGGATAGAAAGCTTTTGATGCATAAAGCGGAGATAAACCGCTTGTTCGGCAAGGTTCAGGAAAAAGGGTTCACTCTCGTTCCAGATAAGCTTTACTTCAAGGGCTCGCTGATAAAAATGGAGGTTGCGCTTTGCAAGGGTAAGCAGTCCTTCGATAAAAAGCGTACAATAAAAGAAAGAGATCTCGACAGAGAGGCTCAAAGAGAGCTTGCTAATTACAGATAGCAATATCTTTAATTATAAAACAACTTAATATGGGCGTGCACCGGATTCGATTGTCGTGTCGGAGCGTGGTGTAAGCGTGCCGAAAGGAGTACGTCTTTCGTAAAAAACCGTACGTTTAAATTTAACTGCTAACAGAAACACTGTAGCTGTCGCTGCGTAATTATCGCGCGATGTCGGGTAAGGTATCCTGCTGACCTTATTTCGGCATCAACTAAGCAGGGAACGGACTAAAAGCGGAATGACCTTGCCGCTTTTGGTCGGCATCAAAGACGGTCAGGTCGGAGTTAATTTTGCCTTTGGAAGTTTCTCCGACGACACAAAACAAAGGATACGCACGTAGAAAGCTGCGTTTTGCTCGGCAAGACAGGAGTTCGACTCTCCTCACGTCCACCAGAAAAATTCCAAGCAATTTGGCTTGGAATTTTTTATCCGTTGCGTCGGCAATGGCATCTCATCACCGCACTTGTGCGGTGTATCTCATCACGGCGAAGCTGTGTATTTTATCGCATTTCTCGTCAAAAATGTATGTTTTTATTGCATTTATGCGGTTTTTTTTATATAATTTAATTAAAATATTCTTAAAATCAAAATTTAAAATTTTGTGCACCGAACTTCATCAAAAACGAGAGAATTTTAAGGTGATTTAACGCAATTTTAATTTTTTTGTACCCAATTTTTACCCAATTTATAAAAAACTGTGCCTAATTTGTGCCTGATTTCAAGGATATAAATGAGGGTACGAACACTATGAATTTAATAGATATATCTTCCTCGTTGAGGAGAAAGAAATGGCAATCATTAAATAGTAACTTTATTTTCAAAAACCGTCTATGATTTGCGTTTATTGTATTGAAAAAAGCAATATTATATGATAAAATTATTAAGCTGAAATAAATATTGCGAAGTCATATATAAAAATCAGGATAATGATATGAAAAAGAAGAAAAAGATAATTATGATCGTCGCTTTGACGCTTTGCCTTGCAATAGCGATAACGACTATAACGATAAATCAGGTCAATAATAAGCGTGTTCTTGCCGAAATAGAGGAGCAAGAAGCATTGTTCCCGTCCGTAGACTTCATACAAAGCTGGTACGCTTGCTCGCTTACTGCCGACGATTGGGACGCATACTTTGACACACTGTGCTCTTTGGGCTTTGATACCGTAATACTCCAATCCGTATACAGCAATGACTACGGTGAGAGTGTTGCGTACTATAAAAGCGACAAAATAGAAGGTGATGATACTTACTCGTCTACCTTAGAGTTGATGCTGACTTCTGCAGATGCACACGACCTTGACGTATATGTCGGAACTTACACGCCTCACGATTGGTGGGCTACGAATTATAACGACGAGTACGTCGAAGAAGCTATAAAGGTTCATAATATACTTTTCGAGGAGATATACTCAAAATACAGCTCTCACAAGTCGTTTGTTGGCTGGTACTACTCTCCCGAGATGTTCTCGACCTTTCTTGGCTACGAAAAGCAGTGGATAGAACTTCTTAACGGAGTTATCGACGGCATAGAGCAATACGGAAACGGCTTACCGATGATATTTTCTCCGTATCGCGGAAAGTACACTTCGCCTTTTTTGGAGCTCGACGATACCTTTTTCAGAATATGTTCAGAGGTCAACTTCCGCAAAGGAGACGTTCTTGCGCCGCAGGACGGTTTCGGGGCAAAATCGCCCGACGAGCAGCGAAACGCAGTTGAACTGTATAAATTTGCGAAGTATTGCGCTGACGCTACGAAAGACACGAATTTGACGCTGTGGATAAACTGCGAGCTATTTTCAAGCAAAGGGCAGTTCTGTGAAAAAGACCGTATGATCCAGCAGTTCAAGCTTGCAAACGCTTTCTGTGATAAGACTTTGTGCTTCTCGTTTGCGCATTACGCATTCAAGGCGGAGGACAAAACACTTTTCAAGAACTATAAAGAGATTTATCAGGCAAGATAGTCTGTTATAAAAAATCTTAAATACCCCAAAAAAGATGCGCTATTTAGCGTAATAATGTTGACATATAATTTTATTTATGCTAAAACTCATATGACAATTGATTTGGTCATCGGAGGACAGTACACCGTAGTGTAGAAGCCAAAAGGCTTTCTGTCGGAGAAGATGTCGAGTGAGCTCGGTTATTTATATAGCCGAGCTTTATTTTTTTAGGAGGTATTTATATGAGAATAATAACTATCAGCCGTGAATTCGGAAGCGGTGGAAGAGAACTCGGGAAGCGTCTTGCGGATGCACTCGGCTTTGACTATTACGATCGAGAGATAATCTCGGCGATATCTCAAAAGCAAGGGTGCGACGAAAGCTACGTCGAAAACGCATTAGATAACCACGGTTGGCGTAATGTTCCGCTTACTTATAGACATAGCTTCACGAGCTACATCCCCAACCTTTCAAAGATAAACATTTTGCTTGAACAGAAGAATGTTATCGAGGGTATAGCAAAGCTCGGACGTGATTGCGTCATAGTCGGACAGAACGCCGACTGCTTTTTAGCGGAACAAAAGCCGTTCACGGTATTCGTCTGTGCGAATATGTACTCAAAGGTCAAAAGGTGCATAGAGCGTGCACCCGAGAATGAGAGTCTTACGCATAAGCAGATAGAGCAGAATATCCGTCGCATAGACAAGAACCGTGCGATGAGTCGTGAGCTCGTATCTGACGGCGGTTGGGGTGAAAGGGGTACTTATCACCTGATAGTCGATACATCCGATTGGGAAATGAAAAAGCTCGTAGAGGCAGTCAAGGACTTTGCACTGCGCTTTTGGGAGGAAGACTAATGAGGATCCAGCTTTCAGATCACTTCACATATAAAAAACTGTTCCGCTTCACGTTGCCGTCGATAGCTATGATGATATTCACGTCGATATACGGCGTCGTAGACGGAGTATTCGTCTCAAACTTCGTCGGCGATACGCCCTTTGCGGCAATAAACTTCATAATGCCTTTCATCATGATCTTAGGTGCAGTCGGCTTTATGTTCGGCACGGGCGGCAGTGCGCTTATTTCAAAGACGATGGGCGAGGGCGACCACGAGCGTGCGAATAAGTTGTTTTCGATGCTGACTTATATATCCGTCGGCACCGGCGTAGTAATAGGCATTCTCGGCATAATATTCATTGAGCCGTTGACGATCCTTCTCGGTGCGGATGAAGATATGGTCGAGCACTGTGTGGTATACGGCAGAATAATTCTTGCTGCGCTTCCTGCGTATATGTTGCAACAAGAGTTTCAGAGCTTCTTCGTAACCGCTGAAAAACCTCAGATGGGACTTATAACGACAGTCATTGCAGGCGTTGCAAATATGGTGTTGGACGCACTGTTCATTGCGGTATTCAATTGGGGCGTTGCAGGTGCAGCGATAGCGACTGCGATAAGTCAGGTGTTAGGCGGAGTGATTCCGATAATATATTTCTCAAACCCGAACAATTCTAGCCTGCTAAGACTTGGGAAGCCGGTATTCGACGGCAAAGCACTGTTAAAGACTTGCACGAACGGCTCGTCGGAGCTAATGAGTAACGTGGCAATGTCGCTCGTAGGACTACTTTATAACGTCCAGCTTATGGAATACGCAGGACAAACGGGCGTTTCCGCTTACGGTGTTATGATGTACGTCAACATGATATTCATTGCCGTATACCTTGGCTATACCGTAGGCATTGCGCCTGTCGTAGGTTATCATTACGGCGCAGGCAACACGAAAGAGCTTCACGGAATACTCAAAAAGAGTATGTCGATAATACTCGTCTCGTCAATAGCGATGTTACTTTGCGGAGAGCTTTTCGCAGAGCCGCTTGCAAAGATATTTATGAGCAAGAGTCCCGAGACCTTAGAGATGACGATACACGGATTCAGGATATTTTCGCTCGAGTTTTTGTTCTGCGGAATATCGATATTCGGTTCTGGCTTCTTCACTGCGCTCAATAACGGACTTGTTTCGGCGTTGATATCGTTTTTAAGAACGCTTGTATTCCAAATGGCTGCGATATTGATCCTTCCGTTGATATGGTCGCCGGCCGTAGACGGAATTTGGGTATCGATAGTCGTTGCAGAGGTTGCCTCCGCAATACTTACGGAGATATTCCTGTTTGCGAACAGAAAGAAATACAACTACTAAAATCTATGGGTTGAAGATAAATTCTTCAACCTTTTTAATTTTGCCGACATAAATAAAAATAAAGCGTTGCAACGGGTGTAAAATCGTGCTATACTTTTTATATAAAGAAATTTGAGGGCATATTATGAACGATTACGTGAAAAAGGTCATAGCTTCATACTCAAAGATCCCGCCAAGTGAAAAATTTAGGAAAAAGTGTCAGGAATGCGAACGTGATTATTCGACCCTTCCTGAATTATTTGAGTTTTTCGACGGAAGAAAGGTTGAAACGGTCGAAGATTTCGAGGAAAGAAAGCGTGAGATAAAGAAATGCTATGAAGATAACGTTTATACGGCAGTTCCAGCTGAAAATTTCGATGTTTCGTACGTTTTAAGGGAGAAAGGCAACTATCTCAACGGAATACGAGAACAGGTCGATATTGCAGTCAAAAACGATTTCGGGAAGTGCACTGCGCATCTTCTAATATATAGGCCAAACTGCGATACTCACGTACCTTGCGTTATAGCGCAAAACTTCGGCGGAAACTACGAGATAACGCCAGACGAAGCGGTTTTCGCAAGCGAAGAGCTTTCGCCAAAGGTAATAAAGAAAAAGCGCGGAAAGAACAAGCAGTTTGATATAGAGAAGATATTAAAAGAAGGCGTTGCGTTGATAACGTGTCACTACAAGGACTTTGCCGAGGACGACAAAGAAAAATATAGAGATAGATTGGGAAAGTTATTTCCTGACGCAAAGGAGCTTTCCGCAATATCGCTTTGGTCGCTCGGAAATAAGATAATGACTACCTACGCCCTCAGCCGCCCCGAGTTTTCAAAAGAAAAAATTGCCTTGTTCGGGCATTCAAGAATAGGGAAGACTGCTCTTTGGAGTGCGGTAAACGACGAGAGGGTCTCTCTTGCGATTCTTAACGATTCGGGCTGTATGGGCGCAAACCTTTGCTGTGGCTCAACAGGGGAGACGTTAGAACTCATAACAAAGACTTTCCCGCATTGGTTCTCCAAAAACATAACTCAATACGTCGGGAATATAGACTCGCTCAAAGTCGATCAACATATGCTATTAGCGTCTATCGCACCGAGAAAGCTATACGTTGCAAACGGAAAGAACGACCTTTGTGCAGATCCTCAAGGTAGCTTCAACAGCTTGCAATTTGCGTTAAAGGCATACAGTCTTTACGGACTTGATACGATAAAACAATCTCAAACACAGCCTCCCGTCGATACTTGCGAGCATTCCGAAAGTGTAGGCTATCACCTGAGAAACGGTTCGCACGACGTAATGCCGATAGACTGGGATTTTTACCTGAAATTCATCAAAAACAGCCTGTAAAAGGTTATTTATTCTCAAAATTCATTTGTTATACGAATAATTATTCAATATGTCGAATCTACTCTTAAAACTTTTCGTCAAGGACTATAAAAACGTAAGCGACCCTAAGGTCAGAGAACGCTATGGCATGCTTGCGAGCATCGTCGGTATGATAGTCAACCTTTTCCTTTCGGTGTCGAAGATAGTGATAGGCTCACTGTTCGGCGTGCTTTCCGTCATGGCGGATGGACTAAATAACCTGACCGACTTAGGGAGCAACGTCGTAACGCTCGTAAGCTTCATAATATCAGGCAAGCCTGCTGATAAGGAGCACCCGTTCGGACATGCGAGAATGGAGTACGTCGCATCGATGATAGTTTCCTTTTTAATACTTCTCGTTTCGTTTGAGCTTGTCAAAGAAGCTATCGGCGGAATAATAACGCCGACTGAATTTGAGTTCTCGATCGCTCTTGTCATAGTGCTTTCAATTTCAGTTCTTGCAAAGCTTTTTATGTACTTTTTCAATAAGAGGTTGGCAAAACCGATAAATTCCGACGTTTTGAATGCAACTGCAAGCGATAGTATCAACGACGTATTCGCAACCTTAGGCGTTTTGGCTTCTGCGATAATTTCGCTTTTCGTTCCGATAAATCTCGACCCGTATATATCCGTCATTGTCGCAATACTCATTGCAAAAAGCGGCATAGAGATACTTCGCTCAACACTCGATAAGCTTCTCGGCGAAGCACCGTCCGATGAGTTGAAAGAGTCGATAAAGGACAGGATAATGTCCTTTGACGGCGTATACGGCATACACGATATGGCGGTGCATAGCTACGGCAACGATAGATATTACGCTTCCGTTCACGTAGAGGTAGACTCCGAGATACCTGTTCTTGACAGTCACGAGCTGATCGACTCGATAGAAAGGGACTTCGAGGAGCACACGAATATATCGCTCGTCATTCACTTAGATCCGATAGAGCTTCACGATGAGGAGACCACAAGACTTCACGAAATAGTCGAAAAAATAGTCAAGGAGCTTGACCAAAGCTACTCGATACACGATTTCAGAATAGTCAGAGGAAAGCTTTGTACCAATATGATATTTGATGTCGCAGTGCCGTTTGACGCAAAAATGAGCGATGCCGATATCGAAAGTGAAATTAAGCATAGAGTGCGTGAATTAGACGGCAATTATTACGCAATAGTCAAAGTAGAAAAACAAATGTAGAAATAATAATCAAAGGGGATAAATTATGAAAATTACAGTAGACACGAAGCTTTGCGACATATACAACATGCCCGAGCTTTCATCATGCAAGCACTATTTAGTTACCAACGAAGATGAGAATTTCACGACTCGTGGACAGCGAACACTCATCGATATGAACAAAGACACTCCTCCTTGGGGTGCAGAGGACATTGCGTACGGTCTTAACAGACTTTTGGAGCTAACTGGCGGCGAGTTTTTGTATAACGTATACGACGATGTAGAGATCAAGCGTTGCAAAGAGAAAGAAGAGGTCGTTTTGTTCCACTTCCCGGCAAATTCCGACAACAAGATGTTTGCCCTGATAATCGCAGGCGGTGGCTATACGTCCGTTTGTTCTCTTGCCGAGGGATTCCCGATAGCGGCAAAGCTCAACGAGCTTGGGATAACGGCGTTCGTCTTGAATTACAGGACGAAGAAAATGAAACTTTTCCCACGTCCTACAGACGACATCGCGGCTGCGCTTGCGTTTATAGCAAAAAACGCCGATAAATTCAATGTAGATTCCGAAAAATATATGACTTTCGGCTTTTCTGCAGGCGGTCACTTAGCAGCCATTTGGGGAACGAACTCTCAAGGCTACGGCAAATACGGCTTCAAAAAGCCCTTACTGTCATGCTTAGGCTATCCCGTCGTTTCGAGTAAAAAACTTACCGAGGGAATGCCTTTTTACGCAAAGCTTGCGGTAAAAACTGCCTTAGTTGGCTTATTTGCAGGAAAGGAGAAGCTAAATGCTCTTTGCGTAGACGAAAACGTCGACGAGAATTACTCTCCATGCTTCATAGTACATAGCAAGGACGATCCGATGGTTTCTCCCAAGCAGACTATGGCTCTTGTCGAACAGCTTGAAAAATACGGCGTTCCGCATAAAGTCGAATGGCAAGAAAAGGGCGGACACGGCTTTGGCTTGGCTACCAATAACGAGTTAAACGGCTGGGTAGAAAGGGCGGTAGCGTTCATCGAGAAATAACGTAATTAACGCTGAAATTTTTTCTATTTTCTCAAATACCTACAATCTTTCTTGCAAAAAATCTCAATATAGATTAAAATAATAGGGCAAAAGGCATAGCTTTTTGCCTTTAATTATTAAAACATGGAGATAATAATATGTATTTAACTCGCAAAATAAATTCAGACTTAATATGGGTAGGCGCAAACGACAGACGCCTTGCCCTTTTCGAGGGCGTATACGCCGTTCAAAAGGGCATTTCATATAACGCTTACCTGCTTCTTGACGATAAGACGGTACTGTTTGATACCGTAGATAAAGCGTGCTCTCAGCGTCTTTTAGAAAACCTCGCTCACGAGCTTAACGGAAGAAATCTCGATTTCGTAGTCGTGCATCATATGGAACCCGACCACTCGGCGACACTTTCGCTCGTACTTCAAATGTATCCCGAGGCGAAGATAATCGGAAACGCCAAGATAAAGACGATGATCAAACAGTTCTTTGATATTGAAGACGAAAGATTCGTCGTAGTCAACGAGGGCGACAAGATGTCGTTCGGAAAGCACGAGCTTACCTTTATTAACGCGCCCATGGTGCATTGGCCGGAAGTAATGATGAGCTACGACATTACCGATAAAACGCTGTTTACCGCAGACGCTTTCGGCGTTTTCGGAGCGATTAACGGCAAGCTTTTCGCAGACGAAGTAGATTTCATGAGAGACTACCTTGACGAAGCAAGAAGATATTATACGAACATCGTCGGCAAATACGGTCAAATGGTTGTCAAAGCATTGGAAAAGATCGCAACGCTTGAAGTCAGCACCGTTTGCCCCTTACACGGCTTTGTATGGCGTAAAGACTTCGACAAATATCTTTCAAAGTATTTGCTTTGGGCATCTTACAAACCCGAAGAAAAGGGCGTTTTAGTCGCTTATGCATCTATCTACGGCAATACCGAAACGGCGGCAGAGAGACTTTGTGCGAGCCTTTCCGAAAAAGGCGTCAGGACGGAACTTTACGACGTCTCCGTAACACCTGCGTCCGAGATAATATCCGCCGCATTCAGGTTCAGCCATATGGTCTTTGCCTCGGCAACCTACAACGCAGGCGTTTTCGTCAAGATAGAGGACTTACTTCACGATTTGAGCGCTCATAATATCCAAAACCGCAAGGTCTCGTATATTGAAAGCGGCTCTTGGGCACCTGTGGCAGCAAAGAAGATGCAAGAGATATTGCAGCCCTGCAAGAACTTAGAACAGCTCGGCGAGACCGTAACCGTTCTTTCTGCGGTTAAAGAGGGCGATATAGCAAAGATCGAAGCCCTTGCAAACGCAATAGCCGATGATATAAACGCATAAGAAATAAAGATCAACCCGTATTATTAACCCATAATATACGGGCTTTATTATGTCAAAAACGCATTGAATGCGGCTCAAAACTCGCATTTTGTTGACAGATGTTCCATTGTGTGGTATACTTAATTCAAATTGAGGGAGTAGAACGCTCTTATGAGTGATAAGTCAACATAATGACCGTTTATAGGTCTGGCTTATCTTAAAATTCGAGACTCAAGTATAGCTTTTAGCCATACTTGATTTTTTTATTCTCTCGCAAGTTTTGGAGTAGTATTTTATGGGTTTATTAGAAGTTATCTTGATAGGCATAGGTCTTTCAATGGATGCCTTTGCCGTAGCGATCTGCAAGGGATTGTCGGTCGATAAGCTAAAATTAAAGCATTATCTCATCGTTGGTGCTTGGTTCGGTGCATTTCAGGCTATCATGCCGACGATCGGTTATTTCTTAGGCTCAACGTTCGAGCAATACATAACTGCGTACGACCATTGGGTAGCGTTCATTTTGCTTGCACTCATTGGCGGTAATATGATAAGAGAAGCGTTTTCAAAAGAAGAAGAGGAGGTCGATTCGTCCTTTTCGTTCAAGAATATGTTGCTCTTAGCTGTTGCAACGAGCATAGACGCATTGGCAGTTGGTCTGACTTTCTCGTTATTCCCCGAGATGAATATCGGACTTTCCGTAGGCTTGATAGGATTCCTTACTTTCGTTATTTCCTGTATCGGCTTAAAGATAGGAAACATCTTTGGTTGCAAGTATAAATCCAAAGCGGAGATAGCGGGCGGCGTAATACTCATTCTTATCGGCTTAAAGATACTTCTCGAGCATTTAGGGATCATCGCGTTTTAAGTATTTCCCCAAAAACGGGTCTTTGCCTTGACAAAGGAGATTTTGGGTGATAGAATACATAAAAAGCCAATATATGGAGTATTAAAATGCAGATTTATGAAGAATTAAAAGCGCGCGGACTTATCGCTCAAGTAACTAACGAAGAAGAGATACGCGAAATGATAAACAGCGGCAAAGCTACCTTTTACATCGGCTTTGATTGCACCGCAGATAGCTTGACGGCAGGTCATTTTATGGCTTTGACGCTGATGAAGCGCTTGCAGATGGCTGGCAATAAGCCTATTGCGCTAATAGGCGGCGGCACGACGATGATCGGCGACCCTTCCGGAAGAACGGATATGCGAAAGATGCTCACGAAAGAGGATATCGATCATAACGCAGAATGCTTCAAACGCCAGATGGAAAGATTCATTGAGTTTGGCGAAGGCAAAGCAATGATGATTAATAACGCCGATTGGTTGTTGAACCTCAACTATATTGATCTTTTAAGAGAGGTCGGTGCATGCTTCTCCGTCAACAATATGCTTAGAGCGGAGTGCTACAAGCAGAGAATGGAGAAGGGACTTTCTTTCCTTGAATTCAACTATATGATAATGCAGTCCTACGACTTCTATTATCTTTTCCAAAATTACGGCTGCAATATGGAGTTTGGCGGCGACGACCAGTGGTCGAATATGCTCGGCGGCACGGAGCTTATAAGAAGAAAGCTCGGCAAAGACGCTCACGCAATGACGATAACGCTTTTAACTGACTCTCAGGGCAAAAAGATGGGTAAAACGGCAGGTAACGCAGTTTGGCTCGATCCTAATAAGACGACACCGTTTGAGTTCTATCAATATTGGAGAAACGTTGGCGACCAGGACGTCATGAAGTGCATAAGGATGCTTACCTTCATTTCCTTGGAGGAGATAGAGGATATGGCGACTTGGGACGATTCCCGTATCAACGAGAAGAAAGATATACTTGCATATCATTTGACAAAGCTCGTTCACGGCGAGGAAGAGGCTGATAAGGCTCGTGAAACGTCAAAAGCGCTGTTTGCAGGTCTTGGAGACGACGCAAATATGCCTACGACCGTAGTTCCGTCAGATCTTATTCACGACGGCAACGTATCCGTAGTAGACCTTCTCGTATTAGGTGAGATCGCAAAATCGAAGGGCGAAGCAAAACGCCTTATCGAACAGGGCGGTATATCGTTGAACGGCGAAAAGGTAGATGGAATCTCCGCTTCCGTTACCGAAGACGACCTCAAAAACGCCGTCAAGATCAAAAAAGGCAAAAAGATATATCACAAGTTTACACTGTAATTTATATTGCGTAAAAAGAGTTCGAAAAAACGGACTCTTTTTTTATTTTTACAAAAATTTAATTGTTCAACAAAATACTTGACAAGTTAATCGTGGTTAACTATAATATAGTTAATCTATATGAACTTTATTTGAGGGTAGTATGAATAAATATTTCGCCGCTAATGCGACGCTTTCGATGTTCGCCAAGAATTATATGGAGCTAAAAAAAGGACTTCCTATTCGTCCGAGCGAAATGGCAGTTCTGAATATCATTACAGAGACCGACGGACCTCACACGCCTGTTATGCTTGCAGAGTTTCTTGACGTGTCAAAGCCTATGATAACGGCACATATTGCGTCGCTGAAAGAAAAAGGCTATATTACGAAAAAGCCCTGTTCTCTTGATAAGCGTGCGTATTATATATTGCCTACCGATAAGGCGAAAGATTTGGTAGAAAAAGCAAAAACGGATATGAATGCAAATCTCGAACGCTTGATAAGCGGTATAGGGCGAAAAGAGTTTGACGAGCTCGTTCGTCTCACGGGTCTTGCAAACGATATATTAGCAAGAAAAGGAGAGTAATCATGGATATAAACGATAAGATATGGAATCCGTGGCACGGATGCCACAAATGTTCAGAGGGATGTCAGAACTGTTACGCTTATTTTCTCGATAAGCGTTACGGCAGAGATACGAATGAAGTGCTTAGAAACAAATCGGACTTTAACCTGCCCGTGAAAAAGGATAAAAACGGCAACTGGAAGCTTCCGAGCGGCTCGTTCGTTCGCGTATGCATGGCAAGCGACTTTTTCGTAGAAGAGGCAGACACTTGGCGTGATGAGGCGTGGGAGTTTATTCGTCGTCGTCCAGACGTAACGTTCTCGCTTTTGACTAAGCGTGCGGAACGTATAAAGGACTGCTTGCCGCCCGATTGGGGAGAGGGATGGGATAACGTCTCGTTCTCCGTCTCGTGCGAAAATCAAAGGCGTTTAGAGGAGCGTATGCCCTACCTTTTGGCGCTTCCTGCAAAGCATCGTTGGGTAAGCTTAAAGCCCTTTATCGGCGAGGTCGATATTGCGCCTTATCTTGCAACAGGAAAGATAGAGACCGTTCTTGCCGGCGGCGAGAATTATTTAGGTTCACGTCCTCTTCATTACGAATGGGTAAAACGCGTACACGACGCTTGCGTAGAAAACAACGTTCAGCTCATTTTCGGACAGACGGGTAACGTCTTCATAAAGGACGGCAAGGAATATAAGATACGAAACCGCACGGAGCAGATGGTTCAGGCTTTAAGAAGCGGACTTCATTACCCACCCGTTGATATTGAAAAAGAGGTGGCGGTTATATACGACAGAAAAGCCGCCATGAAAGAGGCGATAGAAGCAAGAAGAAGACCCAAAGAAAGCGATAAGTTTCATTGCTAAGGAGGGTATATGACAAGACAAGGCGTAATTGATTATATATCAAGGCAAAGGACATCGATCATTTCGTCGGTAGACGAGAACGGCTATCCTGCAACGAGGGCGTTGATACAGCCCGTTTTTATCGACGGCAACAATATATATTTTGCGACGTACACTTCTTCAAGAAAGGTAAAGCATTACCGTAATAATCCCAAAGCGTGCGTTTATTTCTTCTCGAAAGGGCAATCATTTCAAGGTGTTGAGATAAAAGGCGAGATGCAGGTCTTGACCGATCAGCCCACAAAATCGCAGTTTTGGAAGCCCTTTTTCACTCGTTTTTACAAAAAAGGTGTAACCGACCCCGATTATTGCATCTTGAAATTCGCAGGCTTTGAAGCGCAGTGGTTCAGTAATTTCAAAACTGAGCTTATCAAGCTTTAATAATAAATAATAAGGAGAAAAATATGGCAGATCTATCTCGTTTAGGACTTGGTTGCATGGGAATGTCCTGCTACCGCAATCCGCAAAATTCAATCGATACGATCAATTACGCATTAGAAAGCGGCATAACTCTCTTCAATACGGGAGAGTTCTACAATTCCGGTGAAAGTGAAATGATTGTAGGCAAAGTGCTCAAGGGAGTTGACCGTGACAAATACTTCCTCTCTGTCAAATTCGGTGTTTTGCCCTCTCCGCAGGGTGGAATTTATGGCTTAGACGTAAAACCGTTCAATATCAAGGGGCATTTAACGTATTCCTTGCGTCGCTTGGGTCTTGACTACGTAGATCTATATCAGCCTGCAAGAATGGATACAGAAATTCCCGTAGAAGACGTCGTTGGTGCGATATCTGAGCTTGTAAAAGCAGGCTACGTAAAGAACATAGGTCTTTCTATGGTCGATGCGGAAACGCTTCGCCGTGCTTGCAATGTACATCCGATACATACCGTCGAAGTTGCTTATTCGCTTATTGATAGAGAAATAGAGAAAGAACTTATAGCGGCAGCTAATGAGCTTGGCGTTAAGGTGCTTGCTTTCGGAACTGTCGGGCATGGATTGTTGACAGACAATATTCTGACTGAAGGGGTAAAAAATCCTCGTATGGCAATGGGACTTTTGTCGCCCGAAAACAGAGAACAAAACCTCTCGGTTTTGCAAAAAGTAAACGATATAGCGATCGAAAAAGGCTGTTCGTTGTCGCAGATAGCGATCGCTTGGTCTTTAGCAAAATATGATAACGTTCAAAGCCTTATAGGTACGACCTCGCCAAACCATCTTCAAAGTGCGATCGACGCTCTCAATGTCGAGCTGAGCGATGAAGACGTAAAAGCTCTTGAAGAGGTAATTTCTGCGGATAAGATAAAAGGAAAGGTAATGCGTAACTTCCGCTTTACTAACGGCGTTGCAACGATTCTTTAAGAAAATATTATGAAAACACCGAACGAATGCCGTTCGGTGTTTTTTGTTAAACAATTTAATTTTCATTAAAGTAAAACGGATTTGGGATTGCGTCTTTGTCAAAAACTCTCGTAGCCGCCCTGAAAAGAGCTTTAGCATGTATTCTGTCGTGCCATATAAAACGCCTGAATACTTTTTTCAAAGACCAGATCTCGCCGTAGCTTCCGTCAAAAGTCGAGTTTTCGAGATATTCTTCTAACCGTTTTTCAAGCTCAAAAAAGCCTTGTTCTCTAATACTTAAAATATCTCCGTCGTTACTTGCAATAACGCCTATCTCGCCGAAATAATACTCATTGACGTTCTTGGTGTGATTATAGATCTCGTCAGCAGTCGTAGGTATGTTACCGTAAAAAGTAGAACGTTTTTTCAAAAGTTCTTTGCTTTTATCGGGGATAGCCTCAAAAAGATACAAAAGATCTGCGGCTGATTTCAATGCCAACGCTTTGAGCTTGGCATATTCGGCTAGCGTGATAGGACCTTTTTCCGACTTGAAGATACAGTCTGAATCCGCATCTGCGATTTGAAGGATAGAGGGAACGTCCTGAATAATGCGTACGGAAATTTCGTTTGGGATAATATCACCCTTCCATTTAAGGTAAGATTTTACTTCATCGCTCATTTTTGCAGTTGCTGTTTCCAAGTTCTCACCTCGAGTGAAAGCTCCGGGGAAATTTGAAGCAAAAAGCAATGTGTCGTTGCCGTTATGTTCAAAAACGCAGTCTATTATCATTTGCATTCTCCGTTATCGATAAGTGCCTTAACGTCAAGTATTTTTTTGTTCAGCATCGCAGCATAAGCTGTCGTAAAGCCCGTGCCCGAATTGTCTCTCGTTTTGTAGCTGATAACGACGCTTGCGTTATCTACCATGAATTTATCCCTTGCGTGGAAGCAACCGTTGTAATAGTTTTTAGAAAGGATCACGGTATCGTCAGCAAAAGCCGCTACTTCGTCGAAAAGCACCTTGTCTTTTTTTGTAAAGGACTTCTTGCTGTTTTCATAAGGTATGCAGCAAACTAGCCGTATTTTTACGCCATCTTTTTTGAGTGAATTGATAATTTCTCCGCATAATAGATCGAACCCTGGCGCCATGCCGCAAAGAAAGGTATCAAAGCCGTTTTCGACGTAGCGCATAACAGCTTTAGAAACGGTCTTTTCGATGACCTCTTTTGGGTCTTCTAATATTCTGTGCCCTGTAAAAGCAATAGTTTTGTCGACGTTTATCGCAATCATATGTTTATTATAAACCAACAGGTGCATTCTTGCAACTGTTTTAGTCTTATAAAAAGGACACCTCAAATATTCTTTGATTTTCGACCACAAAAGCAATTATTCTTAAAAATTTAGGTATAAACTTTTGGTTATGAAAATCAACGGCAAAAAATATATAACACTCGCTTTATACGGAGCGGTAGCAATAACGATCTCGTTTGGCGGATACTTCGGAATAGACCTTTCAAACGGCTATTTGATAGCAATGACAGTGGGAGGAAACGTAATAATACCGTCGCTGTTTACGTTTTGTGTAAATTTCATAAACGGTGGTGTAAAGCTATACGGAAGCCTAGCTTTAACGCTCATATTTGCAATCTCTTCTTATTTATTAAAGCTTTCAAGCGGAAGATTAAAACAAGTTTTAGAGCTTGTATTTGCACTTCTTTTCGGCGTATTAAGGCAATTGTTTTTCGGAATAACGCTTTATGGCGCAATAACGTCTGCGCTTTCTTGCCTTATAGCCTTCTATTTTTCAAAACGCCTGTTTGACGATAGCTTTGAACTGGCGATAGACTCCGATTTTATTGCACTATCCGTAGTTGTGTTTTGCTTTTCTCTTGGGCTTTCCGGGATAAAAGTTTTCGGAGTCTGTTTGCTTAGCCTTTTTATTCCTATAATAACAGGGCTTGCAGCGAGATATTTGGGCAGAGAAAGAGGAGTTTTTCCATCATTGATATTTGCAATAGCTGCATATATCGCAACAAAAGAGAGCGATTTCTTGCTTGCAATAGCGATTTTTGCGATAACGTCGTACTTATTTGTCGGAAGAGCCGAAAAGCTATTGCCTGTTTCCCTGATAGCCGAAAATATTATTCTCAGATATCTTTGCAAAATAGAAACGTCCGAAAGTGTAATAGCAATACTTTTCTTTTCGATCGGTGCGCTGTCGCTTTACATTTTCCCCGAAAAAGCTACTGTAATAAAGCCTTTTACGGCAACGATCGACGGGCTTATAAAAGAGGCGCTTGACAGGTCTTCAAAGAGAATAAAGGAGCTTTCCGATATATACAAAGACTTGGCTAGATCGATAAAGTACGACTTAAAGAGCGAGAATATACCGAATAGGATAGTAAACGAGTGCGTAAAGTCGTGCGGATACTGCAAGCATAGGGATAAATGCAAGATATTAAAAAAGCACGCCGAATACTTCGAGCCACTTGCCGTTTTGGCGATATCAAAGGGCAGCATAAATATGCTCGATCTGGGCGATAGTATATATTCAAATTGCCGTTCGACCGAACGGCTGATAAATACCGTAAACTCAACTGCTATGCGCGCAAACGCCGATTCCTTAAAGCAAAAGGAGCGAGCTGAGTTTAATGCGACGTTAAACAAGCTTTTCTCAGGTCTTTCGGACGCACTTTCCTTTGAGGCGAGCAAGCTCAATAAAAGCATAGATTTTGATAGAGCGTTAGAGCTCGATATATACGAGGAACTAAAGCTGAACGGAATAACCGCAAAGGAGGTCTACTGTGTAAAAACGCAAAACGGAACGCCGTCCGTAAAGGTGGTATTGGATGATGCTGTAAACAAAAAGCTTTTGACAAAGGTGATAAGCAGTGCTTGCGGTGTTAAAATGAAGGCAGGTAAGGCAACTAAAGAGGGCATTATAACGTATTTCCCAAGACCCGAATGCGAAGTCGTAGTAGGCGTTTCTCGTATTTCTAAAGGCGGAGAAAAGGCAAGCTCGGGCGATAATTATATCGTTGAGAAACTGTCTGATAATACCTATATTTTGGCAATATCCGACGGTATGGGAACGGGCAAAGAGGCAAGCGAAGCGTCCGAACGCACCGTAAACGTAATCGAGGACTTGTTTAAGGCTGGTTTTTCTTGCGACGTGATCTGCCCGATAGTAAATTCCGTAGTCGAGACAAACGGAAACGAGGCCTTTTCGGCAACGGACGTAGTTACTGTCGATCCGATAAATATGAGTGCGTTAATAATGAAGCTTGGAACGCCACCCACCTTTTTGGTCAAAGAGAAAGTAATAGAACTTTCTGGAAGCTCGCTTCCCGTCGGCATATTAGACGACGTTACGCCCGAAATAAAGACGGTTTCAATAAGCATAGGGGATATATTGGTAATAATGTCCGACGGGGTATACGATGCCTTAAAAGAGTGTTCTGCGTATTATATCGAAAAAGCCAAAGCGCTTTCTCCGCAAGAGATATCGGATGAGCTTATTAAGACTGCTATTGAGTGCAATGGCGGTGAAGTAAATGACGATATGACCGTTCTTGCAGTCAAAATCATCTAACTATTCGCAGATTTCAAAAGTTTTGCGAATAGTTATCTCAAATGCTAAAAAAATCATACCTTTTATTTCTCGCTTAAAGTATTTACAAAACTGACTTTTGCCTGTATAATGGAGTTACTAACACAAGGAAGAAGTAAAAATGCCAAAGCTATATTTTAAGTACGGCGCAATGGGATCGAGCAAGACCGCTAATGCGCTTATGGTAAAATTCAACTACGAAGAGAAGGGTTATAAGGTTGCATTGATGAAGCCATCGGTGGATTCTCGTGACGAATACGGCGAGTTAAAGTCCCGTATCGGCTTAAAGGGTAAGTGCATCATGATAGCCGATGATATGAATCTATACGACTGGTTCAAGACGACCGATTATCAGGTCTTGATAATTGACGAGGCGCAGTTTTTGACTCCCGTTCAGGTAGAACAGCTGAAAGACGTTGCCTGCGAGTTTGTACCCGTTATCTGCTTTGGCTTAAAGACCGATTTCAGAACGTATATGTTCCCGGGAAGCAAACGTCTTTTTGAGCTTGCCGATTCTCTTACCGAAATAAAGTCTGTATGCAAGTGCGGCAGAAAGGCAGAGGTAAATGCAAGGCTTAACAACGGCAAGATAGTCCGTGAGGGCAATCAGGTAGAAATAGGCGGTAATGAGCTATATATCGGTATGTGTTACAACTGCTGGAAGAACGATAAGCTTTAATATAAAAAGATTTAGCGGCAAGCTATTTAGCTTGCCGCTTTTATTTTACGTTATGTTTCCCTTAAATAGATTATCCAATATGCACGAGCCGTCTATCTTGCTATACGCCTTAAATGCATTGATAAACTCATCGTATCCGATATTCTTAAATGCGTAGTCATTTACAATACCTTTTAATACGTCGATAAACGCATCCTTTCCGATTATTTCCTGTACCTCGTCTAAAAGTATCGGCGCATAACAATAATTCACGATAGTGTATTCGTACGTCGTAGAATAGTCGTAGATTGCCCGTTTTACGGTCATATCGGGCTTTTTACCTGTTATTTTATATACTTTCTTAAAAGTCTCCAAGTCCTTTTGTAAGCTCTCAAGATAGTCTGTTTTTGTTGTGCCGTATTTAGCGTTCTCGTCAAAAAACAGTGCTACGGAGTATTGTGCGAGCGACTCGTCGATAAAGCCGTTTTCGACTTCGTTCGTTCCGACGAGTCCGTACCACCATTGATGCGCTATCTCATGAACGATAGACTCTGTTTTCTCATTCCCTTGCAGGTCGTCTGCAATAAGGCATATCGACGGATATTCCATGCCGCCGAAAACGAGAGGGGACTCAACGACGGCAAGCGTCTTATACGGATATTCGCAATACAGTGATTTAAAGGTATGTAGTGCGTCCGCCGCAACTTCAAACGACCTTGACGGGTCGTCGTCTGAAACGTAATAGTAATTAAGCGTTACGCCGTCCACCTTGCCCGACACGACGTTAAAGTTTTTTGACGCAAAGAAAGCAAAATCTCTCGCATTATCAAGCTTGTAGGTATAAGTAGTAAACCGTCCGCCTAAAAGTGCGTCCGTGCATTCGCCGCTTGCCGCTATCGTATACTCCGACGGTGTTTTGATCTTCACCGTATAATCAGCAACTTCCGAGTAGAACGGATCGCCTATTGAATAATACGGGCATTCGATTGCGCTATTGTTCTCGTATACGCAAAGAACGGGCAAAAAGTTTCCGAAGTTGACCGTTTTTTCGTTGTAACCGAGCCTGTGCTTGACCTTAGAAAGAGATTCCGAGAACTCGATTCGAACTTTAACAGACTCGCCGCTTTTCAGCGGCTCGTTTAAGCTTATGCAAAGTAAATTCAGGTCCTCGCCGTTCATTGCATGTGTTGCCTTTTCGCCATCGATATAGCACTCCTTAACGTCTATATACCCATAACTTTTCTTGCCGTAATACGCCTCGTACGTCTTTTCGGGCGGTATGGGCGACATCTTTGCGTTTTCCCTGTAAGCATTGCCGTAAGTATTAAAGCAAAGCGTCTCGACGTCAAAGTCGTACGTATTCACGAACACCACGTCAAGCGTGCAGTCGATAGACATACGCTCGTCGTCAAAAACGACGTCAGCCGTATAGCTCGTCTTCTCGACTTTTTCGCATGACGAAAAGGAGAAAAGAGAAAAGGCAAGCATTATAGCTGCGATCACAGTGCAGATTATAGATTTTTTCATAGTTGTCCTCCTGATCAGATAATACATTCTATTATTTAAGAATTGAATATAGAAACGTTTTTGAAAAACATTTGCAAAATTCATAATGATGTTGTATGATAAAAGCGTATGGAATACTTCGACTTAAAAAAGCTGAAAAGCGGCACTGATATCAGAGGTGTCGCATCGGGTAAGGAAAGCGATATAACGCTAACCGACGAGGCAATAGCCCGTTTTGCCGTCGCATTTGCGTCGTTTTTGCGTAACAAATGCGGCAAGACGGATATTTCCGTGGCGATAGGGCACGATTCGCGCCTTTCTGCCAAACGTATCGAGACTGCGCTCTCGACTGCGCTTTCAAACGACGGTGTTAAGGTATACTTAACGGGTCTTTCGTCAACGCCGTCGATGTTCATGGCACTCCAGAACGCAAGCGTTTCCCTTGACGGTTCGATAATGATAACGGCAAGCCACCTTCCGTCGGAGCGTAACGGCTTAAAGTTTTTCTTAAAAAGCGGCGGACTCGAATCTTCCGATATCGACGAGCTGATAGATTTGGCTTTTGATGCAACGCTTGAGAAAAAAGTCGGCGGAACCGTCAACGACCTTTGCTATATGCCGTCGTACTCAAAGCATCTTACGGATTTCGTAAAGACTTCTTGCGGCGATGACCTTCCGTTGAAGGGTATGAAGATAGTGGTAGACGCAGGAAACGGCGCAGGCGGTTTTTACGAGAAGATATTGAAAGAGCTCGGCGCAGATACCGACGGCTCGCAATTCTTAGAACCTGACGGCACTTTCCCAAATCATATACCAAATCCCGAGGATCACACGGCAATGGATAGCATTTCTGCGTGCGTAGTGAAAAACGGCGCTGACCTTGGAGTCATCTTCGATACCGACGTAGACAGAGCTGCGATAGTTGCAAAAAGCGGCGAGGAAATAAACCGCAACGCTTTGATAGCACTCATCTCGGCTATACTTCTCAAGGAAAAGAAAGGAACGATAGTAACCGACAGCATAACGAGCATCGGCTTAAAAGAGTTCATTACGGAGCTTGGCGGCGAGCATTATAGGTATAGACGTGGCTATAAGAACGTAATCAACAAAGCGATAGAGCTAAATAGCCAAGGCGTTTATACGCCGCTTGCGATTGAAACGAGCGGACACGCCGCACTCAAAGAGAACTATTTCCTTGACGACGGTGCGTATCTTGTAACGAGACTTCTGATAGAGGCTGCAAAGCTCAATAAAAAAGGCTTGTCGCTTGATAGCTTGATAAAAGATTTGAAAATGCCGAAAGAGGCTGTAGAGGTTCGTATGACCTTCTACCTTGCCGATTTTGTTGAATACGGCAAAAAAGTCTTGGATGATTTCAAGACGTTTGTCGAAGATCAAGAGGGACTTTCGCTTGAATATCCCAATTACGAGGGCGTGCGAGTTAATTTCGATAAAGACCACGGTAACGGCTGGTGTCTTTTGAGAATGAGTCTTCACGACCCGATAATGCCGCTCAATTTTGAAAGCGAAGACGAGGGCGGCGTAAGCGTTATGGCAAAGACCGTATACGGATTTTTATCTTCATATGAAGGTCTCAATACGGATAACCTAAAAAGATATATATAAGGAGCAAAGGTAAATGGATAACAAAGATCTGCAGGTAATCAATTCAATAAGAATGCTGTCCGTTGACGCCATTCAGAAAGCAAATTCCGGTCATCCCGGACTTCCTGTCGGTGCGGCGGCAGAGGGCTACACCATTTGGAAGAATATGAACGTCGATCCGACCGATCCGAGTTTTGTCAATAGAGACAGATTCGTATTGTCGGCAGGCCACGGCTCGATGCTCGAATATTCGCTTCTCAACCTTTTCGGATACGACATGCCGATAGAGGAGATCAAGAATTTCAGACAGCTCAACAGCCTCACGCCGGGACATCCCGAATATAAGCACACAAAGGGCGTAGAGACGACTACAGGACCTCTCGGTCAGGGTATTGCAAACGCAGTAGGCTTTGCGTATGCAGAGAGCATTCTTGCGGAAAAGTTCAACCGCGAGGGTTACCCCGTTGTCGATCATTATACTTATTGCCTTTGCGGCGACGGTTGCTTGCAGGAGGGTATTGCAAACGAGGCGGCATCCTTTGCAGGCACGAATAAGCTCGGCAAGCTCATACTTTTCTACGACAGAAACAGCATCACGATAGAGGGCGATATCAACTGCACGTTCTCCGAGGATGTAGCTTTGAGACATAAAGCACTCGGCTGGCAGGTAATAGAGGTGGACGACGCAAACGACGTCGATAAGATGACAAAGGCTATCGAAGAAGCAAAAGCAGAGACGGAAAAGCCTACTATCATCATTTGCACGAGCGTTATCGGCTACGGTTCTCCTTTGGCAGGCAAGGCAAGCTGTCACGGTGCACCCTTGGGCGAGGAAAACATCAAACTCATGCGTGAAAATCTCGGTTGGAATTACGCACCCTTCGAGCTTCCCGAATATATCGACGAGTTCAGAGGCGAACAGATTGCAAAGGGCAAAAAGATACACGAAAATTACGATGCACTTTTTGCTAAATACGAAGCTGCTTATCCAGAACTTGCCGCTGAATTCAAGGCATGGCATAGCAACGATCCCGTTGATATCACTAAGATAGAGGGAATGTTCGACTTTGAAAAGCCTGACGCTACGAGAAACTGCGGTAACGTCGTATTAAATAGACTTGAATCTTCCGTTCCTAACCTTTTCGGCGGTTCTGCTGACCTTGAGCCTGCAAACAAGACGAAGATAAAATCCTCTGCATTCAACTCCGTAGAGGATAGAGTTGCAAGAAATATTCACTTTGGTATCAGAGAGCACGCTATGGCTGCTATCTCCAACGGTATGGCGCTTCACGGCGGACTCAGAGTATTCTGCGCCACCTTCTTGGTATTCTCCGACTATATGAGAAACGCAATGAGAATGAGCGCCCTTATGGGACTTCCCGTAACCTACGTTCTGACGCACGATTCCATCGGCGTTGGTGAAGACGGACCTACGCATGAGCCTATCGAGCATTTGGCTTCATTGCGTGCAATGCCCAACCTCAACGTAGTTCGTCCTGCCGACGGCAAAGAGACCGTTTGTGCTTGGAATATTGCATTGAATAGCGGCAAGCCTACCTGCTTGGTACTTTCCCGTCAGAACCTCCCGCAGTATGAAAACAGCGGCGTAAACGCAATGAAGGGTGGTTACGTACTCGTTGATACCGACGGAACTCCCGATCTTATCATTATCGCAACGGGATCGGAAGTCGAGCTTGCGGTCAAGACTGCGGAAACACTCAAAGAAGAGGGAATAAAGGCAAGGGTAGTATCCATGCCTTGCGTAGAGATCTTCGAAGAGCAGTCTGAGGAATACAAAGAGAGCGTTCTTCCCAAAAACGTTACGAAGCGTATGGCTATCGAGGCAGGCGTATCTATGCCTTGGTATAAATACGTTGGCACGAACGGCAAGATGTTGACGATCGACCACTTCGGTGCATCCGCACCTGCTGCAAAGCTTTTCGAGGCTTTCGGATTTACGGTTGAAAACGCCGTAAAGATCGCTAAATCGCTCTAAAAATTAGCCATATTTGTCGAATTAATACATGCGACGTCTGATAATATCGGGCGTCGCTTTTGTTTAATAAATTGAAGTTTTGTGTTATTTCTAACTATTTGCCTCATTGAACGATATTCGTATAGATTTTTACGAATTATTTGTAAACTTTTTTCAAATTGGGTATTGACAATGTTTTAACGAAGTGATAGAATTATGGTGTCCTTGGAAGAAAACGTTTTTTGACGCTTGATTTCTGGTTATGATGGGTATAACAAAATAGATTTGGTATTATCGCAAAATGCGTTAATATAAATGTAATCTTTTTATGTTATGGAGGAAAAAATGAAAAGAATTGTTTCATTGGCACTCATTTTAGTGCTCGTAGCTTCTTGCTTCTCTCTTGCTGCATGTCAGCCTAAGGTTGAATTGACCGAAGTTGAGAAAATAATCGCTGAAGCTCAGACTATGTCGCTCGACGAGCTTATGCTCAAGGCTTATGAAGAGAGTAACGGCAAAACATTCAACGGTATTGGTAATTCTAGCCGCGGTAAGACTGCTCTTCCTTACTTCATCGAGTACGTAAACGAAGTTGCCAAAAAGAACGGTTTAGGCGAATATACGCTTGAGTTCACTTGGGCTCAGCCTAAGGGAAATGCGATATTTGAACAGATTACAACCGATTCTGCTAAATCCGAAGGCGAGTTCTCTATGACTCTTATTCAGGACGGCAACCAGATCGAAAGCAAGATGGTTCAGCCCGGTATCTTGGAAAGATACATCCCGAAGGAGTGGGCAGAGGCTAACGGCACGACCCCTGAAAAGTTCAGCGGCTACCTCGCTCTTCAGACTCTTAACAAGGTATTCATGTACAACTGCACGGGTTCTAAGTCCTATGACAACATCTGGGATTTCGTAGCTGAAGGCGAACACGGCCTCTTCATGGATATCGATTCCGAGATCGTCGGCAGAAACTTCTTGTATATGTTGACGAAAGATGAATACGCTGATTCTCTTAAGACTGCTTACGACGCTCTTTCCGCTTCCGAAAAGGCTTATGTAGACAAGGCTGTATCTGCAGTTGAATCTAAAGCTACAGAGCTTAAGCTCGGGAAGAACGGTAAATACGCTCTTGCCTGGATCAAGCTTTGGGTAGAAAGCTACAGCGCACAGACTGACGACGGTCCTATCTGCAACATGCTCGTTGATAAGTCCGCTACTGATCAGTTCGGTTTGTTGGTATATTCAAAACTTCGTTCTGTAACAGAGTCCGACTCCGTTTCCAAGAACAACGTTAAGGTCGCAGCTTACGAAGATAATTACGTAGGTCTCGGCGGATATGGATATTGCCACTATTTGTTTGTTACCAAGAACAGCCCGATGCCTTGGACTGCATGCGCATTCATCGCTTATATGACCTGCACACAGAAGGGCTTCGACGCTTGGGGCAAGGACATCGGCGGATATTCTTCTAACCCTGTTGTAGCGGCTGAAAACGATGCGGCTCATCCCGACCACGTAACGGGCGAAAAGGACGGAGCAGTTTACGATGTTCTTAAAGACCGTGGATTTGATTGGTGGGAAGATAGACTCGCTATCGAAGATCCTGAGTATTGCGCATCCGTTGCATACACCGTCGGAACGTGGATCGACACTCTTACTAAATACGGCAAATAAGCTTAAATAGCTTTATACTTTGAAAAAATTATCTGCACGGAGCCGAAATAGTTTCGGCTCCGTGTTGGAGGTTTTATGACTAATATTTCGTCTAACAAAGCAAACGAAAGGAGAGTGCGTCTCAATAAAGTCAAGACCTTCTTTATGCAGCCTCACAACGTGATCCTCGTTATCATGGGCATTATCTGTACGATAACTACCGTAACGCCGATGATAGCTATAGTAGAGGATACGTTCAAGATCCATAGAGGAACGATCGAGACTTATTGGTCGGGAAAACCTACCGGTTATTCGCTTGTCAGCTATATTGACCTGTTTACCGGCGAGCTTTCCAAGACAAATCTTTGGACGCCGCTTTTTAACACTCTCATTGTTGCCGCTCTTTCCTGTGTAGCGGCGATAGTATTCGGAGGCTTGTTCGCATTCCTTATCACACGAACCAACCTCAAATTCAAAAAATACCTTAGCTCGATATTTATATTCCCTTATATCATGCCGCAGTGGACGCTCGCTATGGTATGGAGAAACCTCTTCAACAGTAACGCCGTAACGCATACAAGCGACGGACTGTTGGCGGCACTGTTCAATATTCACATGCCGCTTTGGTGGTGTCAGGGAATTTTCCCATGCGTTATCGTATTGGGACTTCACTACTCGGCGTTTGCGTATATCCTCATTGGCGGTATCTTCCGCAATATGGACGCAAACTTAGAGGAAGCCGCAACCATTCTTGATACACCGAAATATAAGATAATGACGAGGATAACCCTTCCTATGATAAAGCCTGCTATCCTGTCGACCGTTCTTTTGGTCTTCGGAAGCTCCATGGGAAGCTATCCCGTTCCGCACTACTTGGGACTTACGACCCTTTCGACGAAGTACATCAGCATGAAGAGCACCTATACCGCAGAATCGAGTATTCTTGCCGTCATAATGATGATACTCGGCGTCGTAATACTTCTTCTCAACCAAAGGAGCTTGAAGAGCCGTAAGAACTACACGACCGTAACTGGTAAGTCTGGACAGATCTCCAAGATAAACTTAGGCAAAGTCGGCAAATACGCTATAGCGATAATTCTCGTAGTATTCACGTTCTTCACGAGTATTTACCCGATAATCTCCTTTGCGTTCGAGACCTTCTTGCCGAACCCCGGCGATTACAGCTTCTTGAAGACGTGGAATCCCGCAAACCTTACCACAAAGTGGTGGCTCAACAACGACCCGAAGGGCGAATACGGTATGTACGGTCAGCTCGGTATGCTTTATAACAACACGATCTGGACTGCATACAAGGGAACTTTAATAGTTTCCGTCTTGTGCGCACTTGCGGCAGGAACGCTCGGTACGCTCGTCGGTTACGCCGTTTCCAAGAACCGCCGTCAGAAGTTTGCAAACTACGTCAACAACATGGCGTTCATTCCGTACCTTATGCCGTCGATAGCCGTTGGTATTGCGTTCTATAAGCTCCTTTGCAACGAGTATTTCAGCTTATATAACACCTATGCGCTTCTTATCATCGTCGGCACGGTAAAATATATACCTTTCGCAAGTAGGTCTTCTTTGAATTCGATGCTTCAGCTTTCGGGTGAGATAGAGGAATCGGCGATAATTCAGGATATACCGTGGTTCAAGAGGATGTTCAAGATAATTATTCCTATTCAGAAATCTTCCATTCTCTCGGGATATTTGTTACCATTCATCACCTGCGTAAGAGAGTTGTCTTTGTTTATGATGCTCTCAGGTATCGGTACGATACTTTCTACCACGATGGATTACTTCGACGAAATGGGTCTTGCGGCGTTCTCGAGCGGTATGAACTTGATTCTTATCGTAACCGTTCTCGTCTGCAATGCACTCATCAACAAGCTTACGGGCGCAAGCCTCGACAAAGGTATTGGAGGATAAAACATGCCTGAAATTAAATTAACTGACGTAACAAAAAGATGGGGCGGCTTCTATGCCGTTGACCATTTGGACCTCGACATAGAGGATAATGCATTCGTAACGTTGCTTGGACCTTCCGGATGCGGAAAAACGACGACGCTTCGTATGATAGCAGGTCTTGAGACCCCTACGAGCGGACGTATCACCATTGGCGACAAGGTAGTATTTGACAGCGAACTCGGAATCAACGTCCCTGCGAATAAGAGAAAAGTAGGCTTCCTGTTCCAGAACTACGCTTTGTGGCCTAATATGACCGTTTATCAGAACATCTCGTTCGGACTTTCAAACGTCAAAGAGGAGCTCCCGAAAATAAGCTTCGAGGCAAGAGTTGCCGCAAAGCAGATAGAGATACTCTCCGACGTAGAAAAGCTCGTAACGCTCATCGAAGAGTGTAGAGATAAAAAAGGCAATATCGATCAAAGCAAGGCTCAGCTCAAGCTTATCGATACCTATATTATATCGATGCCATCTGCGAAAAAGTTATTATCCTACGGCTTTGAAAAGGAGACCGATCCTAAGGCAAAGGCTCAAGCCGCTGTTTCGGAGCTTAAATCGGTCGTAGAAAAGGCAAAAGCCACTGCTCAGAAGGAAGGTTGTACTCTCAACGAAAACTACGAATACGTCAAAAACGGCGCTGTAGTGATGCAAACGAGGAAGCTTTCAAAAGAAGAGATCGACCTTTCCGTAAGGCGTGTATCGAGGATAGTCAAGATCGGTATGTTCATGGATAGATACCCGGCCGAGCTTTCCGGCGGACAGCAGCAAAGAGTTGCCATAGCAAGAACGCTTGCTCCCGAGCCGACCGTACTTTTCATGGACGAGCCTCTTTCTAACCTTGATGCAAAGCTCCGTCTTGAAATGAGAAGCGAGCTTCAAAGACTTCACCTTGATACGGGTAGCACGTTCGTATACGTAACCCACGACCAGATGGAAGCAATGACCCTTGCAACCAAGATCTGCCTTATCGATAACGGCGTTTTACAGCAATACGACGCACCGCTGACCGTATACGGCAAGCCCGAGAACACGTTCGTAGCTGACTTCGTAGGAAATCCGCAAATCAACTTCATCGAAGCTGAGGGCGAGCAGGCCGAAAACGGCGTTGAGCTTAGCGTCTTCAACGGCGAAAATAACCTCACGTTCAAGTCTGAAAGCCTTGATTTAGCCGCTTGGAGAAAAGAAAATGCGGCGTTAGAGGCTGAGAAAGAGAGCGTAAGAAAGGCTCGCATGCAGGATAAGCGAAACGTCGAAAAAGCGAATAAAGACACCGTTTTCAAGTGCCGTATCGCAAAGATCGACGAGTCCGAGATAGAGGAAGAAAAGCCTGCAACGGATAGAGACTTCATCCTTGGCGTTCGTCCCGAGTTTGTCAAGATAGTCCCCGACGGAAAGATCGTCGGAGAGATATATAGTGCAATGCCTACCGGTATGGAAACTACCGTAAGGATAAAGATCGGCAATCTCTTGCTCACAGGTGTTATCTTCGGAGGAATTACCTATAGCATCGGGGAAAAGGTCAACGTTTCGATAACGGGCGACGGCGTAATGCTCTTTGATAAGGCTTCGGGAAGACTGATTTCCACAGGCTCTGTCGAGATAAAATAGTTTAGATAAAACTAACCGTACCTGATACGATTATATTAAAAAGCGTCCTGCATTTTTGCAGGACGCTTTACTTATTTAGCTATTAGTTCAAAAACGGTGATTCGGCTTCTTTATTCGGCTCGTTGTTACCGCCTTCAGAAAGCTCTATCTGCTCTTTTTTAGCGTATGTCATAATGCGAATAAGTGCCATTACGAGTGCGATCAGAACTGCGTAATCTGGCACAACGCCGACTGATACGTCGTTAAACACGATAACAATTATCAAGTCAAAGATAGCGGTCAAAATGATAGGGAAAAATAAAAGGGTGATCGCTCTCTTTTTGAGAAGTGTCAAGTCGCTGTCGATAAATATCGTTCCGTTTTTATTGATGTTAGAAAAATATTCGTTGCAGAACTTTGCCGTCATAACGAGCGTTATGAACGTGCAACACAGAGAGAAAAAGTATATCGGGAGCGAGTATGACGTTCCGTCGAATAGTATGTCGGAAAGGCCGATCTCGAACTCAACTTGAATAAAGCTGAATGCAATGCCAAGAACGAGCGTTGCTGCCACAACAGCGGCAAATACCGTTGTCAATTTCTTTGAAATGTTTTCGAGCTTTGAATATAGGCTCTTCATGCTTCTTACGTCCTTATCGTCGAGCTTCTCAAAACGCTCTGCGATATATGCGATGAAGAATAATAACATGAAGATGATTGCGTTATTAGCAATTTCGCTTACTATGGAATGTACACTCAAAGTATACGCTATATCGGTGCTGTGGAAAAAACTGTCGCAGGTCGTTCTCAAAATGAAGAAAGGAATGTAGGTCGCAATATCGATGATAGCGTATTTTCTCAGCTTATCGGAAGCTTCTTTTGAAAAAGGCGAGT
Source organism: uncultured Clostridia bacterium (assembly GCA_964406735.1). Lineage (GTDB taxonomy): Bacteria > Bacillota > Clostridia > Christensenellales > CAMQZB01 > CAYOSU01. The sequence goes on along the minus strand of CAYOSU010000002.1, from coordinate 4,779 downwards.
TCTGTTTAGCGTACACAAAATACGCTCTTGCCGCTCTTATAACAAAGAAGAAGCATACCAATTCGATAATGTCTGTGATAATGCCGTATATAGTGTATTCTTCTAAAAACGGAGTTGCGATCGTAGCGTTAAGCCCAAGCGACCAGTCAACGGTATCTAAGAAGAATAGTCCTGCTATTATCGTTATTCCGTAACAAGCAAAGCCTACAATGGTTACGATATAAGCAATTTTCGTGACGATGTCAAAAAAATTAACGATCTTCTTCAGTCTATTAGTATATTTCATATATCCTCCTAAATACGCCTTCGTTTTGAAAAAGTATAGCATAGATTTTATTGTTATTACAAATAAATTATAAAAAATTTTTGCGAATTTTAGCAGATGTGACAAGATATTAAAACAATCGATTTACAACAAACCAAAAATGTGATATAATTTTAAATGTTTGGAGGATATAATTATGCTCACTATCAAGAATTTCAGTAAAACTTATTTGAAGAGCAACAAAAAAGCGGTTGACGGACTTTCGCTTGAACTTAAAAACGGCGAAATATTCGGCTTTTTAGGTCCTAACGGCGCAGGTAAATCGACTACGATAAAGACTGTATGCGGTATACTCAACTTTGACGAGGGCGAAATATACATCGACGGCGTGAATTTAAAGACCGATCCTGTTGCTGCAAAGCTGAAGATCGGCTATGTTCCCGATAATCACGAAGTATACGACAAGCTTTCAGGTATGGAGTATATCAACTTTATGGCTGACGTATATGGCGTTTCCTTGGAAGACAGAAAGGAAAGAGCTGAAAAGTACATCAAGATGTTCAATCTCGGCGATGCAATAAATAACCAGATAAAGACCTACTCTCACGGCATGAAGCAAAAGATAGTAGTCATCGGCGCATTGATACATAACCCCAAGCTTTGGATACTCGACGAGCCTATGATGGGACTCGACCCTCAAAGCAGTTACGAACTCAAGGAGGCGATGAAGGAGCACGTAAAGAACGGCAATACCGTCTTTTTCTCCTCGCATGTCTTAGAGATCGTAGAGAAGCTTTGCGATAGAGTAGGAATCATTGACGACGGAAAGCTCGTTGCGGTCGGAAAGATCGATGACTTAAAGGCGCAAAGCGGCGATGAGTCGCTTGAAAGCTACTTCCTCAAACTGACGGGAGGTATTGAAGCGTGAAAAACGTATGGCTTCTCGTCAAGGTACTGTTCAAACAGAACTACCGCATAGATAAAACGAGCAAGAGGAGCAAGGGCACTAAAGCGTCGCTTATTGCGGCGTTTGCCGTGCTTGCAGTAACTGTCTTGCCGCTGCTCATCTATATGCTAATATCCTATTCGATAGTAAGCTCCGATGCGGGAGTGGGAAGAGCGTACATCTCTGCGATATTCTTTTCCGAACAGACCTTTGCATTGATATTCGGAACGGTTTTATTGGTAAATACGCTGTTTTTTGCGACCGATAACACCTTTTTGTCGACACTTCCGGTAACTACGAGGCAGATATTCTTCGCAAAACTCCTTTACGTTACCTTTAACGAGCTTATATACGCAGGAACTGCGGGATTAGTTGCGACTGCAATATACGGAGTAGTCGCAGGCATGGGCGTAAGCTATTATATATTGTCCGTAATTGCAGTAATAATCGCACCTGTTTTGTCGTTAACGGTATCGAGTATACTTTTGATCCCATTAATGTTCGTATTCTCGTTTGTAAAACGCAATACTACGCTCAAAGGCTTTTTCTCGATAATTATGTACGTAGCGTTTATGATACTTTACGTCATATTTATGTCAAAGATGTATTCGTCTTTTGAGTTTGCTGACGAAAACATCGCTGCTTCCGTTGCAGTACTTATCAAACTTGGCGAAGCGATGTTCTTTGATTATGCGCTCTCGGGAATAGTATTCTTATCCGACGGAATTTTGTCGAATATTTTGACAGTCATAGCCGTTTGGGGAATAGGACTTTTAATTGCATTCCTTCTCTCTGGTGGCGTATATAGGCGCTCTGTTGCGATAGCGTCAGAGTCTGATTCCGTAAAGGTAAAAACTACTAATTACGTCAAGACAGACCTTCTCAAAACGTTTATAGTAAAGGACTTCAAGGAGATAACCCGTGATTCGTCATTACTTTTCTACTGCCTTACGCAAATAGTCCTTGCGCCCCTTATGATGATACTCATTTTCGGCGTTATGTATAAAGAAATGGGCATTATGGAAGATGACGGAATGGGAGTTATAATGCTCGATCTTATGGGAACGTGGCTGCTTTTTATGTTTGCATGCGGTACGAATTACGTAGCAAGCTCGGCGCTTACACGAGAGAATAACCATTGGTATTTGATGAAGATATTCCCCGTACCTTTCTCGTTGCAGGTAAGAGCAAAGCTTATTCTTGCGTATGCGTTTTCCGTAATATCGACGATCCTCGGTTGCGCAACGTTGCTGTTTTTCGAAGTCGGTGTCATAGAAACTATATTACGTGCTGTCGTAATAGCGATTTTTGCCTTCGGTTTCGTTTCAAGGCAGATAAAAGTAGATATAGACAAACCTCGCCTAAATTGGACTTCAATAGCAGAGGGAATGAAGAATAACCCTGCAATGACGACTTCTATGTTCTTGGCAATGGGCATTGGTTTTGGTGTCGGAATAGTCATAATTTTGGGCGACGTTTTGCCCGATGCGCTGAATATTTCTGAAATATTGACAAAATGCGCCGTATACTTTATATTGATAGTATTAGCTATTATGTTTGCGCTGTTAAGCTACAAGTCTTTGAACAGCAATGCTGAAAAGCTATTTGATAAACTCGAAGGATAACCAAATGATTGAGATCAACAACATTCACAAGGAATTTACCCACAAAAGAAAGCATTCCAATGTTATAATCGACGACGTTTCCTTTTCCGTTCCAAGCGGAGCGGTGTTCGGCATCGTAGGCGGTAATGGCGCCGGCAAGACGACTCTTCTCAACTGTATCGCAGGAGCAGATAAGGACTTCAGCGGCAGTATTAAAGTCGACGGCAAGGATATAAGGGTGATAAAGCGTATTCCCAATGTAATAGGTTACGTTCAGGGAGACTTTGTTGCTTACCCGTATATGACTGCAAAGGAATACTTTGAATACCTCGGTGATATAGCTGGACTTTCTAAAAAAGTGCAGAAGGAGAGGATGGATATGCTCTTTGAGATGTTCGATCTCTCTGCGCATGTAAACAAGCGCATATACCTCTTTTCAAAAGGTATGAGCCAAAAGCTCGTAATAGCCTCCGTGTTGTACGGAAATCCCAAAGTCATCTTGATGGACGAGCCCACTTCAAACCTCGACGTAGACGCGAAAGAGGAACTAAAAGAGACCTTCGTAAAGATAAAGAACTCCGGCAAAGCGGTAATAATGTCCACCAACTCGTTCTTTGACGTAGAAAATTACTGCGACGTCGTAGGTCTGTTGGCAAGCGGTCAGATAAAAAACCAATGCGTTGTCAAAGACGTAATCGACAGCGAAAAAACGGGCGTAATGCTTGACTGCGATGAGCTTTCGTTCGTTGCCCTGAAAAACTTCGTTTCCTCGATGGAGGATATATGCATTTCACGTCGCAACAGAAAGACGGTAATAACGTCCGATATAAGACGTCCTACCGAGCTTATGGAGATAGTCATAGCGTCAAACGTTGCGTATAGCAACCTTTCGATGTTCAAGGAAGCGTTCAAAGAAGCATTTTTAAGGGAGATAAGCCTGAGATGAAGCGTAAGCAGTTCAAAATATCGTTAAAAAGAGAGTGGATGGAGATGCTGAGAACGAGGCGCATTTATATATACGTTTTCTCGGCAGTCGGAATATTGGCAGGTTGTTGGTTGCTTTCAACGTCAACTTTTTCAGTGTCTAACAATTTGAGCACGACAACGTATTCGCTTAATTCTCGTTACGGCATGATAGGGATGACGAATAAGCTGTTCTTGTCGGTATATTTGTTTATATGCCTGCTTTTCGTCAAGCCCTTGATAATGGGAGAGATAGAGAGTAAACGGCTTGTTCAACCCCTTTGTATGGGCTTAAAACCGGGCGTTCACTTGGCTGCAAAGTACGTCGTTCAGATAATAGTACCTGCGGTAATAGGCTTCGTCGCAACGGCACTGAACGGTGTTTTGGCTATTTTGGTCTATCCGAAAGAGGCGGTCGTCTTGGGACACACAAAGGTCGCTTATGTAACGCTTGGCGATGTAATGATTGCTTCGCTTTGCGTTATGGAAGTCATAATATTCTTCCTTTTGATTTTGATGTCGCTAACGGCTTTAATGAAAAATAGCAGCATTCCGTTCGCACTTTGCCTTGTGATATTGCTTTTTGGAAGTGCTGCTCTTGAAAGAGTAGGAATAATTTTCTTTTCTCCCTTTGTATTTTCCGAGTACGCCGAAAAGCTGTATATAGCAGCAACCTTCACAGAGGGCTTGCTTGCAACCATAGTAACCCTTGCGATATGGGCGCTTATGGCAATATTGTCAATAATGGTCTACGACGATAGAGCCGATATGGCTTAAATGAAAAAATATAACACTGTTTTTATTAAAAAAGCCTTAAAAAGCTTTTGACAAACTAAGCGTCGTTTGTTATACTAATAAGGCTTTGGAAAGTTGGCAGAGCGGTCGAATGCGGCGGTCTTGAAAACCGTTGAGGTGAATAGCCTCCTGGGGTTCGAATCCCTAACTTTCCGCCAAAAAAAGGACCAAACCAAAAAGGTTTAGTTCTTTTTTTAATTTTAAGA
>CAYOSU010000001.1:0-309252 GCA_964406735.1 uncultured Clostridia bacterium | reverse complement strand
TAACGCGGTCCCCTCCCTCTCGGAGGGAGGCTTGTGTGGCTTCGCCACAAGTGAATAGTGAAGAGTGAAGAGTGAAGAGTTGTGGATTGGTTATTATTTAGACTGTTTAGGAAATGAGGTTTTGGATTCTATCATTTGTTTGAGATAGAAATTACGGTAGTAGACAATCCCTCAGTCTGCTACGCAGACAGCTCCCTTTACACAAAGGAGCCTTTCATAAGGATTTTTTTAGACTGTAGGGCGGCGTGTGGGTTCTTCTGCTTTTTACAGAGGGCGCAGGTAAACACTCTTACTTTACCTTTATGCAATGGCAATTTTTTACGGACCCGGTCATCGATATTAACGACGAACGCTTCATATAAAGGCGAAATCGGCTTTATGTAATCTTTTTATATGGAGTATGGAGTTGGTAAAGTCGGTTTCGGTGGCTTTATATGAGTATTGCGTCCTGCTTTCTCTGAAAGCGGTTTAAGTAAAAGCAGAAGTCAACTTCTGCTCTTGCTTTCTACATATCATTTCGCCCGTATCGGGCGGAAATTCTCGTTTTTACAGCTTTTTGAGGAGGGCGTAGTAGAATTCTGTGCCTTTCTTCAATGCGCAGGTCTCGATGCACTCGTTGTCGCCGTGGACGGACTTACGCTGCTTTGCCGACATCCTCAAGGGAGCGAATTTGAGCGTATTATCCGAAACATTGCCGTAGAACCTCGAGTCGGAAGCCGCAAGCATGATGTAAGGCGTTACGACTACCTCGGGGTATACCTCGTGCATGGTCGCCTGAACGGTCTGGTAGCCAAAGTCGGTTACGTCGGCAGCAGGGCCGGGGTTGAAGTAGGTGAGTACATTTATCTTGACTCTGTCGTCGTTGACGACTTTCTTGATATGCTCGACGACGGTGTCTATCGTGTCGCCGCTGATCATTCTTATATTGACGTTGCACTTCGCTGTCGTCGGCAGGACGTTTTTGGCGTTACTGCCGCTAAGCTCGGTATACGCAAACGTCGTTCTGAGCATTGCATTGGTCTCCAAGCCTTTTTCAAATATCTTCTTGACCAAGCCCTTGAAAAGCCACATATTCGCAAATACGAGCTTTAAGCCGAAGCTTGAATATCTGCCTAAGGTGTCGAGCATGACCGATACAGGGGTGGATATCTCCGCTTTCATCGGATTTTTCTCTAACGCTACGAGAGCTCTCGCAAGTACGTTCGCCGGGTCGCTCTTTGCAGGCGTCGATGCGTGGCCGCCGTTGCTGTCTACGGAAAGCTCGATGTTGGCTATGCCTTTCTCGGCAAGGCCTATTACCGCAATGTCCTCGGCAACGCCCGGGAAGATGTTCTTTACTATTGCGCCGCCCTCGTCGAGAACGAGCTTGAACTTCTTGCCCTCTTCCTCGAACTCCTTGACTATCGCCTGCTGGCAAAGGCCTGCGGTCTCTTCATCACCGCCGAAGGTGAAGTATATATCGTCCTCGGGCGTGAAGTCGGGGTTTACCTCAAGGGTCTTCTCCATGGCTTCCATGGAGCAAAGGAAGGTCGCCTTATTGTCAAGCGCACCTCTGCCTATTACTTTGCCGTCCTTTATTACGCCGCCGAACGGGTCTTCTTCCCAGTTCTCAGCCGTTACGGGAACGACGTCGTAGTGGCTCATTATGCAGGACGGGTTCTTATCGGACTTGCCCTTGAACTTCAATACCAAGCCGAAGGTGTTTACCCTCTTGAACTCACACTTTGCGAACGTCTTCGGGTAAAGCTCCTGAATGAGCGCAATGAATTTTTCGTGCTCGGGCGCATCAAGCTCCTGGGTCATATCAAGAGTCAACGTCTTGCACTTTATGAACTCCGAGAAATGCTCGGCAAGGGTCTCTTCCTGCATCTCGGGGATCTCTACGTCGTCAGCCTTTACGACGGGCGGCAGGAAGCACATCGCACGAATGAATATTATCGAAATGAGTACTACCAGCGCAACGCCGAGGGCTATTAAAGCATACGTCATAACTATCTCCTTTGCGGTCTTTCGCCGCATATAACTACTTTATATAATAGCACATCGAAAGGGTATTTTCAATGGGTATTACAGTAAATTCTTCTTGTAGAGTATTCTTGCAACGCCTATCGCTACGAGTGCCGCAACGGGGACTAATACAGACGCTATCTTCGTATACGTCGACGAGCCGACGATGAAGAATATCGCAAGCATGACAGCTATCGGGGCGATGGCTATCTTCCAGTTCTTGCCGATGAAGACTACGCCCATTGCGCCGAACAGTGCCGCAAGCAGGTTATCGAACGCAGGTGCGAGTACGGGCGCGGAAATGACGTCCGCAAGTCCCGTTACAAGGAAGAGTATTACGCCTATCGCCAACACTACGTTGGTTACCAATGCGCTCGTTGCTACGGAAAGGGTGGTTACTATCTCGCCCTCCTCCGTGCCTGCCTCTACCTCGGCGGTCTTTAACGTATTCATCGCTACGGGAGCTTTGAGGTTGCTGATATTGCCTGTTATGAACGCTAAATACGAGCCGCCTCGTCCGAGAAGGGGAATGTACGTTACCATCTCGATTATCTGGACGGGTACGTATACCGCAAGGGTCGGAATTACGGCAAGCATTATCTCGCCGAACGTCGGCCATACGTCGAATGCTATCGAAATGACTACGGGGACCGCAAGAAGCAGTAAGAATCCGCAGTAGGTAAATATTGCGCCTAATTTTTCAGTTCTTTTTATATAATCCATAACCCACCTCACGCAAACAGTCCTGCAGGGAGAACTGCGTTATATACTATCGCTAAGCCCATCGACGAAAGCATGCAGATAGGAATCGCATACGCCTCGAGCCATTTCCATTTGAGCTTCTTGACGAGAACGCCTATTATCAGCATCATGAACATACTCGTTAAGAACGTAAGTATAGACACGAGCATCGAGCCCGTCGTCGCAGGTATCGAAGCGTTCGTCGTTCTATCGGTCGTTACGCCAGAGATCGCTACGCCGATGAAGGAGGAAATAAGTCCTAAAAACAGGGCGTCGGAGAATATCTTCGACCACTTCTCGTCCTTTTCTTTTATGGTGTTAAGACCGCTCTGGATCTTCTTCGTGGCAAAGGGAACGAAGGGAATACCGCAGATGATACCTATCGTCATCGCATACGCTATGACCGAAAAGCCCTCTTTCGTTGACGCCGCAGCGGCTATCGTTGCGTTTTCGCCTAATATGGCGGTTGCGGCGTTCTGTGCCGCAGGTACTTCGTATGATATTGCGCCGACGACGGATAGTCTGAGCCACGGGAAGGGCAAGCCCATATTGCCCGCTAAGGTCAAGACCGTCAAAAGTATCGCTATCGACGGTGCGATCGTGAATATCGCCGAGGAAGAGATTATCTTTTTGAGCTTTTCTTTGCTCATGCCTCTTCTCTGCCCCTCTTTGTAGGCGTTGACGATGAACACGACGCACATTACCGTAACGAAAATTACGACGATTATCGAGAGGATATATAGTATCGGCGAATTTGTAGAAAATTCAAACATATTCCCATCTCCTTTCTTTTTGCTTTTACTTCACTTGAATAAAGTATTTGCGTCATTATACACCAATATGAATAAAAATGCAAATATTTGAGGGGTAAAATCAAAAAATAATTCAGTTTGATAAAGCATTTGCAGGCGGTTTTCCCTAATACACTTGCTTGCAAGGAATTGAAATTTCGCAATGTTTCACGCATAAGAAAAATCAAACGGTAGTTATACCAAAAAAAACGCAAGGCATTGTAAAGACTTTACCTCAAGATAAAGGCTTGCTTCTTTGAATTATATATATGGATGATGGAAAAACTAAATAGGCGGCGGCTGTTTTTATGAAAGTATATGCATACGATTGACAAATGTGCGGAGCGAGATTATAATACGCTTATAACACAAATATTTCGGGGCGGGGCGCAATTCCCCACCGGCGGTTACAGCCCGCGAAGCGCAAGCTTGATTCGGTGAGATTCCGAAGCCGACGGTATAGTCCGGAGGAGAGAAATTAAGCATGGCTTTTGACGCCCCGTTTTTCGGAGCGTTTTTTATTATGAAAAATTCGACTAAAAAAATAGTACTTACGGCAATGTTCGTGGCTCTTTCGTACGTTCTGGCGTACTTCATCCACTTCCCCGTAATTCCCGCCGCACCGTTTCTTAAATATGACCCGAAGGACGTTATCATAACGCTCGGGGGATTTATGTTGGGACCTATACCTTGCCTTATCATATCTGTCCTAACTCCCCTTTTAGAGCTTCTAACACGTAATGGTAGCGGTATCATAGGCTTTACTATGAACGTCTTTGCGGCGGTCTCCTTTACCCTGCCAGCGACGCTTATTTATCGCAAGGTCAAGGGATTTAAAGGAGCTCTTATCGGGCTTGTCGTATCGACCCTCGTTATGACGGCGGTAATGCTGCTTTGGAACTACATCCTGACGCCACTTTATACGGATAACTCCCGAAGCGACGTACTTAAGTTGTTCTTGCCTGCACTCATACCGTTCAACATACTCAAAGGTGTAATAAACTCGGCGTTCGTGCTTATCCTCTTTAAGCCGCTGCAAAGGGTCTTTAAGACAGAAAACGTATAAATCTTCGGCAACGCAAAGGCGATACGGAATAACTCCATACCGCCTTTTTTTCTATCTTTTTTTGAATACGATAAAGTCGTAGTCGCCCTCGCCCGTCAGCTCATTCTTCACCTCTATCTTTGACATCAGCTCGTATTTTTGCTCCTCGGTCATATCCGCCGCCTTGATTCCGAAGAAGGTGTTGGCGCTTATATCTATCTTGCACGCCTTTTCCACATCGCCCTTTCGAGCTACTATTATCGGCTTGTCGCCGTAGCCGCTTTCGATGATATTACCCTCTATCACTATATCGGACGCAAGCACCCTCGCCGCCTTGAAGCGGATAAAGCCGCTACCTATGAATGTTGAATTTTTGACCGTGGTCTTTTGGCTGCCCTCTAAATACAAGGCGTATTCGGTGTTTTTGACCTCTATATCCCGTATCTCGCACTTTGCAACGTATTTGTGAAGTCTCAATGCGTTCTCAAAGCCTGTAAATTTTGACGACAACACCTTTATTTCGCTGAGCGCAGAGGACTCGCCCGTTTTATCCGTCGATATTGCGTAGCCGCTTCCGTATTCGGAATAGAACGAGCAGTCGGATACCGTTACGTTCTTGGACTCACCGCCTAAGATAACGCAGGGCGTTACGCCGTTGTAGGTGAAATTGAGGTCGGAGATAAGCACCTCTCTTACGGGTGTTTCAAGCGTCGGGCTACCTATTGCAAGCGTTCCCATCAAATTTGCGCCGTTACCGCTTATCGTAACGTTTTTGGTTACGTTGACGTACTCTTTGTATACACCCCTTTCGAGCCTTATTACGTCGCCGTCCTCTGCCGCCGCAAGAGCCTCTGCAAGCGTTCTGAAATGATACTTTCCGTAAAGCTCGTCCGTTATGCCGTAGCCGTTTGATACCGACAATACGCCGTCTATTACCTTGACGGCTACGGTGCGCTCGTAGGCTCCGTCCTTTGTGGAGACGATTATCTTGCAGTCGCCCACGCCGTTACCGTATATTATGCCGTTTTTGACATCTGCTATCTCCTCGTCGGTAGACCTATACTCCAGCTTTTTATCCGTCGCCGTCTCGGGGAGAACGTGTGCGGAGATATACGCCTTTTCGCCCTTGCCTATCGTGATAGAGTCTTCCTCTACGAAAATGCCCGATACGGGAACGCTCTTTTCGCACGACGAGAGAATGGCAAGAAGAAGTGAAAGCATTATTATGACCGCCGTAAGCGTTTTTATTTTTTCTTTTCTCATAACGACCTCTTTTTTTATTTATGTCTTTTCTTTGTTATTGACGAAAAGGACGAAGATTATTCTATATATATAATAAGGATAGGGGGTTTAAGAAAAAATCTTATTTTTCCGTTCTACGAGTGCATCGTTTTGAACATATTATTAGCATGAAGATATTGCTTGACGACGACATTACGATATTCTCCGCCGATGGGACGGTCTTTCCGAAAAGTGTGCGGAATTTTTCTATCGAGCCGCCCGAGTTCTCCGCTCACGGCATCTCTGAAACGGGAGAGTTTTTCGCCGTTATCGCAAACGGCAAAATAATTGCGGGAAACGCCACCTTGAAAAAGCGGGGAGACTCATTCCTTTTTTCTGCAACTAAAAGCGTGCCTGACGAGGTGGTATTTTCTCAAAAGGTCAATGCGTTCGGCAGTGAGCTTACTTTGTCTGTTCTTCAAAACCGTGGGGCGTTCTTTGCGGTCGTTGAGAACGCAGATAGCTTTATCACTGCGCCGTGCGCTAAGAGCGCTATCTTTTTGCACTGCGACAAGGGAGTTGTCGTAAAGTCCGACGGGGAGCTTTTTATCGTTACGCTCGACGGAGATTTTTCTATTTCACAGCCTATCCACTATACGACGGCAAGTCTTTCGGGGAACGTACTCTCAATCTGCTACGAAGCGCCTACCATGGAGGGTATCGTCGTAAAGTCAAGCTACACACTACTTTCAAAATCGTATAAATGCGAGGAAAGGCATATAAGCTTTTTGCGGCGTGGAAATTATTCGGGAAAAACTCTCCCCGTGGCGTTCTTTGAGCGGCTGTTATTTGGAAGCGACGAGGACGTACTCGAGCTTCTTTGCGACGACTTTGTGCTGAAAGACGTTGAGACCTTGCGGCAATTCGTGGGCTTAGGCGATATCGAGTATTTTGACGGAAAGCGCGTATTTTTATCAAGCGGCAAGGGTTTTTCGATTGAAGCGTCAAACGGCAAGGTGAGCAACGTTTTTGAGTCGATTTGACATATCGCTGACGATGTAGTAAAATATAGGTAGCTTTCTCAAGGAAAGCAATTTATTTTTTTGAAAAGAGGACATGCAATGTTTTGGGATATTCTGATATTCGGGCCTTGGTCGGTGTTGATACTCCTGCCGGGCATATTGCTTGGAATATACGCTCAAATTAAGGTATCGACGACTTATTCGAGGTACTCGAGAGTGTATTCGCAAAGCGGCATATCTGCCGCCATGATGGCAAAAGAGATGATGACTAAGGCGGGGATCTACGACGTAGGGATCAAAGCTATCAAGGGAAATCTGACGGATAATTATAACCCTGCGACCGACGTAGTCAGCCTTTCGCAGAGTACTTATAGCTCCACCTCTATCGCCGCACTCGGCGTTGCCGCTCACGAGATCGGACACGTTATGCAGCAAAAGGAGGGCTATATTCCGATGAAATTAAGAAGCGTTTTAGTCCCTGCCGTCAACTTCGGCACGAGGGCGTTTATGCCTCTTCTTATCATCGGATTTCTGATCGAGTGGATAGGTGCGGAGGGTTCTTCAAACCTTGCAAACTTCGTCATCAATCTCTCAATTCTGCTTTACGGGCTTTCGACGCTGTTTGCGCTCGTTACTCTCCCCGTTGAGTTCAACGCTTCAAGGCGTGCTAAAAAGCACCTCGTCGAGTACGGCATACTCACAAAAGAGGAGTGCAGAGGAGCTGCACAGGTTCTCGATGCGGCAGCACTCACTTATGTCGCTTCGTTCTTAACGTCGCTGCTTTATTTCTTAAGATTTCTAATCATTATCGGTGGATTCAGAAGAAGAGACTAATTAAACTAAAACGCCGCAGCTGTTATCCGCTACGGCGTTATTTTTTTGCTTTTTTGCGATCGTTTCAGTCATTTACGGCAAAGTTCGGTAATATGCCTGATGATGCATACGTATCAGGCAAAAAAAGACCCTGTGAATTTCTTCATAGGGTCTAATTTTTTTCTAAGTATCAGGCTTAGTTGTTTTCCATCTTTGCGAGAAGGTCAGCGATAGATGCTCCGCCGTCGCCGGTTACCCAGTTGGTAAGCTCGTCTTCGCGCTTAGCTCTCTCTTCGCCGTTGGACTTCCTCGGACGACGCTCTCTCTCGGGCTTCTCTTCTCTTGCCGGTCTTTCAGGTTCGGGAAGGAGTGCCTTGATAGAAAGGTTGATCTTGTTCTTTGCGGTATCAACACCGATGACCTTTACGTCAACCTCTTCGCCTTCCTGCAATGCGTGAGCGATGTTGTCAACGTAGGTGTGAGATACCTGAGAGATGTGTACGAGTCCCTCTACGCCCGGCTCGATCTCGATGAATGCGCCGAATGCTTTGAGTCTCGTTACTTTACCTTTGAGAATGGTTCCCTCGGGATATTTCTCAGCGATGATGTCGATAGGACGCTTCGTGAGCTGTTTGAGTCCCAAGGATACCTTGTTGGTCTCTCTGTCTGCTTTCAATACCTTGAAGTCGTAGGACTCGCCGATCGTAAGTACTTCGTCGCAAGTCTTGACGTTCTCCCAAGAAAGATCGGAGATGTGAGCGAGGCAATCGAATCCGTCAACGGATACGAATGCGCCGAAGTTCGTGAATCTCATGACCTTGCCGTTAACGGTCTCGCCAACGACGATCTTAGACCAGAATGCATCCTCTTTCTCTTTTCTTGCTTCCTCGAGAAGTACTCTTGCGGATGCAACGAGCTCTTTATTTTCTGCTTTGATTACTTTGAGCGTCAAGGGCTTGTCGAGATATTTGTCGAAGTCCTTTTCGTTTACGTAACCTACTCTGATCTGAGAGCTGGGTACGAATACGTTGTAAGTTCCGATCCTGCCTCTCAAACCGCCTTTGTTCTTGAAGTGGAAAGACATCGTGAAGGGCTTGCCTGCGATGAGCTCCTGTACTCCCTCGTCAGCTTTAAGCTCGTCTTCGATAGCCTTCAAAGAGATCAAAAGCTTGCCGTCGTTGGACAAAACTTTTACTTTGAGCTTCTCGCCAACCTTGAAGGCTTCTTTATCGTACGTACCGTCAAGGCTGATCTCTTCTTTGGGAAGAAGTACTTCTGTCTTAGCAGAAGGAATCGACAAGTGAAGTCCGTCGTCAGCGACTGACTCTATTGTACATTCAATAATTTGCCCCCTCTTGAATTCTTTTTTCTTTTCCAGGCTGGACATTACATCTTCCATCGAGATGTCGTTGTCAGTAGCTGCTGCCTTGGTGTCGGCTACTTTCTCAGGTTGCAAATCCTGAAGTTTTTCTTCCATTGTCAATTTTACCTCCTTGACCAACTCCTTTGGAGTTGATGCGCCTGCGACAATTCCTATATTTCCAAAACGCGTAAGGTCTTTTTCCTCGATCTCACGGGTGTTTTGACAAAAGATAACGTCTTTGCAATACTCTTTGCTTATCTTGAAAAGCTCGTTCGTATTCGCACTCTTTTTGTCCCCTATGACTACCATAAGGTCGCTTTCTTGAGCCAACTTTTTGCAAGACGATTGCCTTTTTAAAGTAGTATAACAAATTGTATTGAAAATCTCAACTGTTTTAACTTTGTTTTTATCAAAAAATGCGGCGATTTCTTCGAATTTCTCTTCGGAAAAGGTGGTTTGCGAAACAAGACAAACTTTATCGGAAAGAGGCAAGCCGTCAAGCTCGTCTTTGCTTCCGACGACATAAGCCTTTCCAATGGCATTGCCTGCAATTCCTACGACCTCGGGGTGAGTGCTTTTTCCGGCTATCACTATATCGTAGCCCTGCTCGCTTTTTTCTCTCACTATGCCCTGTATTTTTTTTACGAACGGGCACGTGCAGTCAACTATCTCAAATCCCTTTTCTTTGAGCTCTTGCAAGGTCTTCGGCGGTACGCCGTGAGAGCGTATCACTACCTTTTTCGTCGTGATGTCCTCTATCCTATCGGCGTTTCTGACACCTCTTTTCTCAAGCTCTTTTATCACGTCGGTGTTGTGTATCAGCTCGCCGAGCGTCGTTACGTCGCCGCAAAATTTGAGCGCAGTGTTTACCGCATTGAGAACGCCCGAGCAAAAGCCGCTGTTTTCGTCAACCGTTATTTTCGTCATTCTCTCTCTTTTCTTCTATCGCTCTTTGAGTGTATATAAACTTTTTGGGGTATTTCTCGGCAAGGGTCTTATTAAAGCCGTCTTGCAGCTTATCCATCTCTTTCCACAGCTTTTCGCTTGCGCTGTCGATGCTTTCCTTGCCTATCCTGCCGCCGTAGTACTCTTCAAAGGATACGGGGTCGCCCATCGTTACGAAGTTACGTCTGAAAGGTCTTGTTTTTCTCTTGATTATTACAGGCATAACGGGGGTCTGCGACTTCAACGCAAACAGCGCAACGCCGTTCTTGAACTCCTGTATGTGGTCGGAGTCTTTGTAATTTCTCGTGCCCTCGGGGAATAAGCCGAACGCATAACCCTTTTCAAGCAGTATTATCGCATCCCTTATCGCCTGGAAGTCCTTGCCGTCCCTCTTTGCAGGTACGCAGTGAAGGGTCGTGAGAAGCACTTTGAGTATCGGGTTCTTGTAAAAATCCGCCTTTGCCATGAAGCAGACGGGGCGGTTGAGATACGCCGCAAGTATTATCGGGTCCCAGCCCGAAACATGGTTGCACGCTATGATGCACTTACCCTTGGGAATACGCTTTTTATTAAAAAATTTCGTCGGAAAAATTATCTTTGCAGGAAGCCAAAATACTATTTTCGCAAACCAATATAGCCACATTACTCGTCACCTCCTGCGGTTACTTTTTTTATTATTATCTCGACGACCTCGTTTGCCGATATATTCGTCGAGTCAACAAGCATTGCGTCGTCTGCCTGCTTTAAGGGGGCTGTCTTTCTCGTCGAGTCGTTGTAGTCCCTTTGCTCGATCTGTCTTTGTATCTCGTCGATATCGACTATCTCGCCCTTTGCTTTCAATTCCTCGCATCTTCTCCTTGCACGCTCTCTTGAATCTGCGGTCAGGTAAAATTTAAATTTTGCATCAGGTAAGACTACGGTTCCTATATCTCTGCCGTCCATGATAACGTCGTTTTCTCTCGCTATCTTGCGCCAGTCCTTCATCAGCTTTTCACGTGTCTTGGGGTATGCGGAAATGTCGGAGGCTATCTTGGACACTCCGTTTTCACGTATTACGCCCGTTACATCCTCGCCGTCGAGAAGTACGGTCATTTTGCCGTCGGAAAATGCAAGACTTACGTCCGTTCCGTCAAGAAAGGCGGTCAGCTTTTTATCGTCCGTCATATCAAGGTCAACTCGCATAGCTTTGACCGCAAGCGCTCTGAACGTCGCACCCGTGTCGAGGTACATTATTCCAAGCCTTCTCGCTACTTCCTTTGCTACCGTGCTTTTGCCCGCTCCCGAAGGACCGTCAAGACATATATTTATCGACACCGTTAATTACCTCCTAAAAATCTTCCGCAAAGTGCGCCCGAGGCGTTCGCTATCTGCAAATTGAAGCCGCCCGTCTTTGCGTCTACGTCGAGCACCTCTCCTACGAAGAACAGTCCATCGACCTTTGACGACTGCATCGTCTTGGGGTTTATGCCCTTGACGTCTACGCCGCCTTTGGTTATTATCGCAAGCGCATCGTCTTCGAGCGAGACCACCGTCGTTTTGAAGCGTTTGAGCGTATCTACAAGCTTTTCGCGCTCCTTTTTCGTGATGGAATTGACTCGCTTTTCCCTATCTATGCCGCTACGCTCTATTACCTCGTCTATCAGCCTTTGCGGCAAGAGTTTGTCGAGCGAGTATCGGAAGGTCTTGTTTTTGTTCGTCTCAAAGTCCCTCAATATCCTCGCATCAAGCTGTTCCTTTGAAAGCGCAGGCTTTAAGTCAATATATGCAGAAAGCTCGTTGAAATTCTCATCCGCTATCTTGGAGGACGCAGTGAGAACGATAGGTCCTGAAATACCTTTGTGCGTGAAAAGCAATTCTCCAAGCTCGGAATATATCACTTTACCGTTTTTCTCTACGGTGAACGTTACGTTTTTAAGCGTAAGTCCTGCAAGCTTCGGTCTCTCTCTCGTGATAAGTCCGTTCAAAACGCCGACGGGCTTTATTATCCCGTGTCCGAAGCCCTTTGCAAACTTATAGCCGTCGCCCGTAGACCCCGTCTGCGGATAGGTGATTCCGCCCGTTGCTATTACTACCTTATCAAACAGGTAGCTACCTTTATTGGTCTTTACGGCAAAGGCATCACCCTTTTTCTCTATTTCAAGCACCTCTTCGTTGAGCTTGACCGTTACGCCGTATTTATCAAGCGCCTTGTTGTACGCTTTCAGAATATCGGACGACTTGTCGCTTGCGGGGAATACCCTATTGCCTCGCTCGGTCTTCAACGGTACGCCAAGTCCCTCGAAAAAGCTCATAGCGTCGGCGGAGGTATAGGAATATGCGGCGGAATACAGGAATTTGCGGTTAGTATTTATCGCATCGAGAAATTCCTTTTCGTCGCAGTCGTTCGTGATATTACACCTGCCCTTGCCCGTTATATACAGCTTTTTGCCCGTTTTCTCGTTCTTTTCTATGATGACGACCTCTTTACCGCGCCTTGCGCACTCTATCGCAGTCATCATGCCCGACGGGCCGCCGCCTATTACGCAAATACTCATATATCTGCCTCCGTGAAGCTCTCGTCCGTTCTGTCCACCAAAAGGGGCGTTACGGAGACGTAGCCGCCGAAAAATGCTCCTACGTCGGTATCTATATTCTTTTCCTGCGTGTCGTTTAAGCCGCCTTTTAATATAAAGCCCTCTTTGCCGTCGATATCTATCGGCGTGTAGCTCTCATCATACGATATTTTGCCAAGTCTCGTCATCCTGACGCCTTTAAGCTCCTCTCTTCCCATATCGGGGCAGTTTACGTTGAAAATGCGGTTTTTACCTATCTTTCCCAGCAGCTTTGGGAGTATCTCCAAGAAAACTTGTGCACACGTTTCAAAGTGTGACGCTCTGTCTGCGATGCCAACGGATAGCGCAAAGGACGGGAAGCCTTGAAGTCCGCCCTCCATAGCAGCTCCTACCGTTCCCGAATACAGGTTGTCGTAGCCTATGTTTGAGCCGTTGTTTATGCCTGAGATCACGACGTCGAAAGCGTCTTTGCCAAAATGGTGAGCGGCAAACTTTATGCAATCGGCAGGTGTTCCGTCAAGAGCGTATACCTTTACGCCGTCGTCGTAGCCTTCTACATTTTCGCACTTAAAGCCCATTGCTTTTCTTACCGAAATGGAGTGAGAAAAGCCGCTCCTATTGGCAAAAGGAGCAACGACGGTTACGTCGTACCCTGCTCTATTCAGCGCATTCGCTATGGTTTTTATGCCGACGGCGTCTACTCCGTCGTCGTTTGCTATGACAAATCTCATACGCCCACCGACCTCAAAACATTCTATCTATATATGATAATAAAAAACTCGCCGTTTTGCAAACAAAATTACGTCAAAAACACAACCTTGTGAAAGATACCGCAATTCATTAAAAAAGACGCCCCCAAACTCGATGCCTTGGGAGCGTCCTTGATTTTTTATTAAACGGTGTGTACCATCGTATCCTTATTGAACGTCGTATCTACGCCCTGCTTCTGTGCCTTTCTCCACTTGAAGAAGTTGAGAGCGACCTGCGGGAACAATGCGTAGGACAATACGTCCTCTTCCTGCTCGTAGTACTCCTTGATCTCCTCACGGTACTTGTCAAGCTCTGGCTTGATGTCGTCCGCAGGACGGTGAGTAATTCTCGGCTCGTCGCCGATGATCTTCTTGAGTACCTCGGGATCGGGTTCTGCGGGAAGTTTGCCGTATTCGCCGCGTAAAAGTCCCTTGGACTCCTTGGTTACCATCTTGTATCTCTCGCCCATGAGAACGTTGAGAACGGACTGCGTACCTACTATCTGAGAGGTAGGCGTTACAAGCGGAGGATAGCCGAAGTCCTTACGAACCTTGGGAACTTCTGCCAAGCAGTCGAGGAACTTATCCTCTGCGTTAGCCTCTTTGAGCTGCTTCAAAAGATTGGAAAGCATGCCGCCGGGAACCTGATAGCGGAGGGTGTTGATGTCGATGTGGAGTACCTTGGAGTCAAGGTATCCGCTCGTTTCAAGCTCTTTCGCTACGCCGTTGAAGTACTTAGCCGCCTCGGAAAGTACCTCGAGGTCGATGCCAGTGTCGTACTCCGTGCCTTTAAGTGCTGCAACGAGAGGCTCGGTAGCAGGCTGAGATGTGCCGTTACCAAGGGGCGAAAGTGCGGTATCTACGATGTCGCAACCAGCCTCGATGGCTTTGAGGTTTATCATATCGCCCGTGCCTGCAGTGTTATGCGTGTGAAGGTGAACGGGGATCTTTACGTTCTCTTTGATCTTCTTTACGAGGTCGTATGCCGTGTAAGGAAGCAAGATGTTCGCCATATCCTTGATGCAGATGACGTCTGCGCCCATTTCCTCGAGCTTCTTGGAAAGCTCTACGAAATACTCCGTCGTGTGAACGGGGGAAGTCGTGTAGGAAATTGCCGCTTCGCATATTCCGCCGTATTTCTTCGTCGCTCTCATTGCGCACTCCATATTACGGGTGTCGTTGAGCGCATCGAAGATCCTGATGATGTCTACGCCGTTCTTTATCGAAAGCTCGACGAATTTTTCTACTACGTCGTCGGAATAGTGCTTGTATCCGAGGATGTTCTGTCCACGGAGGAGCATCTGTATCTTCGTATTGGGAAGCGCCGCTTTGAGCTTTCTGAGCCTCTCCCACGGATCTTCGTTCAAGAATCTCATGCAAGAGTCGAACGTTGCGCCGCCCCACGCCTCTAATGCGTAGAAGCCTGCCTTATCCAAAAGCTCGCAAGCGGGAAGCATCTGCTCGGTCGTCATTCTCGTTGCCGCCTGACTTTGATGCGCATCCCTTAATATCGTATCCATTATTTTAACCATAGTTGAATCTCTCCTTATTTCAAGTGTGAAATTATCCGAATATCGCAATAAGTACGCCTGCCGCTACCGCAGAGCCTATAACGCCTGCGACGTTAGGTCCCATTGCGTGCATGAGCAGGTAGTTCGTCGAATCGCTTTCAAGTCCGACCTTGTTGGAAATTCTTGCTGCCATAGGTACGGCGGAAACGCCTGCAGAGCCTATGAGCGGATTTATCGAATTGCCGCCCGAAAGTGCGTTCATGAGCTTTGCGAGCAATACGCCGCCTGCCGTTCCGAACGAGAACGCAACAAGTCCGAGTGCGAGTATAACGAGCGTTGCTATATTGAGGAAGTTAGGTCCGTACGCCTTGCAGCCTACGGAAACACCCAAGAATATCGTTACGATATTCATAAGCTCGTTCTGCGCTGCCTTCGAGATCCTGTCTACTACGCCCGATTCCTTCATCAAGTTTCCGAGCATGAGCATTCCAAGAAGCGGCAATGCGGACGGAAGAAGTATACCTACGATGACCGTTACGAAAAGCGGGAAGCATACTTTTTCGAGCTTGCTTACGGGACGAAGCTGTTTCATCTTGATCTTTCTTTCCTTTTCGGTCGTCAGCATCTTCATAATAGGAGGCTGAATGATAGGAACGAGAGCCATGTATGAGTACGCCGCTATCGCTATCGTCGGAACGAGAGTGGGTGCGAGCTTACTTGCTACGTATATCGCCGTCGGACCGTCTGCGCCGCCGATTATCGCCGTTGCAGCCGCCGCAAGTGCGTCGTAGCCGTTAGGCAATACGGAAGGGTCGATGTAAGGCGTTATTATATCGCCGAGAAGCAATCCGCCGATGAAGGTTACGAAAATACCGAGCTGTGCCGCAGCACCGAGTAGCATACTCTTGGGGTTCGCTATCATCGGTCCGAAGTCCGTCATCGCTCCTATTCCTAAGAAGATGAGCGGCGGATATATTACGAGGTCGACACCTTGGTACAGGAAGTACAGAAGTCCTCCCTTTTCGCCTATCTCGGGGTCGGGAGCTGCAAAAAGTATCTCCTTAGACCCTGGGATATTTATCAAAAACATACCGAACGCTATCGGTAAGAGGAGCAACGGCTCAAAGCCCTTGACGATCGCAAGATATATAAGCACGCACGCTATACCGAGCATTATTATGCTCGTAACGTCCGTCTGCGGTATTCCGCTTTGGTTATATAAGTCGACTAAGATCTCAATTATGGACTTGTCTGCCGCGCCTTCAAGTAAAAACATCGAAGACATAGTATCTCCTTATTAGCCGATGACAGCGAGTACGTCGCCCGTGTTTACGTTCGAGCCCTTCGTCGCAACTGCTTTGAATACGCCGTCGCAAGGAGCGGTGATGTCGTTTTCCATCTTCATTGCTTCCAATACTACGACGGGATCGCCTTTCTTGACCTGCGTGCCGTCAGCTACCTTGAAGGTTACTACCATGCCCGGCATAGGAGCTTCGAGCTTGGTGCCGTTAGCAGGAGTTGCTACCTTCTTGGGAGCGGGTGCTGCCTTAGGAGCGGCAGGTGTTGCTGCGGGAGCTGCTACGGGTGCTGCTACAGGAGCAACGGCAACGGGAGCGGGTGCCGCAACTGCTGCGCTTGCGCCCAATTCCTCTACTTCTACTTCATATGTTCTACCGTCTACGGTTACGTTAAACTTACGCATTTTTATTCTCCTTTATTATCTTCTTATTTCTCTTATTTTTCTTATTACGAATTCGGGATGCTTACCCGAAGCGTTTGCGCCCTCTTCTGCAAGGCAGGCATATACGGCAGCGGTTATAGCCGCAACCAGCGCACCGTCGTCCTCCGTCTCCTCTACGATGACGGGAACTTCGGGAGCGGCAGGTCTTTCTACCGTGCTCTTGCCCTTGCCGCCGACTACTGCGTGCAAAAGTCTTATCGCCAATATCAAAAGATAAAGTATTACGAAGACCAGCACCAGTCCTATCAGAGCGACTTTAAGTCCCAATAATAGTTTTTCCAGCATAATCTCTCCTTATATCAAAGAGGCATATTGCCGTATACGGCGGAATCGGCATCCTTGAAAATGAGCATCGAAAGAGCGGAGATAAGGTAATTTCTCGTGAACTCGGGCTCGATAACGTTATCTATATATCCCTCTCTTGCCGCATTGATCGCATTTGCGTTCTCTGTTTCGTATTTCTCGGAAAGCTCTTTTCTGATAGCTTCCTTGTTCTCGTAGTTCTTCAAAACGTCTGCGAAGTATACCTCGATAGCCGTATCGGTCGAAAGAGGAGATACCTTTGCGCAATCCCAAGCAACTACGTTGTCAAAGCCGCTGTTTCCGGAGCAAAGTGCAACGTACGCCGCTCCCGTTGCGTTTCCGCATGCGACGGAAAGCTTGACGTTGGACGTGTTGTTCATAAGATATACGAGCTTGGAATAGTCTGCGATAAGACCGTTGTCCTCTTCCTTTAAGGAAGATGCCAAGCCGTCGGAATCTACGAGGCTGATAAGAGGAAGTCCCAAGGACTCCAAAAGCTGCTCGAAGCGAGCTATCTTTTTGAGCTCTGCGCAGGAAAGCTTGCCGCACGTTGCGACAGCACCTACCTTGAAGCCGCCTACTTTTACGAAAGCCGTTACGGCGTTCTTGCCATAGCCCTCGTACATCTCGAAATACTCGCCGTTGTCGCCAACGAGCTTTATCAAGTCAAGTCCGTTTACGCCGCCAGTAATTGCGTCGTTGCCGTTCTCGTCCTCTACCTCTGCTTCGCCGTCTACTACGGTCATCTCGAGGAACTTGAGAACGTTAGCCTTGAGCTCGTCTTCGGTTACTTCCTTGGTAGCAATGCCGGTCTTTACCGCATGCTCTGCTCCGATGAGCTTTTCGCCGCCTACCTTGCTGTTCTCTTTACCCGACATTACGGACGGAGAAAGCGTCGATACGCAAGCGTTCTTGAGTACAAAGGTTACGTCGCAAAGGGATGCTACGGAAGAAATTATTCCGCAAGCGTTACCTGCTACTACGCAGATCTGCGGTGCTACGCCAGAGAAGCCGCTTACGCACGAAAGAAGCTTTGCGTAACCCTCAAGGCATCCTACGCCCTCGCCGATCCTCGCTCCCAAAGAGTCGAGAATGCCGATAACGGGTGTGCCCGTTGCGCCT
Source organism: uncultured Clostridia bacterium (assembly GCA_964406735.1). GTDB lineage: Bacteria > Bacillota > Clostridia > Christensenellales > CAMQZB01 > CAYOSU01. Next base: position 291,326 of record CAYOSU010000001.1, on the reverse strand, counting down.
GCTTTTTTGTACAAATTAGCGATCTTTTCAGCGTGAGCCTTAGAAAAGCCTCCGCCAAGTACTTCGCCGTTCTGAGCGTAAAGGTAACAGGGTATTCCGTCAACGGTGCCGTAGCCCGTTATTACGCCCTCAGCGGCATTGCCGCCCAAAAGCTCGCAAGAAGAAAAGGAGAACGCGCCGATCTCGACAAAAGATCCGTCATCGACAATATTTGCGATGAGTTTTCTTACTTTTGCCGACGAAGAAAGGATGTTTTCTTTTTCCGTTGCCAAATCAAATTTAGACATATATTCCTCCGTAATTTATTTTTTCTTTATTTAGTTAAAGACCAAATTACCGCATTATAACGATATATTTATCATACAACATTTCTCAAGTAATTGCAATCGATTTTTCGCTTTTTTATCTCCCTGCCCCAATGTTTTTGTTTTGTAGCCAATTTGCGCTTAAATCGATAAAAAATAACTGTTCCGCAGTCTCTTTTCCTGCATATATTTTGGCTTTTTTGAACGAAGTTCAGTCGCTTTATTTTTGAAAGACGTTACAAAATATTATTGTCTTTGCTTTATTTTTTGGCTAAAACTATTGCAAAAAGAAAGTTTATTTGGTACAATGTGTAGACTAATGAATATATAGGAAGGTATTAATATGAAATCGGTAGTTATTTCTCTTAAAGAAGCTGAAAACGTTAAGAGCTTTGTAAACCTCGTTAACCAGTACCCGTTCGACATGGATCTCCGTTCGGGAAGATTCGTCGTTGACGCAAAATCTATACTCGGTATTTTCTCGCTCAATCTCTCCTCTCCTCTTACTTTGGAGATACATTCAGACGATTGCGAGGAGCTTATCGAAAAGCTTTCTAACTATAACGTAAGATAATTTTTTTCGGAGCACGACATGGACAAGGAAACCTTTTTGCCAGAAGAATATTTGCAAAACGGCGGGGATAAGACGGTAAACAAGCTTATCCTTCTTTTCCTGTTCGATAAAATGGAAGTGCCGCTTACGGAAAGCACCGTCCTTGACATCTGTTGCACCACCAACGAGTGGATACCTTATATGGACTGCAAGCCCCTTTTGCCCGAGCTTTGCGAGAACGGATTTTTGTACGAGATAAGCACGACTTACACAGATCCGCTGTTCAAGATGACTCCCGAGGGCACTGACTGTCTCGGACATTTTTATTCGAGAATACCTATATCGCTTCGAGACATCATTACGGACTTCGTTAAGGAGAACCGCATGAAATATAAGCGCAAGCAGGAATACGAAGCGGACTATTATAAGAACGATGACGGAACTTATACCGTTCTTCTCAAAATAATAGACTCCGTTAATCCTATTATGAGGCTGGAATTCCAAGTGCCTACCAAGGCGGTCGCTAAGTCGATATGGAAATCGTGGGAGAATAAAGCGGCTCTCGTATACTCGTCTATATATGAGCTGTTGATGGAATAATACTTAAAAGGCGGATAATTTTTTATGAAGTACAAAACAAACGGAACATGCGCATCGGAGATAGTTTTTGAAGTGGACGCCAACGACGTCATCACCGACGTTAAGTTTATCGGCGGCTGCAAGGGTAACACGCAGGGCGTTGCTACACTCGCTATCGGCAGGAACGCCGACGAGGTGGCTAAGCTCTTGAAGGGTATTCAATGCCACGGCGGTACATCTTGCCCCGATCAGCTCTCGAAAGCACTCGAGGAGTATCTGAACAACAAATAATTTAACCCTAAAACCCAAAGGACGACGGAAAACCGCCGTCCTTTTCTTTTTGCCTGTTGAAGCGGCGTGAAATGAGCATCGGGCAGTGCGTTTTTAGGCGATAAAGCGGAGTGAGTGAAGTGAATTTTGCAGAATAACAGGTAGTAGGTAGTTTGGTGTGATAGCGTAGTTGGGGTTATCAAGTAAGAGCAGCCATACGAGTTAAGTGCAGCGGAGGTTGAGAAACGCCAAGCAGTAAGGTGGATATTCACGGCGAGGAAACGGTTAAATGAGGACGTGAGTGGGTGGGATATAGATCAAAGGAGCTGGTGGGTAATTTATTGGACAATTATAGTTGATAATATGCTTGACTGTCCAATATATTGGACACAAAAACTTGAAACGAAAGCTCATACGGGATATAATCTATACATAAGATATAAAGCCCGACGAAGTTTTTATTTCATCGGCAAGGAGACTTTTATGATCAAAAAATTGATGAGAAAAATAAGCAAGGACACATTACACAACGAAGCCGTTAAGTTCTGCTTCGACCATAAAAACCCGAGCGTTTGGGCGTTTCAGGAGGTCTTCGGATTAAACTATCACGACGCATGTCTTCTTCGCACTCGCTTGGTGCAGGAGGGCTACGTCGAGCTTTTTGAAAAGAAAAAACCAAACGAACGCTTCGTCGTCATCGACCTATTCACTAAGTCGGCTTAAATAATATATCTTTTCATTACTTCCTTTATTTTGCTATTTGCTTTCATTTGTTCCTTTGTTTAAGTGGGGTCGCTCATGCGACCCCACTTGCCTTTCTTCCAAGTATTCATTATCACTCATATGAATAATTTGAGAAATTTGCTTTAAAATTATTGCAAAATTGTCACCTTTCATTGTATAATTGTTATGTAATTGGCTTGATACGTAAACTAATTCTACAATTTTTGGAGGAAGGATGAATAAAGAAGCATTAGATTTTTGGTGCCAATCCATCGTTGATCTGACCAATATCCCGATGCGCCTTTACGATGACAAGGTACTCGTTAAAAGCTATAATTCGGTGGGCAACGACTTCGGGACGTTTATATTAAACGACGACGAGCTTTTGCATTCCAAAACGGAGTATACGGTTCAGTTTCATATCGATAAGTATTCTTTTATGTTCGGCGAGATCATTGATAAATACTCGCTTTTAAGGCTTATCATAGGCCCTATTTCGGCTATCATTCTGACTCAAGAGGTAATTAAGGATCTGATACTTTCTAACGATCTGTCGTTGGACGTTGCGGACAAGTTGAAGGCTACTTATCTTGATCTTCCGATCTACGACGCAATGACCTTTATCAAGTTCCTGACCTTTGCCAACACCAGCATCAATCATACGGCGATCTCTCCCGAGCTTTTCGCTACGGACGAGAGCTACTCATCGTCTATTACGTCTACTATGATAGACTCTATGATAAAGCCGTCTAAGGCGTCGGAAAAGCACATATCTTACGATTACGAGCAGCGATTCCTCTTCTGTATCAGAAACGGTCTCATAGACGAGATAGATCACGCATTTTCGGCCAAGTATAACGGTCGTCCCGGCAAATTGTCTATGGACCCAAAAAGGCAGGTCAAAAGCCTTATACTTTCGATGAACACTCTCTGCATAAGGGCGGCTATCGAGGGTGGTCTCGACCCCGAAACCGCATATACGATCGGCGAGCTTTACGCACAGAAGATCGACCTTTGCAACGATTCTTTCCAGCTCAACAATATCTCTAAGCAGATACGCTACGACTATTGCAAGAGGGTCCACGACCTCAAATATCCGCAGACCTCTGACCTTACCATCCAAAAGGCGTTGAAATATATCTCGGCGCACGTTACGGAGAAGATCTCGACTACTGAGATCGCTGAAAACCTCGGCATATCGAGAGGGTATCTCTCAACGAGATTCAAGGACGTTATCGGCGTTTCGGTAACGGACTATATCAATGCACAGAAGATAAGAGAGGCAAAACAGCTTTTGAAGTTCTCCGACAAGTCCCTCGTTGCGATAAGCAACTACCTATCATTCTCATCGCAAAGCTACTTCCAGAACGTCTTTAAGAGCTTTACCGGGAAGACTCCTACGGAGTTCAGAAAGGAAAAGGACGGCGACCTTTAAGCCGTGAGAATATGACTAAATACCCTATTTACAACGAATTTTCTTTGATAAAAACACTTTAAGTCGGTTCTTTGAATAAGTTTATAAAAAAGTTAAACGCTCCGATATCGGAGCGTTTTTTTGTTGTCATTTTTTGTTTTATGGGCTCAAATACTCTTTTTCGTTTAGCAATTGTTCGTCTTGAAAAACGGTAAACAAAGTCTTGATTTTTACGCTTTTAGCGTTCGCAAGGTCTTGTACTAAGTACCGTTTTGCTACCGTTTTGAGTTTTTCGGTCTCACTTTGCCGCAGCTTAATATGCGGCTTTACGCATATTTATTCGTTCTCGATGTCTTTGAGTGCCTGAATGCGCTTTTCGTGCTTGCCGCCTGCGTATTTGCCAAACAAAAATATCTCTACCTGCTCGATAAAAGCAGGGACTGTGTTAAGCCAAGCGCCGGTGCATATTACTCTTGCGTCGTTGTGCTCTCTTGCCAAAAGCGCAGCGAAGTTTGAAAATACGAGCGCACTCCTTGCGCCTCTCACCTTGTTAGCCGCCATATTAACGCCCTGACCCGTGCCGCAAATTAAAACTCCTCTCGTCATATCGTCTTCAACGGTAGCCTTTGCTACGAGCCTTGCGTGATACGGGTACTCTCCCTCGTTTGACGAAAAGCATCCGTAGTCCGTTACGTCGTAGCCCTTTTCTACGAGAATTTTTTTGACCTCTTCCTTGAAATCGTAGCCTGCCAAGTCACAACCGATGGCTATTTTGAACTGTTTTTGCATATTTTTACCTCGCTGTTTTCTACGAAATTTTTGAACTCGCTTATCGAGTCCGTTATGCTCTTGCCCTTTTTGAAGAAGGCAAAGTACCCTGTTACTAAGACGTCAACGCCCATTTCCACGCACTTTTTGGCATTAACCTCATCTAAGCCGCCGTCTACGGAAATCAAGTAATCCAAACCGTTTTCCGTCCTATACTCCGTCAATTTCTCAATCTTTTCGTAAGCGTTCTCGTCAAACGGTATGCCCTTTTTGCCCGGAGTGATACTCATAACGACAGCCATATCGACGATAGGAATCACATCTTTTATCTTCTCTATCGGCATATCGGGCTCTATCATAATTCCGGGTTTCATTGAAAGTGCACGGATCTTTTCGTATAGCTCTTTACCGCCTGCCTCTTTGAGCGAAACGGTGACGTAATCTGCTCCTGCCGCTTTCAATCCTTTTAAATACTTCTCCGGGCGTTCGACCATTATATGAACGTCAAGCGTTACTTTGGGGTAAGAAGTCCTTATCGCTTTCAAAAGCTCTAAGTCAAGGCATATCGCATCTACACTTTTGCCGTCAGCTATATCATAGTGCAGTACCTCTACGCCGTTTTTTATTAGCTCGTCTATATCCCGAGAAAGCGCAAGTCTGTTGGCGCACATAAGGCTCGGGGAATATATCGGGCGGTGTTTGTCTTTCATGTTGCTCCTTTTTTGCCGTTATTACCATTAAATAGTATCACTTTTGCGACGGTTTTGAAAGATGCAAGCCGCGAAAACGATTTCTATATTGCAAAAAGCCCTGTAAAACAGGGCTTTTGCGTTGAAATAAATATTTATTTTTGTTATACGCTTTTGCGTTTAACTGTTTTATCTTACTCCTTACCGTTTATTTGGAATGCCTTGTCGGAGTATTCCATAAGCTCAAGTCTGTTGCCGTCGGGGTCTACGAGCCAGAACTGATAGGAGTTATCTGCACCGTAGCTTATCTGCGTGTCGGGCGTTAATCCGTTCGCTACGACTGCGTCCCACGCCTTGTGGATATCCTCTACCTCAAGGCATATATGCTGGTAACCGTAGTTATTTGATAGATCACGCTTTTCTTCAAGCGTTCTTCCGACGTTGTGGAACAGCTCAATGTATTGGTGAGGTGCGACCTCGATATACTCTACCCACGGCTTGCCTCCAAGCATTGCAAGCATTGCGCCGTTCTCGCCGCCGACAGCTTTCGCTAAGTCCGCAAACGTGAACTCGTTGACCTTTTTAAGTCCCAATCCCTTGGTATAAAACGACGGCATATTATAGTCGTCCTTGACGGTGTACGCTACCTGCGAGGTGTATCTCAAAACGCCGTTGAAGGTTCTTCCCGTATCGTCCTTTCCCGGTACGAATGCAGGCTTCTCCTTTCCGTATTCCATGAGCATAACGTCGTTGCCGTCGGGGTCTTTGACGCGAAGCTCCTTTGCACCCTCGAGAGTTTGATGGATATCCTCGATAAGCGTTACGCCTTTTTCCACTAGTTTTGCCTTGGCTTCTTCGATATTATCGACCTCGAAATTCAGCTTTCTATAACCGAAAAGTCCCTCTCTGTCCTTTATTTCCTCTCTCGGCTTGCCGCTCAAAGCGCCGATGTCGTAGAAAAGCTCTATGAACTGTCTGTCGGCAAATTTGAGGTAGATCAGCCACGGGATATTATGCATTGCGGCGACCTTCTTCTTAGACTCCTCGTCGTCGGGTATCATTTCGGGGGAAGTCGCTTTGACGTTCTCCATCAAGTCGCCCATTGTTAGCTTGAACTGCACTTCCATACCCAAAACGTCGCAATAGAACCTCAGCATTTCATCCATATTCTTGACGTTGAAGGCGGTATGACCGATATTCGTGATGCCAACATCCTTTCGCTCGAGAGGCTCGGGGCGAGTGATGCGTGTCGCTATATCGCAAAATTCGCCGTTCTCGCCGCCACGCAATATCGCATCGAGCACTTCCTGAACGTGAAGTGCCATCTCCTTGCTCGCTCGTGCAGGTCTTCCGCTTAATATCGCATCAGCCATATCGGCAACGCCTACGCCACGGGAATTTTCTTTGTAGCGAGAGTACTGCCAAAGCGTCGTGCGCTCGCACTTTTGCCTCGGGTCGAGATCGTTGGGCTGATAGGATATTTTGCCGTCGAAGTTGTTGGGATCGTCGATATAAAGTATGCCGTTGGAGCCGTATATCGCAAAGAACTGGTCGCTAGTAAAGACACTGTCAGCATCTAAGTGGAACGTTCCCGTTGCGCCGTTTTCCATTACAATTATCGCAGAAGCGCGGCTGACGTTTGGCGTTGACATCATCTTGCCAAAGTCGGGGCTTTGTGGCATGATATTTTTATGCTCCTTGTAGGGCGCTCTCGCTACGCCGCCGACCCTTTTGACGCCACCGAGTATGCTCGCAAGCGCAGTTAAGTAATATACGCCGTAGTCGTTGACTATGTCGCCGCCCTTTTGCCTCAAAAATGCGAATACCGACAGCAATATATTATTATTTCTCGTCGCAGACATCGTGAACGAGTGGACCGTGCCGATAAGTCCGTCGTCTATCGCCTCACGTGCAGTCTGAAGGGTCGCACTGAAAAAGGTGTCGGGGGCGCTAGTCAGGTACAAGCCCTTTTCATCGGCAAGCCTGACAAGCTCCTCGGACTTTTCGACGCTATCGGTCATAATTTTTTCCGTATATACGTGCTTACCGTGCAAAAGCGCTTCTTTTATCAGCTCGTAATGGGACTCTACGGGAGTCAAAACGACTATTATATCGACATCCTTATCATTCAGAAGTTCGTCTACGGTACACGCCGAAAGCCTGTATTTTTCAGCTTTTTTCCTCGCATTCTCGATGTGAAGAGAGGCTACAGCCTTGACTTCCAACACATCGAAGCGTTTGGTCATATTATCTAAGTAGATGTCGCTTATAGAGCCCGAGCCTATTACGCCGACTGTCAATTTTTTTCTTTTCATTTTCATTTCTCCTTATACAGAATAAAAAATGAGAAATACCGACAAAACGGAAGCGCGTTCCGCTTATTCGTATTTCTCAACAACTTATCGTAATAATTTTAGCACGGCGAAAAAGCCTTGTCAATACCAAAAATGCATTGTAGTCATAAAAACTACAAAAAAAAGCGGACAAGTTATCTTGCCCGCTTTTATTTTAAGCTTTCACTTATTTATTCTTTCTGTTTACGTAAGTCGTGTGGAGTATCTCGTGAGCCTTGTGGCTGTTGGGTTCTCCGAAGTACTCAGCGTAAAGCTGTTTGATATAGGGATTCTCGTGAGACTTTCTAAGCTTCATGCCCTTATCGGTGTCGTAGATAGCTTTCGCACGGAGTGCTCTGTAATCCACGAAGTTGCGAACGTCAGCAGGAACGATAGGCTGTCCGCCGCCGTTGATGCATCCGCCAGGGCAGCACATGATCTCGATGAAGTGGTACTTGCTCGTGCCGTTCTTGATCTCCTCGCAAAGCTTTGCAGCATTGTCAAGTCCGCTTGCTACGGCTACGTTGAGCTTAAGTCCGTTGACCTCATAAGTAGCTTCCTTGATACCCGTCATGCCTCTTACCTCTTCGAAGTCGAGGTTTTCAAGCTCTTTGCCCGAAAGGGTCTCTACTGCCGTTCTGAGCGCTGCTTCCATAACGCCGCCCGATGCGCCGAAGATAAGTCCTGCGCCAGAGCCGACACCCAAAGGATTGTCGAACTCCTCGTCGGGGAGATTGTTGAAATCTACGCCGAAACGCTTGATAAGTCTTGCGGTCTCTCTCGTCGTGATAACGATGTCAACGTCGGGAACACCGTTCTCGTTCTGATCATCTCTTCCGATCTCGAACTTCTTAGCCGTGCAGGGCATCGAAGATACGAGCACGATGTCTTCGGGGTTGAGTCCGTTCTTTTCTGCGTAGTACGTCTTGATGACTGCGCCGAACATCTGCTGAGGGCTCTTGCACGAGGATACGTGAGGCAAAAGCTCGGGATAGTGGTACTCGATGAATCTTACCCATCCCGGCGAGCAGGAGGTGATCATCGGGAGTACGCCGCCGTTGTTTACTCTGCCGAGGAACTCGGTTGCTTCTTCCATTATCGTGAGGTCTGCCGTGAAGTCTACGTCGAAGACTTTCTTGAAGCCTACTCTTCTGAGAGCCGCAACCATCTTGCCCTCGCAGTTCGTGCCGATGGGAAGACCGAATTCTTCGCCGAGGGCTACTCTTACGGAAGGAGCGGTAGCTACGATGACGTGCTTTGTGGGATCGTTGAGCGCCTTGATGACGTCGTCGATGGAGTCTTTCTCTTTCAACGCACCCGTCGGGCATACGTTGATGCACTGGCCGCAAGCCGCACAGTCTACGTCTGCCAAGTCGTTGTCGAAATTGCAGCCGATATGAGTGTTAAATCCACGCTTGATAGCGCCGATAACTTCTACGTGCTGGTTCTTGCACGCCGCTACGCAACGACGGCAAAGAATGCACTTGCTGTTGTCTCTTACGAGATATTCGGAAGATTCGTCAACCAAGCCGTCGTGCTTTACACCTGCGAACGCTTCCTGATCTACGCCGTATTCCTTACAAAGCTCCTGAAGCTCGCAGTTGCCTGCTCTTACGCAGGACGGGCAGTTTTCGTTGTGATCGGACATCAAAAGCTCGAGAGTCTTCTTTCTCGACTCGATGACCTTTGCCGAATTCGTTGTAACTTCCATACCCTCGTTTACGGGATATACGCAGGAAGCTACGAGCGATCTTGCGCCTTTTACCTCTACAAGGCAAACTCTGCATGCGCCGATCTCGTTCAAGCCGCGGAGGTAACAAAGCGTGGGAATTCTGATTCCTGCCTTCTTAGCAGCGTCAAGAACGGTGGATCCTGCAGGAACGGCTACGGGAATTCCGTTTATTTTTACGTTAACCAAATTTTCTGACATTGTTCATTCCTCCTATTTCTTTTCGATCGCACCGAAGTTGCACTTCGAGATACATGCGCCGCACTTTACGCACTTCGTCTGGTCGATTGTGTACGGGCTCTTGATGACGCCCGTGATAGCGCCTGCAGGGCAGTTCCTTGCGCAGAGCGAGCAACCACGGCACTTCGTCGGGTCGATCTCGAACGAGAGCAAGTCTTTGCATACGTGTGCAGGGCACTTCTTGTCGACGACGTGAGCGATGTATTCGTCTTTGAAGTATCTCATAGTGGAAAGAACGGGGTTGGGGGCTGTCTGTCCGAGACCGCAGAGGGAGTTCTCTTTGATGTAGTGGCAAAGCTCTTCCATCTTGTCGAGGTCCTCGAGCGTAGCCTGTCCCTTGGTTACCTTGGTAAGCATCTCCAAAAGTCTCTTCGTTCCTACACGGCAAGGCGTGCACTTTCCGCACGACTCGTCTACCGTAAATTCGAGGAAGAACTTTGCGATGTCGACCATACAGTTGTCTTCGTCCATGACGATCATTCCGCCCGAGCCCATCATTGAGCCGATCTCGATAAGGTTATCGTAGTCGATAGGAATGTCGAGGTACTGGGGAGGAATGCATCCGCCGGAAGGTCCGCCCGTCTGAGCAGCCTTGAACTTCTTTCCGTTGGGGCAGCCGCCGCCGATGTCTTCTACTACCTCTCTGAGCGTCGTGCCCATCGGGATCTCTACAAGACCGGTGTTGACTACCTTGCCGCCGAGTGCGAATACCTTCGTACCCTTGGAGCGTTCAGTTCCCATGGAGGAGAACCAATCTGCGCCCTTCAAAATTATCTGAGGAATGTTAGCGTAGGTCTCTACGTTGTTAAGTACCGTCGGCTTTCCGAACAATCCCTTGTTTGCAGGGAACGGAGGACGGTTTCTCGGCTCGCCGCGCTTACCCTCGATGGAGTTCATGAGTGCGGTCTCTTCGCCGCAGACGAATGCGCCTGCACCAAGCCTTATTTCAAGATCGAAATCAAAGCCCGTACCGAGGATGTTTTTACCCAAAAGTCCGTATTCCTTTGCCTGATCGATAGCGATCTGCAATCTCTTTACGGCGATAGGATATTCTGCTCTTATGTATACGAAGCCCTTGTGAGCGCCGATAGCGTATCCCGCGATCTCCATTGCCTCTACTACGCAGTGCGGATCGCCCTCGAGAACGGATCTATCCATGAACGCACCGGGGTCGCCCTCGTCTGCGTTGCAGGCTACATATTTCTCGTCGCCGACTGCCATCTTGGCAAAGCTCCACTTTCTTCCCGTCGGGAAGCCTGCGCCGCCTCTGCCTCTGAGACCTGAATCGAGCATCGTCTTGATGACGTCGTCGGGGGTCATTTCAGTGAGAACCTTTGCGATTGCCTGATAGCCGTCTCTGCCGATATATTCGTCAATGTTTTCAGGGTTGATGACACCGCAGTTTCTCAACGCAACTCTCGTTTGCTTTTTGTAAAAGTTGGTATCGTTCAACGACCTTATGTTGCCGCTGTTCTCGATAAGAGTCTCTTTGTAAAGAAGTCTCTTTACGATACGGCCTTTCAAAATGTGCTCGTCGATGATCTCTTTTGCATCCTCTACCTGAACGTGGCTATAGAACGCTCCCTCGGGATATACGATTACGACGGGACCCAAAGCGCAAAGACCGAAGCATCCGGTCATAACGCATTTTACTTCGCTTTCAAGGTTCTGAACCTTCAATTCTTCTTCAAACGCATTGAAGATCTCCTGTGAGTGTCCGGACGTGCAGCCGGTACCTCCGCATACCAATATTGTTGATCTGTACATCGAATGCTCTCCTTATTCCTTTACTGTATACTCCGTAACGACGTTGCCGTTTACGATATGCTCGGTGATGATCTTGGAGACCATATCCTCGTGAACCTTTACGTAGGTTACCTTCTCCTGACCGGGAACGAATACCTCTACAATAGGCTCGAGTCTGCACATTCCGATGCAGCCTGTCTGTACTACCTTTACGTTGTCAAGGTGTCTGTTTGCAACTTCCTCGACGAACTTATTCAAAACGGGTCTAGCACCGGCGGCAATTCCGCAGGTAGCCATTCCGACTACTACTCTTACGTTGTAATCTTCAGCCGCCGTTCTTGCGTTTGAAACGTTTTTCATTTTGTCGCGCAATGCGTTCAATTCAGCTATACTCTTCATACTACTCCTTTTAACAATTCTTTGATGTTTTCATCCAACATTCCGTAAATTGCTACCGAAACGTCGGGATCTTCAAGACTATTGACCTCTAATATCCTCTTTGCGTCGTCCGTCGAGAACTCGTATTCCTCGTCGCCGTTTCTGACCTTTAAGACGAAGTTTATGTCGTTGTTTACGGTAAACAGCGATTGCATCGTCCCTGCTAAGTCCCCTATCGGCATACGGTCTATGCTCGAAAGCACATACATCGCAGTCGTCGTCGTTCCAACGCCCAAGGTGGACTTTATCTCGAACGAGCCGCCCGTTACCTCTGCGCTTTCCTTGAAAAGCGGTATCCCCATACCGACCTTTCTCGTCGTGCGAGTCGTCGTGAACGGATCTACTACGCTTTTCAGCATCGCTTCACTCATTCCCTTGCCGTCGTCCGCTATTGAGATGACCAAGCTGTCGTTTGCAGTATCTGCCGCAACAGTTATCGTAACCGTTTTAGCGTCGGCAACTACGGAATTTTGCGCTATATCGAGGATATTAAGCGATAACTCACGCAATATTTTTTACTCCATTGCGTTGTACTTAGCCATGATGGCAGGTACGTCTTTTGCCGTCATCTTTCCGTATACCTCGTCGTTGACCGTGCCGACCGGCGCAAGACCGCAGCATCCGATACAACGGGTAGCCGTCAAAGAGAACTTCGCATCAGGCGTGCATTCGCCGCCGTTTATTCCGAGCGCCTTTGAAAAAGCGTCGAAAACTTCCTGCGAGCCCTTGACGTAACAAGCCGTACCGAGGCAAATGGATATCTCATACTTACCCTTGGGTGAAAGAGCGAACTGAGAGTAGAACGTTGCAACGCCGTAGATCTCTGACATTGCGTGTCCAGTTTCGTCGGAAATGATCTGCATAGCTTCCTCGGGTAAATATCCGAAGATAGACTGTGCGTGCTGCAAAATGGGCATCAGCGAGCCCGGCTCGCCTTTGAGCTTTGCTATCACTTCTCTTAACGCACTTTCCTGTTCGGGCGTTCCCCTATAGGGAACGGTGGTAAACTTACTCATAACTATCCTCCAAACGTTAATATGAGCAGTGTTGCGTATTCGGAAAAGCCGACACTGCCCACGTTAATATAATCACAATAATTATACTTAAAAATGCGAACCTTGGCAAGTATTATCGCTCGAAATATCGACAAAACTCCACCTATTCGCATTTTTTTCGAATTGTATTCAATATAGCCATCGGGGTATTTTCCTCGACCTCTATCTCGCTCGCATCTTCGCCCTCGGCAATATCTACGATATTATGCGCATCGGACGACCTCAAAACGAACAGTCCGTCCGCCTTTTTAACGTCCTCATCAGTTCCACGCCTCGAAACTTCTGCCGCATAAAAGCCCATAAGAGGGTCTATCGCGCCCAAGACCTGCAATATTCCGTTGCTTTCTCTGTCTATATGCGCCGGGTAGCATACACCGCCATAGCCGTCAACAAGGCTTTTTACGTCGTATACGCCAATATCCGTTGACAGTATCAGAAGATCCTCTTCTCTTCCGATCTCCTCGTCAAGCTCGTTCATAATTATCTGCTCGCCGAAGACCTCTTCCTTGTTTTTGACCTTCATCCTGCGCTTTGCAACCTCTTCACCGAAAGCCTCTGCGCTCTCGATATCTGGAAACAGGCAGACGATATGAACGTCCTCACTCGTCGTAAGCTCCATTCCCGGCACGACCGTTACGCCGACGCTTTCTCCGACCTTCATGCACGCCCGTGCGTTTCTGACGGTGTTATGATCGGTTATAGCTATTGCGTCAAGCCCCTTTATCATCGCCATATTTACGACGTTATTGGGCGTGGAATCGCAATCTCCGCACGGGGAAAGCACCGTGTGGATATGGAAGTCGTACTTCAAACGTTTCACTTGGTTGCCAAATAGAACGCAACGGCGGCATCGTATACCGACATATCCGTTCTCGCTATATTTATGCCCGACGTCTGCGCTCTTGCCTTTAACGCTTCATCAGGATGAGTTCCCTCGCAAAGCACTATCAAGGCGCAATCGGTAAGCGTTGCAACGCCTGCTACGTTGACGTTGTTCATGACGGTGAGCCATATGCAGCTATCGCCCTGACGGCTTATCGAGAAGCTCAAAAAGTCTCCGCAATAGCAGCTTTTTATCTCCCTTTCGCCGTCGGCTATATTTTCTGCCATCAAATTAAGTTTTTCTATTATTTCCTGTACTTTCATGTCTTTTTCTTGTCGCACATGTCTATCGAGAAGTTTTTGACTACTACGTCCTCGGCAAACGCTCTGCATGAGGGCGCACCGCAGTTGCCGCAGTCAAGACCGGGGAGCGATCGCAAAATATTTTCCGTTTCGGAGAATATGCGCATTGCCTCCATTCTGTCTGAAGATATCCGCATCGACTGTATGGGCGTGGGTATCTCCTCCCACATCATCTCTTCGTCCGAAAGCGCACCGTCCACCATTCTCGATTTCTGAACGGGGAGATACTTCCTGAGCGACTGCATCCTTGCCTTTGCGACGAAGGGATTTTCCATATTGAGGACGCCTCCTACGCATCCGCCGGGGCATGCGTTGAGCTCGATGAAATCTACGTCCGCCATCTTGCCGTCTTCAAGCTCCCTTAAAACGCTTATGCAGTTTTCCATATTATCCGCCGCCAAGTATTTTTCGTGGAGCGATCCTGCAGCCTCGCCGCCCGTCGTCGCCCAGCCGATTCCTACGATGCCGCTCGTCGAAAGCTCCTCTATCTCATCCAAGCCTTTCATTACGGGAAGAAGGCGCATGTATAGGTCTGATATTGCCAAAACGCCGTCGATAAGTCTCTCCTTTACGCCGAGCTTATTTCTTACCGCAAACACCTTTGCAGGGCAGGGCGATATGAAAAATACGCCGATATCCTCAGACTTCAAGCCCGTTTTCTCCATTGCCTTTTTCCTTGCCATCTTCGCCGTTACGTCAACGGGAGCAAGAATTGGAACTAAATTGTCGGAAAGCGAGTGAAATCTCATCTCTATAAGCTCTACTATCGCAGGGCATGCCGAAGAAATGGCAGGCTTTTTAAGCTGTCCGTTTTTCAACAGCTTTCTCGTTTTCTCGCTCACAAGCTCTGCACCGCCCGATACCTCAGCAACGTCGTCGAATCCAAGCTTTTTGAGCGCAGTAAGCACGATGTTGACGTCGTACAGGTTGTTGAACTGCCCGTAAAGAGAGGGGGCAGGCATTGCTATCTTATATTTATAATCAAATATCTTGTCAAAGCTATCAAAGACGGGACGCTTTGCTCTGTTTTTGCACACCCTTACACACTCGCCGCACGCTATACATTTATCGTACAGGATATGAGCCTTGCCGTCCCTTATCCTTATGGCTTCGGTCGGGCAACGCTTCATGCATGTTACACATCCCTTGCATTTTTCTTTGTCAAGCTTGACCGAGGAGTTTCTCTTTATCTCCTCTATAGTCATTCCTTTGAAATCTTCCATGTTTCCCCTTTAAGGCACAAAGTCCCCTCGAAAAAGCGTTTACGCTTTTGAAAGGCCTTAGTCCTTAATGTATATCGTCATCGTAACGGTAGTACCCGCGTTTACCTTTGACTGTACGTCTATCTCGTCGGAGTACTTCTTCATGTTCGGAAGTCCCATTCCTGCGCCAAAGCCCAACGCTCTGATATTATCTGGCGCAGTCGTATAGCCCTCCTGCATGGCAAGCTCGATATCCTCGATGCCCTTGCCGTGATCGACGAGCTTCATTACTATCTTGTCGGGATATATCTCTACAAACGCCTCTCCGCCGCCACCGTGTATTACGAGGTTTATCTCCGCCTCGTACATCGAGATGGCAACGCGGCGTATCGTCTCGCTGGGTATACCGAGCTTCTTTAGGTGGGTCTTGACCTGCTCGCTCGCAATGCCCGCAGAGGAGAAATCGTCGCCGTCAACTACGTATTCAAGCCTTATCGGTTCATACATCTGACGTTACTCCCAAGCCCTTTGAATATAGGCGACCGCACGCCTCGTATAGCCTCAGATCGGAGCATACGACCACTATGCCGTTGTTCTTGGCTACCGTGATAACGCTCGTATCGGGCACTTTGCCACGGACGAATACGACGCATTTCATATCCATCATGACCGCAGTCCTGATGACCTGCGGATTGACAAGTCCCGTCAAAAGCACGGACTGATCCTTGACGAACGCTAAAACGTCGCTCATCATATCGGAGCCGCAAGCGGACTTTAATTCCGTGTCGAGCTTGTCCTCGCCGCAAACGAGCCTTCCGCCCAAAATATCGATCATCTCTCTTATATTCATAAAACACCTCTTAAAAATGCTTTTGAAGATTTGGCGTTTACCACGCCTATACACTGTATTTTAACATAAAAAAAGCCCTCTTTCAAGAGCTATTCTCATTTATTTTGCCAAAAGAAGGGCGATATAGAGATATTTCATACCAAAATGCAGGTCGCTTAGCGAATAGGAGTACGTCTTCATCGCAAGGTTATATAGGCCGCTATCGCTTTTTGCAAGGCCTTTTGCGACGTATAATATGCACTCCCGTG
Source organism: uncultured Clostridia bacterium (assembly GCA_964406735.1). Taxonomy (GTDB): domain Bacteria; phylum Bacillota; class Clostridia; order Christensenellales; family CAMQZB01; genus CAYOSU01. Next base: position 274,999 of record CAYOSU010000001.1, on the reverse strand, counting down.
CATATTTACACCTGCCCTCTTTTTCAAGGGCTATCATACCGTCGTACAGCTTTTCCGCTAAGTCCAGCCTGTCGCAATTTATTTTAAGTGCAAGGACGGTGCTTTTCTCAAGGATCGTTTCGCTCACCTTTGTTGCGTTATCTTTTTCCGCATAGCCCATCAGGATTACGTAACTTTTGCCGCCCGTTTCGTAGATATAGCCTGCTCCTCCTCTTAGCCTTGCAGATATTGCCTGCTTTTCGGCTTTTTCGGAAGAGGTCGTTGGGGACAACGCAAGGAAATAATACTCTGTTCCGCTTTGGCTTTTTGCCGCAACATACGCTATTAAAAATATTGTTGCTATTGCGGCTAACGCTATCGCAACGAGCCGTTTTGACTTAGACATTGCTGCCATCGAGGGCGTTCTGGTATATCATAAAGTATCCCTCGCCCTTGGGATAGGCAAAGTCGAGCGGTACCCATTGAGCGGCGGACTTTATCGACGATGGAAGCGGCTTTGAAAAGTGAGCCCTTATGCCGTAGCCGATATATACCGCCTCTTCGCCGTCCGTGAGAACGCCGACGGAGTAGCTCTTACCCTCGCCGTCGTAGTCTATCTTCACCCACCTTGACGAGGGAATAACGGAATTCAAATACTCGTCGGCAGGGTAGCTTTCAAACAGCTCCTCGAGCTTTGGCTTGATGCTCTGATAATACGGCTTGTCGGCTCTCTCATCGCCATTCTCCGTTCCCCTCAATACGTCGAGAACGTCCCGTGCGGTATCGGCTTTTTCAAGCTCCCTCTCGTAATAATTTACGCTTGCGACCTCGCCCTCAAAGCCTATCGGTTCGTCGGTTTTGGCGTCTACCGCATCTTGCGTTTGCTCTTTAGGAGTTGTTTCTTCTTGCGGCGTATCCGGTTCTTCGAATATCTTTTCATCAGGCTCGGCCATGGGCGTTTCAAGGCTATCTTCTTCGTTTTGAGCGGCGTTCTTATCTTCTTCGACTTCTTGGAACGGATCGCTCATATCGCCGTTATAGCCCTTGCTCGAGCCGCCGGAGCAGTCGCCGCACTTTCCTATAAAAAGCGCAAAGGGCGCAAATTCGTGGACCTTTTCGCCGTTTGGGTTTTGTAACGTTACGGCGTTGCCGTTCCCTATTCTCACGGCTATTTTGTCGTCAGGACAGCTTTTTATGATTTTGACTGTTATTTCCGCACGATCTCCCTTTCTTTTCAGCCTTGCGACCGCCTTTCTTTCCCCTCCTATCATACAGACGAGCTCTTCCATATACCCTCCATCGTAATACTTGCTGATAAAGTTTATTCAAGATGAAGGCTCATAATGACAAAAGACCGCAAAGCCAACGCTTTACGGTCCCTAAAATTTAATTTCTTATGTTTTTGAGAAAGCTTTTAAGTCTTTCGGTTTTGGGATCTCCGAATATCTCTTCGGGCGTGCCCTCTTCCGCTATGACGCCACCGTCCATGAAAAGAACTCTCGTCGCTACGTCTTTGGCAAAGCTCATCTCGTGCGTTACAACGACCATTGTCATTCCCTGCTTTGCAAGCTCCTTGACTAAGTCTAATACCTCGCCGACCATTTCGGGGTCGAGCGCACTCGTCGGCTCGTCGAACAGCATTATCTCGGGCTCCATACAAAGTGCACGGATTATCGCTATTCTTTGCTTCTGTCCGCCCGAAAGGCTTTGAGGATACTCGTTCTTTTTATCGAGTAGGTTTATCCTCTTCAAAAGCTCCTCTGCCTTTTGCGTTGCCTGCTCCTTGGTCATCTTTTTTAATTTGACGGGAGCGTATATCACGTTCTGAAGTACCGTCATATTGGGGAACAGATTGAAGCTCTGGAACACCATACCCATCTTCTGACGGTGCTCGTTTATCTTCTTTGAGTTTGCGTCGAGCATCTCGCCGTCAAGATAAATACTTCCCGACGTTGGCATTTCAAGCATATTCAAGCACCTCAAAAAGGTGGATTTTCCGCTTCCCGAAGAGCCTATTATAACTACCTTTTCGCCCTTTTCTATGTCGCACGAGATGCCGTTCAAAACGTCAAGCCCGTCAAAGTTTTTCGTTAAGTTGTTTACGCTGATGATACTCATGCGAACCTCCTTTCAAGAAGCTTTTGTACCTGCTGCAAGCAAAGTACGACGATAAGGTACATAACTGCAATGATTATATACGGCGGGAAGGACACCATCGTCTGCGAAATGACCATCTGCGCCGCTTTGGTAAGGTCTATTATCGCTATGTAGCCGACAACAGACGTTTCCTTTACAAGGGAGATAAACTCGTTGAAAAGGGAAGGTATTACCGACTTCAAGCCCTGCGGGAGTATTACGCCGTTCATCGTCTGCAACCAGTTTAAGCCGAGTGATCTTCCTGCTTCCATCTGCCCTTTATCGACGGCGGCTATACCGCCCCTTATTATCTCGGCAACGTATGCGCCTGAGTTTATGCCAAAGGTAAGTATCGCTATCGGCATACCGTTAAGGAAGGTCTTCATCGACGCTAAGAAGACGAAGTACATCAAAAGAAGCTGCACGACTACGGGAGTTCCTCGTATTACCGTTACGTAAAGCGTGCATATCTTGTCGAGCAGCTTGATAAAAAAGTTATTCTTCGGCGCTATTCTGACTATCGCTACCGCAAAGCCTATCAATATTCCGATGACGACCGCAAAAACCGCTATTATGAGCGTTCTGCCCAAGCCCTTGAGGTACATCAAATAAAAATCTTTGTTGATAAATGCGTTGTAAAATGGCATTATCAGCTCTTTCATAAGCCATTGCCATACCGTTTGCAAAATTGTTTCTGAAATAAATATCGACATGTCTTTCCTTTTATTTTATATCCTTTTTTAACATACCAAGTGGAAAGAGCATTATTTTTGCCCTTTCCACATATTAGGAAGTATTAAAAATGAAGTGTTATTTTACTGAACGTTAGCGGAGTGCTTGACCATGAACTCCTCGAGCTTGCCCTCTGCAATTATCTCTTGCAAAGCCTTTTCTATCTTATTCAAAAGCTCGGTGTTGCCTTTCTTGACAGCAATTCCCAAGGGCTCTTCTTCTACGTCAAGGTCTGCGCATTCAAGCCCCTCGTTGTTGGCTACGATGTTCTTTGCAACGACGTTATCGATGACTACGAAGTCGCATCCCGAGCCGATGTCCTGCGTTGCGATAAGAGCGTTGTAATAGCCCTTTGCACCCTCTTCGCCGCAAACGTCCTGTACGAGGAAGTCGCCCGTCGTTCCCGTCTGAACGCCAATGGTCTTTCCTATCATGACGTCGGTCGAGATAACGCCGTTTACGGGGGTCAACGTGCCTTTCTTATATATGATAGCCTGCTGAGAATAGTAGTACGGAGACGTGAAGTCTACGTTTTCCTTTCTCTCGTCGTTGATCGTGATGCCGGAAATGCCGCATGCGTTATCCTCTGAAATTCCTGCGCAGATGGAGTCGAACGAAACGTCTTTGATGACCACCTTCATGCCGAGCTTTTCGCCGATAGCGTTCGCCAAGTCAACATCTACGCCGACTATCTTGTCTCCGTCGGGATACTCAAACGGAGGGAAGCCCGATTCGAGATAGACGATCAAGGTATCTTCGTCGTTGCCGCTGCAAGCGGTAAAGAAGCAAAGCGTCAAGAGGACGCACAATATCATTGCAATAATTTTTTTCATATATATCACCTTTCCAAAAATTAGTTCCAAGCGGATTATGGTATGATTATACACGTTCTTACATAATTATGCAAGTATTTTGAGGGTATTTTGGAATATTTTTTCATTTTTATGCATAAATATTTATGAAAGAGATGAATATTTCGGGTAAAAAGACGGTAAAAAGCAATTTGAGGACAATAAAAAAGCCTGCTTTGAAAAACAGGCTGTGGTTTTTGTTTGCCGCAAATACTTTGGCGTAGAGCAAATTAAATTTTATATGCGATTCTGTCAGAAGTCGCATTATGCGCATTTTAAGTTTCAGTAAAGGTTCTTGACGGAGTCTACGAGCGATTTCATTTCGTCTACGACCTTTTGCGGAGAGAGTATCTTCATCTTGTCGCCGAAGGTGAATACCCACGAGTAAAAGGTCGGGGCAACGAGGATATTTGCGCTTACCGTGAATTTGCTGTCGTCAGACTTGGTCATTATGGCGTTCTCGCCGAATCTATCTACGACTACGTTGATCAAGGACTGGTCGCAAAGCAGGGTTACCTTGTGGTCCTCGCCCTTGAACATCGAGAATACTTTTTTGTTAGTCTTTGGCTGAGCCGCACGCTTCTTGCACTTTTCGGAAACATCCTCATCGCTTGCCGTTACGCCGTCAATACGGTCTACCCTATAATGCGCAACGTTATCGTATTTGTCGCTGTACGCTACGAGGTAGTAGTTATCCTCCGAGCAGATGAGATTTATCGGAGAGACGAGATATTCCTCTCCCTCACGCTTATACTCGTGCTTGCCGCTTAAATTATATTGAAAGTACCTGAACCTCGCCTTTTTTCCCCTTTCGATGCAGTCGTTGAGGCTGTCGATGTTGTAGTATATCTTCTCGTTGGTGTGCTTGGTGTCAAGCGAGACGACGTGCCGTTTTAACATCTCCGCCCTATAATTGCCGCCGAGTGCAGCTATCTTTTCGGTAAGTTCCCTCGTCTTTTTCTCCGTAACGAAGTGCGAAGCGTTGACTGCGTCGAGAAGTATTTTCAGCTCGGCAACGCTGAATGTCCTATCGTCAATGTAGTAATAATTGGCGTTGGTCTTGACCGTCATTATCTCATAGCCGCACTCGTTGAGGCACTCGATATCGTCGTAAAGGGTCTTTCTCTCTACTTCGATGTCATAGTCTCTAAGCCTCTTTATGAGAGCGTTGGTTGACATCGGATGCTCTTCGTCGCTTTCGTTTTTGAGTATCTCGAGGATCTTTATGAGCTTGACTTTTTGATTCTTTCCCTTTGGCATATCTTTCCCTCCGACATATTGGCTCTTCTTTTTGAAAAGCAGACAATAGATATTCTTTATCTATTGTTAATATTATAGCACGATTTTTGTTGCAATACAAGATAAAAATTTCATTTGTTGTCCAATAATTCGGACACCTTGGCTGTTTTTGGGAAAATATCGTGGGTTTTGAGAGGCTTTTTGGCATAATTGTGACGATTTGGACTAAACATGAGCCGTCCCGACGGTTATATGAACGAAAGTGCGTTTGATGCGTTTTTTAACGTTTTGCTTTCGTCGGCACAAAAAAAACCTTGCGGTCAAGCAAGGCTTTTGTGTTCTTATAAATTTTTATGCAAAGCATTATATCTCGTCAACGACTTTTTTTATCTCCTCTTTGGTAATACCCAATGACTTTAGGTATAATACGTCGTTTTTGAGTCTGTCTTTAATTATTTCGGCTCGTTCTTTTTCGCCGCCGCCTTTTTTCTCCGCTATGAAGCTTCCTTTCCCCTGAAAGGTCTCTATGAAGCCATCTTTCTCTAACAGCTCGTACGCACTTTTTATCGTTATGACCGAAATGCCAAGGTCGGACGCCATCTGTCTTATCGAGGGAAGCGGTGAGCCTACTTTGAGATCTCCCGACAGTACCTGCAGAGATATCTGCTCGTAGATCTGAATATATATCGGAACGTCCGATTTTTGAGACAGCACTATTTTCAATTATATACTCACCTTTTCAAAGTTTTTGACTGCCTTTCTCGCCGAAAAGACGTTCGCTAATATATATATTACTATGCCAACGACCAAAATTGCAAGCCTTATCGGCATTTTTTCAGGCGAAAGTCCGTCTACGCACTCTTTTAATGCCGGCGTGAACGCAATGATGAGCTCCCCTGCGGTTGCGATAACTAGGTATGCGGAAAGGGACTTTATTAAAGGAACGAACAGCTTGTAGCCCGTTTTGAAGTAGGATGGGAGGAATATTGCATTGAATATGCCGTATATCGCAAACGTAAGTCCGAAAAAGGCAAAGTTGGCATCCATTCCGACAATATTGCCGTCTTTATGGAATACGAGCGACGAGAGTATCGCAAAGGGGATCGCAATAATAACTTGCAAAAGCTCAAGGTATATTACCGTTATATATCTCGAATAGACGATATATCGCCTTGGTACAGGGAGATTTGCCGTAAATTCCGAGTCTTTATTTACTTGAGCAACGTTGAAGGTTACGAATATCCCGTATATGCAGTACGCCATTACGACGGCGTAAGGATAATCCGGAAGTATGAGCATTGCGGAAAGCGCAGGGAACATATATATGAAAGGCGCAATTACGAGCTTGAGCTCTTTGTATATCAGCTTTTTCATTTCATATCCTCCTCGTAATATATCATTACGTCCTCTATCGTGGGGACTTCTACCGAAAGACCGCTGCCGTTTGCATCCTCGGTCTTCATCAAGCCCATAAAACCAAAGGGCGTTTCCTTGCAACCGATGAGTTTATCTTTAACAGCGTTCAGTTCTTCTTTGCCGCCGCCTACTACTCGGTGGGAGTTAATCACATCGTCCTTTGTGGAGTTCAAAACTATTTTGCCGTCGTGGATATACAATATATAGTCAGCGCACCTATCAAGGTCTGACGTTATATGCGTTGAGAAAAGTATGCTCTTGTCGCCGTTTGAGACTATCTCCTTGAATAGATCGGTAAGCTCGCTCCTCGACACGGGATCAAGTCCGCTCGTCGGCTCGTCTAATATTATGAGCTTTGCGCCGTGAGATAAGCAAAGCGCAAGGGAAAGCTTGGTCTTCATGCCTGAGGAAAGCTCGTATATCTTCTTGTTCTCATCTACGTTGAAGCGAGTTATCAAATTGCGGTAGGTATCCTCCTCGAAGCCATCGAAAAAGCGTTTGTAGACGCTGACCACCTTTTTTATTCTGGTCTTTTCGTAATAGCTTATCGGTTCGAGCGAAAACCCTATCTCTTTTTTAAGCTCGAGCTCACACTTCCTCGAATCCTTGCCAAGTATCTCTATACTGCCACTGTCGGGAGATACCAAATTGAGTATGCTTTTTATCGTTGTCGTTTTACCTGCGCCGTTTTTGCCTATAAAACCCATTATATAGCCCGCAGGCAGCTCGAACGAGACGTCTTTCAGCGAAAAGCTCTCGTAGCGTTTACACAATTTTTTTACCTTTAACATAGCGCCTCCTTTATCTGTGTATGTTGTATATGCACAGTATACACAAATGACAATACCATGTCAAGCGTTGAAAAAAATTTGCACAAAAAAAAAACGGCGAGAGCATCGCCGTTTATGATTTGTTTTTTTGCTTTTGCATTGCGATTTTCGTTTGAAATAACGTTCGCGCAATTATAAAGCGTTGTTTTTCAGTGAGCAAGGAAGAACTTTATCATATCTTCGTTTGCCTCGACGCTTTCTTCGTATTCGGGGAAAAGAACGTTGAAGACGTGGTCAAGCTTATTTACTCTTCCCTCGTAGACCTTGTAGGTGAAGTCCTTGCCGTTTGACGTCATAGCCTCGTTGAGAGCGACGGAATATTTATATAGTCCTAAATCTGTAGGCGTCGTTATCTCCATAATGGGCGGCAGGTCGCTTTCGGGAAGAAGCTTCGGTATCGAGACGTTGTCGAGAAGCTCGAAGTCCAAGCCCTTCGGGAACATTATCTTGGAAAACAACGCCATCGTGTTCTCACGGCTTGGTTTTCCGCCCTTTTTCATATCCTCTAAGTCGATGCACGGACAGGTCGCACAGATGGCCTTTACGTCAAGCGACGGCTTCGTGAAGCCGAAGTACTTGGCTATCCTCTCATTGCCACAGATAGCTCCGTAAAGCAGGACTAAGTGTCCGCCTGCAGAGTCGCCCGTTAAGTACAGTCTTTCCGTATCGAAGTTATACTCCTCTTTGTTGGCGGATATCCAATCAACTACCGCCGCAAGCTCTTTCATCTCGTCGCCGAAGCCCGCCTCAGGTTGAAGAGTATAGTCGATGTTGACCACCTTAAAACCACGAGTTGCGAAGTAGCGTGCTTGCAGGGTGTTTATCTCCTTTTCGCACGAAACGTAGCCACCGCCGTGCATTACTATCAAGGTGGGCTCGTTTGCCGCCTTGTCCTTGTAGTATACGTCAAGAAGATGTCTCTTGCTGCCGTCATTTATATACGGTACGTTGAGCACTTTCTCGACGTCGGAATATAAATTCCCTCTACCCTTTTCCCTTTTTTTGCGCATGTTCCTCTGGGCTGTGCGCATGATTTTTGCCATAAACGGCGTTTTCATTTCCTTTCCTCCTTTTCACGTCAATACCTTGAAAAAGCGTGCATAAGCGAAAATACGCTCTCTGCCGTCCTTTTCAGGTTGTCTTTTGATCGTGGCTTTATCTCCTCGAACGGTATCGCCTTATTGACCGTCGGGAATGCGGCTACGATGCCGTTGTCCTTCAAAATTTCCTTGTCGAATACGTCGACCGCTCCTGCAATGACTACAACGGGCACTCCGTGCGCTTTTGCTAAACATGATACGCCGTCAACGACCTTTCCCATGAAGCTTTGCTCGTCGAGCTTGCCCTCGCCCGTTATTAAAACGTCGGCATCCTCAAGCTGTTTTTCCAAGCCCGCAAGCTCCATTGCGACCTCTATGCCTTTTTTTAGCTCGCCGCCTAATGCTCCGTATATCGCAAGACCTAAGCCGCCTGCCGCTCCGCCGCCTTTCAGCGTCGATAGCTCCTCACCTCTGACTTTTGAAAGCAGCTCCGTAAGATTTTTTACGCCGTCGTCAAGAAGGGAAAGTTGATCTTCCGTTGCGCCTTTCTGTCTGCCGTAAACGTAAGTTGCGCCGTTTTCGCCAAACGGTGGGTTATCCACATCGCACATTGCGGTGAACCTGATTTTTTTATAGCGTTCAAGCCCCGTTAAGTCTACCATTGCGATGTTTTTCAGCGTGCCGCCGACGGGGATAAACTCTTTGCCGCCCTCGTTAAAAAATTTCGCACCGAGAGCGTGAAGCATACCTGCGCCGCCGTCGTTTGTGCCGCTTCCGCCGAGAGTTATTATGACTTTCTCCGCACCATTTTCTACGGCATGCTTTATCTGCTCGCCCATGCCAAGGGTGGTCGTTTTCGTCGGGTCTTTACTCTTAGAATTGGGAAGTCCTGCCGTTTGTGCAGTCTCTATCACAGCAAGCCTGTCCGTTTTATTGTACAGGTACTTCGACAAGCTCTTTTCGCCGTTAAGGTCGGTGAAATATCCCTCGACGCTCCCAAAGCCCTCTATGCTCTCAAAAACGTCCAAGGTCCCCTCGCCGCCGTCCGCTATCGGCACTAAGACTACCTCAGAGTCGCAAAATTCGTCCCTTGCAGCATTCCCTAAAATCTTACAGACCTCACAAGACGTCAGCGTACCTTTGAACGAATCTGCGGATATTACTATTTTTTTCATTACTTCTTTGCGCAGAACTCGTGGCAACGGTTGGTCATTATGACGTCAACCCCTAAGCCCTCGAGCATATCGAACTGCTCTTTCCAGTCTACCGTCCACACGTTCATGGCAATGCCAAGAGAGTGAGCAAGCTCTACCCTTTCCTTGGTGCAGTAAACAAACAGCGGATGCAACGCCTCGAAGCCGTTGTTCTTGACGTATTTTTCGGGATCGATGAGTACGTCGCTCGTCAAAACGCCGCACTTGATATATTTGTCGAGCTTTTTCATCCTTACTAAGGACTGGTGGTTGAAAGATGAAATTATGATATTTTTCTCTAAGTTGTGCTTTCTGATAAGCTCCAACGTCTTTTCTTCTATTCCGGGGTACTCGAAAATGCTCGTTTTGAGCTCGAGATTTATCGTAAGGTCAGTGCCTTCAACGAGCGCCAAAAACTCGTCAAGCGTGGGGATCTCGACCTCGAAATCCATTTTATTGTTGGCGTTGAACTTCTTTAATTCGGAAAGGGTGTAATCCTTTACGTGTCCCGTTCCGTTCGTCGTTCTGTCGATCCTTTCGTCGTGGATGATGACTAGCTCGCCATCCTTAGTCATCTGAACGTCGGTCTCTATACCGTCGATTCCGTATTCCATAGCCTTTGAAAACGCCAAAAGTGTGTTTTCTGGATATAATGAGCTTAATCCTCTATGCGCAAAAACTTTCATAATAAAAACTCCTTTTTGTTTTATTACTAAATATTTTAGTCCACATTCGCTTAATTGTCAATAGCAAATTCTTTGTATGCAAGGCGTATTACAACAAAATTTTAAGCCGTTTTGCCAAAAACGGCTTTTGGTGCGTTTGAAAAAGACTTTTACCATTATACTCTTGGCGGCGGTGCGAAGAATCGGCTTGCTTTTATTTACCGTGGCTTTTTGCGATAGCTTGCGATTTTCTACATCAAGCGACAGATAAGGGAGGACAAAATGACGCCGATGAAGCCTACCGTTAAAGCGATAGCTATACCTTTCCAGCCGCCCTTTGCCTTTACGCCGCTGAAATATACAGCGCCCATATATAATACGGTCTCCGATGATGCCGCTATAACGGAAGCCACTCTTCCCTCGAACGAGTCTGCACCGAAGCTTTTGTAAACGCTCTCAAGAAGGGCTATCGAGCCGCTACCCGAAAAGGGGCGGAAGACTACGAGCGGCAGTATGCCGTCGGGGATGCCTAAAAACTTTGTAACGGGTGTAAATACCGCCGTCAACGCCTTTATTAGCCCCGATTCCGTCATAATGCAGGTTAGTACGCACATTGCAAGAATATACGGGAAAAGGGATATTGCGACCGTTATCGACTCCTTTGCGCCATTTACGAAAAGGTCGTATACGGGAAGTCTTTTTATTGCCGCAGCAATAAATACCGCTAGCACTATCGCAGTTATCGCATATTTCACTTTTTATCCTCGCCTTCCTCTTTGTCTTTGATAAACACCTTGACGGCAAGAACGCTTAAAGCGGTGGTTATCACTCCGACTATCAAGGAGGGGAGCAATATATCGTACGGCGTTTCTGATCCTGCAAGGCTTCTGAGAGATATTACGGTCGTGGGAACAAGCTGAATGCTCGTCGCATTGACGGCAAAAAAGGCTATCGCAGAGCGTGGAACGGTGTCTTTTTTCTCGCAAAGCCTGTGCATGCCCTTTATGCCGAGCGGCGTTGCCATATTGCCAAGACCGAGCATATTACAAGAAAGGTTGGCGGTTACGTACCTTTCAGCCTCTTCATCCATATCTCCTATCAGTTTTCTTGTTATCGGACGAAGAAGTCTTGCTAAGCCGTCGCTTACGCCGAGAGCCTCAACAATTTTCAACAAGCCCATCCAAAAGCCGTATATCGCAACGCTTTTTAACGTCAGCTCGATTGCATTATTGCCTGCAGTCGTTACCGTCGAGACGAAGCTTTCGGGCGAAAACACCGTCAAAAACAGGAGCGAGGCTATAAAAAGGAGTGAAAATAAGACATTCATACCATTATATATGCGTGAAAAAAGGCGGTATTGCGCTATTTTTTGACAAAACGTCGCTTTTCGCTTGAAAAAGGGCGTGAAATGTTCTATAATTTTTGTGAATATGCAATATGAGGAATAATGCTATGGAAAAAGAAAAGTTTTATATCACGACACCTATATATTACCCGAGCGGCAAATGGCACTTGGGTCATTGCTACACGACCGTCTCTTGCGACGCTATTGCACGCTTTAACCGCTTGGACGGCAAGGACGTATTCTTCTTGACAGGTACGGACGAGCACGGTCAGAAGATCGAGACCAAGGCGCAGGCCGCAGGTCTTACGCCCAAGGAGTACGTTGACAACGTCGTTGCAGACCTTAAAGAGGTATTCAAGACGTTGGATGTTTCTAACGACAGGTTCATAAGAACGACCGATCCCGACCACGTTGAGATCGTTCAGAAGATATTCACCGCACTTTATGAGAAGGGCGAGATCTATAAATCCGAATACGAGGGCTGGTACTGCAAGGACTGCGAGGCGTTCTGGACGGATACCCAGCTTGTTGACGGCAAATGCCCCGACTGCGGCAGAGAGGTCAAGCGTGAAAAGGAAGAAAGCTATTTCTTCCGCCTTTCCAAGTACGGCGACAGGCTTTTGAAGCTTTATGAGGACAACCCCGAGTTCATTCAGCCTAAGTCACGTCAGAACGAGATGGTAAACAACTTTATCAAGCCCGGTCTTAACGACCTTGCCGTTTCGAGAACGTCGGTAAGCTGGGGCATCCCCGTTCCGTTCGACCCGAAGCACACCATCTATGTCTGGATCGACGCACTTTCGAACTATATCACGGCACTCGGAGCGTTCTCTGAAAACGACGAGCTTTATAAGAAATATTGGCCCGCTGACCTTCATATGGTCGGTAAGGAGATCGTCAGATTCCACACTATTATCTGGCCTGCAATTTTAATGGCACTCGACATTCCTCTTCCCAAGCGCGTCTTTGGACACGGCTGGTTGCTTATCGGCGGAGACAAGATGAGCAAGAGCAAGATGGACAAGGTGCGCACAGAGGTAGTCGATCCGCACTTCCTGACCGAGCGTTACGGCGTTGACGCAGTAAGGTACTTCCTTCTCCGTGAAGTTCCGTTCGGCTCGGACGGCGTTTATACCAACGAGGCATTGCTTTCGAGAATAAACTCCGACCTTTGCAACGACTTAGGCAACCTCGTTTCCCGTACAGCGTCGATGGTATCTAAGTACTTCGACGGAGTTATCCCCGAAAGAGGTGAGCTTCTCCCCGAGGACGAGGAGCTCGTTTCCCTCATCGACAACGCTTACGGCAAGGTCAAAGAAGACATCTCAAAGCTCCTTTTGCCGCAGTGCTTGCAGGACATCTTCGCAGTGGTCTCACGTGCAAACAAGTATATCGACGAGACGACGCCCTGGAAGCTCATTACGACGGACAAGGAAAGGCTCAAAACGGTCATGTATAACCTCTGCGAGGCTATCAGAGTATCCGCTCTCCTCTTTAAGCCGTTCTTGACGAAGACCCCCGAGAAAATTCTCGCAACACTTTCGCAGGACGACGTTACGGAATATTCCGACAGCGTTCGCTACGGACATTTGAAGACGGGCGTCAGCGTAGTTCTCGGAGAAAAGCTCTTCCCGAGAATAGACATCCCCAAAGAGCTTGAATACCTTGAAAAGTACGCAGAGAGCTTGCAGCCTAAAAAGCCCGAGCCTAAGAAGGAGCTCCCCAAAAAAGAGGAGATCTCCATTGATGATTTCGATAAGGTACAGCTTGTTACCGCTAAAGTCATCGCTTGCGAAAAGGTCGAAAAGGCGGATAAGCTCTTGAAGCTCACCGTTAAGACATTCGACGGAGAAAGAACGGTCGTTTCGGGCATTGCGAAATATTATAAGCCCGAGGAGATGGTTGGCAAAAAGGTCGTACTCGTAGCTAACCTCAAAAAGGTCAAGCTTCGCGGAATCGAATCGCAGGGTATGATACTTTGCGCAGAGGACGAGAACGGAGACCTTTCGCTCGTTACTACCGAAAAGGATTTTGAAGAAGGCGCAGAGGTAAGATAATGGCAGTAGACGTACATTGCCATCTTAACGACCAAGCGTTTGACCACGATCATAAGGATATTGTCGGCAATTTTTCTGCCGACAATATTGATTATGCGATAGTTTCAGGCTACGACGTCGAAAGTTCATTAAAGGCTATCGACATCGCAAGGCTATCCGAAAGAACGTATGCAGCGATAGGCATACATCCCGAAAACGTCGAGGGCGCAGAGATTTCCGACATAGACAGGCTTTTACCTTTATATAGCGACGAAAAGGTCGTTGCGGTCGGAGAAATAGGTCTTGACTATCACTGGAAGCCTTACGACGAAGCCAAGCAAAAGGCGTTTTTCGTTAAACAGCTCGAGGTAGCGGAATCAGTTTCTCTCCCCGTCGTCATACACCAGCGGGACTGCGGTATGGATATACTCGACACGCTCAAAAAAAATAAGCCGAAAGCGCCCGTCGTCTTACATTGCTTTTCGGAAAGCCTTGAAATGTGCAAGGAGTTTCTAAAACTCGGATGCTTTATCTCGATAGGCGGCGTGGTTACTTATAAAAACGCAGGGAAGCTGCTTGACGTTGCTAAATTCGTGCCGACGGATATGCTACTTTCGGAGACGGATTGTCCGTACCTTTCCCCCGTTCCGATGCGTGGAAAGCGAAACGAGCCTAAGAACGTAAATTTCGTCGTAGAAAAAATTGCACAGCTTAAAGGCATCGAAAAAACAGCTCTCGAGGAGCAGATACTTCTCAACTTCAAAAGGGTATTTGATAAAATAAAATGACACAGCAAAGCGTTAAAGACACTCTCAATAAACACGGATTTCACTTCAACAAAAAGTTCGGGCAGAACTTTTTGACCGACACAAATCTCCTTGCAGCGATAGCTGACGATGCGGAGATCACAGAAAACGACACAGTCGTTGAAGTAGGACCGGGCGCAGGTACTCTTACCGCAGAGCTTGCTAAAAAGGCAGGTAAAGTCATTGCTTACGAGATCGACAGAAACCTCGAACCCGTTCTGAAAGAACGATTGGAGGGCTTTTCTAACGTCGAGGTGCGCTTTATGGACATTATGAAGGAGTCCGAAGAGGCGTTTGCTGCATTGGGGAATTTTAAGATCGTAGCCAATCTTCCCTATTACATCACGACGCCCGTTACTATGTTCTTCCTTGAAAAGTGCAAGAACGCCGAGAGCGTTACCGTTATGGTGCAGGAAGAGGTCGCCGAGCGTTTTATCGCAAAGGCTGGGACTTCTGAGTACGGCGCAATAACAGCCTCTATCGACTATTACGGCGAGGCGGCTATCACAAGGCGCGTCAACCGCAAGATGTTCTTCCCCTCCCCTAACGTGGACTCTGCGGTCATCACCATCAGAAGACGTGAAAAATACTTCCCGAAAAGTGAGGAGCTTTTCTTAAAAACGGTCAAGGCGGCGTTTCTGATGCGAAGAAAAACTCTCTCCAACAACCTCATGTCGGCGTTCGGTATGTCAAGAATCGAGGCGGACGAGTCTATCGAGCGAGCAGGGCTTGACAAGGGTATCCGTGGAGAAAAGCTGTCTACCGAGGAGTTCGTGAGGCTTTCGGACGAGATCGGAAAGCTACAAAAATAGCAGTACGATATATCGGACGATAGTGGTATTTTAAGCCGACTGTACGATTTATCGGACAGTAGACCTTTGTGTACGATATATTGGACTGCTTGAAATTGCTTTATTGAAATATCACTGAAAAAGACACGTTGCTTTCATCAAGCACGTGTCTTTATTTTTTTATTTTACGACCGACTTTTTCGATCTTTTTATATGCACCTATCGGTAACTATTCTTTTGCCTCTATCTGTTTGGGCTCTTCGGCTAAATCTTTCGTAAAGCTCTCTTTCGGAAGGTCGTTCAAGACATAGCAACGGCGTTTTCTGTGGTTGACGTGATCCCACTTCTCCCAGATATTGCGCATCTTCTCGTTGTATTCCAAAATGCAGTTTGACTCGGCGTAGTGTATCCCCCACTTTACTGCGGAGTTCATGAGCTTATTCATGACCATTACGTGTACACCCTTGCGCCTATAATTTTCTTTTACCGCAATGAACGCAAGCTCGAGCTCTTTTGGGTGCTGGAGGGTGAACAACATCGGGATAAAGCCGAACGGGAACAGATGACCGTTGAAGGTCTTTAAGGGCTTTGACATCGAGGAAAGAGCAATGCCGAGAGCAATGAGCTCGTCGTTCTCGTCCAATATCAGCGAGATAAAGTCGTTCTTTACCGCAAAGCGGAAGGATGCCGCAAGCTGTTTTTGCACCTCTTTGGTGATATAGACGTAGCCGTGAAGCTCGCCATAGCACTCGTTGAGAAGGTCGAATATTTTGTCTGCGTAGCGAGATACTATCTGACCCGTCGAAAGACCTATCGTGCCATCATGGAGCTTATATTTTTCGCCGACGTATTTGGCAAGCTTTTCGTAACGCTCGTCGGGAGCGTCGGGCGCTAACAGCCTATACTCGAACCAGTCGGCTTCTTTGACAAATCCAAGCTTTTCAAGATGCTCCATATAGTACGGGAAGTTATACTCGTTTGAGGACGTTACCCTATATTGGAAGCCCTGAACGACAAGCCCCTCTCTCTCGAAGTCGTTAAAGCCTAAGGGACCGTGGATCTTCTCCATACCCTCTTCACGGGCGTACTTCAACACCTCGTCGAAAAGGAGCTTTGTTATCTCGATATTATCTATTACGTCAAAGCGAGTGAAACGCATAAATTTTCCGCTCACTCTTTCGTTGTATACGGGCTGCAAGATAGCACCTATCCTGCCGACTACATTGCCGTTTTTATCCTTGCACATCCAAAATCTCGCCGTACAGGTATTGAGCGACGGATTGGTCTTGACGGAGATCAAGCCTACCTCGTCGCCGTAAATTGGCGGAACGTACTGCGGTACGTTTTTATATAAGTCGTTGGCAAAGTCCACGAACTGCTTCATCTGCCTCTTTGTTTTTACCTCTTCAATAACGAACATACCTACCTCACAATTCGTTTATTCGTTGCTATTATATAATATACCGAAATGTTTGGCAAGCATTTTTACGCAATTTGACGAACATAAAGCAACATATGTTTTTGAAAATAAATCGTTCGTTTTTATCGATTTTCGGGCGTTAAGTCGAGTACTATTCCGGGAGAAAGATATTCGACGGCGTTTTTTCTCGCTATCTCCGTTTCCGACATCCCGAAGCGTTTGGAGATGGCTGAAAGGGTATCGAGGGGCTTTACGGTATAGGCTATTCCGTCAAAGCTTGGCACGAAGACCGTTACGCCGCAAGTCATCTCTACGCCCTCGTTTGCTTTTTGAAGAACACTCTTCGGGACGTTATATCTTTGGCACACGCTCGCTACCGTATCGTTACGTTTCAGCTTGATATAGGAGCTTTCAGGCTTTATCTCGACGGAGGGAGTTGTGATAATCGCAGTATTATCGCTTTTTTGGACGCAGGTTTCGCTTACGTGAAAAGCAGAAGCTATATCGCTTGCGCTTGAAAGTACATTTTCTATTATTATCTTCATACAGTATCTTATTCTTAATTGCGCCGCCTTATAATATGATATTCTATGAAAAAACTTCTGAAGTCTTTTACTACCGTTACGGTGCTTTCTGTTCTTACGAGGCTACTTTCGATGCTGTGCAAGATATTGCTCGCAAGAACGCTCTCGTCTTTCGATCTTGGAGTTTATCAAAGCGCACTCTCCGTCTTCGCCATCGCTATGACCGTCATATCGTCGGGCTTTCCGCTCTCCGTTTCCCGTGCATTCGCTCAAGGCCGAAAGGGTGAGAAAAGCCTGTTCGCATCATCCGCAATATGCCTTTTTGCGGCTGTTGTTTTATGCCTTATCGCATTTTTGTTCGGTGAACACTTAAGTTTTCTGTTTGCAGACTCTAAAAGCGTTTTTTGCTTGAAGCTATTACTTCCTGCAGTCGTCGTTTCTGCGATGTATTGCTCGCTTCGCGGTGCATTATGGGGTCGTGAGCGCTTTTTTGCTTTCTCGTTTGCGGAATTTTTTGAGGAAATTGCGTACGCCGCCGTCATTCTGGTCCTCGTTCTTTTTAAGCCTACACTTTCCGTCGCAATACCCTGCATGGCAATTACCATATCGTCTGCCTGCTCCTGTCTTTACTCCTTTATTGCGTATTTTTCGGGCGGAGGCAAAGTGGCGTTCCCCTCTAAATACGACTGTGTAAGCGTCGTTAAAAGCTCAACGCCTATTATCTCGACCCGTCTTCTTGCGTCGGCGACATCAGCAATTCTGACCCTTATTCTGCCTAAAATGATAACTCTTTCGGGGAAGACGCTTTCGGAAGCGCTTTCTCTTATCGGGGTATATTCGGCAGTCGTCGTGCCTCTTCTTTTTGCGCCAAGCTCGATAGTCGGCTCGCTATGCTTAGTGCTTCTTCCGAAGATCGCCAAAAGCGAGGGAAGCAACAAGCTGACGACTCTTTATTCTCTATCGTTCGGCGCATGCCTTTCGGCACTCGTCGTATCTCTCTATCTTTCCCTTGCAGGTGAGCTTACGCTCGGCGTTTTCGGGAAAAGGGATGCATCCTATCTTTTATCGCTTTCTTGTCTTGCAATTTTTCCGATGTCGCTGAACCAGCTGTCGGGCTCGATACTAAACAGTCTCGGGCTTGAAAGGGAGTCTCTCAAAAGCTTTATTTCAGGTGCAGTAGTCTCTATCGTATGCGTTCTTACGCTTTCGCCTTTTATCTCTATATACGCAGAATGCGTTGCAGTAACACTTCAAGCGGTGGTTTCTGCCTCGGTAAACTTATTTAAGCTCTCTAAAACGCTTTGCATCAATAAAAAGGAACTTTGGCTATCGCTTTCGCCCTTTCTTCTCGTCTGCGTTCTCTTTCCTATCGGTTTTTGCGCCGAAAAGCTCTTGCAAAACGTACACTTTATCATATCTATCGCAGTCGTCGGAGCGGTCGTTCTCGGTATATTTTTGCTGTCCCTTGCGCTCATTATCCCCGACGGCGTAAAAAAAGCATTGACAAAACGGTGAAAAAGGAGTAATTTTATGTCAGACTAAATTTGTAAGGAGGTATGATATGAAGATAGCTGCGAAAAATCTTGCGTACACCGCTATGTTTACGGCGATATGCTTTTTGACTAACTACCTTTATATCCCGTTCGGAGAGCTTTTTTCGATCAGCTTTGCGCCGCTCGTTTTATTTACCTCCTCGTTTTTCTTAAATCCCCTGTTGGCGTTCGCCGTCGGAGCCATATCCGATACCTTGGGTTGTTTTGCTAAGGGATATGCGCCAAACCTGTTTATACTTTTGGCAACGAGCCTTTGGGGGCTTATTATGGGAATATTCTATCGCATTAAGTGGGATAAGCCAATCTTGAAGATAATAATAGGCGCAGGCATAGGCTTCGTCGTTTGCTCCCTTCTTCTCAATTCATACGGGCTTTATACCTATACGTCGAAGGGCGTACCATTTTTTAGTTATATGCTGCTCCGTGCACCCGTTCAGCTACTCAATATCTCCGTCAACGTCTTTTTGACGATATTGCTTGAAAGAGGGCTTAAAAAGCGAGGGATACTTAATAACTAAAAGTCTGCAAAACAGTTTATTTCCAAAGCGTTTAGTAAAATAAATGCTTTATTTTTTATTTCGACAACTACGCCTTTGAATAAAAGCGTTTTCTTTTTTGCAAAATAATACTATGCTGACAGTATTTCTTCGTTCGATCATAATTTTTACGACGGTATTCGTCGTGCTGCGCCTAATGGGCAAGCGGCAGATCGGTGAGATGCAGCCTTACGAGCTCGTTATAACACTCATAATCGCCGACCTTGCCTGCGTTCCGATGTCGGACGTATCTATTCCTCTGCTTTACGGAATAGTTGCCATCCTTGCGATATTTCTCGTCCATACCGTCATCGTTATACTGTCGAAAAAGAGCGTTAAGCTGAGAAAATTCTTTACGGGAAAGCCCGTAGTCGTCATGAACCCTCAAGGCATCGACTTTGAAGAGCTTACTAAGCTCAACATGACAATCGCAGACTTAGAGGAAAACCTAAGGAACGCAGGCTGTTTCTCGTTCGAGGACGTCCAGTACGCTATCGTCGAGACCAACGGAAAGCTATCCGTTATTACGAAGACTAAGGACGATCCCGAGCCGACTCTTCCCGTTATGATAATAACGAGCGGCAAAATGAACTTTGACAATCTCAAGGCTTCGGGATATACCGAAGATGATATCGCCGAATTTTTGTCACAAAACGGAGCAAAAGCCGAAGAGGTACTGTTTTTCTCGGTAGACGAGAACGGCGAGGTGTATTTTCAGGTGAAGGGCGAAGCCGCTCAAAGCGGACAGTTGGAGGGTTGATATGAAGCAGTTTATTCTTATTCTTTGCATACTGTCTCTCGTTGCCGTCGGCGTCGTAGCCGAGCAGGCGACAATTAAAAACGTTTTTTCTGAGCTTGGTGAGAGAACTGCCGCCTGCATAGACGCCGAAAAAGGCTCTGTCGCCGAGGAAAATGTCGTCGAGGTCTACGGTTGGTGGAAGGAGAAAAAGCGGCTACTTCACGCTATTATACCGCATAACGACATCAGAGAGCTTGAAGCGCACTTTTCGCTCGCCAAAATCTATTCTACCGAGCAAAACAACATCGACGCACTATGCGAGCTCGAGGCAATCCTTGACCTATCGGTATCGATCCCTAAGACATACCGCTTTGCGATAGAAAATTTATTGTAATAAAAAAACGCACTTATTGTTTAAGTGCGTTTACTCTTTTTCGTTAAATTTTCAGTACAGCTTTTTGGCAAGCTCTTTGAGCTTTAAGGGATATAAAAGCGTTAAGGCTAAGACTATCGATATGACGACCTGCAATATATTTCTCCAAAGAGATTCCAATGCCGTCGGCAAAGTGCCGTAATAGAACGCCTTTGCAAAGAAAAAGCCGACTATCATTATAAGTCCGCCTATTGCGAACGCTATGCCGTTATATACGGCGTTATTCTTGAACGCCTTGACCAAAAGACCTGCAACAAGCCCCTCTAAGCCGTGAAATACGAGTGAAAACACAGCCGTTACGGGGTAGGCAATAAGGTCTGCAATGAGCGTTCCAATGCCGCCGACTACGAGAGCGGAAACAGGGTCTAACAAAGCAGCCGCAAGGTATATTACCATATCGGAAAGGTTGGTATGTCCGCCAAGAAGGGAGGGTATCGATATGAACATCGTGCATACCGCACAAAGAGCGGTCATAACGCCTGCGTAGGCTATCCTTTTGGTCAAAGAGGTGTTCATTTTTTCTTTCTCCTATTAAAAAGCTCCACCACTTTTTCCTCTATCACATCGCCCTTTTTCCACACGAATATCAGCGCCGCTATGCAAAGCCCTACGATGAGTATCCAAACGGGTATTCCCCAGCCGCTGAACGGAATGAGTCCGCCGCCGAACAGGAAAACGTTGCTTACGCACATGAAAAAGCGTGCAAGCGTTATTACGGGCAGAAAGTACATAAATTTCATCGTCGAAAGCCCTGCGATCGCACAAAGCGTATCGTCGGGGAAAAACGGCATCAGGAACATAAATGTCAATAACGCTACGTCCTTGCCGTGTATGAGCTTTAAGTACTTTTCTACTTCTTCTTCGCCAAACGCCCAATTAACAGCCTTTCTGCCTGCGTATTTGCCAAACAGGAACATTATTACGGAGCCAGGGATTATCGCCACCATGGAGTAGAATACTACCTCCCACGGCTTGAAAAGAAGCAAGCCTGCAAGCAGGGTAACGGTCGTAGGGATGGGTAGAAAAAGCACCTGTCCGAACTGTATCGCTATATACACCCATTTTGCGTATCTAAACTGCTTGATATAGTCCCTCATCTCCTCGACGGTGTCGGTCATCTCCAAAATGCCCGTCAAGTCGAAGAAAAAGGTTATGAGCGTTATGAAGCATACGACTATCGCTACGATGAAAAGAAGCCTCGAAATAGCCTGATTTGAAAGGCTCTTTATTATCTCCTTTTTCCTGATCGCAAAAAACAAAGTTGCACCGAAGATCAGGCAGGATAAAAGTATTGCAAGGTAAACGTAGTTTTTGAGGACGTTTTTGGACTCTATCTCAAAAAATACGGAAAGCGCAAAAACGACGGCGTTTGCTACGTAAAAGCCTGCCGACGCTTTTTTCTGCGGCGTTGTATTGGTTACAGTCTCGATTGACATTCTTATCTTCCTTTTAACATATATGCGCTGAGCTCCCAGCCGTTTGCGAAGTATTTGCCCTTTTTGCCATTGTCCTCGTTATAGCTAAGTCCGCACATCTTCTCGTCATAGCTCCTATACAGTGCAAACGGTACCGGCTCGTTGACGTGGGTCTTCAACGCAACTGGGGTCGGGTGGTCGGGCATTATCATGATATTATACTCTTCACCAGTGCTCTTCAAGTACTCTGCGATAGGCTTTACTACCTTGCTGTCGATAAGCTCGACGGCTTTTATTTTGGTCTCTACGTCGCCGTGATGACCTGCCTCGTCGGGAGCTTCGATATGGACGTAAACGTAGTCCTTGCCCCTTTTTAAGGCGTCTATTGCGGCAATAGCCTTGCCGTCGAAGTTGGTATCGATGTTTCCCGTTGCGCCCTCGACCTCTATTACCTCCATACCGGAGAGCATACCTATGCCCTTTATGAGGTCTACTGCCGAAATGACAGCACCGTTGACGTTGAACTTTTCGGCGTAGCTTTCAAGCGAAGGCTTCGTGCCCATACCCCACAGCCAACAGCAGTTGGCAGGGTTGAGCCCTTTCTTTTTGCGTTCGATATTTATCGGGTGCGTTGAGAGTATCTCGTACGCTTTTTTGTAAAGCGAAATTATCTCGTCTGCGTGGTCGCCCTTGGGAAGGTGGTCCGTTATCGGTCTATCCGATATATCGTGCGGCGGAGTTAACTCTATAACGCCGTCAAAGCCCTTTAATCTGAGGCAATGGCGATAGCTTAATCCTTCGTACAGTGCGCTGTTTTCGCCGTCAAATAGCGGCTTTAACGCCTTTATTAGCTCGCACGCCTCCTTGGTAGTTATCTCGCCTGCCGAGTAATCTACCATTATTTTTTTCTCGAACGGCTCGTCCTCGGAAAGGGTCACCAGATTCAGCCTTATCGCAACGTTGCCCTCGTCCATCGGAACGCCCATAGATGCCGCTTCGAGCGGTGATCTTCCCGTGTAGCACACGTTGGGGTCGTAGCCCATTACGGCAAGATTGGCGTTGTCAGATCCCGGCTTCATTCCGTCGGGCACGGTCTTTGCAAGACCCGTTTCGCCAAGAGCGCAAAGCATGTCTATATTGGGCTTTTTTGCCACGTCGAGAACGGTTTTATTCCCAAGCTGTCTTATCTTATGATCTGCCATTCCGTCGCCGAGTATTACAACGCTTTTCATTTTTTACCTGCCGTTTTTTAGATTTTTCAAATATTTTAATACAATTACGTAAAAATAACAAGTGAAATGCGTGCGCAGTATCAATCTTTCATAATTTTATTACATCTCACCGTATTTTTATTCATGATTCATAAGACGGAAAGCCGCTACATATAATTATTCAAAAGAAGCTATCGGGCGTATCACGCCCTTATACACTTTCGGAGGTTTGAATGGAAAAAACTTTTAGTCTAAACGCACCTTATCCAACGCTGAGCGAAAAACAGCCGAACGGGTTTTACGTTTCGCTTTTGCTAAGCCTTTATTCGTCGTCCGCAAGCGAGATGACAGCCGTTTTGCAGTACGGCTTCCAGTCGCATTACTTCAAAAGCTACTCCGAAGAGCTTGAAAAGACGATAAACGGCATCGCCATATCGGAAATGAAGCATATATCACTTCTTCAAGGAGCAATAATTGCGTTCGGCGGATGCCCGAAGTACGTTTCACCTCGGGGAATATATTATTGCACACGGTCGGTGGACTATTCGACAGACCTACCTTCCATGCTACTTTCCGACGTAGCGAGCGAAAAAGCCGCCGTTAAGGCTTATCTGAACGCCGCAGAGCTTGTGAGCGACGAGGAGCTTAAAAGCCTTTTACTTCGCATCAAAGAGGATGAGGAGCTACATATCAAGCTACTTGAAAACATACTTCTCAAAGCGTAATAAAAAATGCAGAGTTTCCTCTGCATTTTTCGTATGTTTGGAGTATGTATTTTTTTTGAGTATGGGCTTTCGCTATACTTTTATTCGGCGTTCTTGCTTCTTAGCTCTTCGAGCTTAGCTTTATCGCAACAAGAGCAGCCGCTGCATCCGTCGCAACCGCAGTCGCAAGTCGGAAGTCCCTTTTTCTTTTTGATTATTCGGGAGACCACAACTCCGACGACGATCGCCACACATGCGATTATGAGTACTATTTCTAAAGGTTTCATTCAAAAACCTCCTTTTTTACTTAGATCTTTTCGGGATTTCTTTTATTCCAAGCAACGATTACGAACGCTGCGATAACGGCTACGACTGCCCAGATTATTGCTGTCCACCAGTCAGAGCCTACGGTGTATACGCAAGCACCTACCAAGTAAGAGGTTGCAAGCCAGAATACGAGCGTGCCGTTGAAGCTCTTCTTGTTGATGAGCTCTGCCTTTGCAGTACCGACAGCGGCAAAGCACGGGATGGTCGTCATATTGAAGGCTATGAAG
Organism: uncultured Clostridia bacterium; assembly: GCA_964406735.1. Taxonomy (GTDB): domain Bacteria; phylum Bacillota; class Clostridia; order Christensenellales; family CAMQZB01; genus CAYOSU01. Next base: position 250,851 of record CAYOSU010000001.1, on the reverse strand, counting down.
GAGATAAGTCCCGGTACGGTGATGCCCGTTGCCTGAATCATGGTTACTACGTAGGATACCCCTGACTCGTCCTCGTCAACGGCTGCCGCAAGCAAGCATGCGGCGAGCGTGCCGAAGGTCGAAATGACGTTCTCTTTTGCGATAAGTCCTGCAACTGCCGCAAGTGCGAATACCCAACCGAACTCGGTAAGCTGGCTTCCGAATCCCAAAGGTGTGAAGAGAGGCTGTACGAGCTGGCTCAAGCCCGCTAAGATGGAAAGGTTGATCTCTTCATCCTCAAGGAATCTCCAAGCAAAGGAGAAGTGCGTGAGCACCCAGATGACTATAGTCGACGCAAGAATTATCGTGAACGCCTTCTTTACGAAGTGCTTCGTCTTGTCCCAAAGGTGCGCCATCAAATTCTTGAACTGGGGTGCGTGGTATGCAGGAAGCTCCATGATGAACGGAGGTGTCTCGCCGCGAAGGGTCGTGCCTCTCATTACGAGGACGGAGACTATCGCAACGACGATTCCGAGTACGTACATCGAATAGGTGATAACGTCCGCATTGCCTACTCCGAAGTAGCTGACTATTGCGCCTGCAACGGCGGTAAGAATAGGAAGCTTAGCTCCGCAGGAGAAGAACGGTATTACCCTGACGGTTGCCGTTCTTTCTTTCTCGTCGGCAAGCGTCCTTGTATTTATCATTGCGGGAACGGAGCAACCAAAGCCCATGATCATAGGCATGAACGCTCTTCCCGAAAGACCGAATTTTCTGAACATTCTGTCGAGAATGAATGCTATACGAGCCATATATCCGGAGTCTTCCAAGATCGAGAAGAACAGGAAGAGAACCAAGATAGGAGGCAAGAATGAAAGCACTGATCCGACGCCGTCGATGATACCGTTATTGATAAGACCGACTGCCCAATCGGACATTCCCGAGCCTTCCACTATACCCTGCAACCAGCCGAACAATTCGCCGACCAGCATGTCGTTCCAGATGTTGTTGATTATTACGCCGGGTGAATAGATAGTGCCGTCATAGACCGTTGCAAGCCATCTTACGGCGTAATTTATGGGTTCGCCGTCAACTACCAAGCCGATATCTTCAAGCGAGGGAAGGGCAAATATCGAGCCGAGATACAGGAAGTTCTCGCTGAACGTGCAGTGGAAGATCAAGAACAATACTACGAGGAAGATAGGAATACCCCAGATCCTGTGGGTCAATACCTTATCTGCCTTATCAGAGCTTGACATCTTGACCTTTTCGCTCTTTCCGCGTTTCAATGTCGGAGCGAAGTTCTTGGAAATATATTTGTATCTTGCGTCTGCAACCAACGCCTCGAAGTCAGTTCCGAAGATCTCGTCAGAGAAGGTCTTTTTGAACTCCTCGACCATCTCTACGGTGGAGCTATGCATCTCTACCTCAATGGAGTCCTCTTCAACGAGCTTTACTGCGTGGAAGAGCGGATTGTCTACCTTTTGTCCCTTGAGTGCGATCGTCACGTCGCTTATAAGGTGCGAAAGAGGTGAATTTTCAAGGACGGTTACGCCTTTTCTTACCTTTGAGGACTCGTTGTACGCCTTGTTCATAAGTTCCTCTAAGCCCGTCTCTTTGAGTGCGGAAACGGAAACTACGGGAACGCCGAGGCGTTTTTCAAGTTCCTTTGCGTCTATTTTATCTCCTGCCTTTTCTACGGCGTCGATCATATTGAGTGCAACGACCATAGGTACGTCGATCTCCATGATCTGCGTGGTTAAGTAAAGGTTTCTCTCTAAGTTCGTGCCGTCGACGATGTTGATTATGCAGTCGGGCTTCTCGTCAAGAATGTAATTTCTTGCAATGACTTCTTCGGGAGTATACGGCGAAAGCGAATAAATTCCCGGAAGGTCTATGATCGCTACGGGCTCAGCGCACTTTTTGTATACGCCGTCTTTTTTGTCTACGGTTACGCCCGGCCAGTTGCCTACGTGCGCCGTAGAGCCTGTGAGGCTGTTAAAAAGCGTAGTCTTTCCGCAGTTAGGGTTTCCTGCCAATGCAAATCTTTTCATTATCCTACTACCTCCGTAATAACGCATTCCGCTTCCGTTTTGCGAAGCGTTAACTCATATCCCCTTATCGTTATTTCGATCGGATCGCCAAGAGGCGCTCTCTTTCTCATGTAAACGTCTGCGCCCGGGGTAATTCCCATGTCGAACAAACGTCTTTTTACCTTGCCCTCGCCAAGTACTTTCTTGACGACGCCTTTTTCTCCGATAACGTACTTATCCAAAGACTTTTCCATTTATATTTACTCCTTTTTATGTATACTTATTTATGCGACGAATATCTTCGTCGAAAGGTTGCTGTCAAGCGCAACTCTTCCGTCCTTTATTCTGCAAACGACAGAACCGCCACTCGTGCTTAACACGGTGATCTCGCCGTTTATCGTGATGCCAAGGCTTTCGAGGTGTTTTTTGAGCTTCTCGTCGGCGGCAATTCTGACTATCCTAAGCTGTGTGTTCGTTGGCGCAAGTACTATAGGCATATGCATATCTCCTTAGTAATATGAAATTTATTTCAACTTTCGGGTGTATGATACCACTATTGACGAAAGTTGTCAACTGATTTTATGAAAAAAACTTCATGTTTTTGAAAATTTTTGAGCAAAATTTCTATACCGTCATACATTGAGGGTATAACGGTAAAAAACAGTGGAAAAATTCAACATGGAACAGCTGCAATGCAAGTTGTAAAGCGAAGTGCGTGCGGCAATATAAATGGTGGAAGCTACGTAAGCTTCAAGTAGGAACGAGTGAAGATACAAGTAATAGAACGCAGGTGGCAATGCGGAGTGGATGGGTTATTTATTACCCCTTAACATTACACAAAAAAAACGGGGCTTTCTTTTGGAAAGTCCCGTTGATATTTTTGTTATTCTCTTTTGTCTTATGCCGTTTTGCGCATATATCGCAAAGCGTTTTACCACTTATTGTGGGCATTTTCGCAGAAGGCGAAGAAGTCTCTTATCTCTACCCTTTCGCCGCTCGGAAGCGTTATACTACCATTCCACTTGCCGAAGACCTGATGACAGTTGTTGTCTACGAAAAGCAGCTTAGTCTCGGTGTAGTTATCGTAAGTGGGAGTCATCTCGAAGTCGAACGAGCCGTCGTCGGAAAGGAACTTCCACTTGCCCATATAGTCGGACTTATCAAAGTATATATCGACGTGTCCGAGCTTATACGACTTGTCGTCATAGTAGAAGATATTTTCCGTGCCGTTTGCGTTGTTGCCGAATATTCCTATATTAAACCCGAACGTCTTGCCGTCCACAAGTCCGCTTCCCGAGCCCCACACCCATTCGTGTTTGAATGGCAAAACTCCTCTGCCCCAATCAAGGAGCGCAAAGTTTTGCTTGGTGTTGAAATTGAAGTCGAGATTACCAAACCTCGCAAAGCCGCTCGTCGGCATCAAATTTATCTTCTCGTTGAGATAAAACTCGTCGGGCTTTTCAAACGGGGTGGAAACGAGAACGCTCGCTTGGCTCTTCGTCAACATCGAGACGTCGATATGTACGTCGCCGTACGTTTTATCCTTTGCTCTTAAAGTCAGCTGACGGAAGTTTTTCTTTACCTTGAAGGTCATCTCGAAGTCGTCGGCTTTATACGTAACCTCGGACGGCTCGTCTGCGTTTTTGTCGAGCGTCACTTTCTTAAACGGCAGCATCCTCGACATCTCTATCCTATGACCTGACATAAACTCGAAGACCGTACAGCTTACGCTGGTTGCGTAAGAAACGTGCCCGATAGTTAGCTGCATGCAAAATTCTGGAGAGGTTATCTGGTAAAAATCCCACTCCTTTAAGCGCATAAACCTCGTTTTGGCATCCTCGATATTGTAATCGACTACGCCCTCTAACGCATAGCCGAACGTCGTCGGCAAGCCGTTTTCAAATAATTTAGTCCTGTTTTTGATCTCGTTCGTCATTTTTTGAATACCTGCAACCGCAATAATTCTGGCGGTATATCCCCATTTCTTTGGAAAGCCTCGTCGATTTCAGGAAGCCGTCCTTTTTTTTGAAGTCTACGTCTACGTACTTTACGTTATATGCGTTTTCAAGCTCTTGTCCGAGCTTTTTTATAAGCGGATAGCTCTTGTGCGGAGATACCGATAGCGTCGTCGTAAAGCCGTCAAAGCCCAATTCCTTTGCGAGCCTTGCAGTCTTTTCCATCCGAAGCCTTATGCACTCGTCGCACCTTTTGCCTCCCTCTTTTTCCCCCTCCAAGCCCGTCGTGCAAGCAAGAAACTCGCTCTCGTCATAGCCTTTTTCTATAAGCTCAAGCGTCGGGTAACGCCTCGCTATTACCTCTTTTAAGGCTTCAAGGCGTTTTTGATACTCGTCGCTCGGATAAATATTGGGGTTATAAAAGAAAAGCGTTATATCGCCCTCCTCCAACGCTCTGTCGATAACTCCGAGAGAGCACGGTGCGCAACAAACGTGGAGCAATATCTTCATATTACTCGCCCCTCTTTTTGTTCTTTATCGCTTTTACAATAAGGACTATCGCAGCAACAGTCAGACCTACTGCCGCAACGATCGCTATTATCATACCTGCACCCATCAAAAACATAGGACCGGTAGCAATGTCAAGCAACATATTCGATTCCTCCTTATTTAATTATATTTTAACATATCGTTTAAGTAATAGCAACAATTAAAGACAAAATTGCGCCTACTAAAAACGACGAAAGATTTAACGCAAAGCTCGCTATATACGCCTTTTTGTCGCTTTGAAATGCGTTAAGGCAGGAATACACCTTACCCTCGACGATAACTACGGCAACTTCGAGCACGAATAAAGCTATATAATAGCCGATACTCTCCGTCGTCCAGCAAAATATGTACGTCCCGAGCATCAACAACGCATTGAGAAGGGGGTTGGTCAGCAAGTTGCAAAGAAGCGATGCCTTGACTTTCGTTACTGACTTCGTTGCCAAAGCCATTATCACGCCCTCGACGGCTACCGTCAAAAGAAGTGCGCCAAAAAGGGCTATTATCGGTAAAAATTCGTCAAGCATTGCGTTCCCTCCCTTTTAATACTATCACAAGCGCAACAGCCGTCGCAAGATTAGATGCTATGAACAGGACTCTACCCACTCCCTCGAACGAGAAGAAGAATGCGGGTATCGTGCCAAGGAGCAAGCCGAGCGTCGTAAGTCCGAACGCAAGTCCTGCGTTTTTCGGCAGGGCGGAATACAGCGCATATAAGGTTATCGGCATCGCCATATTGAAAAGAGTCAGCGATATTAGGTAGCAGATCGCATTATCGAACGCTCCTGAAAGGGACGCCAACAAAAGCGCTGACAGGGCGGTTATCTTCGGCGAAAGGGCGTCCGCGATAAAGCCGCTGGATAATTTCCCTAAGAACACGCACACTACCGCAATTGCGGCAATATCTACGCTTTCGCTTGGCTTTGGAAGCGTACCGCCCGAAACAGCGCGGACTATTATCGCCACCAAAAGAACGGCTATTACGACAACAATGCTTACTTTTTTCTCAAAAACGCACTTGACATCTATCTCCCGAACGGGGTGGCGAGAGGTGATAAGCTCACCTATACCGCACGCCGCAAGGGCACAAAGTATAGCGACAAAGCCTATTTCGCTCTTCCCTAAAAGAGTTCCGAAATATACGCCCAACGCACCGAATGAGACAAACACGCCGCTCTCGCAAAAGCCGTTACTCTCTTTCAAGGTATCAGCTCCGCCACCTACGTGGAACGCCGCATTGCCGAGAGCTACGACTATCATTGCCGCCATCGGAATATTTTTAAGCAAAACGCCGACAAATACGAGGGCTATGCCAATACACGCAAGTCGAATCTTGGGCAATTTGTCGTATATAAAGCCGAGAATATATTGCAAGCCGAACGCTATGAAGTCGTACACCAAAAAAGCTACGGCAACAATTTGCATATTTAAACTCGCCGCTTCTGAATTTGCTATATACGCGTAAAGGACGTAAAAACACGCCATGTCAACCACTAAATGCGCTATTGAGTTGATTACAAGTCTTGTTTTCTTCATCCTATCACCCTTTGAAGCATAAACTTTGTTTTTCTTTTCTTAAATAAACACTTTTTTATAACAAAACGGCTCACAAATTGCTTTGCGAGCCGTTATTGCTACTTGTTTTGGATCATTCGTTAAGAAGTCTTACGAGCTCGTTAACGTCTACGCCGTGAACCTGAGCCGCTTCTTCAACGGTCTCGCCGTGCGCCATAGCGCAACCGATGCAGTGCATACCGATGCTCATGAGAATGCTTCCGGCATTTTCATTGAGATCGACTACTTCTGCGATTGTCATATCCTTGGTTATTCCTTTAGACATAATATATTAACTCCTTTGAATTTTATTCTTCTATTTTGCTTCCGCAATTAGCGCAGAACTTTGCGCCTGCTTTGACTTTTTCGCCGCAGTTTTTGCATACAGTATCGCCAAGCTTTGCTCCGCATTCGGGGCAGAACTTCGCATTAGCCGCTACCTTTGCACCGCACTTGGGGCAAGCTACTTCTTCAACACCGAGCTTTGCTCCGCAAGTTGCACAAAATTTTGCATCGGCAGAGTTCTTTGCGCCGCACTTTGAGCATACGACCTTTTCTTCGCTCGTGCCGCTCTTGAATGCATCCGCAAACACCTGACCCATGCCCATACCTGCGCCTAAGCCTACGCCTGCGCCTGCCAAGCCGCCGCCTTGGTTGTTTGCCGCATCACGCATACTCATAGCCGTCTGGTACTGTATGAACTCCTTCATCTTGTCGCCCATAACGCCCATCGAGGAGCGTGTATCCATCGCCTTTTCGACCTCTTCGGGAACGGAAACGTTCTCGATCACGAAGTCAACGAGCGCAAGACCCATCTTGGCGAATCTGTCGCCTATGACGTTCTTTATCGCCTCGCCGAACTCCAACGTATTTGCCGCAAGATCAAGTACGGGAATCTGGCTCTCTGCAATAGTATCGGTAATTATCGAGATGAGTATACTTCTGAGATACGATGCGATGTCCTCTCTCGTATACGAGCTGCTCGTGCCGAAAAGCTCTTTCAAGAACAGTTTGGGATCGGATACTCTGAAAGAATACTTTCCGAAGCCTCTTATTCTTACCATGCCGAAGTCTTTGTCTCTTATTATAACGGGATTTACCGTACCCCATTTCTCGTCTGTGAACTGACGCATATTGACGTAATATACGTCTGCCTTGAGAGGCGTTTCAAAGAGATATTTCCAAGACAAAATCGACGTTATGACGGGAATATTGCCCGTGTCGAGCGTATACGTTCCCGGCGTAAACAAGTCGGCGATCTGTCCCTGACATACGAATACCGCATTCTGAGACTCCCTTACGACTATCTTACTGCCCTTCATAAGCTCTGCTTTTTCGGGCATCGGATAACGGTATACGAGCAAGTCCTTTGCGTCGTCCTTATATTCGACGACCTTCAAAAACTGATTACGAAACCATGCCATATCGGTCTTCTCCTGTGAGTTTTTCTTCAAGCGTCCCTTGAAACTCAAGAACATTATACATTATTTTTTTTCTCTTGTAAACAGAAAGCAAGGATTTTTATTCCTATTTATCGATCCATTCTATATTTTGACTATTCTCTTTTGAAACAAAAAAAGCGAGCGTGTTTCCACTCTCGCAATTCTTCTTTATTTTAGTACATCATATCGGGATTTCCGCCCTGAGGCATCGGAGGCTGAGGCTCTTTGATGTCTGCTACGATGGACTCCGTCGTCAAAAGGGTAGCCGCAACGGACGCTGCGTTCTGGAGCGCAGACCTCGTTACCTTGGTCGGGTCGATGATTCCCTCTTCGACCATATCGACGTAGCTATTTGTGAGTGCGTCAAATCCGTACGTCGGGCTGTTCTTCGAGACGATATTATTGATGATGACTGCGCCGTCAAGACCTGCGTTCTTCGCTATCTGTCTTATCGGCTCTTCGATAGCTCTCTTGACTATCTGTACGCCCGTTCTCTCCTCGCCATCAAGAGTCGAAGCGAGCTTTTCAAGTACGGGAACAGCAGTAAGGAGTGCAACGCCACCGCCCGGCACGATACCCTCTTCGACAGCCGCCTTAGTAGCAGAGAGAGCGTCCTCGATACGGAGCTTCTTCTCCTTCATCTCGACTTCCGTAGCCGCACCGACGTTTACTACCGCAACGCCGCCTGCAAGCTTTGCAAGTCTTTCCTGCAATTTCTCTCTATCGTAATCGCTCGTCGTCTCTGCGATCTGAGCCTTTATCTGCTTAACTCTTGCCGCTATCTCCTCGGACGAACCTGCGCCCTCGACGATCGTCGTATTGTCTTTGTCAACTCTTACCGTTCTTGCGTGTCCGAGCATATCGAGTGTTACGTCTTTAAGCTCGATGCCAAGGTCGTTGGAAACTACCTGACCGCCTGTCAATATAGCAATATCCTCGAGCATTGCCTTTCTTCTGTCTCCAAAGCCGGGAGCTTTTACCGCAACGCAGTTGAACGTTCCACGGAGCTTGTTGAGTACGAGCGTCGTCAACGCCTCACCCTCGATGTCGTCGGCAATTATGAGCATCTTAAGTCCGTTCTGAACTACCTGCTCGAGAAGGGGTAATATCTCCTGAATATTGGATATCTTCTTGTCGGTAATGAGTATTACGGGATTATCGAGAACAGCTTCCATCTTATCGGTATTAGTCACCATATAAGGCGATGCATAGCCTCTGTCGAACTGCATACCCTCGACGGTCGTAAGTTCCGTCTTCATCGTCTTGGATTCCTCGATCGTGATGACTCCGTCCTTACCGACCTTTTCCATTGCGTCTGAAATGAGCTCGCCAACCTTGCTATCACCTGCGGAAATGGACGCTACCTGAGCGATAGACTTCTTATCGTTTACGGGCTTACTCATCTTCTTGAGCTCTTCAACGGTCGCTTCTACCGCTTTGTCGATACCTTTCTTCAAGATGATGGGGTTTGCACCTGCCGCAACGTTTCTTATACCCTCGTGTACTATCGCCTGAGCAAGTACTACCGCAGTCGTCGTGCCGTCGCCTGCTACGTCGTTGGTCTTAGTCGAGACTTCCTTTACAAGCTGAGCACCCATGTTCTCGAACGGGTCTTTGAGCTCTATCTCTTTTGCGATCGTTACGCCGTCGTTGGTGATAAGCGGCGCACCGAAAGACTTATCGAGGACTACGTTTCTTCCCTTAGGTCCTAAGGTTATCTTTACTGTATCGGCAAGCTGATTTACGCCGTTTTCAAGCGCCTTTCTTGCTTCGTCTCCTGTCTTTATCTGTTTAGCCATATAAAATCATCTCCTTGTTTTTATCTAAATTATTCGCAGATAGCAAGAATATCGCTCTGACGAAGTATGGTTACCTCCTCGCCGTCGAGCTTGAACTCCGTACCTGCGTACTTGGAATACAATACCTTATCTCCTACCTTGACCTGCATTACGATCTCCTTGCCGTCAACGACTCCGCCTTCGCCTACTGCGATGACCTCTGCCATCTGAGGCTTTTCCTGCGCCGCCGTCGGGAGCACGATACCGCTCTTGGTCTTCTCTTCTGCATTTAATTGCTTGATCACAACTTTATCAAACAACGGTCTGATCTTCATCATAAATAAATACCTCCGTTTCTTTTTAATAGATTTTAGCACTCTCAAAGCCTAAGTGCTAAATTTAATGATATTATATAACAAATTTTCGGCGTTGTAAACAAAAAAGCGGTACATATTAAGATTTTTTTGACAATTTTTATAAAATATTGTATGATTATTTCGTCGCAGTAATACGCACTACGGACAAGTTTTTAGCTATTTTACGTTTGACCCGTTCCGCCAAAGTATTTTTACGGCCATATCCGTCGGCTTATGCGTTTTGTCATATATTTCCCATACCGACAGTATTATGTTTTATATTTAATATGGAGGACGTTTATGGAAAATCCGAGAAAATGGGATAAAAGATTTATGGAGCTTTGCAAAATGGTCGCTACTTGGTCGAGCTGCCACAGAGATAACAGGCAGATCGGCGCAGTCATTACTAAGAACAAGCGTATTTTGACGACTGGCTATAACGGTGCGCCGTCGGGGCTTAAATCGTGCGCCGAAAAGGGCGTATGCATGCGAGACGAGCTTGGAATACCAAGCGGCACAAAAGCAGAGCTTTGCTACGGCGTTCACGCAGAGCAGAACGCTATCATTCAGGCGGCACGCATGGGGATCAACATTGAGGGCGCAACACTTTATTGCACGCACAAGCCATGTTCTATCTGCGCAAAGATGATAATCAATGCAGGAATCGTAAGAGTGGTCTTCGAAAACGACTATCCCGATGAGTTTACTACCAAGCTTTTCGACGAATCGGGCATCGAGGTTTGCAGATACACAGAGGACTAATAAAAGAACATACGCCGTTTTTCGAGTGTTGTATCTTGTTTGATCTGACGGCGTAAAATATTTTTATCAAGCACGTAAAAAGGGCTTAAAGCATTGACTTTAAGCCCTTTGATTTTATTCTTTTGAGATCTTACAGCAAGCTCTCGTACAAAGCCTTGATTTCTTCAACCGACGTATCTCTCGGGTTGCCCGGACGGCAAGCGTCTGCAAATGCGGACTCGGAGAGGAAGTCGAGGTCTTCTCTTCTTACGATCTCTTTGAGGTCGGCAGGAATGCCTACGTCTACGGAAAGCTGTCTTACTGCGTCGATAGCAGCCTTTCTTGCTTCTTCCAAAGTCATCTCGTCTACGCCCTTAACGCCCATTGCTTTTGCGATGTCACGATATTTCTCGCCCGTTGCGGGAGCGTTATATTCCATAACGGTAGGAAGGATTATTGCGTTCGCTACGCCGTGAGGGGTATCGTACAATGCGCCCAAGGGGTGAGCCATGGAGTGAACTATGCCGAGACCTACGTTAGAGAAGCCCATACCTGCGACGTACTGACCGAGAGCCATACCCTCTCTGCCCTCGTCGGTGTTTGCTACTGCGCCTCTCAAGGACTTAGCGATTATCTCGATAGCCTTGATGTGGAACATATCGGAAAGCTCCCATGCACCCTTCGTGATATAACCCTCGATAGCGTGCGTCAAAGCATCCATACCGGTTGCAGCGGTCAAGCCCTTGGGCATAGAAGCCATCATGTCGGGGTCAACTACTGCGACGACGGGGATATCGTGAACGTCTACGCATACCATCTTACGGTTCTTCTGAGCGTCGGTAATAACGTAGTTTATCGTTACCTCTGCAGCAGTTCCCGCAGTCGTCGGAACAGCGATGATGGGTACGCACTTGTTCTTCGTGGGAGCAACGCCCTCGAGCGATACTACGTCGGCAAACTCGGGATTGGTGATGATGATGCCGATAGCCTTTGCCGTATCCATCGAAGAGCCGCCGCCGATAGCTATGATGCAGTCTGCGCCCGACGCCTTGAATGCGGCTACGCCTGCCTGTACGTTTTCAACAGTAGGGTTAGCCTTGATCTCGGAGAACATCTCATACGCAATGCCTGCATTGTCGAGAACGTCCGTTACTTTCTTGGTTACGCCAAACTTGATAAGGTCGGGATCGGAACATACGAAGCACTTTGCAAAGCCTCTGCCCTTTACCTCGTTAGCGATCTCGTTGATCGCACCTTTGCCGTGATAACTCGTTTCATTCAAAACAAATCTGTTAGCCATTTAATTTTATACCTCCGCTTAAATTGTTAACATATTAACAAATCAATTATACCCACAAAAAATCCCATTGTCAATACGCAATCGCAAAATTTAGCAAAATCGCAAAAAGCGATACTTTTTGATGACAAATTCGGACCTTTCTGCAAGACAAGAGCTATATCGGGTTGTTTTTGCAACCACCTATAAAGCTTTGCAAAGCAATAAATTACTTGTCATTTATAAAGATTGCAGAACGCAATACTTTAGTTTTGCAACAATGCTACAAAGTATCACAAAAGGCTTTATATCACGATAAAGCCCTTGTTTTTATCAAATTATTGTTTCGTTGGTTCGAGTGGTAGTCATCCAGTTGAAATCTGACGTTTCTAAACGTTTGACGTAGTTTGGAGATACTACTAACGTTTCTCTCGAAACAGGAATCAGCTTGCCGTTCTGCACGAACGTTACGCTTTCGCAGTTGCGTTTTTCAAGCTCTTCAATTGCATATTTACGCATTTTTGCGGTGATTTCAGCGTATTTTGCTTCGTTTATCGCATTGTTAAGCTCGTTTTTATCCTCTTTAAGGTCAAAGAACATCTCTTCGTTAGCCTTATATTTCCACACGAACTTATAGCGTCCGTCGGTTACGGTAAAGTGGTCCTCGAGCTTATCAAAGGTTTCTGTATGTTCGGTCGTTACGTACTCTCTATCTATATCTTTACCAAATATAAGCGGCGATACGTCCTTGCCGTCCATGTTTTCCGGAACGTCTATTCCAAGTACCGAGAGTATTGTCGGCATAACGTCCGTTATCGTAACTGCCTTATTGACAGTCTTTACGCTTCCGCCAAGCGAGCGAGGAAGTTTTATCAGCATCGGAATATGCGAAGATGCTTCGTATGCGTAGCCTTTTCTGAAAAGGTGATGATCGCCTAACATATCGCCGTGGTCGGAAGTGAATATTATCAGCATCTCATCGAGGAGCTTTGCCTTATTAAGCCAGGCGAGAACCTTGCCTATCTGGTAATCGGTCTGCGTTATCGAGCCGAAATAACCTGCTCGCATGCGCTTATATTCGTCCTCCGTCCTCGTGCCGTGCCACGCCATTATTCCGTCTTCGCCGCTGTCGGAATATTTTTCATCCCACGGTGCAAACACGGGTTTCGGGAGCTTATCTTCCTTTCGCATGTACATGTCGAAGAAATACGGCGAAGGATCATATGGCGAATGCGGCCTTGAGAATGACATGTTTATGAAAAATGGTTTTGTCGGGTCACGTCTTCTAAGATATTCAAGCGTTTCGTTTGCCGTCCAATTTGACGGATGATAGCACTCGTCGGCATCAAACGGTCTTGCCATCCACGAGTTCCAATGCACGCCGTGGTCTGTTATATTGTTCCTATCGGGGTTATTTTTCATGAACCACGCTTTGTAGTCGGAGCAGAAATACTTATCCTCTTCTCTCCCCGACTCGTCAAGCAGTATATGCGAAAAACCCATCTCGGCACGCTGTGGGAAGAAATGCATCTTTCCTATGCCCTCTGCGTGATAGCCGTTTTTCACCAGCTCACCTGCCAACGTATGAGCAAAATTCACACCCATACAGCTTCCGAGCTTATCAGGACCCGCCGAAACACCCGTCGAAAGCACGCCCGTTCGCCACGGCGCTTGTCCTGTCATCAAAGACGCTCGTGCAGGTATGCATGACGGTGCAGACGTATAAGCGTTTGTGAAAGCCGTTCCCATCCCTCGAATCCAATCTATGGACGGCGTTTCTACAAAACCGTCCGACGAATATCCAAGGCAATCATACCTCAGCTGATCCATCGTTATCAGCATTACGTTATACTTTTTACTCATAATATCTCCCTCTTTTGTTGTCAATTATTATAAAAACAGATTCTCTATGCGAAACTCTTTAATCAGTTCTACGACCTCTTTCGACCTCGAACAGCCAAACTTTTTCAGTATCGTTCCTATCTGTTTTTTGATAGTTGCAGGCTCTACGTATCTGAGCGACGCTATCTCTGCAACCTTCTTACCCTCAAGTAACATCACAACGATATCTCTTTCGGCGGGGCTTAGCAATATCACAGTCCTTATCATATCTACGTTCTTGCTCTGCCTACTCTTCATGCGGAAAAATTCCGTATTCATTACCTTTTGTATCTTTGCGTCTATCTCAACCTTATCTTTATACGCCGCACGAATATGAGCGATAGCTTCCTTGCAATCGGCGGATTTTATTACATAATCGACAGCGCCCGTACTCATAGCCTCTATAACAGTACTTTCATTTTCGTGCACCGTTAAGAATATGACCTTGACTTGCGGATAAGAAGATATTATCCTTTCCGCCGCCTTGATTCCTGCATCCTTTGTCTCCATATCGATGTCAAGCAACACAACGTCAGGCTGTATTTTATCGCAAAAAGCGGTCGCCTCGCTTCCTGTTTCGCACGAAAAGACAACCTCTATATCGTCGCACTTTTCGAGCATCTCGCACAAGTTTTCTCGTAAAACACTTACATCTTCTGCGACTAACACCTTTATTTTCTCACTCATGCTCTATCACCCTCTTTTCCGTCGTATTTTGGAAGCAGGACGTAGAACGTCGTGCCGTTCTCATCCGATTCAAAGCGCAGATCTCCCATATGCCGCTTTATTATGCGATTGGAATAGCAAAGTCCTAACCCCCAGTTCGTATTCGTATTCTTGTCCGTCGTAAAGGGAAGAAATATCTCTTTTCTGAGTTCCTTAGGGATCCCGCTACCGTTATCGGTTACCGTCATATGTGTTTTTTGACGCATATTATATAACGAAAAAGCAACCTTTGGCTTATCACTATCACGCACTGCCTCTATTGCGTTTATTATCATATTATATATAGCCTCTGACAAAAGCTCCTTGTCGGCAATGAGCATTATTTTCTCAAACTTATAGCTGACGGGAAAATCGGGATACTTTTTGCCAACCTTTCGCTTTATCGCCGAGACTATCTCCTCCGCAGTTATCGGTTTAAGCGTCGTCTTGACTTGCAAGAACGTCTGATACATCGTATTCAGCCTTTCGAGCATATATTTGTTCGTATCGAGCAGCTTCTCGTTTAAGTCGGAAAGCTCTTCAATATCGGCAGTCTTACCCTTTGAAAGCTCTCTTTGCATTCTATCTCCCAATATTTCGGCAGTAAGCAGCTGATTTTTTAATCCGTGCATCAATACGCTCGAAGCAAGGTTTGCACTCGACATTTTATCGTTGATGCGCATCTCTATCTTACTCCTATCGTATTCGTACTTATAATACTTGATCGATTGGTACATTATTATGAATGCGCTTATTATGCACGCAACGAGAACGCAATACCAAAGCCACATGTAATTCTTCGTATTGAGAAGAAGCATACTTGTCGGCACTCTTACCTTGCGATAATCCTGCCAAATAGAAACGGGATCGAACGTCGAGAAAAAGATATATTGCAACGACAGCAAGAACATCGACACAGTGAACGTCGTATGGCGTTTTTTGTAAAACGAGTACTTTATCTCTACAAGCTCCCACATGAGCAAGAAAAGAGCAACGATAATGTATAAGTATATCAGCACGTCAACGGCGTGCGTTACCGTTCTTTGCGCAGTGAAATTATATGCAAAAGCCTTTATGAATACTTTTGGTAGCGTTATAACAAATGCCGCAGCAAGAGGCAAAAGGCATACTGCGTAAAGCCACTTTCTTTGGCGAAACGCCTTTTTTGCGTACATATTATGCCAAATCGCCGTTATGAATATTATTCCAGCGAAAGAAATTCTGCCAACGCTGACCATTCCTGCCATATCGTTGACTTTGACGGGGAGATACACTATCTTCTCTGTGAAAAATGGCAGGCCGAAAAGGACGTTCCTTTGATACGTCGTAAATCCGCCCATTTTAACGTAATACATCATAAGTCCGAACATCATAAACGAGAGGGACAAATACATCAAAAACGAGGCTACAGAGTGCTTTTTATTCCACAGAATCAAACATATTACACCCGTTATAAGTTGAGCTATGATTATCACCAGAAGCATCAGCCTTTCTCCACCCAAATCTTTTCAGCAAGCAATTTGCTCTTTTTTTTACTTTGAAACCATAAAAATAGTATAGCACAAGCTCTTTTTACGGTCAATAGCGGTTTTTGTTCTTTGATAAATCAATGCTTTATATCAAAATATCATTAACTAATCTTGCCGTCAAAAAAAGCTCTTTTATTTTAGGACAAAAGGCGCATATCGAAACGATACGCGCCGTCCATAGTATTTTTTAAATTACTTTGCGTTCTTGCAAGCGTTCTGCATAAGATCGAAGTGGATGTACTCTTCAAGATCAACTGCCTTGTCGATCTTGCCCGTCGATAAGAATGCCTTCTGCTGAACTTCATACCACGTTCTCATAGAACCGTCTGTCAAGTATTTCTCGAACTCGTCGGAACCGTAGAAAGCAAACGTTTCATACTGCTGCATAATGGTCTCTTTATCGGTCTCAACTATCTCGGAAACCCAACCTGCAACTTCTTCTTTATGATCTTTCCAATAATCGTAAGCCTTTATTATAGCATTTACGAAGTGCTGAACCACTTCAGGGTTAGCATCCATGTATTCCTGAGTTGTAAGCCAAGAAGCGATAGACGTGCTCTCGTCTGCAAAGTCAGATGTTCTTGCAAGCTCTAAAAGATTATCGCCGAGTGCCGCTTTGATCGACTGATAATAGTTGCCCCATACGCATACCGCATCAACCTTTCCCGATACCATTGCAGTTACGCAACCGCCCATATCCATGTTGATGACGTTGACCTGATCACTACCTTCGCCTACGGTAAGTCCTGCTCTCTTTACTGCGAGGTTAACTACCGTTTCGCCGCTCGTTCCGAGCTGCGTTGCCAAGGTCTTACCCTTGAGGTCTGCTACAGTCTTGATTCCCGAATCCTTGCGAACCATAATGACTTCTGCATCGCCGATGTTCTGGAAGCAAATGACTTCTACGTCGCCGTTGATAGCAAGAGGCGTTGCGCCGTTGCCGATATAACCGAACTGGAGTTCGCCGGAGACCATCGCTGCAACCTCGGTAGGCCCGCTCGTGAAGGGTACGAGTTCAACTTCGATCCCTTCGTTCTTGAAGATGTCGGTGTGGGTCGCAATAGCGCAGACACCCGCTCCCGAAAGTCCCATATGGTGAGCAACTTTTACCTTGACGAGATCCGTAGGACCGTCGTCCTGTTTGCATCCTGCGAAGCAAACGAGAACCAATACGAGGGCTAATGCCAAGCTTATAAATTTCTTCATTTTTCTCCTCCTGAAATTTATTAAGAAATTCTTATTCATTTACCGAGTTTTCTCGGATTTTGCCTATATTTTACTTTCTGACAGCGAGGTATTCTTCGTATACCTGACTCCAGATGTAGTTTTTGAGCTTCAAGAACTCATCGCTCATTTTCGTTGCCTGATCTCTCGGATAAGGGATGTCAACGTTCACGATTTCCTTGATTCGCCCCGGTCTTGCGCTCATGATCACTATTCTCTCGGCAAGGATTATCGCCTCTTCGATGTCGTGCGTTATAAACATGCAGGTCTTTCTTTCCTTTTGCCAAGTGTCGAGCAATTCCGATTGAAGCTGAGTTCTCGTTTGAGCATCGAGTGCACCGAAAGGTTCGTCAAGAAGAAGTATTGCCGGGTTTACCGCATACGCTCTTGCGATAGCAACACGCTGTTTCATACCGCCGGAAAGCTCCTTTGGATGAGCGTTCGCAAAGTCTTCGAGCTGAACGAGCTTTATATACTTGTCCGCAGTCGCTCTTATCTCCTCTTTCGTAAGACTTCTCATCGGTTGCGGCACGGGAGTTTTTTCAAAGTACTCTTTTACTCTCGTCTCTATCTCCTCGTCAGTAAGCTTTCTGTCGTTTATGACGGTATATTTGAGATCTGCACGCAGTTTTTTCTCCTCTTTCTCCCTCCATTTAACGGGGTCGATGGGCTTTCCGTTTTCGTCGGGTACTTTGTTTATCGAAAGTCCGAACTCGATGTTTTTTCTTACCGTGAGCCACGGAAAAAGCGCATATTGCTGGAATACGACTCCTCTGTCTACACCCGTTCCTTCAACGAGCTTGCCGTTGCACGTTACAGTTCCGCTCGAAGGAGGGAAAAGTCCTGCGACGATATTAAGAAGGGTCGATTTACCACATCCGGAAGGTCCTACTATGCAGACGAACTCGTTCTCCTTGATGTCAAGCGATACGCCGTTGAGGGCGACAGTATCCTTGCCGTTTTTGCCGTGATATACTTTCTTGACGTTGTCAATTTTAACTTTTATAGGTCTGTTATCCATAATTACCCCTCGATCGTATCCTGCCACGACGTCGCTTTCTTCTCAACGAGTCTGACTATCTTTTGAAGCGCAAGTCCCAAAACGCCGATTACGACGATCCCAAGAAGCACTGTATCCATCTTGAAATATTGAGACGCAGTCTGTATCATAACGCCCATACCCTTTGCAGCTCCCGTCATCTCCGCCGCTATAAGCGTCGTTAATGCCGACGAGAGACCAAGCCTTGCAGCCGTCAGAATAAATGGCGTAGACGCAGGTATTACTACCCTCGTGAATATTATAAAGTCGTTTGCGCCTAAGACTCTCGCAGCCTTTATGAGCGTCGTATCGACGTTCTTGACGCCTTGGAATATCGTTATCGTCATAGTCAAGAAGCATGCTATGAATATTACAACTACCTTAGATTCCTCTCCGACACCTGCCGCCACGACGATAAGGGGTATGTACGCAATAGGAGGTATGTTTTTGAGAAACTGTATCCACGGTTCTACGATTCGGCAGATGACTTTATACCATCCCAAAATGAACGATACCGGAAGTGCACAAAGGAATGCGAGCGAGAAGCCGAGAAGTATTCTCTTTAAGCTTGCCCAAAAGTGCTTCCAAAGCTGTCCGGACTGGACGGACGATATAAAATTCTGCGTTACCTCTAATGGCGAAGCGAACACCTTTCCGCCCGATTTTGTCATTGCAATGAGTTGCCATATGATTATTGCAAGTATAAGCGATAATAACGTCCATACGATGGGCGGAATGTTGCTTATAAATTCATTAAGTCTGCTCTTTTTTTGCAACATCTTTTTTCTCCTTAAAAGACAATTTTATTTCTACTTTCAGTATACCACTCATAGAAAAATTGAAAAGTCGAAAAATTTATGCTACTTTTTTGTGTACAACCCCTCTAAAAAGCAAAAAAAACGCTCTGCCTCCGCATTTTTGAAAGTATTTTATACCTCGCTATTCGGTAAAGGAAAACGGTTTACTAAGTTAATATACATCAAGGTGAAAAAAGTATACTATAATATTTGTGAAGGTATTGCGGAAACGCAGTTGCTTGAAAAAATATTTAAGGAGACGAACATATGAAGCTTCTTTTCGGAGACATACACAACCATTGCGGAATAACCTACGGCTTCGGCGGACTTGAAAACGCTATCAAAAACGCAAGATCGCATCTCGACTTTTGCGCTATAACGGGACACGCCTTCTGGCCAGACATGCCTCCGCGAGACGAGAACACCGCATTTTTGATCGATTTTCACAAAAATGGCTTCCAAAAACTCGTCGATCATTTCGACGACATCAAAAAAACTATCAAGGAAAACGACGAGCCACACAAGTTCACTACCTTCTATTCTTACGAGATGCACTCATCCTACTTCGGCGATCACCACGTAGTTTCGGGCGACGACAACTTGAAGCTACTTTATGCAGACACCCCCGAGGAGTGGTGGAACAAGCTCAAGGGCTTTGAAAACACCGTCATCATCCCCCACCACATCGCATACACGCCTGATTTCAGAGGCATAAACTGGGACGAGTTCAACGACAGCATCTGTCCGGTCGTCGAAGTCTGCTCCAAGCACGGAGTCTCGATGAGCGACCGTCACCCTAACGCATATTACCACAACATGGGTGCTCGTGACGAGCACAATACCGTTTACAGCGGACTTAAAAAAGGCAAGATATTCGGCTTCGTCGGCTCTACCGACCATCATGCAGGATTCCCCGGAAGCTACGGCGATTGCCTTTTAGCCGTCAAGGCGGAAGACAACACACGCTCGGCTATTATGGATGCGATCAAGGCAAGGCGTACCTATGCTCTCACGGGAGATAAAATCAAATGCGACTTCACCGTCAACGGACATACGTTCGGCGAAGCGGTCAAGAACGAGAAAGGCGCAAGGAACGTATCGCTTTCCGTTGAGGCTTCCGACTATATCGACAAAGTAGTCGTATTCAAGAACTTACAGCCTATTCACATCATAAACGGCGAGCTTATCGCTCCGAGCGCATCTGACGACACATTTAAGGTGAGAATGGAGTTCGGTTGGGGCAACACCAAAGACCTTTATAACTGGAGCTTTGATGTCGAGACGGATGCGGAGATCCTTGAGATCGAAAAGGCGTTCAGAGGCAAGAGCGTACTCGCTCCTAAGGAGGGCGAATCTTTTGACGACGACGTCAACAAGATAGACGACCGTGCAGAGATAGTGAACTCACACCGTGTCTGCGGTAACGTTCAGACGGCAAAGAACATCTCCACCACCTCACCTATGACGAGCGCAGTTATTATGACCATCAAGGGCAGCAAGGATACGCCCGTTACCTTCACAGTAAACGGCAAGAACCATACGCTCACCATCGACGAGCTTTTATCATCGAGCTTTACATACCCCGAGCGCAACACCAACTCCCAGACGTTCAAGATCCACAGAGCCGTTCCAAAGAGCCAATATGCTTATGCAAGAGGCTTCGTGGACTTCGACGACAGACCGGGATTTTATCATATGGAGATCCGCCAGACAAACGGCAGTATGGCATTCGTAAGCCCCGTTTATTTCGTTGAATAAGAATAACTTAACTGATAACACGACTCGAAGGCTTTCGTTGATACGGAAGCCTTTTTAATTACTCGGCGTTGATTAAATATGCTTTTTAAAAAGGATAAAATCGCAACTATATTTTGATTTGCATATCATCAAGGGATTTTCAATACAATATCATTGAGCCTAATTAGGCAAAGAATGGCTTTGCAAGAAGATTTTTTCGCAAAAAAGGCAAAAAACAGTTGACAAACACGCCGTTTTTTTATAGACTATATAAGCGTTCTTTGTGGACGTAACGTCGCGGGGTAGAGCAGTCTGGTAGCTCGTCGGGCTCATAACCCGGAGGTCATGTGGTTCAAATCCCATCCCCGCAACCATTTTGTGGCGGCGTAGCTTAGTTGGTTAGAGCGATCGGTTCATACCCGATAGGTCGGCGGTTCGACTCCACCCGCCGCTACCACAATTTCGGCCCCTTGGTCAAGCGGTTAAGACATCACCCTTTCACGGTGGTAACATGAGTTCGATTCTCGTAGGGGTCACCAATCAAAACATCCAAGTCAAACGACTTGGATGTTTTTCTTTTTGATGGGATATTATTTTATTGCGAAGAAACCTCTTGACATTATTGTGGCGAATGTTATTCAACGTTTTATCAACTCTGCTATTCGTTTCGGCGTTTTGGGCTTTTGCAATAACTGTTATCAAATAAGTTTAAGCGTATAAAGCTTAATTTATATAAAAACGAGGCAATCTTTCGCTTCGTTTTTACATTTTCATTAGACATATTCTCTTATTTCTTTGCAATGAGGACGGAAAGTGCGTTGTCGGAGTATGCGATACTCAAATACACGTCGCCGTTTTTAAGTATCGTACCGACGGAGACCTCGTTTGCGGCGTACTGCACTTTTTTATAGCCGCTTTCAAGAAGTCCGTTGAGCCAAGCGTTTGACTGTTCACGGGATATGTCCTTCCAAAATATTCCGTAGCGAGAGCTTTCCGTCAAGTCCAAAACGTAGTCGAGACTACCGCTTTCGGGCATTTTTACGAGACTCGTCAACTCGTTTTGAGGAAGTTCCTCTAAACATTTTGGTTCAACGCCCGTCAAATCGAAGCTCGGCAATGCGTCATTATCGGGGATAGTACACGCCGAAAGCGTAAAAAGAAGTAAAGCAACACACAGTAACGCTATAAATTTTTTCATAAATCTCATCTTCCTCCTTTGAGCTTAATTAAACGCACGGCAAGTGTGACTGCAAATGCTATACAACATGCGCCTATCGTCATAAATACGCCGAAAAAGCTGAATCCCGTGCCGACTATCTCGATATCCGTGCTTCCGTCGGCAAAGCCTATCGAATTGCTTGGCGGCATGCTGCCCTTTATGACAAGGCAAAGCGTTAAGGCTATCGCAAAGACGGCTAAAAGCGTTATCAGAGCTATAACGGTCTGCGTGCGACTTTTTGCCGCTACATCGATGCCAAGCTCGCTTTGAATGGCGTTTGCGTACTCTTTTCCGCTTCCAAGCCTTGTTATTATATCCGTTTCGCTTTCGTTAAATTCCTTGCCTTGCTCGAATACCTCGTCAATGTCTCGAAGTATCGCTTTTTTGTGCTTGACGTCTACGGCGAGGTTTTTTCTCACCTCTTGTTTATATCTATCTTTTATGCTTTTCATTTCTGTTCTCCTATAAACGAATCGACGCAGGCGGAATACGCACGCCAATATGCCTTTAATTCCGATAAAAGCGTTTTGCCCTCTTGCGTTAAGGCGTAATATTTGCGCTGCATGCCGCTTTCCGACTTTTTGAGGCGGCAGGCAATGAGCCCGCTCTCTTCAAGCCTATACAATATCGGATAGACAGTCCCCTCTTTCGCGACCCCTAACACGCCGCTTTTCTCGTTTAGTTTAGTTATGAGTTCGTAGCCGTAGGTCTCTTTTTCGCCTATTATACACAGCAATATCAGCTCTAAAGAGCCTTTCTTGAATTGTTGTATGTACTTTCCGTCCAAAACTTTTTCCTCTCGCTTTCCAAATAAAAATACTTAGCGTTACTATTTAGTATTGCTAAGTATATCACAAGCAAATACGATAGTCAAGTGTTTTGTGATGATCATCAAAAAGCACGCTTAAATTCCGTTTGAGCGGAACACTTACAGCAAAAAAAAACATAGTTTTGCCGAGCAAGTTAAAGCCCTATCAAAAGTTCTGACAGGGCTTTTTTTTGGTATACGTTTTCAAAATTGTGTTCTTGAAATGCTATTTCAAGCAAGTTTTGCGATTTTATATATGTTTTTTGATAAGATCCATCGGAGATTTTTTCAAGATGTTGAACATAAATTTTAAGCCGAGTATCGTAAGCGGCGAAGCACCGTTTGCCCTCATGTTGTTATACATAAATTCGTTCATAAATCTCGAGTCGCTCTTTTTGGGGACTTCGTCGCACGTTCTGACCATCCACTCCAATACAGATTCCTTTAATCTCGCTACGTCAGCCGCATATTTTGGGTCGTTTATCAGGTTCTTGCTCTCTCCAATATTCATATCGTAGAGCTCGTCCTCTTCGTAGAGGCGGTAGACGTATTTTAAGTCCTTTGTTCGAGCCATGACCGCCTTTCCGTGCCGTCCGTCCTCGATGACCTCTTGCGTGTGTCGAGCGTAATACGGCGAGCTTTCCCGTGCGTTTTCAAGGCACTGGGTCTCGTGCGGATTTCTGCCGCCCTCGCAAAATACTACGCTGCGCATTGCAACGTTCTTATCCCTCATCATCGGGAAAAGGCTATTGCCGAACTGCGTTCTAAAATCGGGAGAAATTCCCGCTTCTTCCCAAATGGTTGCCGTCATATCGGTAAGCTCAACCAAGTTATCGTTGACGCCCGTTGCGATATTCTCGCCCTTGCAGGGCTTTATTATGAGCGGTACGTTGGTAAGGCAGTCGGGGAAACAGTTCTGGCACTTCTCGACCAAGCCGAAGTCGCCCGTATAATCGCCGTGGTCGGACATGAAAATTATCATCGTGTCGTCGTATATACCCTCGCTTTTGAGTGTATCGACCAAAAGTCCGAGCTGGTAGTCCACTTTGGCACACATGCCTAAGTACACCGCACGCAGGTGTTTGAGTCTCTCTTCATCCCAGTCTCCGACACGCATTATATTCCTAAGCCCCCTCTCCATCTTTGGCTTGCCGTCCTCTGCCGTTATCGACGGTATGCGAGGCTGCATTTTTTCTTTGTCGATAAGGTCGTAGAATTTGCGCTCGATCATATATTCGGGATGAGGTGCGACCGTTCCGACGAACATGAAGAACGGTTTGTCCTTTGGACGGTGCTTTATCGACTCGATAGCACCGTCTACCGTCAGATCGTCGGTGTTCTTGACAACTTCGTCGCTGTCTATTACTCCACCGCCGTTCAGGAAGGAGTAGTAGGTATCGGAGTCCTTGTCGCCACGAGCGTACATTGCCACCTGCTTTCTCATATCACCGCTACTCTTTGGGAGCTTGATATACTCGTCGATACACGCCTTGTGATACTTTCTGTCCTCGCCTGCCATAAGATCGCCACGAGTTGATGATATCGTGTAATATCCTGCCGCTTTGAGGTCTGAAAACAGGTTATCCTCGCCGTCGTGCAGGAGATAACTCATCGTCCTATGCCCGTGGGTATGGCAATACAGTCCTGTCATGAACGAGCACCTTGAGGGTACGCATACGGTGTTTTGACAAAAGGCGTTTCTGAACGAGACGCCGTCCTCGGAAAGTCTGTCGAGGTTTGGCGTATACGCCGCTTCATTGCCAAGATGTCTCATTGCGTCTGCACGCATCGAGTCGGGATTGAATATCAGTACGTTTTTCATTTAAATCCTCCCTTTCAACCACTTGCATATAGCAAAACGGCCTCTATTAAAATATATAACACGAAATCTGCGCAAATTATTGCAATTTTTCTGGTGATATTATATAATTTCAGTATGAATAAGGACTATTATTTGATAAAAATGAAGCAGGCGGTGGCAAATACGCCGAAAAGCATCGTTGAGGAGACGACAAGGCGAAGAAAACTGGAAGACAGGCTATGGGAATGCGTGAAGCGTGGAGACTTCGACGCATTCAACGAGATAGCGGCGCAAGTCCCAACCATCATCTGGCGCAGGCGTTTTTACGGCGACAACTGCGAAAGGGAGCTTTCAGTCCTCAACGAGAGCGAGCTTTACGACATATTCAGCATCTTCGTCGCACTATGTTCAAGGCACGCCGTCGCAGGCGGTGCTACCCCTATCGAGGTGTTCACTCTGGGCGATATGATCAGGAACGACTTCAAAAACAACAAAACGCATAAAAATATGCAAGAGCTTTCATATATATGCACCTATTCGATGATAGAGCTCGTCAATAAAAATAAAAGAAAAGCGAGTGCATTTGTATGCAAGGTAAAAGAGTATATCGAGGCGAATGTATATAAAAAGCTAACAGTCTCGGAAATAGCAAGTGCACTTAACTTTAATTACGACACGCTGTCGGCAAGATTTTCTAAAGAGACGGGCGAGCCGTTAAAACGGTACGTTTTGAAAGAAAAGTGCAAGGAGGCAAAGAGGCTTCTTGAAAGCACGGATATGACGCTTTCGGCTATATCGGAGGAGCTTTGTTTTTCAAGCCAATCGCACTTTCAAAGAGCGTTTAAGGATATTGTCGGAGCGACGCCGAACGAATACAGAAAAAGCGTCAGATAGCGAAAAACACATAAGAAAAAGGCTTTTGAAAAATTCAAAAGCCTTTTGTTTTTGTGTTATGCGTTTTGCTTAAAGCTTAGCCAGCACGCTCCATAGTTCCATCGGAGTTGAGCTGCCACTTAGCCCAGTTGGAAGCCATGCCCCAAACCTGTGCTGCGGAAGAACCGTCGTCTCTTGCCTCGCCGTTGCAACCGGTCCAATCGGTGATCGTGATGATGTTTACGCCGTCAACCACTTCGGTCGTGCAGGTGCACTGGAAGGACCAATCGGTCATGAAGTAGAAGTCGAAGTTGCAGGTCGTAGCACCAGTCATCGTGATCTTGAAGTTCTTAGAGTTTGCGTTATCGGGAATGCTCTCGCAAGACCAGCTGTAACCGTTTCCGGACGAAGAACCGCCTTCGTCTTTCTTCTCTTCTTCCTTCAAGGTAATAGTCATCGTCGTTCCGTCGTAACCAACGTATTCAGCAGTGTCACCGTTTACGGTGAGCTTAGCGGTATCGTCGCTTTCAGCGTCTTTCAAGGTGTATACGTTGCCGTCAACAGTCCAAGTACCCTCGATCATCATACCCATCATATCAACAAACGTTCCGTTGTGGTTGATCTCAACGTAGCAGGAGATGTCTGCCTTATCTTCATAAACGAATAATGCAACGCCTGTCTCTTCGCCCATTTCGGAATCAGGAGCCCAATCAGCAGCCTGCTGCTCGTAAACCTGAGTGTTAGAGAACTTCATACCAACTTCCCAAACAACGCCGTAAAGCTTTCCGTCAGCGGGATTCCAACCTGCAGTACCGACCTGAGCACCGCTCATATCCTTGAAGTTTACCGTCTTAGGAACGGTTGTCGTGGAAATTACTTCGTTTATCTTATCTTCTCTCGTAGCTGCATAGTTAACTTCTTTTTCACCGTCAACTACTTCATAAGTTCCGATAACCTTAGAGTTTCCGTTAAGGTCGGAGAAGTAGAACATACCGTTATCATAGAAGTGAACGTAGTGATGGAAACTTCTGCCCTCGGTGGAGAACATGAAGTAGAACATTCCGTCCGTAAGCTTCTTCTCGGTAGAACCCGACGGCGAAGGATCAGGATTGTCAGGCTGGCTGCATGCAGCAAAAGCCGAAACTGCCATTACCAAGCAAAGCATTATTGCTAAAACTTTTACTAACTTTTTCATATTTTTCTCCTTTTGAAGGGACCGCTCCCTTCTTTGTCATATTAGGATAGTTTAATTGTACATCAAATTAAATCGATTGTATTGTAATAATTTAATATTTTTTATAAAATAGTAATATCATTTTAAATTTTTTCTTTTACGTCTTGGAATCGAATCTGATTTGTGTTTTTATATATAAATCACATATTATTTCGACAATTATGTGCTATTATTTCGCTATGATAAAAAGCAAAACGCTTTTGGAAAACAGGTATTAAACAGTCGGGGAATACTATTTTTTATATTTAAAGGAGCGGAAATTGAAGTATTCCATTGAAAGAACGGTCGAAGCTCGGGACACAGATAGGTCGGGCTTTGCGACAAACGCATTTATTCTGAAATGTCTGGAGGATGTCTCTACGGCGCACTCCGAAAGCCTCGGATACGGATTCGAGGATATGAGAAATATAGGGCTTACCTGGATGCTCGTCGATTGGCGAGTGGAGGTATTGCGCCGCCCAAAAATCGGGGAAAGGCTTACACTCACGACCTGGTCGAGAGGAACTGTCGCAAGGGCGTTCGCTTTGAGAGATTACGAGATAGCCTCTGACGGCGAGATCTTAGTCAAGGGGTCGTCAAGGTGGCTACTTTACGACGTAAACGCACTTAAGATCGCACGTATATCGGACGAGATGATCGAACGGTACGGGCACGACAAAGACGTTTGGGCGTTCCCTGACGGCGGATTTGAAAAGCTAAATGCGCTTTCTTCGTACGACGACTGCGTGCCGTATGAGATAAAGCCCTCGGATATCGACGGAAACGGACACGTTCACAACCTTGTATATCTCGACATCGCGATAAGCGCAATATCAAGGATGGACACAGACAGGTTCTCTATCGCATACAAAAAGGAGATCCGCCCCGACGACAAGCCGATATGCCTTGTCAAGCAAACAGAAGACGGGTACTTTTTCGAGATCAAAAACGCCGAAACGGGCGTTACCAATGCATTTATAAAAATGTCTTAATTAAAAAACACAAAGCGGCTCGCCTGAGTTTTCAGGCAAGTCGCTTTTATTATGGAGAGAAGATTGCTATTTTTTCTTACTTGAAAGAGTCGTAAAGCTCCTGCAAGTAGCCGGTTATCTTCTGATGTCCCATCTTGTTGATGGTCTTGCAGTAGGTATCCCAATCCGCGCCGTTGAGGTCGTAAGTGCCGTTGATAAACTTGGGTATCTCTACGCCCATCTTGTCGTTTATCTTCGCCCTTACTTTCGTCCTCTCATCAGACTTTTCTTTTGAAAGAAGTCCGAGAATGGAGTTGTTTATCCAGCCTCTGTTGCGGTAATAGTTCCAATACCTCGTGCCTGTCTCTTTTACATACTCGGCAACATCGCTACTTTCACCTACTATGCGGTAGTAGTACATTCTGTTGCCTTTTGCCGCGTTTTTCAAATAGCCATCATTCATAAGTACTTCATTGAACGTATAGAAAGGCTTGCCGTCTACCTCGGAAACGGTATAAGTGCCATCGGCTATGTCAAACCTATCCTGGAAGGTCTTGCCGTTAATCTTCTCCTGATACTGCTCAATGGCCTTATATTGCTCGGCGGTCAAACCGTAATTTACCGCAACATAGTTTTCGTGCGAGGGATCAAAGAAGGTGTCAAGGTAGGTGAATAACGCCTCTGAATTCTTGTCCT
This sequence comes from uncultured Clostridia bacterium, assembly GCA_964406735.1. GTDB lineage: Bacteria > Bacillota > Clostridia > Christensenellales > CAMQZB01 > CAYOSU01. The sequence continues at coordinate 222,698 of CAYOSU010000001.1, read as the reverse complement.
TTGCAGAATCTGTTACGATGAGCGCAGAGGTCGTGCAGATCTCCTGATACATCGCATAAGGCTCTATACCTTTCGTTGAATCAGCGCCGTAAATATCGTTGATAGGCGCCTTGCAACCCACGACGTAAATATTCGCAGTGTAAATTAGTTCGTCTGTGTTGTTTTGGAACGACGAGTTGCGATGCATTTTGGACGGTACGTTTTAGCAAAAATGAAGAGATATTGTCTTGTTTTAAAAAAGAAAGTAAGTAAACAAGCCTCCGAATGATCGGAGGCTTGTAGTCTTTTTATTTCGTTGTAGCTTTATACTTTTTCAGTATAAGTATGCGTGCCACCGAGGACTTTTTCGGTCTTTCCCGAGGGAAGGACTATGGTCGCTTCGACGTTGTCAGGCACTGTTATCGTGTAGGTCGCATCGTCGCCGTCGATAGTCCAAGCGGACTCTACCTTGCCGAACGGAGAGTCATAATATCCCTTGGCAAAGCCGAGTTCTCTCGACGCAATGGGCTTTACCGTAAGAACGCCCTTTGCGAACCTTATTCCCAAAACGGAGTCGTAAAGCCAAGAGCAGACCGCACCGAAAGTATAGTGATTCATGGAAGCGTGGAGCTTACCCTCTTCATCGATGCCGTTCCAGTTCTCCCAAACGGTCGTTGCACCTTTCTTGACGGAATATAGCCACGAGGGGAGTGATTCCTGGAGCAATATCTTCAACGCCGTATCGTGATAGCCGTTGTCGGTAAGCGTTCTACAAAGGATATGAGTGGTCAAAAAGCCCGTGCCCAAGTGATACCCGTTTTTGACTATCATATCGTTGAGTGCCTTTGCAGCAACCGCTCTTTCATCCTCGTTCAAAAGCCTGTAATAGAGCGGACGAACGTATTTGCACATCCTGTCCTTGGGCTTTGGAAGCATCGCCTGCATTGCCGCCTGCTGTCCCAAATACTTATCGAAATTTTCTTTGCTCATGTTTTTCTTGTACTGTAAAAGGGTAGCATCCATCTCATCCGAGGTAGGAGGATCTGCAGGAAGACCGTCTTTTAACGCATAATGCCTATACGCTTCTCTGACTTTTGGAATGAGCTCACCGTATTTTTCCGCATCCTCGGTATTCCCCAATATGTTCGCACTCTCTACCAAGATATTGAGCGCAATGAAGAGATAGCAAGTCGAAATCTCGGGTTCGCCATGCTGAGCGATGTTGCCCAAGAACATTGTAAGTAGTTGATTGAGATCATCGGAAGGCTCTACCCATTCACCCCAATGCATGCCGGAGTCTACGAGATATTCGCTGTAAGGGTTAGATTTATTCTCAGGTCTCGTTACATTCTTTGCACGGGTGAGATTGAAATCTACCCACTTCTTTATGGCGTCGTAATATCTCGTCAAAAGGGTACTGTCGCCCGTTCTCAAATACATCTGATACGGTACGAGGTCTATCGAGTCGCACCAGCCGTTTGCGCCGTCAAACGTGCCTCTGCCTACCATTTCGGGGACTATCTGCTTGACGCAACCGTCGGTATACTGCGTTGCCGCCTGATTGTCCGTCCACTTTCTGAGAACGGAGTAGCAATCGGCAAGGTACAAAGAGGTATATGCGTACGCCTGCAAGTCGCCGGAGAATCCCGAGCGTTCACGGGTAGGACAGTCGGTCGGTACGTCGAGGAAGTTGCCCTTTAAGCTCCATACGGAGTTCTTAACGAACTTATTTACAAGCTCGTTGCCGCAGGTAAACTCGGAAAGAATATCCATGTCGGAATATACGGCAATAGCCTCGAACTCGCTTCCGTCTATTTCAATATCGGTGATAACCTTTACGTATCTGAATCCGAACACGGCGCAGGTGGTCTTATATTCGTTCAAGCCGTCCTTGCAGGTATAATCTACCCTCTGTTTGAGCTCCTTTTGCCATTCAATGAGATGATGCGTCGTGAATACGCCGTTTTCAAGCTCCTCGCCGTGGTAAAGCTGTATGCGCCGTCCTGCCTTGGCATTGAGCTTAAACGAGATATATCCTGCGATATTCTGCCCGAAATCAAGCACTTTATCGCCGTTTTTATCAAGTATGAGCGTCGCTTTGAAATGCTCCTTTTCTCTTACGGGCACTTCGTCTGCAAGAATGAGATTGTCGTAGCGGAAGTTTTCTTCCTTGACGCCGTGCCAAGAGGTTATCTCCTCACGCCTTGCGTCGTATACCTCGCCCTCCATATTATCTGTATCACGGAGCGCACCCTCTTGTGAAGCAAGCCACGTTTTGTCGGATACCACCAGCTCCTTACCATCGTTTTCTATCTGCAAAAGCAAGGCAACGTCGTTGCCGTAGCAGTTTGTCTCGGCTTGGTTTTGTACCTGTCCTCTCCACCAGCCGTTTCCTATGACGACGGTTATCTCGTTTTCGCCTACTTTGAGATAGCTTGAAATATCGTATACCTGATATTGCATCAGAACGTTGTATTGGCTCGTTCCGGGCGCAAGGTTGAATCCCTCGACGTATACGCCGTTGATATAGACGTTGTATATGCCGTGAGCGGTCGCATACATTCTTGCATTGCCGATATTTTCGACTACAAACGTCTTTTTGAGATACGAAGCCGGGCGGTTGCCGAAGTTTTCGCACTTTTTAGGCTCGTGCTGTTGCATCTTCGCAGCAAGCTTTAACAAGTCCTCTTTCTCATCGGGATCGTATTCGTGTATCTCGGGAATAGTATCAAGCTCGGGGTTTATCCACTTCGCCGTCCAATCATCCGGCAAAATGCCTATCTCGAACTTTGCCTTTCCTGCGACGCCCTCAACGTCGCCAGAATAAGGCACTACCTCGACTTCTACCCTTTCTCTCGACAAAAACTCTCTGTCAAAGGCATAGTTCATCGCACTGCCGCTTATTTTGCCACTAGTGAAGTCCTCGCCGAGCGATCTTTTTACTCGCACCTCGAAAGCGTCTTGCTTTCCACCGACGATATTCCAGCTGATCTTAGGCTTTCTGTTTTCAAGACCTAACGGGTCTTTCAGATATTCGACCCTTACGTTTGTTACCTGCATTGTGTCTCTCCTTAAACAACTTACTAAATATATCTCATCCATCCGTTTGGCTCGTTAACCCTTAAACTCACACAAACTCTTTTTTTAATTGTAGCACACAATCATTGTCAAAAAAAGGTCTAAATTTGATGAAAAAAGTGTCTATTTTTGACAAAAAGAGCGCAGCCACGACAATTAGCCGCTTGCTACGCCGTTTTGTGACCTTTATAAATTTGTTTTATTGAGCGTTTTGTACCTCTTTTTTGAGCCAGGCGTCAAGGAACGCCATTTGTCCATCCGTATGAAACCAATGCTCACCGCCGTTCATTACGGTGAGTGTCGCTCCCGTTTTTTCAGAGAACTTCGTTATAGTCTCTATCGAGGTCAAATTGTCATGCTCGCCGTATAGAACGCTCGTTATAACCTCCCAAGAGAGCTTATTGTTCCGCACATATCTAAGGTATTCATACGAAAGAGTCTCTCCGAAGTCGGTCGCTATTTCGCCACGCTTTTCAAGCTCGCTCTCATCGACACCAGCCCACGACATCATATCCGTTATCAGCCTTTCCATATCCACGACAGGAGATATGAAGTAAGCCCTGTCAACGAAATCTCTTGAAAGAGCGGAGAGAGTGAAGAATGCACCGATGCTGTTTGCTATCACCGTAACGTCGTCGTATTCTTGTCTTTTTGCGCCGAAATAGCTTTGAAATTCTCTTTTTGCATCCCACGGAGTATCAGACTTATAATCAAAGCCAACGACGACTGCATTTTCAAATAACGGCTTGTAATGTTCCGCTTCCTGAGCGTTTCCTCCCTTTCCGTGTACGTATATTACTACTTTTTTCATATCTTATACTTCCTAATACGACTGTTGCTTTTTAGTATTATAGTACGCACGCTTTCCTTTGTCAACCGCAACAAAAAGCAATGCGCAAAAATACGCATTGCTTCTTTATCGTTAAATATTCTTAATAAGCGAAAAGTTTGATCCTTAAAAGGCGAGGCTTATCGATCATTCGCATCGCCGTTTCGTCGCCGTTCAAGCGTCTCGTCGAAACGAACTCGCCGTTTTCAAATACGCCCTCGTCCATAGCAAGCTCGTCGATCAACTTACCCTCAGTCGAGAAGGAAGCAAAGCTCAAGCAACCGTTTACTATGATATAGAACGTGTCTTCGCTTTCTTGCAAAGCAAGGAATACTCCGTCCGTCCTGATCTTCATCTGAGGCATCTGCGGGATGGAGAAAACTACCTTGAAGCCGTATTTGCCAAAGAAAAGCATATCCTTTGTTTCACCCTTGTTGGGCTCGTTGATGGCCGCCTGAAGCCTGTTCGTGCCGTATGCTGCCGTCAACTTATCCATCATGGAATTGAGCGTTTTTGCGTACCAGCGATACTCTTCAGGGTCTTGCGACTGCGAAAGCAACGGATCTGTCGGGTCTCCACCGAAAAGGTAGAGCGATGCGCCGCTTATCGGCTCGCCCATATCCTCAAAGCCGAACGGAGCAAAGCATACCGCATGATGATGTCCGATAGCGTACACGAGTCTCGGTCCTGCGTGAGAGTGAGTTGCAGTCTCGGGAATGAACAAGGGATTACCGAGCTTTCTGAAATCGTCGCATATCTCGCAGAAATTGTTGACGTAAATATCAGGCGCAAAAATATCGATGGCAGGAGCGCAATGCTTCCACACTTCGAGCATTCTTGCTACAGGTCCGCCACTCGGATACATACCGGGCTCTTCGCCTTTATCGAGCCAACAGTTGACGGTCATAGGAATATCGTAAGCCTTTTTGCCTTCGGTTGCCAAGTAATTTACGTAAGACGAGATATAGTACGCACTGAACACTTCTTCAGCAACATCGCCGAACACCTCTCTCCAAGTGCCGCTTTCCTTGCCGCTTTCGACCGCCGCCTTGACGTCTGCCGCCATTTCACCCGTGTGAGAGCGCATGAAATCTACTAAATCCTGCGGAGCGTTAGCCGCAAACGCCTCGTCTGCGTAATCGGAGTTTTCTCTTGCAAAGCCCTGTACGCCTGTCTCGTTTTCTACCTGCATGCAGATGACAGTCTGCTCTTTCTCGTCGAACTCCCTGATATGCTCCATCGTCTTGACGAACGCCTTGCAGTCTGCTTGCTTCGTTGCCTCGCAAAGGTACGAGAGAGAATAGTACTCCATTCCGTGAAAGTTTTCAAGGCGAGTCTTGGGCTGACCCTTTTTCATCTCTGCACGCCAGAATCTCTTTAGATCCGTCTTGACCCACTCGGGAGCGTAGTACATCTGCGCATTCTTCCAAGCGCCGAACCACAAGAAGCCTATCTTCATATTGCGTTCTCTCGCCTGCATGATGATGTCGTCTACGAGCTTGAACTCAAATCTGCCCTCTTCGGGCTCGATAAGCTCCCAATAAAGGGGCATTAATACAGTATTAAGTCCGATCTGTTCAGCCTTATCCCATACGCCTTCCATAAACTTTGCGTTGGAAGCCGATGAGTTGTGTGCTTCGCCTGCTATGGCGATGAACGGCTTACCGTTTACTTCAAAATACTTCATTTCTTTCTCCTTATGCTGTTTTTGCTTATATTTTATCACACCGAAATGCCAATGTCTTGCAATATTATCATACATTATTGCAAAAAATGCGTATTAATTGCAAAAATTTTACTATCAAACACAAAAAACAACGGCTTTGCACAAAATAAAAAAAGCCGTTCCTTTTTCGGATACGGCTTGTTGTAAGGCTTTTTATACGCCGAACAGAACCTCTTTGAAAAATCTCTCGGTCGTTTCTTTGCCGAACGCCTTTAAGAACGGGTCGGTCGCAGGTCCGCCATTTTCAATAAGTCCCTTGGAATACTCTGACGCTTTTGCCTTTTTCGCATCTACGTCGCAAGGCATTGCGTTTTTGAGAGACTTAACGAACGCAGAGTAATACTCTTCGAGCATCTTCTCCAAAAGCTTGATCTTCTCTGTCTTTTTGAAGCACGTTCCGGAAAGTCGCATTACGTCGTACCAACGCTCCTGCTGAGGGTTATTCTCGATAGCCTCGTCATATTTTGCCGTTACTTCCGTTATACCGCTAAGGTCAAACGAATGCGTGAGCGTCGTATCGAACGGCTCTAAGTATAAAATTGCAGTTTTTTGCATATTTATGCAATCATATGACAACATCGGCGCGTCCAGCTCGAACGGATTTATTATCAAAGTGTCCATGCTCATAAAGCCGTTATCCGTCGTAATTTTCATCACTGCGACGTTACCTAATCCCTCTGCGGAAAAAGCGGTGTTTTCAAAGTTCATTCCTTGCAATTTTAATGAACGGAATTCATCACATTTTCTTTCTGTTAATTTGAAATTTTCGTCGATAAGTTCTAAAATACGAGTCATCATTTCAGGTATCCCCCTTGACTTTTATTAAAATTAAGACTATCATTTATATATACATTATTATATAACAAGGAGAAAAATTATGCAAGGAAAAGTTGACATCGAGCATTTTAAAAATTTCTGGATCGAACAGCAAAAGGCAGCCGTTCATATGGAAAGAAGCGAGGCTCTTTCTCACATCGAGGGATTTATAAAAAATCATAACACCTGCGCACTCGCAACGGGCTGTGGAGACCACGTCCGCTGCACTCCTATCGAGTATACCTTTATGGACGGAGAGTTCTATCTGTACTCCGAGGGCGGAAATAAATTCGTAGGTCTTGAAAAGAACCTCAACGTTTCGCTTTCCATTTTTGAGTATTACGGCGACAAGAATGACTCGCACGGCTTGCAGGTCATGGGAAAAGCAGAACTTTATCCTCCTCGTTGCGAGCTTTTCAAAAAGGTTCTCGAATTCAAGGGAATACCTTACGACGTAATGAAGGCCGCAAAGGTCGACGTTTGTCTCATTAAGATCACGCCGACGGCTTACGAGATGTACGACACCGACTTCGTCAAGAAAGGCTTTGACGTAAGGCAGATCGTTACGTTTTAATTAAAGGACTATACGTCTTTCAGGCAGAATTTCAGAAAGACGACACAAATCAATATAAAGGAGTAACTTTCTATGAAAATTTTATTGGCAGGAGCATTCGGTAATCTCGGCTTCGAGATCCTTAAAGCCCTCACCGAAAGAAACTACGAAATCGTTGCGGCAGATCTTAACGAGAAAGAGAGCGAGCTTAAAGGCAAGTACACCTTTAAGGCTATCGACGCAACGAACCCCGAAACGCTTAAAGGACTTTGCGACGGAGTTGACGCAGTAATCACCACTATGGGTCTTACGACCGCATCGACGAAGTTTACGTCCTACGACATCGACTATCAGGGTAACCTCAACCTCCTCAACGAGGCAAAGTCCGCTGACGTCAAGAAGTTTGTCTATATCTCCGTTATCGCTTGCAAAGAGCCCGGTGCCGAAAAAGTTCCTATGCTCGACGCAAAGGCTAAGTTCGAGGACGAGGTCATCAAGAGCGGAATACCTTACGTTATCCACCGCCCGACCGGATATTTCTACGACATCGCTAAGGTATTTAAACCTTACGTTGACAAGGGAGAAATGCAGCTTTTGAAGGGCTATCACGGAGTTAAGGCTAATGTCGTTGACTGCCCCGACTTTGCCAACTACATCGTCGACCATGTCGAAGACGAAAATAAGATCTACGAGGTAGGCGGAAAAGAGACATATACCTACGAGGAGATGGCTAAGATGTGCATGAGAGCTGCAGGTAAGCCCGTTATCATCAAGGACAGCTCGGTATTTATGTTCTCTATGCTTGCCAACATGCCTTTCATTAAAAAGGCCGGCAAGCACGACATCATTTTGTTCTCTAAATGGACGCTTTCTCACGACCTCGTCGGTAAGGACATCGTTGGAGAGTCTTCGTTTAAGGAATATATCAAAGAATATTTCGGAGGTAAAAACTAATGTTTACTTTGTTGCCTGAATATATCGGTCAGTTCTGGCCGACGTTTATGTGGAGCGTTATCATCGTTGCGGCTCTAGGCTGCATCATGGGCTTCCACAAGTTCGTTTGGTTTATGTCGGTAGGCTACGGCTTCTCCGTTATGTGCATAGGCGTATATCACGTAGTTTACGGCCTTATCGCAAAGTCGTATATACTCCCCGAGGGCGGAATACGCTTAGTTCCTATGCTCGCAAGCGTTTTGTTTGCTGTATACGGTTTCAGACTCGGCGGATTCGTTCTTATGAGAGAGCTCAAAAACGCAGCTTACAGAAAGACGCTCGAATCTGCAGGCGGTGCAAAGAAGATGCCTATCTTCGTTTCAATCACGATGTGGATATTCTCTATGTTCCTTTATACCTCGCAGACGTCCGCTGTTTCTTATAGAATAATCAACCAGACGGGAGATAACGTTTGGGGCTGGATCGGCGTTGCTATAATGCTCCTTGCCATCATCGGCGAGGCAGTTGCAGACAGACAGAAATCGAACGCTAAGAAGGTAAATCCTAAGCGTTTCTGCGATACAGGACTTTTCAAGATCTGCAGATGCCCAAACTACTTCTCTGAGATCCTTTTCTGGGTGGGCGTTACCGTTTCCGGTATCGGTTCAGTAGTCGGCACACAGTGGATCATCGTTCTTCTTGCACTCGTTTGCATCACCTACGTTATGTATAACTCTGCACACAGACTTGAACTCCGTCACGAGAAGACCTACGGTCTCGATCCTGAATATCAGAAGTATTCCGACACCGTTCCTCTCCTCTTCCCCTTGACCAAGCAGTATCACTCGATCAAGACTTACAGAGATTAATAACACACAAAGCTAAAGCCCGAAGCATTCCGCTTCGGGCTTTTTTGTTATGTAGGAGAAAAAGAATATGAAACATCGTGCAACCTCGCTCGCCAACAAGGACACACTAACTTAACTTTTATTTATTCATAATATACAGGCGATACAAACGCCATACTGCCGTTTTTCTGATAAACTTCCATATGATATTCCGATGCATCCGCATCATCGTCTATAACGACTCCCTCTAACTTATACTGCGATTCAGGAACAGCAATATGCATCTTATATCCGGCAGAATTCGTTATTCCCGTTTGGTATGTATAGCTGTCATTCAAAAGCTTTGCAATATCCAAAGAAGTTTTTACGCCGTTGACCGTAATTTCGATCACAGTTTCTAAATTCCCATCTACAGTCAATACAACTGCCGATGTAGACGGAGAAGTCGTCGTTTCGTTCCTAACCGTCTGAACACATCCAATCACTTCATTTTCACTAACAATACGTGCTTGATTATCGATAACATTAACAGAATCATCCAATAGTTCTCCCTTCATCGGAGCAAGAACGTTTCTGCCTCTGAAACATTTTTCGACAGAGACAAATTCCCCGCCGATTGCCCTTAATGCAAAATTCCATGTATATAACTCGACGTTATCACCCCAACCGAATTCTATTCTTATTTTATATTTGCCGTCCTCATTAACTTTAATCAGCTGTTCGCCGTTTATGATCTTTATAGGAATAAGATCCTTAAATATTATCAATTTATCTAAGAAATACGACAATTCAACGTTGTACTTGATTTTTTTTGCGCCCTTTTCTTTAGGAACAATACTTCCATACCTTTTACCGTTAACGGAGAAGTCGCACTTTATCTTATCGCCGTTCAACGCATATGTCCGACGCTCTTTTATTGCACGGATTATAGAATCTCGAGTGTTTGCTTCTGCATCTACCGCAATACACCCGTCCCCATAGCTACCGGGATAGCCGGCATGATGATCCGTCGAACCAACAAATCCAAATTTATGTCCGGCTTTTATCCCTGCATACACAGTATTTTTATTATCTCTTCCGCCCATTGTGTGATAATATCCAAACGGATGCTTATCGCTCATCGAACAGCCATGCTTTGAAACGACTTCTACTACAGGGAAAAGACCGTCATAAAAATGCTCCCATGAGATACCGCGATATCCCTTTGTATAAGCGATATGATGAGGAATTATAATCGTATTCTTGCAAGGCAATAATTTTTCATACAACTCTTGAGGACTTTTTACGTCAGTTATCAAAGGAAGATTTTTATCTCCCGACACAACATGATGATCGCCATATTTTGATGAATGCATCTCATAAGAAAAAAATGTTGTAAAAATATTCTCTTCGTTATATGAATCAATGACAGCAACATCCTCGCAATAATGTTTTTTTAGCTTGTTAAAGCCACGGTTGTGAAAATCAACCAAAAACTCCGTTTCCGCAGTAATATGAGGAATATCAGGCCAAAACGCGTGCCCAGTTACGGCACAAAAGTCCAGATGAGCACGTGCGTTTTTGAGAGCATTATCCAAGCCTCCAAAACCATATGTCATCCCACAGTGGTTGTGTATATCACCAAACAATAGCATCTCACACCTCAATCTTGGATGACACGTGTTCTTCTTTTTCGATAACCCGTTCAAGTTCGTCACAAAGAGATCTTATTATGGAACGATATTCCTCATCACATTTTAAGTCTTTAAGTTGATTTTTGTCCTTTGTAAGATCGTAAAAGTAATCGACTATATATTTATCCGAGTCGGGATACAAACCACCGTCCAAGCCTTTGGCAACAACGCCCAAAAGATACTTTTCGGTCCTCAACACTCTACCGACACGACTTTCTGATATTTGCGCAAATACTTCGTTTTTTCTGTCCGGTAATCTGCCTTCGGCAACGTCTAATAAGTTTTCACCAACCATTGCATCGCCAACCTCTACGCCTGCTATGCCCAATAGCGTTTTCGGTATCCCCGCAGTACTAACGAGCGAAGAAACTCGCAGGTGCTTCTTAATTGCGCCACCGCCTATAACGAGCGGAACTTTTAATGCCGCATCATGCCCAGTTCGTTTATAATCGTCGTAACCACAGAGGTTTTCGTCTCTGTTTCTCGTGCGGAAATGCGAGCCGTGATCTGAAAGGTATATAATGACCGTATCGTCGTATAATCCCCTCTCTTTTAGCTTTGCTATCACTCTTCCAAGGTTATCGTCAAGACTCTCAACTTGCCCCAAATAATCAGGATATTCAGCCTCGTAATCGCCACCGGAAATCGACGTAAGATCTTCTGGAATCTCACAGTTTTTAAATTTTATCTTCGAGCCGTCCGGGCCTTCATAATGATTTATATCATTCTGGTGATGGGACTCTATGTGCGATATCGTCAAGAAAAACGGCTTATCAGAAGACACCGTGTCAAGATATTCCAAACCGAAATCTGTTATCGCATCGCAACGGTATCCATCAAAGGTGATCTTATTCATATTCTCATCAAAGACGTATCCGCCATAGCCGTGAGACGTAAACTCCAAGACATCTGAAACTCGCCAAAAACCGTTATAGCCGCCTCGAGATTCCAACGGTATCGCAGAATAGCGATAATCGACCTCAGGTTCAGATTCCATCACGCCGTCGGACGCCAAATGCCATTTTCCCACATAACCCAGGTCATAGCCAGCTTCAGCAAAATAATTCGCCACAGTCTTTATTCCTTTCGGTAATGCTTTTTGATTTGTAAAGCACCCTATCTCCGTAGGATATTTTCCCGTTTGAAACAATGCCCTACACGGGCCGCAAACAGGTTGCGCCGTAAAGGCATTCTCAAATACTATACCGTTATTGCCTAAAGCATCAAGATTAGGCGTTATATCAAGCTTTTGACCGTATAGACCTACCGTATCAGCCCGTTGCTGGTCAGAAAAAAACATTACTATATTAGGTCTTTTCATTATAGTCCTCCAATTTTATCTTCGTTGTATATTTGCGACTTTCCCCTTCTTCTAGATACTCAGCCTCACCAAGAAGCCGTTGTCTCTCCCTCCCGTAAGGATAAGCGTTGCACGGTTCAAACGAGAGAACGTATCTTTCAGGTCTTAAGTTCTTCCACAAGTCCATTTTAGGAAGTCCATCATCAGCAAATGAAAGAGTAACTCTAAGTTTCATCTCTTCATTCGTTATACTTGCCGTATGCATGTTTTCACGTTCAAACCCAAGATAAAAAACTTGCGGCTTATTATTGACGTCAGGCAGGAGAATTTCTTTCATTCTCCACATCTCCGAGGCAGCATTTTCGTTTTTTGGTCTTGCAGAAACATTTGAAATATCCACATTACACTTTTCAGACAGAAACGGTACGCCAAAATTGTAATGATACATTAAGCATATCTGATCTCGCTTACCGCGATTTTCTACAATATCTTCAACCGTAAGTTCCCTCTCATCGTAATTATAGCTTATCGTTCTTTTCAAAACGAATTTGTGCTTACCAAACCTCTTATCGCGAACATCGCCGCATATATACGCTTCCCTTCCGCCATCGGAAAGGAACGCTTTTACATCTTCTGCTTCGCAGTTGTTTATGCTTCCATGTTGAGAGTAAAAGTTCCCTTTACATACGCTCTGCGGACCTGCATTTTCCAGACCGCAAGTAGTAAGCAACCCGAAAAACATATTGTCTGCAAAACTATTTTCGGAATAGTCGAAAAAATTTCCGCTTCTTACTCCAATGGGCGCATTGTAACTTATAGTATTACCTTGATACTTGTAATCGGAAATATCCAAGCACCTACCAGCTTCAACACTAAACTCTATTCCATCTTTTGTTATTACCTTAAAAGAAAGGAGTTTACCACTATCTTCCACTTTTGATTGTGGGATGATACTAATAAACTCCGATTTTATTTCTTTAATTTTTTCGTTCATCGTTTCAACAGTTTTCTTCAATCGCAATTATTCCGTCCAAGATGTGCTTCTTTTTTTCAGGAGCATCGCCGTACAGTAAATAATTAAACATCACATCTGCCGCGATATAACCTTGATTAAACGGATCTTCGTAGATCGCAAAGTCAATAAGCCCTTTGGTTATGTAGTCTTTAACGTATGAAGAATGCCCAAACGAGAAGCGAAGCCCCTTGAATTTTCCAAAATCCGCAATGGCCCTTATACAAGGATCTAATTGCGGCGAATGCACATAAATTGCGTTCGCATCCGAGTATCTTTCCAATAAGCCGCTTGTTATTTCATACGTCTCGTCATCGTCATATGAGACTTCACAAATATTGCAGATCTCATACTTCCTTCCAGACTCTTCGAGATAACGCATAAAGCCCTCAAGCTTATTTCTTCTCGCAGCACTTGACAGAGGTCCTACAACGATTATTATCTTCATAATCTCATCGTGTGAGATCTTACAAAGAGCATTCGCCATCAATCTTCCAAGTTTTTCGTGATTCTGTCCAACGTAACAGATATTATTAACACAATCTATTTCAGAGGTACAAGTAACCACGGGTATCTTTTTTACGTCAACAAACTTCCCAAGCTTATATTTTATTATCGGGCTATCCAAGGGCTTAATAATAAGCCCCGAGATGTCCTTTTCGTATACTACATCAAGAATGTCGCTCATTTCCGATACAGAGTTTTCGTAGATATCGTAATATTCGAACCGAACATTAAAATCGGAAACTTCTTTGGCTCTCTTTTCCACCCCCTCGTGGATTATGGCAGAAAAGACATTACGATTGCTCGAATTGATCACTACCGCAACGACACTTTCTTTTTTTTGCATCGACATTGCTTTGCCAATAATATTAGACTCGTAACCGTATTCAGAACAGATCTGTTCGATCAGCTTCTTCGTAGATTCTTTTACCTTGCCTCTATTATGCAAAACTCTGTCCACCGTGCCTATCGACACGTTTGCTTTTTCTGCGATCTCTCTGATAGTAATCTTGTTCACGGCATTCCTCCGACGAATTGACTACCACTCCCTTTCCGGTCTTTTACAACTACTACTTATGTATCTCGATTCTTTGGGCGGAGAGTAGGTGTATTCGTTAAGATATTGTTGGCTATTTCCTACTTTGTCAAGCAACTTATGATTCTTTTTGCCGTCTAAATACTGTTTCGTATGATCTGAAAGTCTGCAATCTGAAGCAAGTATAGCTTTTAATTTATTATACACCATCGGCTCGGAATGTGACAAGTTTTTTTTCTCTAATTTATCATTACGCAAGTCAAACAACAGGTCTCTATCTTCATAACCAACGTAGGTTATAAGTTTATACCCGTCGCATACGACCATATAGCCTCTTACACATTCAGCAATTTGGCTATCGTAATACTCTGAGATCGCATAACGCGACTTATCCTCCTCACCACTTGTAATGAGCGCCGCAAACGAAACACCTTCCGCCAACGGAAGCTTTTCCGTTCCGTTAATTTCACAAAGCGTTGGTGCTATATCCATGATGCTGACAGGAGATTCTATCGTGCCGCCTTCAAAGTCGTCGATCTTCATTATGAAAGGTATTTGCGCAGACTTCTCAAAAAAGGTCTGTTTCCCGTATATTCCCTTACACCCGAGTTGGTCTCCGTGATCCGACATATAGATGAATATACCTTTACGCTTATTTCTCTTTAAGTATGCAGTGTATTTATCGTATACCCTGCCGATCTGCTCATCCATCGTCTCGACCATCGCGTAGTATGCAGCACGAAGTTCAATGATGTCTTCCTTAGTCGTTTTTTGGATCTTTGCCTTTACGGGAGGAAGTCCGAAATCCTCGTACTCATCCTCGTAATTCTTTGTAAAGTACTCCCTATAATACGCCATTTTATCTTCTGCAGCTACATACGGGAAGTGAGGAGCATACGTTCCAACAACCGTCATCTGCGGCTTTTCATAATCCTCATCATAGAATTTTTCCGCAAGCGCCACCATCTCTCTGTCGTACGACAAAACAGGAGAATCGCCGCTTCCTACGACCTCAAGGCAATGCTTCTGATATAAGGATCTGCCGAAATCACCAAGATCCTCCCTGAATTCAGAAGGCATTCCCCAATAGCTCGAGGTCATATCCTTTCCGATACGTCTCATAAAGCCGTGATTGAAGTCCATGCCGACAAAATGCATTCTGCCAATTAGATTAGTCTCGTAGCCTTTAAGCGCATGTGTATGCGCAAACGTCGGCTCGCCCGACAAGAAATCACTCGAGTTGTCGAAAACATTAATGTTGGATGGGACACGAGAAGTCATAAAAGACGCTCGAGCGGGGACACATAACGGGCATGACGTATAAGCTCTCGTGAATACATAGCTACCTTTTGCGATCGCATCAAGATTGGGGGTTCTGACGATCGGGTCTCCCATGAACCCTGCACAATCGGCAGTATGCTGGTCGCTTATATAAATCAAGACCTCATATCCATCTTTATTAAATTGCTTTATATTATTATTCATTATCCAATATATTTACCTTGTTTTTTCTTTTCCTGATAACTTCCTTTATCGACGAGTATACGAGCACCGCTATCGTTATGAGCAAAATAACTGCAGTGATAGGTCTCGTTACAAATGCCCAAAAATCTCCACCTGTCATAACTAACCCCTTTCTAAGGTTACTATCCATCGTATTTCCAAGCACAAAGCCGATAACAACTGGAACGAGAGGAACTTTCAATAACGACAACGCATATCCAATAATTCCCGCAACGATGAATACCATAAGATCGAAACCGCTGTTGTTGACGGACATCGCACCTGCAGCGCAAACGACCATAAGAAGCGGAACGAGAACGTCGTTAGGAACTTTTGTTATCTTCGCCATAGTTCCCGAAAGGAATCTGCCTTCGACGAACATTACGATATTGGCAAGAACGATTCCAACCATGATCGTATATATTACAAGCCCCTGTTCCTTGAAAAGAAGCGGTCCAACAGTCAATCCGTTCATTGTGAACGCTCCGATAAGTACCGCAGCTGACGGAGAGCCGGGAAGCCCCAATGTTAACAACGGAATCAAAGATGCAGCCGTAACGCCGTTGTTAGAACTCTCAACCGCCGCTATACCTTCGTAAGAGCCCTTACCGTACTCTTCGGGATGCTTTGAAGTTCTCTTTGATGTATCATAAGCTAAAAAGCTTGCTACACCCGTACCAATGCCCGGAACGATACCTATAATGATACCAATAATAGAGCCCATTAAGAGAGACCATTTATATTTTATGAAATCCTTGAACGGAAGCTTATCCTTTTTATCTAGCTTCATCTCTTCTTCATAAGCTTTATCAGGCTTAAAGAAGTCACCGACCTTTTCTATTATGCTTGATAACGCAAACAAACCAGTCAACAAAGCTACAAGTTCCAAGCCCCTATATAGATTGATGTTTCCGAATACAAATCTCGTCGTTCCGCTTACAGAATCCAAGCCTACGAGCGACAACACTATACCGACAGCACCGGCAAACAATCCTTTCTCTATGCTCTTCCCTGATACGGATGCAATGATCGAGAGTCCAAATACTGCAATCGCAAAGAACTCCGGTGCGCCAAACTCAAGCGTATATTTAGCAAGCGTCGGAGCTAAGAATAGTAATGAAAATGCCGAAAGCATTCCACCGACTGTCGATGCGCCCAACGCCATCATAAGCGCTCGTCTCGCATGTCCTTGTTTTGCAAGAGGATAACCCTCGATCATAGTACAGACTGCCGAGTTCGTTCCCGGCGTTCCTATCAATATCGCAGATATCGTGCCGCCAAATTCGCCGCCGATGAATATTCCAGACAGGAATATAACTGAATTGATAAGATCCAACGCCCTCGTCAACGGCAAAAACAAAATTATGCCAAGCGTTCCAGAAAGGCCAGGGATCGCTCCGAATATGATTCCGACGAGTACGCCAGCTATTATCAAAAGTATGGTGTCAATAGTAATACAATTCAAAAATCCTTGAAATATTAATTCCCACATATTACACCCCGAAAACTCCACCGAATTTTACCTTGAGTCCAAACTTGAATATCAAGCATACTGCAACGATAACTACAACGACGATTATATATTTCTTTACGTCCTTACACTTCATAAAGTATAGCGACCCTACGCCGAACATTACACTTGCAATAAGGAAACTGAAATATCTTGCCAGCAATCCGTACGCAACGATAAAGCAAAGATATATCCAGTTCTTTGATTCTATATTTATCGTAATTTCCTTTACGTCCTCGTCTTTAAGCAAAAGACTTTTTATTATACCGATAACTCCGCAAATGCACATAAGCACCGCCATAAGCTTAGGCATAAAAGAGCCGTTTATATGCTCCGTTGCTACTTTAGACGCAGGCACTTGAGAGGGGATTAAATACCATAATACGACTGCGCATATTATAGCGATAATTCCGAATATGAGATTTGTTTTAATTTTAACAGTTTTCATATCATTTCCTCGATTTATAAGTTTTAAATTAATAAGGGGAAGGGAGAATACTCTCCCTTACCCTCGATCCTCGAATCCAGCTTTTTCTTAAGACAATTGCTCTACAAACTTTTTCAACGTATTGTATTCGTTTTTGATGTAAGTAGTAGCTTCTTCAGGAGTCATATCGGGGACATAATTTAAGCCGATTCCTTCGAGCTCTGCAACACATTCAGGATTTGCGAGACATTTAGCAACTGCTTCCTGCAATACGGCTTTATACTCGTCCTCTACGTCGGAAAGACATACGATCTCCATCAAAGAACGGTATACGTTTTCATCTTTGTTCAAGTACTTCTTAACAGAAGGTACTACGTAGCCGTCATATCCAGTATAATCCGTGTCGTTGAAAGTAAGAACGGGAACGATATCGCCGTTTTCAACATAAGATCTTGCAGTTTCAAGTCCGCACATCGTGATCTTGTTATGACCACCCATACAGTTCGTGATACCTTCTATTCCGCCGTTGTGAATAAGAGTATTGTAATTCAATCCCAATCCTTTATACAAAGCCGCCTGATAAAGATACGTTACGTTTGCGATACCGCCGCAACCGAAGATAAGCTCATTCGACTTTCCGTAAGCAACTACGTCGTCAAAAGAATTGAAGCCGCTCTTTGCAGGGCAAATAAACAATCCGAACTCTTCAACGTCTACTGCGCCCAAAACGGTAAAATTATCTATCGTATAAAGACAAGTTTCTTCAAATACAGGTCCTGCCGTAAACGTTGATGCTGCAGTGAACATAAGGTCGTAATCTCCTTTCTTGTTCGTTATCATCTGCGTTGCACACGTAAGACCACCTGCTCCCGGTACGTTTTCAACCGTTACGTTAACTCCGAGTTCTTTGCTGAGGTAATCTGCCATGATCCTTGCTCTGACGTCCAATGCACCGCCTACCTTAACGGTTACGTACATCGTAATGTCCTGATCGATCTTTACATCCTTTTGTCCCTGTTCGCATCCGGAAAAGCAGAATGCGGAGAGCAAAAGTACCATTACTACCAATAATGCTGTTGCTTTTTTCATTTTTCTCCTCCAATATTGTCTAGCGTTATTGCTAACGCCGATTTTGGTAAATTTAGCGTGTACGATAACGCTAAATAGAATATAACACATATATCACCCATTGTCAATAGGTTTTAAAAAAAATTTATCGTTGTATTTTGAAAATATTTTTATTCTTTCTTCCAATATAGCTTCAAATAGTAATGAAATATATAACCGCCGTTACTCGTTTTACATAAAAACATTCCTTGCTTAATAGGACAAAAAAATCACATAAGCTCATCCCTTGTTAAAAAAATGTTTCTCACTTATACCCATAAAATCGGGCTTTTGACCCCCCGTTTTAAGAAATGATTTACAGTTTGTTTACAAAACTCGCCCTCAAAAACAAAAAATGCACCTTTCGGTGCATAAAAAGATGCGTACTCATATTACCCAAGTACCGGTTTAGAAAAAATAAGACGGACTTATACGACAGAAAAAGGATGGCTCGCGATGAACCATCCTTTTCATTATTAATTGTCTTTTTGCGTTTTGTTTGCCATCATACGAGGACACAGGCAGAAAAAGCGTTTTACCCAATACCAAAATATTTTTCAAAGAATCCAAGCAGTTTAGTGATGATGCCTTGCTTCTTTTCGGCACGGTTGCCGCCTCCAAAACGAGTCATTGGCGGCATTAGCTTATCGATATCCGCGCCTGTCGTCTTGACAGATCCGTCACGGAATGCGGTTTCGATAAACTTTCGTGTTTCTTCAGGCTTTAGTTTTTCTTCCGCAATGATCTGCTGAAGATCCGCTTCTCGCTGTTCGGCAACGAAAGAACGCTACTCGATCATATATTGTTCTGAAGAGTTCTTCACGCTCTGCATCTCTCTTGATATCTGCCATTTTCCTTTCTCCTTAACTTAAAACTTCCAAATATTGATCCAGTCACTTATTGAGTCATTCTGCAGGTAGCATTTAGGGTTTTATATATCTCTTTTCCGCGCCACGACCAACAACATTGATCAATCCCTCGTCACGCATCTGCTTTGCCAGCGTGAAGGCACGTGTCTTTTTGAGGTCAAGCAGTTCTTGTATCTCCGAATCGGTGATACGCCCATTGTCCTCGATATAGTCAAGTATCTTCTGCATCTGTGCCGTAACAACCGTTGCACTTTCTTTTGTGGTAGCACGATTCATATTAGGCAGAATAATTTTGAAGGTATTTGAGGTTACCTCTATTCTCGGTTGCTCGGAGCAGTTTGCGTACAAGTTGTATATCTTACGAATACCTGTACCGTAAGATTCGATCAAATGCAGACGATGGAAAATATCGGCAAGATTCTTATTTCTCGGCTGGGAAATACCACTGCGAATATCATCGGGAGAGAGTCCGGGCAATAGACCTCCGATAGAGATAAACTCCATTTCCTTATCGTTGACATTGATAATAATACTACCGCTGAAGCTGTAATCACGGTGTACGAGAGCATTAAGCAATGCCTCGCGCAAAGCTTCCTCGGGGTAGTCAACCTTTTCGATTCGTTCAAGTCCTTTGAAGGTTGCTACGGTTTTATTACAAAGAGCAAGGTAAGCATAAGTGCTGTCAAGCTGCTCGAATATTGAGCCACCAAATTCTTTGCTATCACGGAACTTAGTATTTTCTTCGTCAGCAAAAACAGCCACCTTCGTGGTATGTGTGCATTGATCTGAGATAATGAGCGCAAGATTGCTGTAAAGTTCATCGCCCTGCATCGTGATACCAAGCGTGCGATATTTTGTCTTTGAAAATTCAATGTTATATCGTTTAAACGCTTCTTTTGCACTCTTGAACGTAAGTTCCTGTTCCATAGAACGCATACTTTCAAAAGTGTAGCCATCCGATTCCTTGATCATCGCTCTGATCTGTTCGGGAGATGCCGACACAGAGGATGTACCTTGACGAACGAACACACCGCTTGGCTTCAAGCCTTTGGATTTGAGATAGTAGGGCTTATACGAGCCCTCTCCCACGGTGATGCGTACCACACGATTCTCTTGAATAGTGTATTTTACAAACATTGTTACATCGGGCATAATAGCATCACGAATGCCATTTGTAATGCGTGTATAATTTTCATCGACATTATCTATGCCGACAGCGTTCCCTTCGTTATCGATTCCAATGTAGATAACACCACCATCCGTATTTGCAAATGCGATGACTTCCTTATATAATTCGTCTGTAACTTGAGACTTGAATTCAATATTTTCGGTTTCGAATTTCATACCAATTCCTCCGCATAATATGATTGCTATTATTATACGCCAAAAATTCGCTTTTACCAAGCGAATAAAGCGAATATTCAGCGAATTTGCAAAAACAGAGTGAAAATTCACTTGTGAAGATGAAATCAAATTCGCAAAAGTTTTATCACTCCCATTTGCGATGGACATGGTTATCTTTAATTAATCCAACGCAATATTTGCATGGCAAGGGAATTTCTATTTTCTCATATGAAAGTACTGGTTTTCTAAAAACATGCATAAACTTCAGTTTACAGCTCACGAAAATATGCATTATTTTGGTTTTTGGATATCCCAAAATACGCATAGGTAGTTATAGAAGGGCAATCGTTGCCCACTTTATGTAACCAAATTCACTTAAAGATCTCACACTTTCATGCTATAATATCTGCAGAAATGAACACAGGTGTTCCCACTGCACTGCATCTGGAGACACACAGACGGTTATTCATTTCTAAAATTTTTTAGGAATTCTTTTAGAAATCGCCAGGCTTTTTCTACAAAGATTTTTTGGATTCGAACGAAAAAAGCCAAAAAACCTTGCAAATACTGGGGTTCGGCCTCTTTCACCTCTGAATCTTCCTATAAAATCCTTTAATTCCCGAGTGGACAATGTATCTTGAACTCCGTCACGAGAAGACCTACGGTCTCGATCCTGAATATCAGAAGTATTCCGACACCGTTCCTCTCCTCTTCCCCTTGACCAAGCAGTATCACTCGATCAAGACTTACAGAGATTAATAACACACAAAGCTAAAGCCCGAAGCATTCCGCTTCGGGCTTTTTTGTTACTATTAAAATCTTTTTAATGCCGTTACTAAAAGTCTAATGAATCTTGGTTATTGCTAAACCATTTTCAATGTTTTCTTATACGGTTAATTGCGATATCTTATCAATCGTATCTATTCGTTTTCTTGGTCTTGGGAATGGGTATTGCTCTTCTTTTGGATCACGATGAGGGTGAGGACGCCGAGGATCATGAGTATCGGGAAAACGAGAGCGAAGAGGACGCCTTTTGCGATGCTATCGTTAAAATACGAGGCTATCATTCCGACGATCGTAGGACCTCCTGCACAGCCCAAGTCGCCTGCCAAGGCAAAGAATGCGAACATTGCCGTTCCGCCTTTCAGGGAAGCTGACGCAAGCGAGAACGTACCCGGCCACATTATGCCTACGGAGAAGCCGCAAAGCGCACAGCCGATAAGCCCGAAAACGGGGTTTTGAGTCAAGCCTATCAAAAGGTACGAAACTACCGTAAGGCAAGCGCTAACTATCATGAATGCTTTGAGGTCTATTTTATCTCCGAATTTGCCGTATATAGTGCGAGCGATCCCCATAAACACAGCAAACATCATCGGGCCTAAAAGGTCGCCAAGCATCTTCGACACACCTAAGCCCTTTTCGGCAAAGGTGGACGCCCACTGCGCAACCGACTGCTCACTGCTTCCTGCGCAGAACATGAGCAACATAAAAAGCCAGAACAATCCGCTTTTCAGGACTTCCTTGACACTCATCCCCTTTTCCCCCTCGGCAACCAATGGAGCAATCGGCACCCTTGCAAAGAAAAACATATTAAGAAGCGGTACTAACGCCCATATGAGCGCCATTATACGCCAATTTTCTATGCCGAACACCTTGAAAAACACCGTCGAGAGGAGAACGACAGCGACATAACCCCAGCTGTAAAAGGAGTGAAGCAAGGACATCGCTTTTTCTTTGTTCTTCGTCGGACATGCCTCGACGATCGGGGAATTTACCACCTCAATAAGTCCGCCACCGAGGGCGTACAACGTTACCGATATGAGTATCCCGATAAACGGATCTGAAAATACATACGGAAGGATCGTCAGCATCACGAGTCCAATAAACGCAAACGCATGCGCTATTATCGCAGTAACTCGATAGCCTATCCTATCGACGAAGGTGATAGCAATTAAGTCTATTGCTATCTGCAACACGAAGTTGAACGTAATAAGAAGGGTTATCTTGCCAAGCGGTATACCTAAGCTCTCGTTGAACATAACGAACAAAAGCGGTATGAAATTGTTGACTATCGCTTGAACTATATAGCCGATAAAGCAGGCTACTACCGTGTGCTCGTAAGAAAGTTTTTTTGTCATATGACTTTCACCTTTAGTTATTCTGAATATCTCTTATCAATTGCCTTTTTAGGACGTAAATTTTCGTTTATTTAGCTTTATTTCGCAATAACGCTCCAACACTCAACAAGCTTTTCAAGCGAATACGCCGCATTTGCAGGGCTTGTTGACGGGAGAACGAAGTGCGGAATGGGCAGGTCGAAGTATTTTTCGTACAGCTCCGCCGCCTTTTTGCCGTTCAGAAATACACGCTTAACGCTCGAATTTTTGACTATATCGGATATGTCGGACGGGACGACGTTTTTTATTTTTGAATCGCTGCTACCCTCTATATCGCAGGCGCTTATCACGTCGTATACGGCAAGCTTATTGCGAAGCAAAAACGCTTTCTTCTCCTCTACGGACTTCGGTTCGCTTTCAGAAAAGACGGCAGACACCACCTTCCAAAACCTGTTCTTCTCGTTACCGTAGAAAAAGCCCTCTGCTCGGGACTTTATGGAGGGGAAACTGCCCAGAATAAGCGTTTCGGAATAGCGATCAAAGACCGGCGCTATCTCGTGCGTAACTCTCATTTGAGCCTTGATATGGCGTCTATCATATCGTCGAGCATTGCGTTAACGGTCAGCGTTCTCGTTCCTGCAATAAGCGTACTGCACTTGTTGAGCGGAATGAGTATCTTCGTAGCGTCTGAGCTACCGACAGCCTCTGCCATTTTGGGCGTTATTTCGCCAAGAAGGGAATTCGCTATCGCAATGCCTATAGGTCCGACAATGACGTCGGCGGTTTTTGCGCATACAACGACGGAATTTTCTCCCGTTGCGATGCTGTCTGCGCCGCCCTTTTGCATGGCTACCGTCGCAAGCGTGTTCGTACCGACTGCGATGATCTCTGCGTTTTGGATATTCTTTTTGATCTTTTCTACGATCTCTTTGCCGAGCTTTCCGCCCTGACCGTCTATTACAAGTATTTTCATAGTATTTTCCTCAATCGCATTATAGCAAAACAGCAAACAAAAATAAAGGTCTTTTTGTGGATTATTACAAAAAAACCTCTGTTTTTACAAAATATTTGGAGCTTATGCCGAGGAATGTCTAACGGCTCAAACGATGTTTTATACGCTTTTTACATTTTCTTTATTTGCCGCTTTTGAGGGCATAAATCCCGCTTTTTTGACGGCAAACACGAGAACTGGAACTAATACAATATGGAGAATTATCCCCGGAATTGCGTTCAAAAACGCCCCTAAAACGAACGCCTCAAAGGTAAAAACTTCAGTCGAAACGGTCGCCATGATAAATCTCGCAGCACCCCATATCACTCTTCCGCAAAGCATAGATGCTATGAGTGCAACATACACGAAGCCGTTTTTTTGAGGCAATTTTTCGTACAGTATTCCCGTCATAAGTCCGTAAGTCAAAAGCTCGAACGACATCGCAAGACCCGTCGGATATATCGGCGGATAACCGCCCGTTATTACGGAGCGGAGAAGAGGTGCAATAAAACCTACGAGTGCGCCGTGGAAAGGTCCGCAGATAAAACCGCAAAGGAGTACGGGTATATGCATAGGCGACAGTGCGTTGCCTATTTCGGGAATATTTCCCGTTATATACGGAAGCACTATGCAAAGTGCCAAGCACAATGCTGAGTGCGTTATTTTGAGCGTGCGTGTTTTTGTCTTCATTTTTTCTCCGTAAGGCTGTTCCCCCGTATTTTGCATAAAAAAAATACCGATTCCGAAATTCTTTTTCGGATCGATACCTTCGTGATACCAAAATAGCCTTATATTCAAGTGATATTGTATTTCCGCTCGTGCGACAAACCAAAGCTTCGTGCTTTGCTAACGGTATTATAATATACTTGGCTTGATTTTTGGCGTTTTCCTTACGCAAACGATTGCAATGAGCTGACGACAATAAATTATTCAATACGTCTATCAAAGCAAGCGTTTATTTATGAAACACAAAAAAAAAGAGCCGTAGATATTTGCTACGACTCTTTTTTATATATTATTTGCTTAAAGCCTCGTCTATCGCATGAGCGGCGGTCTTGCCTGCGCCCATTGCGGATATTACGGTTGCTGCGCCCGTTACGGCGTCGCCGCCTGCGTATACGGACTTTCTCGACGTAAGACCGTCTTCGTTGACGATGATGCCGCCGCGCTTGTTTACTTCAAGGCCCTCTGTCGTGGACTTGATGAGCGGATTGGGAGACGTGCCTATCGACATTACTACGGTGTCTACATCTATCTCGAACTCGCTGTTCGGGATCTCTACAGGACGTCTTCTGCCGTTTGCGTCGGGTTCACCGAGCTCCATTCTTACGCATTTCATGCCCTTTACAAAGCCGTTTTTGGGATCTCTCGGGTCGTCAGGGTTATGGTAACCTACTATCTCCGTCGGGTTGCAAAGGAGCTTGAACTCGATGCCCTCTTCCTCTGCGTGCTCGACTTCCTCTCTTCTTGCAGGAAGCTCATCCATCGAACGGCGGTATACGATATATACCTTTTCTGCGCCAAGTCTCAATGCTGTTCTTGCGGCGTCCATTGCGACGTTTCCGCCGCCTACTACCGCTACCTTGCCGCCCTTCATGATGGGGGTATCAGGGTCTTCTCTATACGCTTTCATAAGGTTGCTTCTCGTCAAAAACTCGTTTGCGGAATATACTCCGTTCAACGCCTCGCCCGGTATTCCCATGAAGTTCGGGAGCCCTGCACCGGAACCGATGAATATCGCCTCAAAGCCCATATCAAACAGTTCGTCAACGGTAAGCGTTTTTCCGATTACGACGTTGGTCTCTACCTTTACGCCGAGCTTGTTGAGCGTGTCTACCTCTTTTGCAACTATCGCCTTGGGAAGACGGAACTCCGGGATTCCGTATACCAATACGCCGCCTGCAGTGTGGAGCGCTTCGTAAACGGTTACTTCATAGCCTTTCTTTGCAAGATCGCCTGCGCAAGTAAGTCCTGAAGGACCGGATCCTACGACTGCGACCTTATGGCCGTTAGACTCGGGACGAACGGGCGTCTCGGTGCAGAAGGTGTTATGCCAGTCTGCTACGAATCTTTCAAGTCTGCCGATACCGACGGACTCGCCCTTTATTCCGCGTACGCACTTGGACTCGCACTGCGTTTCCTGCGGACATACTCTGCCGCATACGGCAGGAAGCGAAGATGACTTGGAGATTATCTGATAAGCACCCTCAAAGTCGCCTTCCTTTATCTTTGCAATAAACTCGGGAATATGTATTTTTACGGGACAACCGTCTACGCACGGCATATGCTTACAGTTAAGGCATCTGTTTGCCTCGTCGATGGCAGTCTCCTCGGAGTAGCCAAGAGCTACTTCGCTGAAATTATGAGCACGAACCTTTGCGTCCTGCGTAGGCATTTCGTTACGTTTCAAAGACATATTAGGCATTTCAGCGTACCTCCTTTTTGAAAAGATTGCAAGCTTCTTCATGTGCGTGGCGTTCAAATGCGCCGTACATTCTGCCTCTTGCCATAGCTTCGTCGAAGTCTATCTCGTAGCCGTTGAAGTCAGGGCCGTCAACGCACGCAAACTTCGTCACCTTTTTGCCGTCTACATTCAAGGTCAAACGGCATCCACCGCACATACCCGTTCCGTCGATCATTATGGGGTTCATAGAAGCCGTTACTGGAACGTTATAGGGCTTTGCAGTAGCTACGACGAACTTCATCATGACGAGAGGTCCGATCGTTATTATCATATCAAAGCTTTCGCCATTTTCAAGCATCTCTTTGAGAGGCATGGTAACGTTTCCCTTTTCGCCGTAGGAGCCGTCGTCGGTCATTACCCTTAAGGTGTCGGAGCAAGCCTTGAACTCGTCTTCTAATATTAAGAGGTCTTTATTTCTGAATCCTATTATGCTCGTTACGTCTGCGCACGCCTCGTGAAGAGCCTCAGCTATCGGCATCGCTATCGCACAACCTACGCCGCCGCCTACGATGCAGACCTTTTTGAGCCCGTCAAGGTGTGTAGCCGTACCCAAAGGTCCTACGAAGTCCTGCAGGTAGTCGCCTGCTTCCTTGTGGCTGAGCTTTTCGGTCGTTGCGCCGACTATCTGATATATTATCTTGACAGTTCCCTTTTCTTTGTCCGTTCCTGCAACGGTGAGAGGTATCCTCTCGCCCTCTTCGTCAACACGAAGTATGATGAACTGGCCAGGTCTTGCCTTGTGAGCGACCAAGGGAGCTTCTATCTGAAGCTGAACTACCGTCGGATTCAGCACCTTTTTATCAACAATTTTGTACATTTTAACCCTCCATACTTTACCAAATCGCGGCTGCCGAAAAAAAATCGGCAACCGCAATCTTAGTTTATGAGTAAGTAAAGCAAGTATAGCTTTTATTTTAAGCCTTCAAATTATTCCGAATACTATAAAGACTTTTTTCTTAGAAATCCACCTCGGTGTCGTAGTAGCAGCACTTGAGGAGCTTTTCCATCTCTTCAACGGAAATAGCTCTGGGATTAGAACCCGTGCAAGCGTCGCCTACAGCGTTCTTTGCGATCTCGGGAAGTCTCTCAAGGAATACGTTCTCGGGAACGAATCCGGTCTCGGTCGGGAGGCTGTCAAGACCGTAGTTCTTTATGCACTGAGGAATGTTGAGCTCGTCGTTCATGCCACGAAGATATGCGATGAGGTTTGCAACCTTCTCGTCCTCGTTAGCTCCGCCAAGACCCATGAAGTCCGCGATCGTTGCGTAACGAGTCTTTGCTGCAGGCTCTTTTGCGTTGAAAGCGATTACCTTAGGAAGGTACATAGCGTTTGCCGCACCGTGGATGATGTGAGCGCCCTGATCCTCGAAAGCAGCACCGGTCTTGTGTGCCATAGAGTGAACGATACCGAGGAGTGCGTTGGAGAACGCCATGCCTGCAAGGCACTGTGCGTTGTGCATCGTGTCACGCTTAGCCATATCTCCGTTGTAAGAACCGATGAGGTTGTTCTGGATCATCGTGATAGCGAAGATTGCCAAAGGATCGGTGTAGTCGCAGTGCGCGGTCGAAACATAAGCCTCGATAGCGTGCGTGATAGCGTCCATACCAGTATGAGCAACGAGCTTTTTAGGCATCGTTTCAGCGAGGTCGGGATCTACGATAGCTACGTCGGGAGTGATCTCGAAGTCAGCGAGAGGATACTTGATTCCCTTCTTGTAGTCCGTGATTACAGAGAAAGCGGTAACCTCGGTAGCAGTACCGGAAGTCGAGGGAATAGCGCAGAAGTGTGCTTTATGACGAAGCTCGGGGATTCCGAATACTACGCACATCTGCTCGAAAGTAATCTCGGGATGCTCGTACTTGATCCACATAGCCTTTGCAGCGTCGATAGGAGAGCCACCGCCGATAGCTACGATCCAGTCGGGCTGGAATTTTTCCATAGCTTCAGCACCGCGCATAACGGTATCTACGGAAGGATCGGGTTCGATACCTTCGAAAAGTTCAACCTTCATTCCTGCCTCTTCAAGATAAGCAACTACCTTATCGAGGAAGCCGAAACGCTTCATGGAGCCGCCGCCTACGCATACCATAGCGCGGTTGCCTTTGAGGGTCTTCAATGCTTCGAGAGAGCCTTTTCCGTGATAAAGATCACGAGGTAATGTAAAACGTGCCATAACTTTTATTCTCCTTAAAAAACTTTTAAATTTTTACGCTCTTATTGTATCACAATAGTATTTTTTTGTGAAATACTAATTTAGTATATCGGTAATATCAAATCGGATATATACCGCCGTTTTCAGCCTTATAAAGGGCTATTTTATATACTTCCTTCTCGCATCGCAAAGGCTCGTGATAAATTCCCTATCAAGCTTTGAAAGCTTGTAGCCCTTGCGGTATATTAAAACGTCTTTGTATACCTTTTTGTTATCTATGCACTTTTTCTGAACGAGTCCGTATCTATTGAGAAGCTTATCGGACGCAGGCGATACCCACATAAACGTCTGGTCGTTTTCGGACAGCAGATCGAACTGGCTTGCACGCTCGAAAATGAATATACGCCTTGTTACGTTCGTCGGAAGCTCCTCTCTCGCAACGGCGGAAAGCGGCAAAGACGGAACGTAAGGGTCTGCGTGCGCAATCTCTATATAGGGCGTGAGATCTTTTAGCTCGACGGGTTCTTTCTCCGCCAAGGGATGAGACTTATTCATGATGAGAAGGTATGAAAACTCCGCTATTATCTCGTAGCTCAAGCCCTTTTCTTCAAGCATCGACTTGAAATACTTGTCGTAGTTTTCAGCATACCTTATTATGCCGAGCTTATAGTCCTCCTCCAAGACATTCTTTATCGTGCGCTGAGAGTTTGTCTCCTTGTAGAAAAGCTCCGCAGGGTCGGTGTTTATGCTCTTGCTGAAATTTGCGAACGCTTCGGATATATAGCACGCACGAGGTACGCATATTGAGAACTTTTGCTTGCTCGCACCGCCGTTTTTATATATCATCTCGACCTCGTCTATCTGCTTTAATATGCTTTGCGCGTAAGCGATAAACTCCTCTCCCTCCGGCGTTAAGACCATACCCTTGGAGCTACGGCTGAATATCGTGATGCCAAGGTCTGCTTCAAGCTCTTTTATCGAGCGACTGATATTCGGTTGTGCGACGATGAGTGTCTCTGCCGCTTTATTGAGCGAACCGAGCTTCGCAACCTCGACGGCGTACTTCATGTGCAATATATTCATCTTTTTCTCCGTTTGCGGCCTTTTGCCGCATTATATGCAGCTTTTGACAATTCGACCGCATTCTGTTTTATGATAACACAAATGTGGATATAAATCAATAAATTTTATTTATAAGGCGAGGATTATTAGTATGCAAAAGCGGATTTTTGTGCGCTGTCGCTTTCTTTCGTCAAGCACTCACTTTATTCGACGTTAACTGCGTTTGCAATTCAAAAAATCTCGTTCGTCGGGGCGGAATAAAAACCCAAGCTCTCGTTGCGTTTCGCAAGCGTATTTACTTAGTACCGTAGCGTATAAAAACGCACCGAAGGGTATGTTTCTCCGGTGCGTTTATCGTTTAATTTGTTGTTTTTGGGCTATATTTATACACTTATACGCCTTAAATATAGGTTTAATTTGCTGTATTTTGCTTATTTTGCCTTTTTTATCTCGAGGTCTTTGAGACCTGCCTTGTCGAGTATTATAGCTCCTGCCATAAGAGCACCCTGAGCGAGGGTATTTATTATCTCGGCAAGCCAGTTCATCGCCGCAAGCTCGAAGTTCTTGGTGGAAAGGTATCCCATTGCCAAGGAGCCTACGAGAGCGAAAATGAAGAGAACGAAGGCGAGAGGCTTTTTGAGCTTTTTAGCCATTACACAATAGCCTACATTCATGACCGCAACGCCTACGATGGTGAAGCCAACGAATATCATCGTGCCAGAGAAAGCGACGGGAACGACGGACGTAAGTCTCTTTTCGTTCTGATCGAAGAAGAAAAGTCCGATGATACCTATTGCGGCGAGCAAAAAGCCCATTGACTGCATCGGAAAGAACATCTCGTTGAGCCTGTAAAAATCGCATACGCCTGCGGCGTAAAGGAGCTTCCAAAGCGCCTTGCACGCTCCTGCAACGGCTACGAATATCGTGCCTGCAGAGTAAAGCGCAAACGCACCCTTGCTCATTTTGTTATATAAGTCTCTCTGAAAAATGACAGATGCTACGACGAACGCTATTACCGGCAAAAAATCCACCAGTGCCATTCCTACCGTGAAATCCATAATTAATCTCCTTTGGTACTATTTATTCTTTTCCTTCGAGCGTTTGTCGTTGATGATGTCCATATGCTCGACGGTGATGAGCGTTACGTCGTGCTCCTTTGCCCAAGCGACACAGCCCTTTAATGCGGTCGGGAGGAATATCCTCGGGACGTTGATAAGTCTCATCAACGCTTCGTCGGTGAACTGAATGTCGGGATCGATTCTCTTTGCAGCATACTGAACGGACTCGAGCGTCGTCGCACGCATAGGCAAAAGCTCGGGGATGGGTCTGCGGAAGCGAGTATACCAGAAGTTCTTGGAGTCTCTGTAACCGTAATCGACGGGAACTCTCGGGAAATCGCCAGCTTTGACGCCGTTAATTATCGAATTATAGTACTTTTCCTTCATCAAGATCTTATCTACTCTGAGGATGAAATGGCATCCGAATTTGCTCGTTACGCCGTTAAAATCGTGATAAGGCGGTTCGTAGCCTTCAAGGCAACCGGGCTTGTCGTCCTGCGCATTGTCAAGCTCTCTCATCCAGGTGCATTCGATTACCTGATATGCATCTTTCATGACCAAAGGTCTCTTCTCGCTCGGGTCTTCACTTGCGCAAAGTCCCTCTTCGAGCTCAAACTTGCACTTGGGCATCTTCTCGGAGGGCTTATCTCCCGGCCAACCGAGCTTTACGCACTCCTTGAAGGTCTTGCGGTCGTCCGTAACGAAGTTTATTGCGCATTTGCCGTTGGCAAGTATGTGCTGTGCCGTGTTGGACGAGTTTCTGCAAAGAAGAAGCATCGCATAATAATCCTTGCCTGCGATATAATAAGGCTGAACGAGCGAATAAGGACCGAGCGAGGTCGAACCGTCCTCGCAAAGGGTGCTTATTACGCACGTAGGCATCGGGAAAAAGAGCGACGTCTGATAGAAATTGTCAACCACTCTCAGGTCTTTGAAACTGCTCATAATAACTCTCCTTAAATAAGTTTTTTAATAAATCTTTCTATATTCTCAAACTTCGTCTCTTCGGCGGAGTATGAAAGCAATATATCGGCAATAAACAGCGATAGCTCTTCGTCAGTAGACGCCGTTTTCGCTATCAGCTTTGCTATCTGTTCTTTTAACAGCTTGTGCTTTTCGGGCATGTTATATCTCGGCTTCCAGACGGTCGCTCTGTCGCAGAAGATGAACTTGTAGCTGTCGTTGAACTTCAAAAGCTC
Source organism: uncultured Clostridia bacterium (assembly GCA_964406735.1). Lineage (GTDB taxonomy): Bacteria > Bacillota > Clostridia > Christensenellales > CAMQZB01 > CAYOSU01. The sequence goes on along the minus strand of CAYOSU010000001.1, from coordinate 191,108 downwards.
GTCGTATATCAGCCTTACTCCGCCTATTCCAACGAGCGCTTCCTCGTTCAGCTCCACCTCTATCCCTTGCAATACCTCCAGCCAGTCGGTCAAGATGAAGGACGCAACCAGCATATCCTTGGACGGGAAGTAGTTATATATCGTGCCGACGGCTACGCCGCACGCCGTCGCAATGGACTTTATCGACAGGTTGTTGTACCCGTTCTCCCGTGCCTGACGCTTGGCTTCCTGAAGTATGTCTTCTTTGGTGCAGGATATTATCTTCGGCATAACGACTCCTTTTTTATGAACTCGTTCATATTATACACCCTGATACGTTCGTTGTCAATGCGATTGATAAAAAATTAACGAAAAAACTTTTTCTTCTTATCTTATATGCCTTTCACCTAAAATAAAAGACCGCCGACACTTAAAAATGCCGACGGGTGTTTTTATTCATCTTGAAGGTCAAACAGCGACTCTTCGTAGTCTTTGACGTAGTATTTTATATTCGTTCTGCCTTTTGATATTATTACGTGCCCTTCTTGCTCTAATTTTTCCTTTTGAGCCTCGCAACCGCCCGGGTATTTCGGATTGAGCTCGCCGTCCGTTTTAAGCGTTCTCCAATACGGTGTTTGGTCGCAATTTCGCTGAAAGCTCGCCCACGCCGCTATCGAGACGAAAATTCCTGCAGTCATCGGATCGGTAAAGTCACAATCCGCCCGTTTTGCAAGGTATTCCCTCACGCTTTTGAGCGTAACCACCTTGCCGAAAGGCACTTTTTTCATCACCGTATCGTATTCGAGCGGCGGAGCAAAGTACATTTTTTCGCCACCGTTTCTTTCTATCGTTTTGCGGTCGGTCACTATCTGCACTCTGGGCATATCCTTGCCATCGACAAGCATAGTATTGAAATCTTTTTTATTCTCGTTTGGCATATTCCCCGTCTCAAAAACTCGTTTATGTGTCGGAAAAAAGCGCAACTATCAGGTCTATTACTATTTTGCGCATCTTGTCGTAGTCGATATAGGAATGTGCATCGTAGACTTCCTCGTGCGAGAAAGACTGCACCAAGGTCATCGAGACGTGGACTCTTTCAAATACGTCCGAGGCGTCGTATCCGAGCTCTTTCATATATCCGACGAAGCGTTTGGTCATCTCGTTCTCCAAAACGAGGAATTTTTCGGATACCTGCGCATCACTTGCAGTCAACGAGTGCAACGCCTCGTGTATCGCCGCATTGGACTTATGGACTTCGACAGTTGCGTCGAGCATGCCCTCTACGAGCTTCGAAAGGTCGTTATCCTTTGCTCTCTCCTCGAAGACCGAATAGAGCTTCGTCGAAACCATTTCGATGTATATGTCGAGTACGTCGATAAGGATATCGCGCTTGTCGTGGAAGTAGCCGTACACTATACCCGTAGATACCCCTGCCCTTTTTGCTATCTCTGCCGTATTGGTGTTAAAATACCCTTTTTCGGCAAAAAGCTCGTAGCCCGAGGCTATTATTCTGTTCTTTTTGTCTATCGACCTCTGTTGCTTGGGTTGCCTTATTATCTCAGCCATTTTTCCTCCTTAATGCGACGGCAAAAACTATCTGTCGCACAAAAAGCCAAAGCTTTCGCTTTTCAGTTATATTATACAACATTTGCGATCGGATTTGCAAGCAAAATGTGAAACCGAATATAATTTCGCATTATTGCGAAAAATCTTTGCAGCGTTGCGTTTATTCCGCCATCTTGTCTTGATATTAATAAAAAAGTGTGGTATAATCTTGCTTGGAAACAAAAGGAGGATATACTAATGACGAATATGGAGATCGAGATCAAGTCTCAGCCCGAGATGCTTTCCAGATGCTTTGAGGAAAACAAGGCTAAGGCGCAAACGCTAGCTGATAAATTACTTTCTAAGGAGTGCAAGCACGTTATTCTCGTTGCAAGAGGCTCGAGTGACAACGCTTGTATGTTCTTCAAGTACTTGCTCGAAACGAAGGTCGGAAAGCCCGTCGTTTTCTTCCACCCGTCCGTCATCACGATGTACGGTTCGGATTACGATTTCTCTTCTTCCGTCGTCATAGGCGTATCGCAAAGCGGACAAGCAGCGGACTGCCTTGCCGTTATGGAAAAGGCAAGAGCTTGCGGTGCGTTCGTAGCCTCTATCACAAACTTCGAGGACTCACCTATGGCGGTAAACGCAGACCTTCACTTGTTTATGAACGTAGGGCTTGAAAAGTCGGTTGCCGCAACCAAGACTATGACGGGAGAAATGATGTTGCTTTCGGAAGTCGTAGCGTTTGCCGCAAACGAATCGCTTTCCGCAAAGGATTTTGAAGAGGCGGCTTCTTTCGTTATCTCTCACGAAGACCAAGCGGAGGCTATCGCAGAAGCGCTTAAAGATATCGAACAGCTCATCGTACTTGCACGAGGCAACGCACTCTCTGCAGCTTACGAGATAGCTTTGAAATTGCAGGAGACCTGCTACGTTAACGCAAGACCTTACGCCATGTCGGACTTTTATCACGGACCGTTCGCTCTCGCTTCGGAGTCAATGCCCTTTATTCTCATATCTACCGACGAGAACACCAGAAAGGATGCTTTCGAGATGAATGCAAAACTCAAAGCGGTCGGAGCGAAGACTTATATCATCACAAACGACGAGGAGCTCGCAAAAGAGGGTACTCGCAGTATCCTAATCGCAAAGAGCGGAGATCATTGCGATACACCGTCTGCAGTTATCGCAGGACAGCTTCTTGCGATGCACCTTTCGGCTAAAAAGGGACTTAATCCCGACGCTCCGAGAGGACTAAAAAAAGTTACTATCACAAAATAAGGCTTACTATTTTTTGACCGTAGCAATCTCGCTACGGTCTTTTTTATTATCATTCAAGCGAGGGTGCGTTACGCTTTTTCTTACACACAATGTGTTTGACTTTTTACATTCACGATGTTAATATAATTTTATGGAATCATTATCGTTAGAACAAACAGTTATAAACAAAAACAAAGGGCCTGAGAAAAGACGTGCGAGGATATTCAAAATAGTAGCATCCGTCGCCGCATTTCTCCTCATCGTCGTAGATGCATTCGCAGTGTCGCTTTTGCAGGTCTTTTATTACACAGACAAGGATATGTTTACGACATTCCTACTACTCATTCTCGCCTTCACGATACCGCTTGCCGCTTTTATCGTACTTCTCTTTATTGCGGCGAGAAGATACGGCGTCGAGTTCGATTACAGAGTGGACGGCAAGGTGCTGAATATTTATAAGTGCCTTGGCGGCTCGACGGAAAAGCACATCGCAATCATCGAGTTCGACAGGATACTCTCCATCGGCAAGGTACAGTCGCCTGCGTATTTCAAGCAGTTCCCGCAAGATAAGAAGCGCAAGCCCGTTATTTGTTGTTGCAACAACGACAACCCAAACTTATACTTCATCAAGGTCCGCTTCTTGGGCAAAAACAACACGACGTACGACAGAGTTATCGTAATCGAGCCTACGAAACAGCTCCTCGATATGCTGAGAACTTACGCATTCTCGGCAGAAAAATGCGAGGGCGGCGAGTGGACGCCAACCGACGAGGTATATGCGATCTGATAGTATTTTATAACGCATTAAAAAAGGAGATCACCCTCCACAAAGAGGGTGGTCTCCATTCTTTTTATATTATGTTTATGCGCTTATTTTGCCTTTTTGAGGTTCTCGATAGCGGTCTTAGCGAAGGTATCTTTGTAGATATCCTTGATCGTGAGGTTGCCCGTTACCTTGCCAGCCTGAACAGCCTTGAGGTTCGTAAGCATATCCTCGAACGCGGTCGTGTTGTAGTAGTTGTCGAACTCTTCGAGCGTAGGCATAACGAGGTCGGGAAGCTGAGCCGTCATATCGTTAGTAGCCTGACCAGCCTTAACGGAAGCGTATGCGCAAGCCTCGTTGGGGTTCTCTGCACGCCATACCTGAGCCTTTGTCAAAGCGTTTACGAACTTCTGAACTACTTCGGGATGAGCCGCAACGTATTCCTTGTTAGCTACCCACGTAGAGGGGAATGCATAAGAAGGATAGTCGGAGTTCGTTGCTATAACGAGAGCGTTGTCGCCGAGAGCAGACTTAAGGCTCGTCGAAGAAGGTTTCCAAGCTGCCCAGCAGTCGATCGACGTATCGTTATAAGTCGAAGGAATGTTGTCGTTGGAGATGTTCATGATCTTAACGTCGCCAACAGTCATACCGTTTGCTTCCAATGCAACGGAAAGGAGCGTGTAACCTGCAGCGCCTTCCTGAACGGCAATGGTCTTACCCTTAAGATCCTTGATCGACTTGATACCGGAGTCCTTTCTTACGATGATCTCTTCGGTCAATGCGAGGTTGTCAAGAGCGATGATGTCAACCTGTCCGGAGAATGCGAGCCAAGCTGCGCCGCTGCCGATGAAGCCGAATTCTGCCTGTCCTGCAACCATAGCTGCGATCTCAGGAGGACCGGACGTGAACATCTGCAAGCTTACGTCTAAGCCTTCTTCTTCAAAGTAACCGAGCTCAACAGCCGCAGATATAGCGGTAGAACCGCCGATCGTCGGGTGATAGATAACTCTGATCTTTGTTAACTCTTCTTCTTTTTCCTGTCCGCAGCCAGCCAAGGTCAATACCAAGGAAAGCACGAGGATAACGCAAAGAGCTATTGATAAAATTTTTTTCATCTTTTTCATCCTGCCTTTTTTAATATTTATTTAGTAGCATTTTCTGCTATTAAATTTTGAATTTTATAGAACCGCGACAGCTGAAGCTCGAGTCCACGCTCGACTTTTTTTTCGTCGCATTCGTACTTGTAATCCTCCATCTCAAAGCTGAAATCTACAAGCTCTGACGGAAGATCGTTTGCTATTTTCAAGAACTTTTCGTAATCTATCACGCCGTCACCTATGACGGTATGTCTCCACCACTGGTTCTCGTCGAAGCCTCTCTCCTTGCCGGTGTTGTGAAGTATGCCGACCTCGTTGAGCTTTTTCATATATAGCTTGGTGTCTTTGAGGTGCAAGTGATATATCTTATCCGCAAACTCCGTCAATGGCGCATACGGGTCGATAAACTGCCAAACAAAATGTCCTGCATCGTAGCAAAGCCCTAACCGGTCGGAATTTACGCGTTCAAATATCCTTTGCCACATATACGGCGACGTCGCTATATTGCGATACATCGGGCAATTCTCGAGGCATACGTACATATCAAGACGCTTTGCTTCCTCTACGAGCTCTTTCAAAAAGTCGCACGCTACGTCGAGGCTCTTCATCGGGTCGCAACCAGAATCGCCAAACGAGCGTTTCTTTGAAATACCCGTCGAGGTTACTATCTTTTTGACGCCGAGCTTTGACGCAAATTCCATGCGATGAAGAAGCTCTTTTCTCTCCCTTTCCGCGACCGCTTTATCATCATCGGTGAAGTTCCTGCAATATATGAACGCCGTAATGTCCGTCTTTTTAAGCACTTCCCTGAACGCCGCTTCGTCAAGCTCGAACATCGGTCCGACTTCAAGACCGTCAAAACCCGCTCTCACCGCAAAATCGGCAACTTTATTGATGTCGGTTACGTTTGCCCAAGCAAACGCATTCGTGTGAAAGCTCTTTCTCATTTCTTTACTTCGAGGTACTCCTGATATACGTTCTCCCAGATCTTATTCTTGATCTCGTTAAACTCGGGGAGCAATTTCGTAGCCTGATTTCTCGGATACGGAAGGTCGATGTCGACTATCTCTTTTACTCTGCCGGGACGGCTACTCATGATGACTACCTTGGTTGCCAAAAGCACCGCTTCCTCTACGTCGTGCGTGATGAAGAAGCACGTCTTTCTCTCCTGCTGCCAAGTCTTTAAGAGGTCTTCCTGAAGCTGTGCTCTCGTCTGCGCATCCAACGCACCGAAGGGTTCGTCCATCAAAAGCACTTCGGGAGCGACTGCGTAGCCTCTTGCGATGGCAACACGCTGTTTCATACCGCCCGAAAGCTCCTTCGGATAGGAGTTAGCGAACTCGGAAAGGTCTACCATCTTCATATACTTGTCGGAAATGGCTCTCATCTCCTCTTTCGTATAGGGACGGTAATACTCTACCTCTTCCTCTTTGCCGCTTTCTTTGTTTACTACCTTTTTGGTGTCTTTTATCCTCACGTAGCTAAGTCCGAACTCGATGTTCTTTCTTACCGTGAGCCACGGGAATAATGCGTATTGCTGGAAGATAACGCCTCTGTCGTTGCCCGGGCCTAAGACTTCCTCGCCGTCGAGGTATACCTTACCTTCGTCGGAGTGCTCCAAGCCTGCTATGATATTAAGTAGCGTCGTTTTTCCGCAACCGGAAGGACCTACTACGCAAACGAACTCGTTGTTTTTTATGTCGAGGTCTACGCCGTTGAGCGCAACGGTCTCTTTGCCGCTCTGACCTTTGTATATCTTCTTTACGCCCTCGATCTTGATCTTAATGTCATCCATAATTTCACTTCCTTACTGCCATTTTGTGAGCTTCTTCTCTGCGAAAAGCAACAATCTGTCGAGCAAGAAGCCAATTACGCCGATGCAGATTATTCCTAAAAGCACTTTGTCCATTCTCATGTATATCTGCGCCGTCTGGATCATACTTCCAAGTCCGTAGAATGTTCCCGTCATCTCCGCCGCAATAAGCGTCGTGAGCGCAGTAGATATACCAAGTCTTGCCGCCGTTAATATGAACGGGAAGGTGTAAGGTACGACGACTCTTATGAATATCGAAAGGTCGCTTGCACCGAACGTATACGCCGCTTTGACGAGGGTCTGATCCATGTTCTTGACGCCCTGATATATCGTTACCGTCATAACGAGGAAGGACGTGATGAAGATTACCGTTATCTTCGCAGGCTCGCCCGTACCCATAAGAAGTATTACGAGCGGGATGAGTGCGATAGGAGGTATCGTCCTGAAGAACTGTATCCACGGGTCAACCGCATTTCTGAACGGTATGTACCAGCCCATCAAAAGTGCAATGGGGATCGCACAGGCAAAGGCTATCGCCCAACCGCTCAATACTCTGGTAAACGACCAGTAGATGTGCTTGAACAGCAAGAACTTCTCGCCGCCGTCAGCGCCCAAAAGCTCGGGAAGGGCAACGCCGAATACATCCTGAGGACCTGCGAAAATGTTACCCTTGCTGAGCGGTGCCAATATCGCCCAAAGCGCAATGCCTGCTATGACGGACGCTACCATCGTAATTATTCTGGCACGCTTCGTTCCGCCGTTCATGTCTTTGATCTTGCGCACTCTCTTTTTAGACTGCGCCGTTATTTTTTTGTTCTCTTCCATTTTTCTCGCCTTTATATCGTTATCTTTATTTCTCTGTTCTCATCGGCAGACTTTTCCACTGCCGCAAGAACGCTTTCTACGTAGTAACCGTTTTCGAGCGTCGGATAGCTATCGTTTTCGCCAAGCAGTGCGTCGATAAACTCCGTCATCTCCGTCTCGAACCAACTGTCGAAGTATACCTCGTGCGGAACTTCTATCTCCTCGGGCTTTTCGACGTATCCGCCGTCCTTTGCCTTATCCCAAAACAGTATCTTATCGTTCTTACGCATCGTGAGGCTCGCCATTCCGCCTTCGCCTGCGACGATTATTCGCATATCATCCATTCCTACTCTCGACACCGTCGCCGAAAGCAACGCTCCGTTTTTTGTCATTGCATTGAATACGCACGCGTCGTCGTTCTCTACTTCCGTCTGACCATGCCTGTTCGCAGGGCGGGTCTTTATGAAGGTCTGCTTTATCGCAGAAACTTTATCTATACGCTCGCCCGTCAAGTAAGTAAACGTGTCCACGACGTGACTTCCGAAATCAGCTATCGCACCGCTTCCCGACATCTTGCGGATAAAACGCCATTCAAGCTCTATCGTCGGGTTCGCTAAACGCTTGCCTCCGTAATACGTCGTATATGTATATATTCTTCCTATCTTCTCATTTATGACTTTTTTGAGCAATCTTATAGCATTCGGGCACCTATATATGAAGCCGACCATGTTTACGAGGTCTTTATCGCCAAGCGCATCTACTTCGCTTTTCGCCTCATCTGCGCTTATCGCAGGTGGCTTTTCTACGAAGACGTGCTTATTCGCCGCAAGTGCCTTTACTACATAATCGCAATGGGTGAAATTAGGCGTGCAGATATCTACGGCATCACAATTTGCGAGAAGTTCGTCAAGGTCTTTTGCTATAACACAATCTAAGTTACGCTCCTTGACCCACCTCACCGCACAGTCGTAATCAACGTCGTAGACCGCACTTATCCTCGCTCTGCCGTCCTTGGTTATGCCCTTCTCGTGAAAATTCGCTATCGCTACGGTTGAACCTAAGCCGATTATTCCTATACCTTTCATCACTCAATCCCTAAATTTCTGAAATCGTTTTCAAAATTAATCTTAAAAAATATGGTGTTGAACATCGTTTTCACCATTCGCACTAATATATTATCACGACAGGCCACACTTGTCAACACCATTAACGTAAATTTTTGCGATTTTGAGCAGGTTTTTGCATCCGAAACTACGATATTTCACGATTTTGCAATTGAAAACGTTTTCAAATAATAAGTATTTACGCTTTGAATCGATAAATTATACTGAAAACGTTTTCAACGCTTGACACCCCCCCCCTGCGTTTGGTATACTAAAACTACTTATCAGCGAGGTGAATATGTCAAACATTACTATTAAAGATGTGGCAAAGAGAGCAGGTGTTTCCATAAGCACCGTTTCGCGCTATCTTCAGGACAAAACGAGCATCAAGCATCTGTCCGCCATCAAGATCGAGGAGGCTATTGAGGAGCTTAATTATATTCCCAATAACTATGCGAGAAATTTGAGAAGCGGCAGCAGTAATATTATTGGATTCGTACAGCCTGACATCAGTCAGGATCTCTTCAACCAATGCATGAAGAGTATGAATCAGATATTTTATCAAAACAACTATCTTTTGATAACGTGCGATACCAACAACAACCCCGAAAAGGAAAGACACCTTATCGATTCGCTCATTAAGCAGAACGTCAGGGCTATCGTCGTCGTTACTTGCGGCAACAATACGTCTTACCTTAACGAGATCGCCGAGAAGACCAATAATCTCATCATAGCAAACAGACCCGAGCCGACGATCAACGCTAACTCTATTGCGGAAAATCAGGTGGACGGCGGATATCGCATCGCTAAATATATGATAGGCAAGGGTTGCAGGCGATTTGGTATCTTATACGGCGTGCCTTACTCTGCTGCAAGTAAATACAGGCTCGAGGGCATTATGAAGGCGTTTGCCGAAGAGGGCATAACCGTTACATCCGACATGATGATATCTAACTGCGTGGATTTCAACTCTACGCTTTCCGCCGCAGAAAAGCTGCTTGAACACGACATAGACTGTCTGTTGTTCTCTAACCAACGTTCGTCGAGCGGAGTTATACAAGCCGTCAAGGATTGCGGCAGAGACGTTAAGTTCGCAGGGTTTACGTCGAAGCTTAGCTTAGAGCAGAGCAAAACGAAATTCCCCTGCATCATGGAAGACACCGTCGAGCTTGGTCTTTTGATAAGCGATTTCGTTATGAGTGCGATCAAGAGGTCCCCTAAGAATATCAAAAAGGTCATCTTCCGCCCTGCGCTCGTTGATATCGACGGCGGCTACATCGAAGAGTTCTCACTTCAAAAGGAATGAACTTAAACCGTCCCAGTGGCAAAAATACGAATATTACATAAAATAAGTCCCTCTCGAAGCCCGAGAGGGACGTTTTGTTTTTTTGTAAAGCGTTAAGCCGCCGTACCGGAGTACAGCGCAACGAAGACTATTGCGACGAGTAAGAATACGCCGCCGACAACGTACATCGACATAACTTCGGTCTTTTTACGAGTGTCGTTCTTAATACAAACAACGCTCACCTACACACCACTGTGCATAAGCGAGCGCTGTTTTAATATGAAATCAAAATGGCACTTGATAATAATTTACATACCAAATGACTGAAAATATTACGCCTGCGATCAAGAATATCAAACCGACAACAAAGATGCAATTATCCCCTTGTCTTTTTAATTTCTGGATCTTGCGCTCACGATATTTTGCATAAAACTCGTGATTCTTTCTTCCCATAGGTATAAACGCTTGTGCGACATTTCTAAGCACAAATCCTATGCCTATAAACGCTCCTTCGCCCCTTGCAAAAAGAAAGCCCGCAACAACAGTCAACAAAATTCCCGAGACGAAAAACCCGTCAGACAAAATCTGAATATTAACTGCCGTACTGTCCGTAAAAAATCCTTTGATCGCAATAACTATAAACGTAATTAGCGTCGCTACACCAAAGCAAACGGCATATTTTAGCAGAACTTCTTTGTTATATTTCACTCTTTTTACCGTCTAATTGCCTTATTTCAGCATCTTTTTATACTTCTCTTCCTCAGCATCATTGCATTGTACAAAATGTCCGGGAGAAATCTCTCTAAACGAAGGCAGATCAACTGAATAGTCATGCTCAGCCAAAGGATTGTAAGTTACACGAACACGCTGTTTTTCATAAATCGGATCGGGCAACGGAATAGCAGAAAGCAAAGATCTCGTATAAGGATGCAAAGGATTCTTAAATAATTCTTCAGAATCGGCAAGCTCAACCATCTTACCAAAATACATTACGCCGATTCTATCAGAGAAGTATTTAACGACAGAAAGGTCGTGCGCAATAAATATAATAGTAAGCCCCAAACGATCTCTAAGGTCGTTAAGCAGGTTGATTACCTGTGCCTGAATAGATACGTCAAGTGCAGAAACAGGCTCGTCGGCAATTATCATCTCAGGCTGCATAATTACAGCTCTTGCAATACCAATACGCTGACGCTGACCACCCGAGAACTCATGCGGATAACGATCTGCATGTTCTCTTACGAGGCCAACCATTTCAAGTATCTCATATACTTTCTCGTTGATGTAGTCTTTATCTGTTACGCCATTGATTATCAGTCCCTCAGCAATAATGTCACGAACAGTCATTCGGGGATCAAGCGATGCAATAGGATCCTGGAAGATCATCTGTATCTGTGTAATCAATTTGCTGTTTTTAGCAACACGCAGTTTAGACTTATACTCTTTTTTGAGCGTTTTAAGCTTCTCCTGATCACCTGCTGCAGCTTTGAATTTTTCATCATATTCTTCTTTAAGTGACGCAACTTTAGAAGCTGCATACTGCTTATCGACACCTTTGTGATCACTTTTGGCATCACGAATAAGATCTCTGTTCTTTTTTATGATATCACTAAGCTCGTTCTGTATCCTTTCGATCTCTGCTTTGTTTTCAGCTTTTTTCGCCTCGTCAGCATTTTTATCTGAACGCAAAAGCTTGATCTTTTCAGATGCGTCTGCACGAGCATTCGCTATAGCATCCTTATAAGATCGAGTGCCGGCACTAACACGCTGTCCTTTGAAATATACATTTCCTGACGTGATGTCATAAAGCTTGATAATCGAACGTCCGGTCGTAGTCTTGCCGCATCCGGATTCACCAACGATACCAAATGCTTCTCCTTTTTTTACCTCAAAACTGACATCGTCGACCGCTTTCAAATCCTTACGCCCCATGCGGAAATATTGACAAAGATGGTCAACCTTTAATAAAACTTCGTTATTGTTCTCCATTGTTGCCTCCTCTTTCCTTCATATGCTTTATGCGCTCGGTTATGATCTTAGGAATCTCAACCTTGGGAGCATTCGGGTGAAGTAGCCACGTCGCTGCATAATGCGTGGGGCTTACCTCGTACATAGGCGGTTGCATCTCAAAGTCTATCTCGAGTGCGTACTTATTCCTCTCTGCAAACGCATCACCGACAGGCGGATATACCATATTAGGCGGCGTCCCCGGAATAGCATCCAATTTTTCGTTAGTGTCAAGGTCCGGCATCGATGAGAGCAGTGCCCAAGTGTAAGGATGCTGAGGATTGTAGAAGATATCGTTTGCCGTTCCATATTCAACGATCTTACCTGCGTACATAACGACGATCCTATCAGCCATATTAGCAACGACACCGAGGTCGTGCGTGATGAAGATAATGGACAAATTATGCTCGCGTTTAAGTCGATTGATAAGTTCAAGGATCTGCGCCTGAATGGTAACGTCAAGTGCCGTCGTAGGCTCGTCGCAGATCAATATATCAGGGTTTGCGGACAGTGCTATCGCAATTACGATACGCTGTCTCATACCGCCAGAGAACTCAAACGGATATTGCCTATAACGGATTCTCGGCTCAGGAATACCTACTTCCTCCATAAGCTTGATCGCCTTTTCTTTTGCGATACGCTTTGTGAGGGTGTATACGACCTGAGACGCCTTTTCCTTAAGGAAGTCTATCGTTTCAACACAACGCTTGTCGAAGTCAACAGATTCGGCATTTGCGATATCGTCGTTAAACTTATTTCTGACGCGCTTAATGACAGAGACGATCGCGTCGATCTGCTCCTTGGGATCGATGATGGATTTAGGAATAACCTCCCAATCGACAGCCTTGCCCTTGGCGATCAAAGCATCTCTCTTTGCAGTCTGCTTCGCGAAGCGCTCTTCTTCCTTCGGATTATTCTTGATATAGAAGAAATACTTTTCGATCTCTCTTTCAAGTGCTCCGCCGAAGGTATATGCAACGCTATCTTTAACTACTGCGAGGGGATCAATTGACGCATTTACGCTCTTTGCGACACGCTTGCATACATCGTCTGCGTCCTTCTCGGTAAATTCACCCTTCTTGAAGAAGTCAATAGCTTCTTGAAGTTCAGATACTGCCTCTTTTTTATTTGCGAGGGCTTTGTTGAAAGAATACTCAAGGGCGACCTTCTCCAGCTCCATGAACGAGATCATAAAGTCTTCCTGCAAGAAGTTATACGCCATTGCGTTTGCCTCTTCAGCAGGCATATGGCTCAAATCCTCATTGGGGTGCTTGTACACATAATAACCGATCCTGAAGAAATTGTACTGAGGCTGTTTGAGCATTTCCTCAGCGGTCTTGCGGATCTTTGCGAGAGCATCAGCAGTCTCTGCAGACGCCTCTTTCTTTGAATCTTTAGCCGTAATGACCTTTTTAACGGTATCGAAAAGCGAAACCTTAGCTCTTTCTGCACGTTTTACAACGGCAAGTGCTGCCTTATGAGCGTTAAGCTCTTCGGCGTAATTACCTATAAAATACTTGTCGTCAATATCTTTAAGCGTGCGCTCGACAAGACCAAGCGTAGCCATAACATCGACCTTCTGATTCTTCTCAATAAGGAAAAGGAATTCGTCGATAATAGCGATAAGCTCTTCAGCTGCGGTGCGTGCGGCATTGTAGCTGTTTTCAAGTTTTATCGAACAGATATTGAAATCGTCGAATGTCTTGATATATTCAGCCACCTTGTCGGCGGATGCACCTTTATATGCCCCCGTCTCGATAGCCTCTTTCATCGTGTCGGAAAGCGCATTCAGCAGCTTGTTAAAGGTCTCACGGCCCTCTTTGCGGTTTGCCTTGTTTTTCAAGAGCATAGCCTCTGTGATCTGCTTGCCGATACGCATGATGGGGTTAAGCGAGGATAACGGATCCTGGAATATCATCGCTATCTTATCGCCACGAAGCTTGTGCATCTCCTCTTCGGGGATACGCATAAGGTCCTGACCGTCGTAAAGTATCTCGCCGCCCTCGTGGATAGAGTTGACGGCAGAAATACCCATTACAGCCTTTGCAGTAACCGACTTGCCGGAGCCCGACTCGCCGACTATCGCAAGCGTTTCGCCTTTATAAAGGTCGAACGAAATATCACGTGCTGCCTGCACCTTTCCTGCGTCGGTACGGAATGAAATCTTCAGATTATTAACCGATAATTTAACTTCTTTATTCATATCTTAATCCTCCGAGCCTCTGAGCGACGGGTTGAATGCGTCACGCAATCCGTTACCGAACAAGTTGAAGCTGAGCATCAACAATACGAGGAACATGCACGGGAAGAACGCAACGTATCCTGCTCCTGACATGATCGACTTCTGACCTGCGGAAATAAGCGTACCAACGCTCGTGGTGTTACCAGCCTCGAGGTTGATGATTCCAAGGTAAGAAAGCGACGTTTCAGAATATATCATCGACGGTATTACCAATGCTACGCTCGTAACGATAGTACCAAGTCCGTTCGGGAAGATGTGCTTGAACATTATTCTCGAATCGCTTGCGCCGAGCGTTCTTGCCGCCAAGACGTATTCCTGATTCTTGAAGCGATAGAACTGCATACGGGTCCTGCTTGCCATTCCGATCCAGCCCGTAGCGAAGAACGCTATGAACAGGACAAGCGCCTGACTTGACGTACCCATATGGTACTTCAAAAGGGTGATGACTATCATCGTGGGAACGGCACTTAATATATCGGAGAATCGCTCCATGAAAAGGTCGATCTTACCGCCATAATAGCCCGAAATAGAGCCCCAAATAACGCCTACGATGAAGTTTACTGCGGCAACGATCAAAGCGAATACAAAGGAGAATCTGGCGCCGTATGCCAAGCAAGCAAAGATGTCCTTGCCGGAATCCGTCGTTCCAAACGGGAAGAGAGGCTCCTTTATACCGTCGTTTTTCAGCTGAGTGTGGCTGAATATGTAGTATTCGTAGTATTCAGCTCTTACCTCGACACCACCGTCAACCTTTCTGCCGTAAGCATAGAAATATTGTTTGCCGTCTTCTACAAAGCCGTTCTCGCCCTCGATCCTCAAAGAATTGTAGTCGGCGATAGTTGCGCCTTGAGCGCCAGCCTCGTATTTCAGATAATTGTTAATTACGTTGCCGTCATTGTCCAACATCGGAGAAAGTATCGACGCATTAAGGTCTTTTACCTTGTAGTAGATGTTGGCATCGTACTTGTTCTTATCAAGCATCTTATTTCTATCGGAAATTGAAACGATAGGATAAAGCACCTGTATGCCGGTCTCTTTCTGATATTCCTGAATCTTGTTGTATTCTTCGACGGATATCGTCTTATATCTACCAAAGCCTACGCCGTAGTAAGTGTCGTAACGGTATGAATATGACTTTCCGTCTTCGCTTACGGTATATTCGCCGTCTTTAATTACGTCTTTGCCGGTTTCATAAGCAAGCGCGTAATCCTTGAGATAGCCGACCGTATTCGTCTCTTTGTTTTTGCAACCGTCCCAAAAATCGAGACTGCTGTTTGCAAACAACGTGCTCTTAGGTCTTACGTGAGCAAACATCTGATCGTAGTATGCAGGCTGATAAGGCGTAAAGAAGGGTGCAATTATCGAAAAGAGAACCAAGCAGAGAATAACGATACCTCCGACGACAGCGCCTTTGTTTTTGCTGAAGCGGCGGAAAGCTCCCTGGAAGTAGCTTACAGGCTTCGTATCGAGCTTTTTGTCGTGCGAAAGGTCCGTTTTCGTAGCAAATCTGAACTTTTCAACGGGGATATTTTCGTATTTATTCGTTGCCATTTTACTTCGCCCCCATTCTGATTCTCGGATCGATGAATCCGTAGCTTATGTCGATTACGATTCCCGCAGTCAAGCTGACTAAGGTATAGAAGCCTGAAAGCAACATGAAGAAATCGTAGTCCTGATAGGTAATTGCATTAAGATAAAGTCCACCAACGCCGTTGATAGCGAACATCTTCTCGATGACGAGAGAGCCCGAAAGCACGGATACGAATTCGCTGAGGATGGACGGGAATATTACTACCATCGAGTTACGAAGCGCATGACGGTAGATCGACTGGCGCTTAGTCAAGCCCTTAGTTCTTGCAAGGAGCATAAATTCGCTCGTCAAGACCTCGGAAAGCTCGGCACGGGTAAATCTTGCATAACCCGCAATAGAGCCAAGACAAAGGGCAAATACGGCGGGCAACATCGACTTAAAGACCGGCCAAGTGAAATATGCGTTGCTCGTCGACATCGTCAATGGAAACCAGCCGAGCTTGAAGCAGAAAACGTACTGGATCATAAGCGCCAATACGATGGACGGAACGGATATCAACAAGATTATGAAAACGTTGATGACCTGATCCTGCCACTTGTTTTTCTTGAGTGCCGCCAAGATACCCAAGCCAAGTCCGATCGGAACGCCGATCAAGGTCGAATATATGTTGATAAGTATCGTGGGGGGAAGATGAGAAACGAATACGTCCCAAATATTCATATTGAGATATTCGCCGTAGGTCGTAGCAATACCAAAGTCGCCCTGAGTCAATATTCTCTTGATGTATATTCCGTATTGAAGGAATATGGGAACTCTGTCATACGTCCAGACACCGTTTTCTCCCTCCTGAATGTTCGTGATCCAGCCTCTACCCTCAAGCGTCTTCATGACTACTTCAGGGTCCTGCCCCGGAAGAGCCGTGGTAGGAATGGGCAGAAGTTTTATCAGAACAAAGCACATCGTGAAGATGATGATGAACGTGAACAGCATTAAACCCAGTCGCTTTGCAACGTATTTAAACATATACATAGGTTTTTCTCCTCTGTTTTGTTGTTTTCGAATTAATAATATATAAAAAGTATCGCCTCATAAGCTTGCGCATATAAGGCTTTTACTACGTAAATAAAATCACAGTACGGTTTTCGTATTATGACCCTCAGCTAACAGTAAACTTATATAGTACCCTATCTTTCGTTGCACAAAGGCGTTAGTTTATAAGTATTTATGATATAAGATAATTTATGTTATTCTTCTACTGTATTTGCTATATTGAAAACACCGTAAAAAATTAGCAATCAGCGGTGAGTTTTTGCTCACCGCTGTTTGCTTAAGAACAAATAATACTAAATATTTATTCAATAATTATTCGGATTTCTTGTATTCCGCAGTAAGGTCGTTGTTGTTAGCAGCAACGTACTCAGCCCAAGCAGTGTCGTCGTAATTAACGCGCAAGTATCTGATTCCGCCGAAGCCCATGAAGGTGTTCTCCTGATCAGAGATGTAAGAGAACTTAGCACCGAGGAAGGAACCGCCGGATTCAGCAATAATCATTATCGCACGGCTCTCTTTGATCGTGAGCTCTTCCAATGCGGAGAGGATAACAAGTCTTGCTTGTGAAGGAGCATGCGACTTATCAAAGTTATAAGTTACTTCCTGTTTTTCCGTTTCAGCGAGACCGTTGAGGCAGTAGTACCAGTTCTGTACGTTCATCGTGATGGTCTGACCTGCGCCTTCATAATCACCCTCAGGCATAGTGATAGTAAGATCGATAGCAGGCGTGTTCCAATACTGATGGTAGTTGAGATCTTCATCAGGATCAACGAATGCGCCAACTAAATCGAACGGGTCGAAAGCAGCGCCGGACATTCCGTAGCCAAGACCTATTTGCGTATCGCCTGCGCGGAACGCTTCTGCCCACTGAGCACCAGCAGATGCGTCGAATACGAGATCTATCTTATCTTCAAGAGCAGTACCCTTTGTAAGATCGTCTATAATTCCCTGAAGGTAATCACAACGGAATCTCTGCTTGTCGGTATCAGAAGAAGAACCGTAGATTATTGTGATATTCTTGCTTGCATCATATCCGTAATACTCAGGATCTGCCAAAAGGATATCTACAGCTTCTTGCATCCTTTGTTTTGCAAGAGTAGGATTGTAACCGGTAAGAGAATCATAAGCCTCTTCCAAAGAAAGACCGGTCAAATCGCCGGAAGACCACTTTCCGTCTGCACCCTGAGTATATCCGTAAGCACGAAGGATACCTTCTTTTGCAATAGTAGTATTACGATATCTACCACCGTCTTCAAGAGTCGTAGAATTCTCGATATCATAGTAGTAAGCAGAGTTAACAAGACCGAAGCAAGGAATAGAGGTGCCGGGCCAAATTTTGTCAACTATATCAGTTCTGTTAAGTCCAAGATTCAATGCCTGTCTGAATTCCAGAATGGAAAGAATTCCGTTATTATTGCCGCTACTCTTCAAAACAGGAAGATTGCTGTAAAGATGCATAGCATAAGTTCCTGTACCGGTAGAGCTATAATAAACGTACTTGGAGTTTGCATAATCAGCGATGTTTTCAGTCTGCAAGGAAGCGTCGTCATAGGTTCCGTTCAAGAAGCCCATCCACTTGGTAGCAAACTCTTCTACCTTACGGCAATAAACCGTTTCTACGTTGTACTGATCTTTATACTCTTCCATATCCCAGCCGTACCAGTTCTCGTTCTTTTCAAGTACGTAGTGAGAACCTGCCTCGAACTCGGTGAGCTTGTAGGGGCCCCAAGAAGAGGTCGTGTCGAGAGAGGAGTTGTAATTAGAAGTCCAAAGCGTTGCGCCTGCTGCAGGAGCCGTCTTCGAAGCTTCGTATTTTTTCTCGTTAACGAGGGGAAGACTACTCAAATAATAACCAGCCCAAACGGAAAGATCACCGTCTTCCGTAAGCAATGCGAAAGCTTTATCCAAGCAAAGAACGATAGCGTTTTCCTTAGGAATAGCGTAGATACCAACGTTCTCCCAATCTACGTCACGAACGGTATTTTCAACGCCGATAGAGAGCCAACCTTCATACTGCGCGTCAACTTCTACATAAGCACCATATCCTGCAGGTGCATCAGGAGCAAAATAATAATCCCAAAGATCTTTTCCGGAGAAAGCATCTTCTGCTTCGCCTGCAGCCCAAGCTTCTGCAGTATCGTAAACGGTCTCATCGTTGTAAGCTACCCACTGAGGGCAAGAGTTGCCTTCAGCGTCAACATAGCCTTTTGCGCCATAGAATTCATACACATCGATATAAAGCGTTTCGCCGGCAGCAAGAGCAGCAGCATTCGTCTTATATTTAAGGCTTCCTACGGTCTCATAAGTTCTTTCCTGATTCTGGAAGTAGTAGCCTCTGGAGTTCTTGATCTTGAGAGTGTCATAATAAGTATTTGCTCTGAAGTTCAAGAATTCAGGATCGAGCAACTGCTTCATAGAATACTCGAAGTCTTCAGCTTTGATCTTCGTTCCGTCATCCCACTTGAGGTCATCACGGAGAGTGATCTTCCAAGCATAGCCGCCCTCTGCCTTCTGAGCATCGGTATAGCCCCACTTTGCGTCAACGGAAGAGGTTACGTCTTCAAGCTTCGTAGCTGCAGAGTAGTTTACGGAGAATGCGCCGTCGATAATCGCGTCTGCATTTACAGTTCCGTCAGCATTGTATTTCTTGCCGTCTTCGAATTTGTAGTCATACTCGAAGAAAGAAGAAGCAATGTAGCTCATGATCTGCGTATCGTTGTTGTCCGCATAAGTGAACTCGTTCCAGTTGCTCGGCATTACCGAAGTTGTGGTGTTATATGTTACCTGCTCTTTACTGTCTTCTTTCTGACAAGCAGCAAATGAACCAAGCGCCATAACTAAGCACAAAACCAAAGCAACTATGATCTTTGCTTTTTTCATTTTTTCTTTTCCTCCATTTTGCAGTTTCCGTCGAAAAGCCAATCGCCTTTCCGCAAAAACCACTTATTGATAATGCAAATATTATACATCATCGATTTAATTGTGTAAAGTGATTTCTCGCAGTTTTACGGAAAAATTTTGCTTTTTTTTGATTTTCTCACGCAAAAATCCCACAATTGACAAAAATAGTTTGCAAATGTTAACGAAAATGGGGTTTTACAAGTGTTTAAGCGGAAGTTTTCACTTTTGCTCGATAAAGAATTGTGTGATTTTTTGGACGGAATTATTCAAGAAAACGACTATTTCTCCTGCAAAAACGTGGAGTTTTGGGAAAAAGTCGGAATTTTTAGGTGAAGAATACGAAAAATGCGACGTATTTTTTATGCATAAAAATGTGTATTTATGCACAGTTTATACATAAAACACGTCGATGTAACAAAATAAGCAACGGAAAGCCGTACTCAAGCACAATATGTTGGGCGAGTGGCGTGTAATGCTGTACGGGATTTTAAAATAGTATCAGTCGAGCTTTAGATTCGGCGAGCAGCGAGTGGAGCAGTTAGTAAAGCAGAATTATCAAGAATAGTTAGGTTTTCAGCAGCAGTAAACCACCACCTACGGGTTTGGCTGACATTTTATAATAAAAAGAGCGAGGGAATCTCGCTCTTTAACGTTTTAGGTTTTTATTTAGTCAAGGTCATTCTGACCGCCATAAGTTGGTCTGTTTCGGACTGATACGGGTTACCCTGAACTGTGCCGATATAATTTTTCCCGAGCATATCAAAGAAGTCGCCGCTTATATTGACTTCTGGGATCCTACCGACCAGCTTGCCGTCCTCGATGAGGAACGCCGTCTGAACGGGGGTTGCGAAGTGTCCGTCGGGAGTCGTATCGCCACCGCTCGCAAAGCACAAGTAAATTGCTTTGCCTTTCGCCAACTCCGCAAGCGTGTCATGCGTAGGTCTTACGTAAAGCCCTCTGAAGCCGTTTTGCGGTACTCCGTCGTACGCCGCTGCAGACGTCTTAGAAACGGGCAGACCGAAGAGTTTTGCGGTGTTTTTGGTCGTTAAAACGCCCTTCAAAACGCCGTTTTCTATTATAGTAGGTCTGAAATCGTCGGCGACCTGTCCCTCGTCGTCAAAGAACTGTGTGCACAAGTGGGTCGCGGGATTCATATCGCATGAGATCGTGAGGTTATCTGCGAACACCTTTTCGCCGAGCTTGCCGCTTACGAGTGAAGAGCCCGACACATACATCTCGCCGATAAAGTTCCTCAAAAACGTTCCGAATACATCGAACGGGGAGCTAACTATCGTCCACTCACCGGGCTCGATATCAACCTCGTTGAAATATGCATCGTGGAAGGCTTTGCAATCCTCGACAGATTTGTCGGGATCGAATTTTTTACCCTCCCAGCCGTAGAAGCAGTCCATCAGGTTGCCCGAGCCTCTCGCCTGAAACAAAAGCTCGACCCCGAGCTTATTGTCGGAGCACGCCAAACGCCTACCGTTGGAGTTATTATACTCATAGCAACTCTCGTTTAAGTATATCTTGTTGCTTATCGCAAAGCGAGGGCAAGCCTCGCCCACTCTATCAAGGAAGTTCTGCATTTCGGGAACGAAGTCTTTTGTAGAGATTATATCTTTCTCGTTGTGCACCTCGATATTCAACTCGCCGTCGAGTGCCGATACGTACGGAATTCCGTTTGCAAGAGCTTTCTCCGCCTGCGCAGTGAGCGTCTTTTCGTCGACCAAGCCTAATGCGCCGGCAATGCCTATCTTGCCGTCTTTATACACTCTTACAGTGCTCGTCGTTTCCTCTTTTTTGCGGTAGCTGTCTATCTTGCCTGCCGTTATATTGAGCGTTACAGAGCTCTCTTTGCTTATTAAATACTCTTTATCCATATTCCCACCTCACTGAACTCTCATTTTGGAAACGCGAACGTACGGGCCGCCGAAGCCTACGGGAAGACCGGATTGTTCCATCTTGCCACAGCCGCCGCCTACGAACGAAAGCATCTCTACATCCTTGGTAAGTCCGTCAACGAGTCCTAACGTCTCGAAAACGTTGCCCGTTATGACGCTTATCTGCGTGGGAGCACCGAGCTTGCCGTCCACTATCTCATATGCAAGGGTTGGAGCGATCGTGAAAGTGCTCATGCCGCTACCGTGGCTTATTGCCTTTATGAAATAGCCCTTCTTGATGGGTGCGATGAGTTCGTCGAACGTAAGGTCGCCGCCCTCGATATAGGTGTTAGTCATACGGACGATAGGCTCGAACGTGCAGTCTATAGCTCTTGCATTGCCCGTCAATCCTTCATCAAGTGCCGCCGCCGTCATTGCGTTGTGAAGTCTGCCCGCCAAAACGCCGTTCTTGATAAGGTAGTTCTTGCGAGCCTTCGTCCCCTCGTCGTCGTAAGGAACGTAGCCACTTCCGATATACTCGCCGCATTCAGCGATCGAAAGTATGGGAGATCCTACCGTCTTGCCGAGTTGCCACTCGTCTTTCATACTCTCGTCGGAAAGCATGAAGTCGGACTCAGACTTATGCCCAAACGACTCGTGCGCAAATACACCTGCCGCTTGCGGCGAAAGCACTACGGGATAGTCGCCTGCCGTTACGGGGACTGAGGTTCTCATAAACGTTGCCGATTCCTGCATCGCCGCGCGGATCTTATCCTCTAATCCGACGAGCTTTTCAAACTCCGTTTCGCCGTTCTGCCAGCTTCCCGTAAACTTCTTATCACCCTCGACCATGTTACAGGAGAGCATGATACCGCAAGTCTGGTAATCATACTCGACGTCTGCGCCGAGCGAGGACTTGAAGGTGAATACGCTGTTTCTGTCCACGTACGAAGCCGTTGGGACTGTCATACACTTATCCTCAGACAAAATGGGAAGATATTTGAGAAGCTGAGCGTTCTTTTGCTCGAGCGGAATATTCCTTACCGACTTGTCCTTAAAGCAGAATTCACACGCTTTATTGCGCTCAAAACGGCGTACTATGGGGTCGCCAAGTATTTCGGGATTGAATGTTGCCGCCTCATAAAGTTCGTCAAGCGTATTCTGAATATGCGCAACGTCGGTAACTGCGGCGTAATACCACAGCTTGCCGTCGTATACTCTCAAAAACGCTCTGACCTCGTTTCGAGTCTTTATTTCTCTCAATACGCCGTCAACGTATTGAATGATCGTACGGCTTCTGTCCTCCGTGCGAACGTCGGCGTAAAAGCCCTCTTTGAATTTTATCATTTTATTTCTCCTTTTAAGGCGTATTTGAACCTTATCAACGCTTTTATTTTAGCGTTGCAAAATCTTCCAGTCCACCTATTTTGGGTGGAAGTTTGACAACTATCGGTTGCAGATCGGGTGTTTTGCATTATTTTTTGAGCTCTGCCAAGATGTTGATGCACTCGTCGGCTATCTCTTTGAGCGAGCCCTCTTCAAACGGAGACTTGAGTCCCGTCATCTCTACGAGCTTTCTGAATGCGAACTTGCCGCCGCGTTTTGCGTGCGCAATATACGTTTCGAGCGCTTTCTTGTAGTCCTTTCTCGAGAGAACGAGGAATTCGAGCGCAACTACCTGCGCAAGGCAGTAGTCTATATAGTAGAAAGGAGACTCATAAATGTGCATCTGGTACTGCCATCTCGTACCAAGCTCCAAGTAAGGTATTCCCTCGAACGAGAGGTACGGGCGGTACTTTTTCTCGAGCGCCAAGTAGGCTTCGTCTCTCTCTGCAGGAGTCATATCGGGGTTTTCGTATACGATATGCTGGAACTCGTCGACGATAACGCCGTAAGGTATGAACGAGAGCGAGGACGCTAAGTGCTTGTATTCATATAATGCAGGGTCTTTGAAAAACTTGTCCATATAAGGCCAGCTCAAAAACTCCATGCTCATGCTGTGCGTTTCCGCAGTCTCCGACGAACCGATACCGACCGTTTTATCGTCGCTCTTCAATGCGTAGTCCATAGCTATCGTATGTCCGAACTCGTGCGTTACGACGTCTATATCACCCGACGAACCGTTGAAGTTTGCCAAGATAAAGGGCTGTTTGAAGCTCTCGAAGGTAGTAGCATAACCGCCGCCCCACTTTCCGTCACGAGCAAGCGTATCGAACGCCTCTGCGGCAAGCATTCTGTCCATGAACTCGCCGATCGACGGCTCCATTTCGTGGTACATCTTCTGAGCCGCCTTGAGTATGCCCTCCGCGTCGGGATAAGGACGAGGATCTCCGCCGTCGATGACGTCGTTATCGTAGAACATGAACTTGTCGATGCCGAGATTTTCCTTTATCTGCTCTTTTAGCTTGCATACGACGGGAACGATGTCGGAAAGAACGTTGTTTCTGAACGTCTTTACCATAGCTTCGTCGTAGTCTATTCTGCCCATGCGATAATATCCGAGCTCGACAAAGTTCTTGTATCCCATCTTCTGCGCCATTTTTGTACGAACCTTGACCAAACGGTCGTAGATGTCGTCGAGCTTCTCTTTTTCACCCTGAAGGGCAAGACCGATAGCCTCTGCGGCTTTTCTTCTTACCTCTCTGTCGCCGTCCTCCATAAATCCACGGACGTAGCTTATCGTCTTCTTCTCGCCGTTCCAGTCTACCGCTATCTGCGACATGAGCTGTGAGTACTCCGTTATGATAGTGTTTTCTTCCTGTTCCTCGGCAATAGTCTTTTCGCTCGTAGCCTTTCTCGAGCATTCGAGGTTCATAAAGAGCGTCTCGGGAAACATTCCCTTAAGCTCCTCTCTGAACGGGCTATCCAAAAGCGTATTGCCAGCTTCCGTCAAAAGAACGCTCAAAACGGGGTTTACTTCGTCGTAATACTCTTGCTCTGCCAAATAAAACTCGTCGTGCGTATTGAGAGTATATCTCGTATAAGCAAGCGAGCTCATAGTGAAATACTTCTCCGTCTCATCTATCAGCTTTCTATATGCGTCCGCAATAGCCTTTGCGTTGGTTGCCGTTTTTGCCGTCCCCTGAAAATCCGCCGCCGCTTTCTTTACGACCTCGGCATCAGCTCTTTCATAAGGGAAATCCTTTACTTTCATTACGTTTTCCATAGTTGTCCTCCTATTTTTTGTAATTATACAACAGCACCTCACCTTTGTCAACGATTATTTAGTTCGTTAAAGTAACTCAACGGTAAATTGAATAATGTGATTCCGTCGGTTTTTGTCAAAAGTCTGTATACCATTATTGACAAAAGGCTTCATCGATAGTAAAATTAGCGTATAAATGCGAAAAAGGAGAGCTTATGTCCTCTAAAAAGATACGAAGCCCGAAAAGGGTCGTTTTGTCGGTGCTTATCGCAATCGTTGCGTTCTTATTGCTATACACACTTCTTTGTTACTCGACGCCGATATTTTATTCCGATTTTATGGGCAATTCAGAAAAACTCGGTAACATCCCGGGGCTTTCGGAGGGGTTTATTCCGCAAGGGCTTTGTTATTCGGAAACGCTTGACGCATACCTTTGCTGCGGGTATTTCTCCGACTCTCCGTCAAGAATTTACGTTATCGAAAAGGACGGGAGCGTTAAATCTCTCGAGCTTCAAAGGGAAAACGGCGAGTCTTATACGGGGCACGCAGGAGGCATTTCTACGTCAGGCGAGCACGTCTGGATAAGCAATCAGAAAAAGGCGTTCCATTTGACGACGGACGTTATCAAAAACGCAACAAGTGGCGATACGGTCGCTTTCGACGGATATTTTGACGTCGGCGTCAATGCATCGTTCACTTTCTCGGACGAAGAGCTTTTTTGGATAGGTGAATACGCAAACGGCGACAGCTATAAGACCCGTGATGAAAATCACTTCGTCGCAACGGATGGAGAAAACCACAGTGCGATGATCTACGGTTATTTGCGAGACGACTCAAAGCCCTTTGGCGTTGATACAGAAAAGCCCGTCGTTGCACTTTCCGTTCGTGACATCGTACAGGGCTTTTGTGTTACCTCAAGCGGCAAATGCGTGCTTTCGACCTCCGCAGGGCTGAAGAACTCTCACCTTTATATCTACGACCTAAGCGATAGCGAAACTTCACAATATACGGAGTATAACGGAGAAAAAGTACCTCTATATTTCCTTGACTCAAACACGCTTGAAAGTGTTGTTACGATGCCTCATATGAGCGAGGATCTCGACTACGAGAACGGTATGGTCTTGGTAGGCTTCGAGGCAGGCGCGAAAAAGTACGGAGCAGGGCTACTGCCATTCTCCTTAAGATCGTTCAGAGGCTATAAGCTCGGTTGACATTATAAAAATTATGAGGGAAACAAGACCGCTTCCCTCTTTTTTTGTTGCTTTACTTTTATTTCTGATGTTCCTTGCGCTGTTTCCTATACAGGCAGGGGTTAAATGCGTACACCGCAACCGTTCTTGCGACGTAGTATAGCGCTAAGTAATATACCGTCTGCCACAGGGTCACATCGCCATCAAAGACTGTCTTGAAGATATTTGAAACTATAAGCTTTGCGACGAACAGTATCGCCCACCATATTATATACTTCTTGTCGTGGTGGATATAATACTTGCCGTCGATATATTCAACCATCTTCTTCTTGCCCATGAATATTCCCTTACCGACCGCAAGCAGGGTCACGAAGATGAAATTTACCCACGATGCATCACCGTGATAGCCGTCGAACAGTTCTATCACGCCGTACAGCATCAATGCGGCAAGTATAGCGTATTTTATTGGCTTGACTCGTCTCTTTTTGAGTCCTCCGAACATGACGAAGCACAGATACGCCGCATACAAAAATATTGCAAGCGCATACTCCCACGGCGATAAAGAATAGCTTGAAATTATATCGTCCACCTGAAACCTCTTCAACAAAAGAAATTTGTTCAACAACTGTTGCTAATTCGGTTTTATTATAGTATAATATAGGCAAAAAGCGAGCAACGATTAAAAACACAACGAAAAATGTTAAACGATTTTCGCAAATCCGTTGCACAAGGAGCGTTATGGGATTGGATAACAGAATAAAATACACTAAATCGGTCATTAACGACGCGTTTTTCAAGTTATTGCAAGACCGCAACGTCGTGGACATTACCGTTACAGACATCTGCAAGCTCGCAGAGATAAACCGAGCGACGTTTTATCGCTACTACGACAACCAATACGAC
This sequence comes from uncultured Clostridia bacterium, assembly GCA_964406735.1. GTDB lineage: Bacteria > Bacillota > Clostridia > Christensenellales > CAMQZB01 > CAYOSU01. The sequence continues at coordinate 164,604 of CAYOSU010000001.1, read as the reverse complement.
CTTTTGGAGTCTATCGAGACGGAGATGTTCGACGACATCACGAAGGCGGCTATCGTACAGTCAAAAGACATAAACGAAGCGGTTTTTAACGTGCTCAAGCTATTGGACGCAAACAAGGAAAAATGCCTACTGCTTTTCGGCGAAAGCTCGGGGAGCAGGTTACTTCCCCGTATATACAAATTCTTCGCAAGCTATTACAAGACCGATTCACTTCCGCCCGAAAGAAAGCTACGGTATTCATTCTTGCTTTACGGATTCTCAGGGATTATCGAGGATTGGCTCAAAACCAACTGCGCTTTGCCGTACGAAAAGCTTGCCGAAAACCTCGTAGTTCTCAAAAACGACGTAATGAAAAAGAAATGACTCTTTCAAGATAAACCAAGACGAAATTTGCATAAAAAAAGACCTTGCGGTATTTGCAAGGTCTTTTGATCTTTGAAAAAGTTTTCTGTAGGAATTAGTCCATAACAGCTTCTGCGCCAGCCTCTTTGAGCTTAGCAACAACAGCTTCAGCTTCAGCCTTGGGAAGAGCTTCCTTAACAGTGCCGAGACCCTCAACGAGGTTCTTAGCGTCAACGAGTCCGAGACCGGTTATCTCACGAACAGCCTTGATGACAGCGATCTTGTTGCCGCCGATATCTTTGAGCTTAACGTTGAACTCAGTCTTCTCTTCTTCAGCGGGAGCAGCAGCGCCACCAGCAACTGCAGCGCCAGCAACTGCTACGGGAGCAGCAGATACGCCGAACTCTTCTTCCATGAGCTTAATAAGCTCAGCAACTTCTGTAACCTTCAATTCCTTAATTTCATCAACAATTTTCTTAAGGTCTGCCATTTTTATTATCCTCCGATTTTTTGATAATTTCTAAAATTTTTGCTTAACTTATTAAGCGTTTGCGTTTTCTTCTTCTTTCTCTTTGATCGCGTTGAGAGCGTATACGACGTACTGAACGGGAGCGTTGATCGTCGCCATGAGCTTTGCAATAAGCTCCTGCTTCGAAGGAAGCTTAGCGAGAACTTCGATCTCATTTGCGTCTGCAAACTCTCCGCCAACGAGACCGCACTTGATGTTGAACTTATCGTTCAAAGCTTTTGCCTGATCGTAAACGATCTTGCAGGTCGTTGCTTCGTCTTCGTTTCCGAAAGCAACAGCCGTAGGTCCGTTCAAAGCCTCGTCGAAAGCCGTAATTCCAAGCTCATCGAAAGCACGACGAACATAAGTATTCTTCAAAACCTTATATTCAACTCCTGCCTTACGGATAGCCGTACGAAGCTTGGTATCCTGATCAACTGTCAAGCCCTTGTAGTCTACGAGTACGACAGCCTTGGCGTTCTGGATCTTTTCCTTAATAGCCTCGACCTCGCCGCGTTTTGCATTGATGATTGCTTCTGACATAGTGTCCTCCTTTATATATTTTCGGGCATTGCCCTAAATAAAAATACCCTCATAAGCCTTTGCCTACAAGGGTATTTAAGGAAATCCTTTGTTTACTCTTATAGCCTCGGCAAGCGTTAAGAAACGTTACTGCTTTGCGCAACTTGCTGTCTTTGGCTTATTTTCAAGTATTTTATTTTTAAGTTAAATTAAACTCCGTATTTGAAGTTTACCTTTACGCCAGGGCCCATGGTCGTTGCAAGCGTAACGTTCTTGATGTACGTTCCCTTTGCAGCAGCGGGTTTAGCCTTGACGATAGCACCCATAAGTGCGTTGAAGTTCTCTTCGATCTTTTCTGCGCCGAAAGACTTCTTTCCGATGGGGCAGTGAATGATCGCCTGCTTGTCAAGTCTGTACTCGACCTTACCTGCTTTAACGTCGGCAACAGCCTTCGCTACGTCAGGAGTAACGGTACCGGACTTCGGGTTAGGCATAAGTCCCTTAGGACCGAGAAGCTTACCGATACGGCCAACGAGACCCATCATGTCGGGAGTCGTGATACATACGTCAAAGCCGAACCATCCTTCGTTCTGGATCTTTGCGATAACTTCTTCTGCACCTACGAAATCCGCACCTGCAGCCTTCGCGATATCTGCCTTTTCGCCCTTAGCGATAACCAAAACTCTTACGGTCTTACCTGTTCCGTTCGGAAGAACGACAACGCCACGAACCTGCTGATCCGCATGACGGGGATCTACGCCGAGGTTTACGTGAAGTTCGATCGTCTCATCGAAGTTAGCTTTTGCGCTGTCGATGACGGTCTTGATAGCTTCGGACTGATCATATGCCTTCTTTTCGATCAATTTGGCACTTTCTACATATTTCTTTCCGTGTTTCATCTAAAAGTACCTCCTTAACCTTCTACTACGACGCCCATGCTGCGAGCGGTTCCGGCGATCATGCTCTTTGCTGCCTCCAAAGAAGCTGCATTGAGGTCTGCCATCTTCGTCTTAGCGATCTCTTCTACCTGTGCGTCTGTGATCTTTGCAACTTTGTCCTTGTTGGGCTTAGCGGATCCACTTTCGATTCCGCATGCCTTCTTGATAAGAACAGGTGCAGGGGGCGTTTTGAGTTCGAACGTGAAAGATCTGTCCTGATAGATCGTGATGATTACAGGAATGATAAGACCTGCTTTATCTGCAGTTCTTGCGTTGAAGTCTTTCGTGAAACCGGGAATGTTGATTCCGTGAGGTCCCAAGGTCGAACCTACCGGAGGACCCGGGGTTGCCTTGCCTGCCGGCAATTGTAATTTGACAACTGCTGTAACTTTCTTTGCCATAATAAATTCCTCCTGTGGTTATTAGCGACTTTGCTCTGCAAAGTCTCCCAACATATTTAGCTCTGCTTTCGCAGCGCCGCAAACGGATTTCTCACCGTTTGACCTTTACGCATTCAATACCTCTATTTGTTCGAAGTCGAGGTCTACTTCGGTATCTCTGCCAAACATCGATACCTTTGCTCTTACTTTGTTAGTCGTGTTGTTAACTTCGGTAACAAAGCCCGCAAATCCGTTAAGTGCACCATCAACGACCTTGATCTCGTCGCCGACGCTGACTTTAACATCCTCAGCCTTGGGTCTTTCAAGGCGCATACGCTTTACTTCATCCTCCGTCAAAGGAAGAGGTCTTCCTCCCGGACCTACGAAGCCCGTAACGCCTCTCGTGTTCGTAATCAAGAACCACAAGTCGTTGGTGTACGCTATCTTTACGAAAACGTAGCAGGGGATAAGCTTTCTCAAAACGACCTTTTTCTTGCCGTTCGCTTTCTCCTCTATCGTTTCTTCCATAGGTATCTGGATATCAAAAATGTATTCTTGGAGATTGTTATTTTCAATTAACTTTTCCAGACTGTCCTTTACCATAGCCTCGTAGCCCGAGAACGTATGGAGAACGTACCATTTTGCTTCCGTCTTTTCTGCCATTATACTAATAAGTTAAAAAGCCACGCAAGGGCGGTATCCGCTACGCCGATAACGATAAGGAAGAACACTACGACCGCAATTACTACGCCCGTCTGCTTCAATACCTTTGTGAAAGAAGGCCACGATACTTTTTTGAGCTCGGAAAAGATCTCTTTGATCTTCTGACCGAGAGTTTTCTTGTTCGTTGCGACCTTTTTGGTCTTTTTTGCCTTTGCGGCTTCTTTTGCGTCTGCTTTCTCCTCAGCTACTGCCTTTTTGCCTTTTGCCTTAGCCTCGAGAGAAACGAGCTCGGTATTGTCTACCTGCTGAGCTCCGACGTTTTCTACTTCTTTGTTCTTAGCCATTTGCGTATACCTTATTTGGATTCTTTGTGAACAGTGTGCTTCTTGCAGAATCTGCAGTATTTGCTGATCTCGATCCTGTCGGGAGTGTTTTTCTTATTCTTCGTCGTGTCGTAGTTTCTCTGTTTGCACTCCGTGCATGCAAGCGTGATTTTTGTTCTCATAAATATATCCTCCAAGTTGACATTTTTACATTTTTTGCATCGTAAAAAGAACACCCTCTTCTGAGAGTGCTTAAGTATTTTAACAAAGAAAAGCAAATATGTCAACACTTTTTAGTTGTTTTTTCGCTAAAAATATGGTGTTTTTCAATTCTACCCCGCCTTTTTCGCAAGTATATTTTATTATGCTGAAAGTTCTTTTGATATCTACCGCCGCCGGCGTTATCGGAACGCTTCTCGGAGGCATAATAGCCCTTTTTGTGAGAAAGTCAGGTCGCCTTGCCGCCATATCCTCTCTTTTTGCAGGCGGATTTATGCTCGCCATCGTATCGTTCGAGCTTATCCCCGAAGCTCTTTTGCAGGGAAGCCTTATAAACATCGTTCTCTCATTCGTTGCCGGCGTTATCGTAGTTATATTCGCAAACATTCTCTTTGAGGGTAAAAGCAGGAAAACACAGAGCAGTATGCTCGTATTCCTCGCAATAGCTATTCACAACTTCCCGGAAGGGCTTGCCATCGGTGGCGGTGAGGTAGCGGCGATAGGACTTACAATCGCTGTTTTGATCGCTATACACAACATCCCCGAGGGACTTGCGCTTTCACTCCCTATTCTACAAAGCGGAAGATCTTGCGGCTACGCGCTGCTTCTTTCCGCACTTGCAGGTGCGCCTACGGCGCTTGGCGGCGTCGTAGGACAGTTTCTCTCACTCTCGTCGCCCGTATTTATTTGCTCGTGTCTATCTCTTGCGGCAGGCAGTATGACCTTCGTTACCTTCTCGGAGATACTTCCGCAAGGTAGTCAGAACGCAAAGACGGAAAACTCGCTGCTTTTTACCTCAATAGGGTTTCTTTCGGGCTTTATCGCATGCGCAGTCCTTTAAGCTATATATATCATTATTATATATAGGTAATAATAAAATAGGATAGCGATTGGCGGAATTTACATTGCCAACTGCGAAAATATCTGCTATAATACCGATATATCACTTATCGGGAGTATTACTAATGGGATACGTATGCGTCATAGGCGGAGCTAACATAGATATTATTGGCACGCCAAAGGCTAAACTCAAAACGTTCGACAGCAATCCCGGACATATGAAGATAACCTACGGAGGAGTCGCGAGAAACATCACAGAAAATCTCCGCAGGCTTGGGCACAACGTCGTTTTCATTACGGCGTTTGGCGGAGACAGCTTCGCCGACGGACTTAAAAGATCGCTCGAAGCACTCGGTATCGACATATCGCACTCGCTGACACTCGATGATGAACGCTCGTCGGTATACATGTGCCTCAACGACATCTCGAACGACATGTTTATAGGACTTTCCGACATGGACGTTCTCGACAGGCTTACGCCGCAATATCTTTCCGAGAAGCTCGATGTTATCAACAACGCAACCTGCGTAGTTGCGGATACCAACATCCCTAATTGCCTCGGATACCTGCAAGAAAACGTTACCGTGCCGCTTTTTATCGATACGGTATCTGCCAAAAAGACAGAGCTTATCGTAGACAAGCTCCACAACATAAAGGCGTTGAAGCCTAACGTTTACGAGGCAGAGATCCTGTCGGGCATCAAAATTGAAGGCGAAGACGACATAAAGCGTGCCGCCGCCGTTATCCACGAAAAAGGAGTGGAAGAGGTCTTTATAACGCTTGGTGACAAGGGGGCTTATTACAGCAGTGGCTCAGTATTTGGCAAAGAGCCTGCTTTCAAGTCAACGCCCGTAAGCACGACGGGTGCAGGAGATTCCTTCCTGGCAGGGCTTATCGCAAGCTATTGCGAGGGGCTTTCGCTTCCCGAGAGAGTGCGCTTCGCATCGGCCGTTGCATCCATAACGGTAAGCGATGCAAAAACCGTTTCCGACAAGGTAACGAGAAAAAACGTAGAAAAAATTCTAAAAGGAGAATGTTTATGAATAAATTTTTGAGAGTATCTGACGAGGTCGCTAAGGCTTTAGCGGAAAACAAGCCCGTCGTAGCATTGGAGTCGACCATTATTTCACACGGTATGCCCTATCCGCAGAATGTCGAAACGGCACTTAAGGTCGAAGAAGTCGTAAGAAAAAGCGGCGCTATTCCCGCAACTATCGCTATCATCGGCGGTATGTTGACGGTCGGTTGCTCGCATGAAGATATAGAGCGTCTCGGAAAAGGCGGACTTGACGTTGCCAAGGTATCGAGAAGGGATATCCCGTTCGTCGTAGCTAAAAAGGCTGACGGCGCAACCACCGTTGCGGCAACGATGTATATCGCAGCTCTTGCAGGCGTTAAGGTGTTCGCAACGGGCGGCATCGGCGGCGTACACAGAGGTGCAGAAAAGACGATGGACATCTCCGCAGACCTCGACGAGCTTGCACAGACACCCGTTATGGTCGTTTGCGCAGGCGCAAAGTCCATACTTGACTTGGGACTTACGCTCGAATGCCTCGAAACGAGAGGCGTTGCGGTAGTCGGCTACGGCACAAACGAGCTTCCTGCGTTCTATACGAGAAGCAGCGACTTTAAGGTCGACTATCGCCTCGACACCCCTGAGGAGATCGCCGCTGCGTTCTATTGCAAAGAGAAGATCGGTTTGAAAAGCGGTATGCTCGTAACCAACCCTATCCCCGAAGAGTTCTCTATGGATAAGGACTACATCAACAAGAATATCGAAGACGCCGTTAAGGAAGCGGAAGAAAAGGGCGTTAAGGGCAAGAACATCACACCCTTCCTCCTTGACAAGATACAAAAGCTCACAGGCGGAGAGAGCTTGCACTCCAACATCGAGCTCGTTTATAACAACGCACGCCTTGCAAGCAGTATCGCAGTAGAGCTTTCTAAATTGAACGCTTAATTTCATCAACAAAATACGAAACGAGACGACAGATCAAGTCGTCTCGTTTTTATATACTGTTTTACTATACTATTCTTCCCCGTAATAGCCGTATATAAGTTCCGTTAACGATGGTACTATCGGGAATATCTCAAACGTATCGTGCGTTATTCCGTAAACCACACTGCTTTTAATGCGTCCATCAATTCCTACGTAGCAAAAATAATCGCCGACGTCGTTTTTCGCAAAGCAAAACGCCTCTTTGAGGTAAGGTCTATTCTCGCTTGCTTCACTTCTTAATCGCTCGGTCTCCTTTATTGCCGTTTCGATGTCGAGTATAAGACATCCGTCGCCGTTTGCCTCGTTATAAAAGCGAAGCAGGTCTACGGGAACGGTATCGCCCAAATATCTTTCTAAGCGTTTCAGTTCCTCTTCGGTTGCGGGAGGTGCGAGCTTGCAGTCGTAAAAGGGATTTTTATCGCAAAGCTCCGTTATAAGCTCTACGTATGAATGCACCTTGCGTTTGCTCCTTGCTAAGCCAATGGCGACACCGAAAAACGAGAACATACCTATCGCCTCAACACCACCGCCGACACATATTACAAGGTCGAGATATCGGCTTTCCTCCTCTATAAACGCAGCTACGAGCATCATAACAAGCCCTATAGTCATAAGCGTCATCGATAGCGCTTGCTCCTTTTGGTATATGCGTTGAAGCTCATAATCCCTTGTCTTCTTAAACACGGCACAACCGACTGTACCTACAAGCGACACCGCAAGGGAAACGTACAAAAATATGCGATACCAAAGCGGACATTCCGAAAGCTCGTAAATTTCTGCAAATATCAGCTCGGACAAAATAAGCGCAACCGCAACACCGAACGAGCCTACGAGCGTAACGGCTGAGAAAATTCTCGCTTTCAAAGCATATTTAGTTTCGTCCGATCTGTTATACATATATTTCCTTATCCGATACGCAAAAGCCAACTTGTTATAGCGGCTTTGTGCTCCGCTGTATTTAACAAGCAAAGAGCAAACCTTTTATAGTATCATATCACATCTATTACGTCTTTTCAATAGGTTAATGAAAACGAGTCGGCTTTTAGCCGACTCGCATTGCGTTTTTATTAAAATTTTACTTCAAGGCATCCTCGAACTTTTTGAGCCACCAAAGCTTGTAGCCTGCACGAGTGGGATGTATCTTGTCGTTCATATAGAACTTGTAAAGTTCCTTGTCGATATTGTTGAACTCCTTGTCGTAATATAGGTCGATGATATTTATTCCACACTTATCTTTAAGAGTCTTCAACGCCTCGTTCATCTGCTCGTACGTTTTGGACGGATAATAGCTTCCCGTATAGAAGTATATCGGGCAGCCCCAAGTATCCTTGACGTATTTGATGATAGCCTCCATTGCGCCGAAAGTCGTATATTCATCGAAGCCGTCTTTCTTATCCGTTATCTCGCCGAGCGTTATATGGTGACGGTTAGTCTCGGGAAGAGCCGCCATCGTCGCATCGTTAGTTGAAAGCTGGCATATGAACGCATCGGGCTTTTTCGTCGTATCGAAATTATGCACGCGATCGATATACGAATTCTTTTTCTGTCTTGAAAAAGTTGTGCCGCTTATAGCTTCTTTAACGCAGACTGCGCCGTGCTTTTTGGCAATAAACTCTGCCATAGCTTCGCCGCCCGACGCCGCTCCGTAGGTTACGGAAGAACCGAGGAAGTAAAAGGTCTTGCCCGTAAGAGTTGACTTTACGCTTTCAGTATTCTCAACGTAATATTCCTTTGCGTTGCCCTTTTTGAATACGCCTGAACCTTTTATCTTGAAATAAGCAAAGGTCAAAAAGCTGAATAAAAACAAAAATCCGATTATACTGCCGATTACTATCAGCACGATCCCCCACCAAGGCATATTATTATCTCCTTCGCTAGTTTGAAATATTATAGCACAAATATAGTACACTTTCTTGCAGAAAAATAATATTTTTTGCAAGAAAATGAGATGAAATTCGATTTTTGTTTAATTATTTTAATGCAACTTGGAAATGTTATCAAATAAAAGCGGTATTAATACGTCCACAACTCGACAATTTTTAGCCGAGGCGGGAATTATATTGGACAGTCGCTAAAAAACTTTCATAATTTGATAAATTATTTTTGAAAACTATCGTGAAAAAAGTTGACATTTTTCGACTTTATGTTAAAATAAATATACATTCTTCTTGAATGCCCAACTTTTGAATGACAGTCGGCTTATCGCTTTTATGCCGCTGCTCATATCCGCTACGGCGGATTCTCGAATCCATGCGAAGACTCCCATCAGGGAGTTTTCGTACTTTTAGGGCGGCTCGTGGAAAACGCCAAGGCGTTTTCTTCGAAGATACTGAAGTATGATTCTTCCTCTCCCCGTCTTTAGCCGAAAATGAAAAAACGCCCAGCGGGCTATTATGACGGGAATACTCGCCTGCGGCTCGTGGAAAACGCCAAGGCGTTTTCTTCGAAGATACTGAAGTATGATTCTTCCTCTCCCCGTCTTTAGCCGAAAATGAAAAAACGCCCAGCGGGCTATTATGACGGGAATACTCGCCTGCGGCTCGTGGAAAACGCCAAGGCGTTTTCTTCGAAGATACTGAAGTATGATTCTTCCTCTCCCGTCTTTCGCCGAAAATGAAAAAACGCCCAGCGGGCGTTTTTATCATTTGGAGCGAAAGACGGGAATCGAACCCGCGGGAGGCAGCTTGGGAAGCTGCTGCAATACCACTTTGCGACTTTCGCATTTAATACTTTATAAGTGTATCACAAACGCTCGCTTTTTGCAACGTATTTATTCAAGATTTTGGCAAAATCCTGTGCGAGTTTATCTATATCACCTGCGCCCATAAAAAGCACTACGTCGTTTTCGGCAAGTTCAGACAAAAGGCGATCTATTATCCTATTTTCAAAAACATACTCCTTATTGCGGTTTTTTATCTCCTCAAAAAGCCTTTTTGAAGAGCCTTCTTCGTCGTACACTTCCCGTGCGGCAAAGGTAGGCAGAAGATATATCTTATCAAAAAGCTCAAAGCTATCGACAAAATCCGACATATACGCCTTCGTTCTCGAATACGTATGCGGCTGAAAGACGCCGATGAGCCGTCCGTTCCTTTTAGCAAAGCACGATGCGATATTCTTTATCTGCGTCGGGTGGTGAGAATAATCGGTGTAGACGGTATATTTGCCGTCAAACAGCCTTTCTTGCCGCCGTGTTATGCCGTTAAAGCCCTCTATCGCCCGTTTTGCGCATGAAAAAGGTACTCCGACGATATCAGATACAGCAAGCGCAAACAGTGCGTTCTTTACGCTCATAACGCCAAGGCAGCTTAGCAATACCCCTCCGACTATTTTCCCCTCACGTCTGAAATCGAAGCTGAATTTGCCGTCGTTTCCGCTCAAATTTTCTGCGCCGTAATAAGACGACTTATCGACGCCCACCGTTACGGCGTTTTTGACGCAAATTTTCCCCTTATCAAGCGGCGAAATCAATACTATCCCCCTAGTATTTTCTGCCAACGCTTTATACGCAGCGTACAGCTCATCGGCATTTTTATAGCAGTCCGGGTGGTCAAGCTCCATGCCCGTTATTACGGTGATGAACGGTGAAAGGGAGAGGAATGCTTTCTTATATTCGCACGCCTCGGTGATAAAATATGGGCTTTCGGAGTATCTGACATTGCCGCCTATATACGGGAAATCTGCGCCGATATGAACGGCAGGGTCAAGTCCGAAGTCAAGCAGTAGCTTTGCCGTCATCGCCGCAGTCGTACTCTTGCCGTGGCTTCCTGCTACGGCTACAGTATATTTATGGCGTTTGGAAATAACACCCAAAAACTCGCCTCGAGTCAAGACGGGAATGGCTAACAGCTTTGCCCTTATTATCTCTGCGTTATCGTCCGACACCGCAAGGCTTTTTATCACCAAGTCTTTGCCCAGCACTGCGCTTTCTTCGTGCGGCACGTTGACTTTTATGCCAAGCCTTTTTAGGTTTTTTATGTTTTGCGAGCGGCATTTATCCGATCCCGATACGGTGTATCCCGCACTTTTTGCATATTTTGCAAGTGCAGACATACTCTCGCCACCTATTCCTACGAAATGTATCGACTTTTTATTCTCATTTTGCGTCATAAAAAATTATATGCCATTGAAAAGTATTGCGTGAATGACGAAAATGGGGCCAAAAGCGTATATCTTGCCTTATATAACAGCATTTTCGCTATATTTTTTACACTTTTACCAGACTTTTTTTTCGAAAAGTATTGAAATGAGAAAAAATCTGGTGTATTATTTAAGTATACTTATATGATAAGGGGTTATACTATGGGAATGAACATCACTGATATCAGGATCCGTACAGTCAAGAAAGACGACAGCAAGCTCAAAGCAGTCGCTTCTATCACTATCGACGACAGCTTCGTCGTTCACGACATCAAGATCATCGAAGGCACGGACGGTTGCTTTATCGCTATGCCGTCGAGAAAGACCTCGGACGGCGAGTATAAGGACATCGCACATCCTATCAACACCGAAACGAGAGAAAGTCTCAAAGCGTTGATACTTAGAGCGTACGAAGAGGAAGCGGCTAAGGAATAAAATTTGAAAAATAAAAAGGATAACGATTGTTCGTTATCCTTTTTATTTTATCATTATGTTTTGATAGGCTCATAGCAACAAGTTTTATCGCTTTAATCGGTTTTATCGCAAGGTTTTATTTTACAAAGCTCGCTCCACTCGCAATCGCCGCATATACTTTCTCGTTTGCCGCTATATATTATCTTTTCCCGAACCTTTTTTCGAAGCTCGGTATATTTTTCTCTATCTCCGTCTAAAGCCCCGATAGATTCTAATACCGCTTTATCGTATCTATCGACCTTATCGCGCGTTTTACACGCTCCGTCAATCATATTAGGGCATTTTGTGCATATGCCGTCCGCCTTAGCTGTTACGGTCAAAAGAGGGTCTGTCGTAAGATATTTTATCACCTTGTGCATATTCGCCGTGAACTCGTCGCTATACCCCTTTCCGACGAAGAACTCTATGCACATCAAGTGGTGCGGTCTGATATTTTTTATTTCCATACTCTACCGCCTTTTACACCAAAGTCATCTCTATATCGGGAAGAGTCTTGTGGCTGAATATCGCCTTCCATGTTACGGTCTCCTGCGGCTCATAGGTCATTGCAGAGAAAGCCACCCTGAATTCAGGTCTGTCTTTTGCACCGATGAATATCGCCGTAGGCCCGTCAGCGCCGCCGATGATACCTATCGCTCCGCAAGCGTCATCTTCACCAAACTTCACTGCGTCACTTTGTCTGACGTCTACTATGCGGCATTGGCTTTCAGGTATTTCAGGGAAAACGGCATACGACATATGAGTTACGTACGGCGGCATTTTCATTCCGTCCTCGCAATTCATGATCATTCGCTCGTTTTCTACGGCTATCGCTGTTAAAGCGTATCTTTCTCCCGTATGCGGGTCAACAATTTCTACTCTGTCGCCTGCTTTTCTTACGCAAAAGCCGTCGCTTTCAAAGTTTATCGGACGTTGCGAAAGCTTGAGGCTAATGTTTTTGATGCCAGGCTTTCTATTTGTTGCGTATAAAAAGCTTATTCTACGGAATATATAGCTTTCATTCCTTGGAATGCCGTATTTGGTCAACAGTTCGATGAGTTCCTCAGAATCGCCGTTTTCTTTGAATCCGACCAAAACGTCGCCTATCGACACATTTTGACTCAACGCAACGCCGTTTAATATCAGTTCGCAATCAAAATCGAACGCAAAGGGATTTTCTCTTTGCGCTTTTCTTATATCTTCTTCAGTTGCTTCCTCAGACGACTCCAACCATTCCCATTTTTCTACAAATTTCTTGGCTACATCGCTGTCTATTTTGGCAAAAACGTCCAAAACGATTCCTTTTGAGAACATAAACGCCGATGGGACGGTCCAATCGTTATCGCCCCACGAAAAAGTTTTATTTAGCTTAATCTCCGTTCCGACTCTTTTGCTTTTGCCAAGTCCAAGCGTTCTTAGGTCTATTCTTACGACCGAGCCGTTTTTATTTGCGTCCATTCTCTTCTTCCTTATAGCTTACGACCACCTGATTATACGGTATATTTATTCCGTTCCTATCAAACAAAAGCTTCATTTCGCGGTTGAGAGCAAGCTCGGTAGAGTATCTGTCCGATTCCTTGCACTTCGCAACTACCTTTATATTGACGCTCGACGCACCGAGCTCGTATACGCCCTGATAGGTAGGTCCTTCGACTATCGTAGGGATCCTCTCTTTAATACCCTCTAAGCCGTCGTTTATCGCCTTTTCGACACGCTCGATACTCTCGCCGTACTCTATGCCTATGACGCACGCCGCAACGGAAAGCGCACGAGAATTGTTGATTACATCTACCAAGTGGCTGTTGTTTATCGTCTTGACGTTGCCAAGCCCGTCCATAATGCTCGTTGTTCTGAGACCTATCTGTTGGACCGTGCCTCTGAAGCCGTCGACAACTATTATATCGCCTATCTCGAAGTTACCCTCGAGCATGATGAACATCCCTGCGACTATATCGGAAACAAGTGATTGACAGCCGAGACCGACGATAAGAGTAAGCACTCCTGCGCCCGTAACGAGAGCGGTCGTATCTACGCCGACTATCCCTAAGAACGTCAAAACGCCAACGATGATGCTGAGATATTTCACTACACTGCCGAGAAGGTACAGCCACGTCTTTTTCTTGTTGTCGTTAGTTCTTGCGCCTACCACAGTGAGAAGCTTTGCTATCGAGCATAAGCCGTGAACAACGACCAGAACCACGCCCGTTTTGATCAAAATGACGAGCATCTCGTCAGCCATTTCTTTATCGTACAGCGTATAAAATATCGACTCAGGGAGAAATATCGCCTTGCGGAAGAATACCACCGCAAGAAGCGCAGCCGCAACGAGTACGCTTAATACGTAGTACGCAACGGTGCCTTTTCTCACCTTTTTTATCTTTAGTTCCTTTAAGTTCATATTTTTACCTCTTATTGAACGCTCTATTTCTTTTCAAGCTTTCTCTTGTTGCCGTCCTTGTCTACGATATAAGTATTGTCGAGCGTTTGTTCAACGCCCTTTCTCCACTCCTTTATATACTCTTTTCTAAGCTCTGCTTGCTCTTTCGTCTCCTCGTCCGTAAGTACACACGATCTTTTCTTTCTTGCAAGCTCGTTTATTCTGTCTATCTTTGCTTTTTCCATTTTCGCCTCTTATTAGTATTAAAAATGCCCGAAGATATCTTCGGGCAAATTATACTATATTTGAACATCTCTGTCAACGATGCACTTTCTCGGGCACCTCGCAACGCACGTCTTACAGCCGTTGCATTTTTCGTAGTCGATAACGGGAAGGTTATCGACCATGGTTATCGCCCCCTCAGAGCAGTTCTTTGCGCAAAGTCCGCAACCGATACAACCCTTTTTGCATACCTCCATGACGTCCTTGCCTCTGCAATGAGACGAGCATCCGATATATACCTTGGCGTTTGAAGGGATGAGCTTTATAAGCTTTTTAGGGCACGAGGCTACGCACGCACCGCACGCTACGCACAAATACTTATCCGCGACCGCTCTGCCGTTTTTGAGATACAGTGCCTTTTCGGGGCAAGTCGAAACGCACGTTCCGCTACCCATACAGCCCGTTTCGCACATTTTTCTGCCGCCGGCCAGCATATTCTGGTTGACGCAGTCGCCAAAGCCGTGGTAATCGAACTTGTCGATGCACTCGTTTCCGCCGACGCACTCAACGACGGCTATTTTATCTCCGCCTGCCGCAAAATCTATCTGCAATATCTCAGCGATCTTCTCCTTATTTGCATTCGAGGTGGGATTACACATCGAAAGATCAGCGCATCCTTCGCAAAGTGCCCTTGCGAAATCGTCACAGCCTGCCTTTCCGCATCCGCCGCAGTTTGCGCCTGCCAATAAATTCCTGACATCGGACAGCTTTTCGTTATCGTCGTCAACGGTCATATACTTTGCCACGACCACTATTATAACGGCGAAAAGCAGTGCTAAAACCGCCATTATCGCAACGGCAAGACCAATGCTGCCCCAGGATATTTCTCTCATTAATACCTGCATATTTTCCTCCTTACGCTATGAACGAGAAAACGTAAAACGCCATCGCCATAAGGCACGCAACTACCATCGTTATGGGAAAGCCCTTTAAGCTCTTCGCAACGGGAAGATTATCTACCTTTTCGCGAAGTCCTGCTAAAAGCACTATTGCGAGAGTAAAGCCAAGTCCCGAGAACAGTCCGTTGAAGAACGCTCCCGCAACGCCCGTTACGAGCGAGGACGTTAAGTTAAGCTCCGCAACGCCCAAGATAGCACAGTTTGTCGTTATCAGGGGGAGGTATACACCCATTGTCGTATAAAGCGAGGGGCTTATCTTTTTTATTACCATCTCAAGTATCTGTACCAACGCCGCAATAACGAAGATAAATACGATTATCTCAAGGTACTCTATCCCGAGAGGGACCATTATATAATTATATATCGGATAGGTAACGAGCGATGTTATTACCATAACGAAGGTTACCGCAACGCCCATGCCGAGCGCCGAGTCTATCTTTTTGGAAAGCCCCAAGAACGGGCAGATACCGAGGAACTGAACGACGATGTAGTTATTGACGAACAATCCTGCGACGAACAGCGCAATTATTGAAGCGAACGTCATTTATTTCTCCTCCTTTGCGTCTTTCTGTTTTCTCAGCTTTATCTCGTTGTTTTTCTCTATCTTCGTTACGACGTAACCGAATATTCCGATGAACAAGCCGTAAGTTAAGAACGCACCTGCGTTTGTCGAGAAAAAGCCTATCGAGAAGTCCCATATCTTTAAGCCGAACACGCTACCATAGCCCAAAAACTCTCGTATAATGCCCATAAGCGTCAAAACGAGCGTATAGCCAAGTCCCATGAAAAGTCCGTCCAATGCGGAAATAAGGACGCCGTTCTGGCTTGCAAAGCTCTCTGCTCTTGCAAGTATGATGCAGTTTACTACGATAAGCGGCAGGAACACGCCCATTGCGTTATATATTTCTAAGAATAACTCGCTCTGGACTGCCAAGTAATTAAGCAACATCTTGACTATCGTTACGAATGTCGCAATGACCATGATGAACGCCGGTATCCTTACTCTGTCGGGAATTATATTCCTAAGGAGCGAGATTATCATGTTGCTCATGATAAGAACGAAGGTTACCGCAACACCCATGCCGATGCCGTTTATCGCCTTAGAAGAGAGTGCCAACACGGAGCAAGTTCCGAGCACGAGCCTTAATACGGGGTTTTGCCTTATAAGCCCGTTAAGCATTACGTCTTTTGCTTTCATCAGTCTCCCTCCTTTATTTATTTATCGCCGCATAATACTCTGCAGCAGTCATTATCGCATTCTTGACGGCGCTTGACGAATTGGTCGTGCCCGTCTGTACAAGTCCGTCCATCGCAAGATAATCGGACGAGGTTATGTCAGTGTCTATCGCCGCACTCAACTTGCTCTCATCCCAAGCGTAGCCGCCCGTCGAGCCGTCCGTTATCTCGTATATGCCGACGATTTTATTATCTGCTCTCCTGATTATTACTGCGAGTGAGAAGCTATCCGATTTCCCCGACTTGTTACCCGTAACGTATAAGCCGAGGACTTTTTCGCCGCTATCGAGCGTGCCGTCAACAGCCACTTCTACTTTGCCGTAGGAAAGGGATATGCTTTCGACCGCAATCTCCTCGTAGGAGCCGCTTGCCGCCTTATTGAAAACGGACATATCTGGCGGAACGTAAAGAAGATCGTTGAGCATGCCAAGCAGTGCAACACACACCACCGCTATCACGAAGAGAACAACGATGCAATTCAAGGAAGAATTTTTGTTGCCTTTCATTACGCCTTTCCTCCCTTATCTTTTTTTACAAAGCCAAACGGTCTTGGATAAATGAACTTGTCGATCAAGGGAACGACGAGATTGCAAAGAAGTATCGCAAAAGAGACTACCTCCATCTTGCACGCAAACCTGAGCCCTGCCGTAATAAGTCCCAACAGCACGAAGTAGACTACGTTGCCAATAAAGCTCGTCGGGGTGGTTACGTAGTCTGTCGCCATGAATATTGCACCTAAGATGAGTCCGCCGGAGAGTATCGACGGAATGAACGTCGTGAAGTCAAAGCCATTCAATGCGACGGTAAAAAGTCCCGTTACGGCGACGTATATCAGCGGATAAAGAGGATTTAACACACCTCTTACGCAAAGGTATATTCCACCAAATATTAACGCTATTTTGCAGGTCTCGCCTATGCATCCCGCAACGCCCGTTCCGAGCAAAAGGTCAAGGCTGGTCATATTGAGCTTGGAAAGCCCCTCTAAAGTTCCCGTATTCAACATCTCGGTCAGCGGAGTTGCGCCAGTCGTTACGCTTGCGCCCGTTACCGCACCGCCAAGCGCTTCGATATTGGGAAGAGAATAGCTTTGAGTCATCACCATTGTGAAGCTCATAAGCGCAAATACTCTGCCTGCGATCGCGGGATTGACTATATTGCAGCCCGTTCCGCCGAACAGCATCTTGACTACTACTATCGCAAATATGCCTGAAATAAGCGGTATATACCAGCCCGTCGAAAGCTCGATGGGAGGCATATTTAATCCAAGTAATATTCCCGTAACAAGGCTCGTGAAGTCGAACTCCTTTAATATCGTAGCGACGTCCTTTTTGACGGCTAATTTATATACGAACTCCGAAAGTACGCACGCTATCGCAGAAATTGCTATTATGGCAAGCGATCTTGCGCCGAAGTATACGACGGAAGCGACTATCGCAGGGATAAGCGATATGCAAACGTCGAGCATTATGCCTTTCGTCGTGCGTTTGTTTTTTATATGAGGGGAGCCTGAATATTCAAGTTTCATTTTTTATTTTCCTCCCTCGCTTTAATTTTTACAAGTCTTACACTCTGCACTATCGGGCGTTCCGCAGGGCATACGTATGCGCACGAGCCGCATTCCATACAATTGAGTGCGCCATATTTTATCGCTTCATCCGTCTTTCTTGCGTGAGCGTAGAAATCAATATACATCGGCATCAACGACATCGGGCACGCCCTTGCACAGCTTCCGCAGAAAATGCAATGCGTAGGCTCGAATATATCTACCTCGTCCTCGGTGAGAGCAAGTATACCTGACTCCGCTTTCGTCGTAGACGCCGTCATTCCCTCTAAGGCGTGTCCCATCATCGGGCCGCCCGAAATAAGGGCTACGGTCTCGTCCTTTATGCCGCAATATTTAAGTATATCCTCGTGAAGCGTTCCGTTCCTGACCCACATATTGCAAGGTCTTTCAACGCCCTTGCCGCTTACCGTTACGATTCGCTTATAAAGCGGCTCGCCGTTTTCCACAGCGTCATAGACAGCGTATGCAGTCGCTACGTTGTGGACGACTACGCCAACATCGGACGGAAGTCCGCCTGCAGGAACCACCCTGTTAAGGCAGGCGTATACGAGCATCTTCTCTGCGCCTTGCGGATATTTTTTCGGAAGTACGACGACCTCTAAGCCCTGTGCTCTCATCTTTTCGATGGCTTCGGGCTTATTGTCCTCTATTCCAACGACTACCTTCGTAGCTCCGACCGCTGTTTCAAGGTACTTTATGCCCTTGGCAACCTTGTCTGCGTACTCGACCATGAGTCTATCGTCGCACGTCAAGTACGGCTCGCACTCTGCACCGTTAATAAGCAGTGCATCGCACGGCGTTCTCGGCTTATCCTTGAAGTGAGCGGGGAAGCCTGCTCCGCCAAGTCCGACGATGCCTGCTTCTTCTATGCGCCTAAGGATACTGTCCTTGGTTATCTCTCCAATAGGAGGAAGTGTTACCTTTCCTTCGCCCTCGGCTTTTATGTGTATCGTTTCGGCTTTACCGCCGTTTGCCGTTTTTCTCTTCTCTATTCCGACGACTACTCCTGCTACGGGAGAAAAAACGTTTGAGCCAAGCCTTGCCTTGTTTTCGGCAATAAGCTGACCTTCTTTTACTACGTCGCCGACTGCGACTATGCACGTTGCGGGAGCGCCTATATGCGCCGACATCGAAACGTAATAATCGCTCGTTTCGGGCATTACGCAAACGGGCAGATCTTTGGTCAATTCTTTCTTATCGGGAGGGTGTATTCCCCTCCTGAAGGTGTTTCCTTTTTGAGACAACGTTGCTTACCTCCTGCACTTGCTCCATTTCATTCTACCTTATTTTTATCCTTTTGTAAATAGGTTAATCAAAAATTGTAGGCCAAAATCGGTAAAATTTATCAATTTGTTTGGCTTTTGTGAACAAATTCATAAAAAACCTTATTATTTCTCAAATCGCTATTTTTGGAACTATTTGAATAATAAAAACGCACTCTCTCATTCCCTGAAAGAGTGCGCTTTCGTAGTTTGTTATTTAGCTATTGTGTCTTATAAAAACGGATTTGTGTCATACCTTTATGGTCTTCCACTTGCCCTTATTGAAACGAATCATCGAAAGTATACACCTAAGCGCCTGATCGAGCAAGAACGTTCCCCAAATGCCGTATAAGCCCCAGTCCAATACGAAGCCGAATACATATGCAAGAGTCGGACGGATTATCGCAACGCACACCATCATAAGTATGGCAACGAACCTGACGTCGCCTGCGCCTCTCAGTGCGCCCGTATATATTACGGAAGCTATCTGCAATGCGGTTATTACGGCGGCAAAGTCCATTATGACGGAGCCTTGATCCGCTAAGTCGGGGCGTTCTTTTATGAATATACCGAATATCTGGTCGCCGAGCGTAACGAAGATTATAATAAGTATTATCGAGAAGATAAGACCTATGCGTCTGCACGTTTTTCCGTATACCTCTGAAAGGTCGCTTCTGCCTCTTCCGAGGTTTTGACCGATGAGTGCACTTGCCGCAACGGAAAGTCCGTCGCCGAGTGCAAAGGACAGTGTCATTATGTTCATACCGACGTTATGTATCGCAAAGGTATCCGTTCCGAGGTTTGCCACTATCGCCGCAAAGATGAAAAAGCCAATCCTCAAAAAGAGCTGTTCGACTGCCGCGCTCCACCATACCTTTCCAAGTGCAGACATCGTTGCTTTGGTGAAGTGGAAAAGCTTTGAGACTTTTAACCTCAAATAGCCGTTCCTGCGAAGAAGCGATATGACCGCTACGACAAAGCCGACGCACATACCTATCGCAGAAGCGAGCGCCGCTCCGTATACTTCAAGCCTCGGGAAGCCGAAGTGTCCCTCGATAAGCAGGTAGTTGAACACTATATTGACTCCGTTCGAGACAAGGTTGGTCCACATGCTTATGCGGGTTTTTCCCACACCTCGCTGGGCGGCGTTTATCGTTAAGGTTAAGCCGCTGAACAAAAATGCGGTCATTATCGTCTGAAAGTATAACGTTGCGTCAGCGACCGTATCTTCTTTTGCGCCTGCAAGCGTCACGAACCACTCGGCGTAGCGGATGCTTAAAAGCGAAAGCACTATACCCATAACAAGACCTATCGACAGCACTTGATGCAGGCAAGCGTTCGCACTTTCTCTGTCTCCCTGTCCAAAGCGCCTTGCAACGACTGCGGTTACCGCAACGTTGAGGGAAAGGAAAAATGCAAGCATGATAAAGCGGGGCTGAGTTGTAAGACCTATCGCAGATATTGCCGTCGTGCCGAGCTCAGACACCATCGCCATATCGACAAATGAGACTATCGCAGACAAAAAGCTGTCTACGACCGTCGGCCACGCCATTTTGACGGTATTCCCCACTATCTCACGAGAAGACGGTACTTCGCCGAGCGCTCTGCCTTTCAACACCTTTTCGGGGTTTATTATTAAATTGAATAATTTCTCTCCGCTCATCGATCTTTATTTACTCCAAAACTTTCTTTCTTTAATATTTTACTCCTAAATAGTGCGTAAAGCAAACAAAAACGGCTCGTAAAAAGCCGTTTTGTGTTTTTATTTATTCTATACAAAGGCTCGCCGCTCCGACGAATCCCGCGTCGTTGCCGAGCTTTGCCGAAAGTATCTTAACTTTGGGCGTATGAGCCTTTGCAAATATCTTGTCGTCGAGCTTTGCCTGCAAGGGCTTCGTGAGCTTTTCGCCCGCAAGGGATACGCCGCCGCCTAAAATGATCGCTTCTGGTCTAAATCCGTTCGCCAAATTAAGGCAAAGGTCGAACAGATTTTCAATATAGTCGCAGGTGAGCTTTTTGCACGTCTCATCCTCTTCTGAAAGGTCAAGAACGTCCTTTGCTGTCACTTCGTCAACGCTCTTCGCTCTTTCCCAAAGCTTGGTGTCGGGGTTGTCGTTCATAGCTCTTTGTGCAAACTTTTTGAGTGCTGTAGCCGAAAGGTATGCTTCTACGCAGCCCTTTTGTCCGCAGTTGCACTGCTCGCCGTCTTTATGGAGCACGGTGTGCCCTATTTCGCCTCCGCAACCGTGGTTGCCGCTGAATATTTTGCCGTTTATTATGATGCCGCTACCTACTCCCGTGCCGAGCGTTATCATGAACGCAGACTTCATACCCTTCGCCACGCCGAATTTTACTTCGCCAAGCGCCGCTACGTCTGCGTCGTTGCCTAATTTCACGGGAACGGACGTAAGCGTCTTCATTCTCTCTACGACATTCTCGCTATGCCAGCCAAGGTTCGTTGCCTCGATGACGGTAAAATCCTCGTCAACGATTCCGGGAACTCCGAATCCCATCGCAACAACGTCTTCCTCACTGCGATCTATCTCGCCAAGCTGTTTTCTCATTATGCCGACGATATTCGCTAAAACGCCGTCCAAGCCTTTTTCCACCTCGGTCGGGGTCTGACCTTTTATCAACACTTCACCCTCTTTGGTAACTATACCACACTTGATAAACGTACCGCCAAGGTCAATTCCTACGTACAGATCTTTCATATTCTTCTCCTTTCTTATGACAGGCTCTCCCACAGCTCGTAAAGCTCGTCAAGCCTTTGTTTATTTTTCTCCGTTTCGTCCAAAACGGGTTTGAGTTTTGTGTAATCACTCGCAACGTCGGGGCGTTGCATCTCGTTTGACAGCTCGCTCTGCCTTTCTTCAAGCATTGCGATCTCCTCTTCTACTGTCTTTAAGGCGTTCTTGCGCTTTACTTCCTCGCTGCGAGCCTTTGAATCGCGATAATTGCCCTGTTTTTTCTCCTTGGTTCTAGCTTCAAGCGACGCATCTTCCGCCTTTTCTACGCTCTTTTTCTGCGTCATATAGGCAGAAAATTTCATTTTATATTCGCAAAGCTCGCCGTTTTCTATCGCATACAGCTTGTCGGCTACGCTTTCCAAAAAATATCTGTCGTGCGACACGAATATGACCGTGCCGTCAAAATTTTTAAGCGCATCCTCTAAGCTTTCCCGTGCGGCAAGGTCTATATGGTTAGTCGGCTCATCGAGTATCAAAAGATTTGACTTTTTCATCATCATCTCGGCGAACCCGAGCTTTGCCCTCTCTCCGCCCGAAAGCGACGAGATCTTCTTTCCCATATCCTCGTCTGTAAAGAGCATCCTGCCGAGCGCACGCCTTATGTCATATTCGGTGCTTCGGGGGAACTTATCCCACATCTCGCCCCGAACGCTCGCTTCGAAGTTCAAGTTGACGTTTTCCTGATCGTAGTATGATATGGAGACGTTCTTGCCGAACGTTATGACGTCCTCGTACGTCCCGAACGACGACAAAATACGCTTCAAAAGCGTTGATTTGCCTGCGCCGTTCTCTCCTATTATGCCGACCTTTTCGCCGCGCAAAACGAGCATTTCTCCGCCGTGAATAAGCTTTTTTTCACCTGCCGACAGGTCAAGACCGTTTATCTTCACTACCTCTTTGGTCGGGTCTATCGCCTTTTCAAACACGAACGTCGGTGTTGACACTCTCTCGTCGGGCTTCTCAATGATCTCCATCGACTCAAGCTTTTTTACTCTGCTGAGCGCAGATTTCGCCGTGGTTGCACGCACGAGATTTCTCGCAACGTAGTCTTTCATATCGGCTATCTGTACCTGCTGTTTTTCGTACTCCTTTTTCGTCGAGGCGATCCACTCGTCCTTGAGCTGCTTATATTTCGTATAATTCCCACGCCATACCGTGAGCTTCGTATTTTTAAGTTCCCACGTCTTTTCCGTAACCTTATCTAAGAACGACCTGTCGTGCGAAACCGTCAATATCGCTCCCTTATAGGTCGCAAGATAATCTTCGAGCCAATAAAGGGTTGAAAAATCAAGGTGGTTCGTCGGTTCGTCGAGTATCAGAAGCTCTGGGTTTTTCAAAAGAAGCCTTGAAAGCGCAAGTCTCGTCTTTTCACCGCCCGAAAAGGTCGAGCATACTCTATCGTACTGTCCCAAAAAGCCCATTCCGTTGAGAACGGTCTTTATCTTGACGTCTACGTTGTAACCGTCAAGACCCTCGAAGCGTTTTTTTGCCTCGGAATACTCGTTTGTCAGGCGGCGGTACTCTATACCGTCAACCTCGACCTTGGGAAGAATAGTCTCTATCTCGCGCATACGCTCTTCAAGACGCAGGATATCGGCAAAGCACAAGCGCATTTCCTCTATAACGGTTTTGTCGGACTCGAACGTAGAATTCTGTTCCAAGTAGCCGACCGTCATTCCCCGTTTTTTGGACAGCGTGCCATCGTCAAGCTCGTATTTTCCCATGAGGATATTGAGGAGCGTCGTTTTCCCCGATCCGTTCTCCCCTATCAATCCCACTCTGTCGTCGTCCGCAAGCGAAACGCTTATGTCAGACAAAATGAGCATATCCTCAAAATAAAACCGTCCATTGTCGATGTTGAAAAGCATTTTTGATCCTAATTCTTTTGATATTTACCTATATTTTACTAAACGAAGTGATTTTAGTCAATAAAAAGCCGCAACGAAAAGCGGAAAGACTCTCGCCTTTCCGCATACTATTTTTATTTGGCTTTATTTTTTAAGTTCGTCGCAAAGCTTGAGCGCAGACGCAACTACCTTATCCATATCGTAATACTTATATTCTCCGAGCCTGCCGCCGAAAATTACGTTGCCATCCTTTTCAGAAAGCTCCTTATATTTTTCGTACAGCGCATTGTTTTTCTCGTCGTTCACGGGATAATACGGCTCGTCGCCCTCCTCAAAGCTCTTAGAATACTCGAACGACACGACAGTTTTGTCCTTGCCGTTGCCGTCAAACTTCCTATGCTCGATTATCCTCGTATAAGGAACATCTCTCGATGTATAATTTACTACCGCCGCCTCCTGATAGCTTTCAGAATCTACCACCTTAGTATCGAAGCGAACCGTTCTATACTCGAGTTTTCCCAAGCAAAAGTCGTAATATTCATCGATCGCACCCGTATATATCACCTTGTCGTACTCGACTTTGCCGCTTTCTTTCAGTTCCTTGAAATCTGCGTTAAGCCTTACCTCTATTCCGTCAAGAAGCCTATTGAACATCTCGGTATAGCCGTCTTTGGGCATAGCCTCGAAGGGATCGTTGAAATAGTCGTTGTTGTATTCGTATCTCACCGGCAAACGTTTGATAATAAATGGCGGTAGCTCCCTGCAATCCTTGCCCCACTGCTTTTCGGTGTAGCCCTTGACGAGCTTTTCGTATATATCTCTGCCAACGAGCGTTATCGCCTGCTCTTCGAGGTTCTCGGGCTCTTTTCCGCAAAGCTCCTCACGCTGTTGTTTTATTATGCTTTCGGCTTCCTTTGGCGTAGTTACTCCCCACATCTCGGAAAACGTAGTCATATTAAACGGCAAATGATACATCTTGCCGCAATAGTTTGCCAAGACCTCATGGTGATAAGGGGTCATATCGCAATAGCGTGAAACGTAGTCGAAAACTCTCTTATCCGAAGTGTGGAAAATATGCGCTCCGTATTTATGAACGTTTACGCCATCGACCTTTTCGGTATACACATTGCCGCCGATATGATAGCGCCTATCGATGACAAGGCACTTTTTGCCGCTATCGGTAAGCTCTCTTGCTACTATCGCACCGAAAAGACCTGCACCGACAATAAGGTAATCGTATCTCATTAGTTGAACCTCACGACTTTCTGTGCAAGGCGGTAAAGCTTTATTGCGAACTCACGACCTACTTGTCCGTCAAAGTTGACGAACGCCGCGAGGGAATATTTCTTTATTCTCTCTGCCTTTGGCGGATCGAAATCGTAGCACGCTTTCCACATTGCCTTGACGTCTGCTTCGGACTCCTCCGTTCTATTCAGGCGAGCAAAGACCGTTGCGATGAGCAAAAGCATAACGCAGGTATGGTACATATACTGCCTTTGCTTTTTCTCCTTTATATCGTCTAAGCGATACATCGTGAATATCGTCTGCGATGCAAGGATCTGGTGCTTGTACCTCTTGACGATGATATCTTCCTGAACGGACTGTCCCTCTCTTCCAATCGTGTAATTATAAAGCACCTTGTTGATGAACATCAGCTTTTTGACATAGGGAATTACAGCGTATACGAATACGTTGTCCTCGTAAAAAACGTGTTCGGGAAGAACGAGGCCGCTCTTCCTGATACATTCCGTCCTGAAAAGCACGGAATGAATGGTAAAGTACTGCTCGATCGAGAAGTATCTGACGCTCCTCCAGCCTATTACCCTATTGCAAGGCAAAGGGCGGCGGTAGCTTATCACTACGTCGTCGTTCGGATCTTCGTGTGTGTATTTATAATTCGTAACGAGCATGTCAAGCTCGTTTTCTCTCAGCTTTTTCAAAACGATCTGAAGCGTTTCCGAGTTCACGGTATCGTCCGAATCCACCACCTTGAAATATTTACCCGTTGCTGCGGCGATCGCCGAATTTATCGCACCGCCATGACCCTTGTTTTCTTGATGTATTACCTTGATCGTATCGGGGAACCTCTCTCTATACCCCTCTGCGATCGCGCCCGTATCGTCCTTTGAACCGTCGTTGACTATTATTATCTCTATCTCGTCGCCGCCTGTTAAAAGACTTTTTATGCAGTTTTCCATATACGCCGCGGAATTATAGCACGGAACTGCAACTGAAAGTAGTTTCATATCCACCTCCGTAAAATATATCTGTTTTTGACGCGTGAGATTATAATAGCATAAATTTTCATCGATAGCAAATACATTATGTTAATCTTGCGGTAATCTGTGTTTTTCGACAAAAAGTACGTTGGGAAACTAAAAAACCGACAAGTTTCCTCGTCGGTCTTCCATATATTCTTCTTTAATACGTTATTTTTTCCACGTTTGCGACTGCTTCGTCTACGAGCGCATCGATATCTAAGTTCTGCTCCGCCGCATATACGACCTCTTTTTTGGGCTTTATCACGGGATGGTCGGGTAAAAATACCGTACAGCAGTCCTCATACGGAAGATTTGACGTCTCAAACGTGCCTATCTTTTTGGCAACGTCGATTATCTCTATCTTGTCCATACCAATAAGCGGACGAAAAACCGGCATTTCTACTACTTCATTGGTTACCGTTATAGACTCAACGGTCTGACTTGCGACCTGACCTAAGCTCTCGCCCGTTATTATGCACATATCCCTGTTCTTTCTTGCGAGCTTTTCCGTTATTCTCATCATAAAGCGGCGCATGAGCGTTATCATCAGTTCTTCAGGGCACTTTTCGTGGATGGCTTCCTGAATCTTTGTGAACGGAACGACATATAGCACGAAGTTTTGCGTATAGCCGTTGAGTATTCCTGCAAGCTTTTTGACCTTTTCTTTCGCAAGATCACCGGTATACGGGTAGCTATGGAAATAAACGCCGTGTATGGTCATACCTCGCTTCCCTATCATATAGCCTGCGACGGGACTATCTATTCCACCCGACAGCATAAGCGCACCGCTACCAGAGCATCCCGTCGGAAGTCCGCCTGCGCAATATATTACCTTTTCGTATATAAACGTCTTGCCGTTCTCCCTCATATCTACGTTGATGACATGCTGAGGGTGCTTGACGTCTACTTTAAGGTCAGGGTGCTTTTCTAAAACGTAGCCGCCGACCGTTGCCGATACCTCGTAGGACTTCATCGGGAACTTCTTGTCCGCTCGGTTGGTCTCTACCTTGAAAGTGCCGGTGAAATCGACTATTTCGGCAGCCGTCTTGCCTATAAGCTCGATGTCGCTTTTTACTACGACGCATGAGCTGAGGGAATGTATGCCGAAGACCTTTTGAAGTCTCTCGATTATCTCTTCCTCGTCAAACTCATCGAAGTCGCTGACGATATATCTGCACCTCGACGCTTTTACGTTGCACTCTATTCCGTTAAGTGCTTTTCTGATATTTTCCAATAATTTCGACTCAAAAAAGGCTATATTTTTGCCTTTAAGGTATATCTCCGCATAGCGGACGATTATCGTTTTTTCCATACTTTATCCTCTCATGATGCTTCTGAGCTTTTTGATAGCTTCGACAAGCTCGTTTGCAAAATATTTTATCTCTTCTTCGGTGTTGTATATTCCAAAGCTTATTCTCACAGTTCCCTCACCCGTTACATCAAGCGCTTTGAGCGCACGAGGGGATGCGTTCTTCGTCGAGCAGGCAGAGCCTCTGCCAAGATATATGCCCTTTTCTTCAAGCATATGAAGGAGCACCTCGCCCTTTACTCCGCCTACGTTGAGGCTTATTATATGAGGAGAGGACAGTTCTAGTTCCGTATTATAGGTTATATCGGAAATCCCTGAAAGCGCATTTACCACTATCTCCCTATACGCCGTAAAGCGGTCAAGATACATCTTTCTGCACTCGCGCCATTTCTCGCACGCCGCCGCAAAAGCAATTATTCCTGCCGTATTCTCTGTTCCCGACCTCAGCCCCTTTTCTTGTCCGCCGCCATAAACAAGCGGTGAAAGTCTATTGGGCTTTTTGACATATATTCCGCCTACACCCTTAGGGCCGTTTATCTTATGTGCGCTGAACGAATACAGGTCTACCTCGCTGTTTTTCAGCGGTACCAACACTTTCATGAACGCCTGCACGCCATCGGAGTGGAATACCGCATCGGGGTTCTTCTCCTTGAGCTTTTTCGCAAGCTTTATTATATCGTTCACACCGCCCGTCTCATTGTTGACGTGCATTATCGAGGCAAACGTCGTCTTGCCGTCTGCGATCAGCTCTTCAAACGCCTTTACGTTCACAGTGCCGTTATGCTCGCAAGGCACTGTCTCGACGTCGTAGCCTTTGCTCTTCAACGCCAAAAATGCGTTATATACGGCAGGATGCTCGCACTCCGAGCAAATAACTCTTCCGGCAGCCTTTACACTGCCGACCGAGCCGAATATCGCCATATTGTCGCCCTCTGAGCCGCTCGCCGTGAAAAATACGTTGTCGGCAGGAACTCTGAGCGCAGAGGCTATCGTTTCCCTCGCCCTTTCCACCTCGCTTTTTACCTTTATTGCGCCGCCGTATACCGCAGAAGGATTGTAATACTCTTCCTTGTAATACTTCTCGAACGCTGAAAGCGCCTCGTCGCATATTTTTGTCGTTGCGGCATTGTCAAGATATATCATTTTTTCAGCTCCACTATCGTTACGCCAAGATCGCCCTCACCGAACTGTCCGCCTCTGAAGGACTTAACAGCTTTGTTTGAGCGCAGCGTTTCTTCTACTGCTTTTTTGAGAGCGAGAGTTCCCACTCCGTGTATTATTTTTACCTCGGAAAGTCCGCCTAAGCGCGCCTTGTCGATAAAGCGTTCGACCTCTTGCTTTGCTTCGTGAACCCTAAGCCCCAAGATATTTATCTCCGCTTTAACGTCGGAGCGAAGGTTCATTTTTGCACCGTCCGTTTTTTTGACAAGCTTTTTCTTGTCGGGCTTTTCTTCACTCTTTGCGTATAAGCCGACGTATTTTGGGCTTACGGTAAGAATATCGCCGCTCTTTGCCTTGAACTTCATAGAGCCTAAAATAACCGTTATTTCGCCCTTTTTTATCTCCGATATCTCGCAAAGGGAATTGAGGGACTTGACGAATACCTTGTCGCCGACCTTTGCTTTTTTCAGGTCAAATGGCTTGAACGCCTCGCTATTATCCGTATCGGCATCCTCGTCGAGGATATTGCCGAGCTTGTTTTTGAGCTTGCTTGCCTCTATAACGTCCTTGCCATCTACCTCGTCTTCCTTATTATATATCTCTTTTATCTTTGAAACGAGCTCTTCCGCTTCGTCGGTAGCGTCGGAGATTATTCGCTTTGCCTCTATCTTGGCAAGTCTCGTTGCGTTCTCCCTTTCCTTTAAGAGCTTATCTTTTTCGCTGTTTAATACCGCAATACGCTCCTCAGCCTCTCTGGTCAGCTTCTCGTAGCGGTTTTTTAAGGTCTCGGCTTCTAACCTTTCCTTTTCGCACGAGGCTATTATCTCGTCAAACGCCTTTTTCTGCGGGCTTATCTTATCCCTTGCCGCAGCAATTATTCTGCCGTCAACGCCAAGTCGCATCGCTATTTCAAGCGCTTTGGAGCTCCCCGGAACGCCGACGTTCAGCTTATACGTTGGAGAAAGCGTCGCCATATCGAACTCCATCGAGGCGTTCAATATCTTATCCGTCGAATAGGAATACTCCTTCAACTCGCTGTAATGGGTGGTTATTATACCCTTGCTGTCCTTTTCAATAAGGTACTCTAAAACCGCAAGAGCAAGCGCCGCACCCTCCTCGGGATCTGTGCCGCCGCCTATCTCGTCCAGAAGAACAAGAGAGTTTGACGTTACGTTGTCTATTATTGTCTTTAGCGTCGCTATATGAGAAGAGAAAGTACTCAAATTCTGCTCAATGCTTTGCTCGTCGCCTATATCCGAGAAGACGTTATCGTAAAACGACACCTCAGAGCCTTCGTCGGCAGGGATGTACATTCCGCTCATCGCCATCAGCGCAAAAAGTCCGACCATCTTCATGGTTACGGTCTTTCCGCCCGTATTAGGGCCGCTTATCAATATATAATTCTTTTTCTTTTGAAGCGCAACGCTTACCGGAACGACCTCTACACCGTTAAGGAGCGGGTGTCTTCCTCGTCTGATATCGAAGCTACCGTCAGTCAAAAGCTTTGGAATGACTCCTTTGCACGCTTTACCGTAGCTTACCTTTGCAAAAAGTATATCCATATCGACGAGAGTATCCTGATCAACGTACAGCGCATCGCTCATAAGGGAGACCTTTCTCGTGAACTCCTGCATTATCCGCTCTATCTCGGCTTTTTCGTCGAGGTACAGCATTCTGAGCTCGTTGTTTATCTCGACTATCTCTATAGGCTCGACGTATATTGTAGAGCCAGTCGCAGAATAGTCGTGGATAAGTCCGCTTACCTTTCCCTTGCAGTCGGACTTTACGGGAACGACGAAGCGTCCCTCACGGGAGGTTACGATGGTATCCTGCAAATACTTTTGCATCTCGCGGTTGCGTATCAACCCGTTTAAGCGGTCCTTTATCTCCGTGTTGGTCTTTCTGATCTTTTTTCGTATCGTATAAAGGTCTGCAGACGCAGTATCGGCTATCTCCTCGTCGGAGATAAACGTTTCGTCTATCGACGTCTCGAACGCCTTGTTATCATAAAGACGTCTCACATACCCCTTGATAAGTGGTAATTCCTCGTCGGGAATATCGGCAAGCGTTGCGGCAAATATCCTCGCACTTTTGAGAAGATGACCTACTCGTTTGAGATCTCCGAAGCTAAGCGTTGAAAGTTTTGACGCTCTCGCAATGACGTCCTCGCAGTCGTCGAAATTTTCAAGCGGCGCACGCTGATAGTAGTACATCACACGCTCTGCTTCACGAGTCAACGCCTGAAGCCTCAACGCCTCTTCCAGCTCTTCGGCAGGGAAAGTATTTTTTAATCTATCTTTCGACATTGAAAGAATGAGATTCCTGTCGATATTTGCTATTATTTTATCGTATTCAAGGTTGTTTAGTATTTTTTGTCCGATCATATCCCACCAAAAACGACTGATTTTGTCAACAGATTTGTAAAAATTTGCCGATTTTTTAAAAAATTTATACTATTCAGCAAAATTTGTACAAAAATTTTTGTTTTAGTGTTTATTTTTAAGAATTTGTAATATATAATTCTATTCAAGCCTAAACAAATTAGGCAAAAAAATATATAGGAAGGAGAAAAGAAAATGAGAGCTTGTTTAATTACAAGTAACGGCCTTTTGAGAGAAGACGTTAAGTCTGTCTTTGAAAACGCCTTTCAATCCCACACTCTTTGCATCGCAAGCGATCTCGACGTCGCCAACACCGTTATCGCAGATGCAGATCTTATCGTCATCGACGTAGACTTTACAGAAGACCTTTTGCGTGTTTTGCACTTCATAAGGGCGATCCCGTCTCAAAAATCCGTCATCGTCTGTTCCAAAAGCGAGGAGCGTTGCGAAAGTTATTTGCGGTCAGCAAACAACGTCATCGATCACATCGTATACCCGACAAGCTACGACCGCTACTTCGTTGTCTTCGGCAACGCCGCACTGACGCTTTCGGGGAAGCAACGACCTTTTACCGATCAAGATTCACTAAAGTCGCCTTTTGCCGCTCTGTCGGAGGACGAGCTTATTCTTGACGAAAAGATCTCGTCGATATTCATATCGATCGGCATTGCGCCAAACATAAGCGGCTATGCTTATCTTCGGGAGGGTGTTAAGATTGCTATCAAAAACCCTCTTTCAATAAATCATATCACAAAAGTCATTTATCCGCAAGTGGCAGAGCGTTTTGATTCCACCGCAAGTAAGGTCGAGCGTTCTATGCGACACGCTATTTCGTCTGCTTGGAACAGAGGGAGGTTGGAAAACCTAAACCACTTTCTGGGAATAAACATCTATTCCAGCCTTGACAGGCCTACGAACGGTGAGTTTATCGCACTTATTGCGGACAAGCTTTTGCTCGAAGGTGCGTAAGCTAAGTGATACCTTTATTATAATGTCCCTTATTGGAGCTGCTATCACGCAGCTCCTTTTCTACGTCTCCATAAATGAAGGAGTAGTCGTAAAGATATTCGGAAACGCCGTCTACCTTTATTTTTTTGTTGTTCATAAGGTAGAACAGACATCCTGCTAACTTACTCTTATACAGCAGAAATACTCTACCTGCCTCGTCCTCATAGCTGACTCTTCCGTTTTTGAACGGACATTTCGAGCAGTTCCCGGCGTTTGAGTTTATTATTGGGCAATGCACGAAAGTCATATTGACAAAATCGCCCTTTGAAAGCGTCATTCCGCCGTGCAAAAGCTCACTTTTATTAAGCTCTTTTGAGCTTACAAAGCCCTCTGCGTCGGGGAAAAGTTCGAGTGCGGCGTAATTTGTAAGGTTACAGCAAACGCCCAGAATATACGGTGTTTTGCGAGACCTTGCGTATGCGACTGCCGCCGTTCCGTCTGCGTAACAGCCCTTGAAACGGTGCGTTGAAAGAACTTCGTCGAGCATTTTCTCGTCCGACTTATCAAGGTAGCAGGGAACATAAAGGTACATACCCTCGCAATTTATTTCACACGCCTTGGAATAGTCCTCGGGATGGAATACTATTGCGTCAGCGTCAAAGTCGTACTTTACTTTTTCGTTCACTATAACGCAGGAATGAACGGCGTATTCTCTCGTTTTTACGCCCGAAAAGGGCATTCTAGCGTATTTCGGCGTTGCTTTTTTTAAGACTCTTTCTTTAAGCTCATCGAAGAATCTGCGCCTTATCTCGTTTAAGTCGCTCTTTATCAAGAACAGTCCGTCGTCAAGCGCGCCGTCGATATTTTCGACAATAAAGTCCGTCTCACCGCATTTTTTGAGCTGTTTCTCAAGTTCCTCCCTTTCAAGCGGGCGTGATCTTGCGTATTCGGGGAGCATTTCACTTTGATAGCTAAACTCGATCCCGTTGCACGAAGCCTTTATCTCGACAATATCCTTGGTAACCTTATATTCCATCGCAACGGGAACTTTTTTATCGAGCGTCTTGACGAATTCGCTTGCGCTTTCGGAGTAATTGAGCCTTACCTCGTCGCCGACCTTCAAGCCGTCTATCGATAAAGTGAAGCCCTCTTTCGTCCTCCCATCGGACTTTAAGTACCGTCCGCCGCCCACCTCTTCGCCATTGCGGAGCACCTTGAAGCCATCGCCGACGGTCGGCTCGTGATCGCTCCTGACGATCGCCTTTCTGCCGCAAATTTTTGCGATCTCACCTATTTTTATGCCTATATTGGAGTTTATCTCGTTGTATATTACCTTCGACCGTCTACCGCTTATATACGCCGTAGAGTAGTCTCCTCGGTTGAACGAAGTTCTGAGTCCTTGAAGTATCTCTTCGGGAACCGATTCTCCCGAAACCGCAAGTTTATACGCTCTTACCGCATAGTAAACGTACTCAGGGCTTCGCATTCTGCCCTCTATCTTGAAGCTTTTGACGCCTGCCTTAACAAGTCTTTCGACCTCGCAAAGGAGCATCGTGTCCTTAGTCGAGAGGTTATAGCCCTTTATGCGCCTGCCATCTATACACAGTGTCGCCTTTTTGCGGCACACCTGAGCGCAACGGCCTCTGTTGCCGCTGTTTCCGTCTATTATGGAGCTCATATAGCAGTTGCCCGAAAAGCATACACATAATGCGCCCTGCACGAAGTATTCAAGCTCTACGTCGCACTCATTGGCTATCCTCTCGACCTCGTCAAGCGATGTTTCTCGAGAAAGCACCACTCGCTTTGCGCCAAAATCTCTCATCATTTCCGCCGTCTCTTTCGTACATACTCCTGCCTGCGTCGAAACGTGGAGCGGAAAATCAGGGTAAGTCGTTGCGACGTAACGCATTATTCCAAAATCCTGAACTATTATCCCGTCAGCACCGCTTTCTACGACAAAATCGACGGAGCGTGTCGCCTCGTCGAATTCGCTTTCTTTTATCAAGGTGTTGAAGGTAACGTATACCTTTATATCCCTCAAATGGCAATACGACAAAGCAGTGCGGAAAAAATCATCGTTGAAATTTTCCGCCTTGCTCCTCGCATTAAAGCGGTCTAAGCCTAAATATACTGCGTCGGCACCTGCGGCTGCGGCTGCTTTTAGCATCGCATAATTGCCAACAGGCGCTAATATTTCGGGAACTTTTATCTGAGTTTTCCTCCGACCTTGTCTTCAATATTATTTATTATCTTGTCCATGACAGCCTCGATCTCTTTATCAGTCAAGGTCTTGTCAAGGAGCGCAAATCTGAGTCTGAACGCAAGGCTCTTTTTGTTGAAGCCTACCTGCTCGCCCTGATATACGTCGAACAGCTTGACATCGGTCAAAAGCTTGCCTGCACTCTCTTTTATTATATCGAGGACCGCTTTCATCGGAACATCGTCGTTTACGATGACAGCAAGGTCTCTCTCGGCAGGCTGGAACCTACTGAATGCGGAGAACTTGATCTCTTCCGCATTGCTATCAATAAGATAAGGAAGGGATATCTCCATTACGAGCGCTCTTGCGGGGGTGCCGTACTTTTCCGTTATATCAGGGTGAACTTCGCCCAAATATCCCAAATTCTTGCCGTCAACGTATACGTCTGCACTGCGACCGGGATGCAAGAACTCTCTTTCAGAGCGAACGAGCTCATATTCCTTGCCTACTGCGCCAAACAATGCGTCGAGCGCACCTTTAATTGTGTAGAAATCGGACTTCTCGCCGTATTCGCCTACGCAAAGGGTAGGTATCTCTACGGGAAGCTCGGCGTTTATATCGTCGGACTTGACGTATATATTTGCGACTTCAAATATCTTTGCCTCGTCGTTGCTCTTCTTATAGTTATTTGCTAACACTTCGAGCATGCTGTGCGTTAACGACGTTCTCATGATGCTGACATCTTCGCCGAGAGGGTTAAGTATCTTGACGGGATCGTTGAGCTTAGGCTTGTCGAGAAGTGAAAGGTTTGCAAGCATCTTCGGCGTCGTGAACGAGTATGTGATAGCCTCGTAATAGCCCTTTTTGACGAGAGCGTATTTTATCTCGTTAAGAAGAGCCTGCTTGTGCGAATATCCGCCGTGCGTTATCTTTGCCGTCGGCATCATCGTGCCCGTGATATGCTGATAGCCATAGTACCTTATTACTTCCTCAGCAAGGTCGGTGAAGTTGTCTACGTCCTCTCTATACGAGGGCACTTTGCATGTCAAAACGCCGTCTTTTACCGAGCAACCGAATTCCAACGCTTCGAGTATCTTGATTATCTCTTCTTCGGGAATATCTATACCAAGGACCTTGTTTATATCCGTCACGTTGCACGTCAAGGTCTTATTCATAGCGTTTTCACGCTTGATATCGTAGTCAAGACCGATAATTCTTCCTGCGCCCGTTTCCGTTATCAAATGAAGCGCACGCTTCATTGCCAAATCTACGGTGTATACGTCAACGCCCTTTTGGAATCTCGACGACGAATCAGAGAATACTCCAAGGCTCTTCGACGTTTTTCTTACTACGTCACGAAGAAACTTCGCACTCTCGAACGCAATGGTCTTCGTCTCGGCGTTTATTCCGCTATGCTCGCCGCCCATTATACCTGCTATCGCAACGGGCTTTTTGCCGTCTGCGATAACGAGCACACTGTCGTTGAGCTCGACTTCCTGTTCGTTCAAAAGTTTGAGCGTTTCGCCCGCCCTTGCGTTGCGGACAACTATCTTTCTGTCCTCAAGGTTTGCTACGTCGAATGCGTGCATGGGCTGTCCCATCTCGACCAGAACGTAATTCGTGATGTCTACGATTATGTCTATCGAGTTGTGGCCTACGAGTGCAAGCCTCTTTTTCATCCACTTAGGCGTTTCAACGAACTTGACATCGTCAACCACCTTGGAAACGTATTTCGGGCATACGACGGAGTTTTCCACTTCGACCGTCAGGTAGTCCTTTATCGAGGACTTTTTATCCTCTTCATAAGTGAAGTCGGGATATTTTACCTTTTCTCCCAATACAGCAGCAACCTCTCTTGCCATTCCGAGTATTGACTGGCAATCGGGTCTGTTCGCCGTTACGGAAATGTCGAAAATTACGTCGTCAAGGCCCAAATATTCCTTGATGTCCTGACCTATTTTCGCATCGTCCTTCAAAATGAGTATCCCGTTGACACCTGCGCCCTCGTACTCTGCCTCGGAGACCTTGAGTTCTCCGCCTGAGCACATCATTCCGAACGACGGTACGCCACGAAGCTTTGCTTTTTCTATCTTGATGCCGCCGGGAAGCTTTGCACCGACGAGAGCTGCAGGAATAAGCGCACCCTCGAAGATGTTGCTTGCGCCCGTTACTATCTGTACTACGCCACCGTTTTCCTCGCCGACGTTTACCTGACAGGTCTGCAAGTGATCGGAGTTCTCGTGCTTTTCAACCTTTTCTATTCTGCCGACGACTACGCCACTTATATCCTTGCCCTTATATTCTATTCCCTCGACCTCGAAGCCTACCGACAAAAGCTTTGTTGCAAGCTCCTCGGGAGAGACCTTGACGTCTACGTATTCTTTTAACCAACTGAGCGGTAATAACATGTCCTTTACCTCCTCTTATTTGAACTGCTTCAAAAATCTGACGTCATTCTCGTAGAAGAGTCTGATGTCGGGTATGCCGTATTTTATCATTGCGATACGTTCGATTCCAAGACCGAACGCAAAGCCCGTATATTTATCAGGATCGATGCCGCAGTTTATCAAAACGTTTCTGTTGACTACGCCCGAGCCGAGTATCTCTATCCAGCCCGTGCCCTTGCAAAGGTTACAGCCCTTGCCGCCGCAGTTCATGCACGACATATCGACCTCTACGCTCGGTTCTGTGAACGGGAAATAGGACGGGCGGAAGCGAGTCTTGCAGTCCTTTGAAAATACCGTCTGCACGAACTCGTCCAAAATGCCCTTTAAGTCGCAAAGGGTGATGCCCTCGTCGATGACGAGTCCCTCTATCTGATGGAACATCGGCGAATGGGTCGCATCGTCGTCCGCTCTATATACTCTGCCCGGACAAAGGATCTTGATAGGGGGCTTTGTTACTTCCATAGCCCTTATTTGAGCAGGGCTTGTATGCGGACGCAATACTACGTTGTCGGAAATGTAGAACGTATCCTGCATATCACGGGCAGGGTGGTCCTTGGGAATATTGAGTGCTTGGAAGGTGTTCCAGTCGGTGTCTATTTCAGGACCTTCCGTAACGGAGAATCCAAGCCCTGTGAAGGCGTTTATTATCTCGTTCTTGACTATCGTCAAGGGGTGAAGAGCACCTATCTCCTCGCTCTTTGCGGGAAGCGTTATATCAATCTGCTCGGACTGGAGCTTTTTCTCCTTTACCTTTGCCTTGATAGCCGCTTCGCGGGAAGATATTGCTTCCGTAATGCTGTTTCTGCAGTCGTTGATGACTTTTCCCATCGTAGGACGCTCTTCGGGCGAGCAGTCCTTCAAGGACTTCATAAGTTCGGATATATATCCGCTCTTTCCAAGGAATTTGACCCTTATCTCTCCTATTGATCTGAGGTCGTCGCTGGAATTGACCTTTTCGACGCATTCGTCGATAAGCTGTTTGATTCTCTCTTTCATAAAAGCTCCTTAAAATAATAAAAAACTCCGTCGCTTATAGGGCGTCGAAGTTTACGCTGTACCACCTATATTCTCCAAGCTAACGCTCAGACTTATTTTCCGCTATTACGGGCATGCCCGTCGCCGCCTACTTTGCTTTCGGAGCGAAGCTCGGAAGTGAAACAACGGAATTTTTGGTAAAGGGCCTTTCAGCTGCCGCCCTCTCTCTGTGTGCCTTATATTTCCCGTCTGTCTTCGTCATAGCCTTTATTTGTGTACATTTTATATCAATTACGCTTTTCAAGTCAAGCTATTTGGCAACAATTCATACGCTTCGTCGCCGTTTAATTTGAGATAGGTATCGGGGACTTCGCCTACGATGATGCTCTCGGAGACGAGCACCTGCGTGTTTGTTACTATTTTTTCGTCGTATATCGGCAATATCACGTCGATAGTAGCCTCTACGACGATGTATATCCTATGCCTCGTCTGATTTATTCCCGATGAGGTAAACTCCGAATAAAAGTCGG
The DNA here is from genome assembly GCA_964406735.1 of uncultured Clostridia bacterium. Lineage (GTDB taxonomy): Bacteria > Bacillota > Clostridia > Christensenellales > CAMQZB01 > CAYOSU01. The sequence goes on along the minus strand of CAYOSU010000001.1, from coordinate 126,851 downwards.
CGTTGACCGTTCCTACGGGCACCGTCTTGAAATGTACGAGCGGACCTTGACCAACTATAAGTTCAAAGCCCGTAAGAGAGCCCATCGGGACGTCTATACCTGCACTTCCTATCTTGTTTATATAATCCTGACTGAACTTGCTCGTTTCACGTGCCAAAGCGTTTATTTTGACGGAGTCTGCCGCTATCATATTTATCTTGCCGAAGTTGTCGGAATACACAGTTACGAGGTCGTTATAGTCCGTTTTCTCCGTCAATGCATAAAAAACAGCATTGTTTACCGCACTCGTTGCAAGCGACCTTATCGTTGACGTTGCGACGGAGCGTATTATCGGAAGCATTACGAGGGCGTAATATATAGCTGAAAAAGCCACCACAAAAACGCATACGAATGCCGCTATTATTCCCTTTTTTATCCGTCCTCTTGCCACGGTATATTTTTATTAACGACAATTTGAAAGTATGCGGAAAAGCCGTTTCGGGCGCAAAAAAAGCGAAGCAATCGCTCCGCTTTGATTTTTTCTTTATTTATTCGTTATCACCCTCGGGAAGGTCTACTACTATTTCGTCCTCGCTATTCTTATTCTCTTCGGGGTTTTCCATTATTCCCTCATTGCGGAGAAGGTCAACAAAATAGTTTGCTTTGGTTACGTTGATATAAGGCACAAGCCAAAGATATCCTATACCAAACGTGAAGATGCAAAGTATTCCCCAGCCGATAAAGGAAAGTTCGAGCACGAAAAGCTCCCACTTGTGCCCTTTCATTATCTCCTTGGACTTATTCAGGCAGTCCATAGCGTCCATTTCGGGGCACGCCTGCTTGATATAGTAGCACGCAGAGTAAGCGTAGCTCATAATTATTCCCGGAACTACCAACAAAAGCGACCAAAGAAATACGAACAACTGATGCAAAAGTCCGAGTACGAACGTCGAGCCAAAATCCGAAAAGCCTGAGAACAGACTTTCAAGTTTCTTTTCACCGAAGCGAACGAAGCGGACGTTATATATCGCAAAGCCTACCATCATCGAGCCGTAGAGAACGATTCCTACCAACAAGGACTCCGTTATGCTTGTTATTATTGCAAAAACGAGGTTCGCAAGTATCAGATCGCCCCAATTACCGTCGAGCTGTTTTCTCGCTCTTTCTCTTAATTCTTTTCTTGTCATAATATTTCCTCCGTTATATTTTTGTTATAGCACTTTTCGCTTTTTATTGTCAATCGATATAAACGCACGACTTCACGTCCTTTCCTTTTAAATAAAATTATTCTTAAACGAGATAAACCGTTCATATCCTTTTCATTTTGTGCAATTTGTGCTAAAATTAGCAATATGACAAACGCTTTTGACGAAAAATTCGACATAATAGTGATAGGTGCGGGGCACGCAGGCTGCGAAGCAGCTCTCGCCGCGGCAAGAATGGGTGCTAAGACTCTTCTTCTCGTCCTTGATAAAAGGGCTATCGGATATATGCCCTGTAACCCCTCGATAGGAGGAACGGGCAAGGGACACTTGGTGAGAGAGATTGACGCTCTCGGCGGAGAAATGGGAATAAACGCAGACGCCACAATGCTCCAGATCAAAATGCTTAACCGTGGCAAAGGGGCGGCGGTGCAGTCGCTACGTGCGCAGTCCGACATGAACGCTTATCACGAACGCATGCAATACGTCGTCGAACACACAGAGGGGCTTTCCGTTTTCGAGGACGAGGCTACTAAGTTATTATACGACGACGGCAAAGTCTACGGCGTTGAGGTCAAAAGCGGCAAGCGATACGAGTCTTCTTGCGTCGTGCTTGCGTGCGGAGTATATCTCAACAGTTCGACTATAATAGGCGACGAGAAACGGATCGGCGGTCCGTCGGATTTTTCGGGCGCAGACGAGCTTACCAACAGCCTCATAGAGGCAGGATTCAACATAAGACGATTTAAGACGGGAACGCCTGCCAGAGTCAGAAAGGACTCTATCGACTACTCGAAATTCTCTCGTGAGGACGGGGACGGTTGCGTTCTTCCGTTCTCATTTATGGACGATTTTTATCTCGACGAGCAAATACCTTGCTATCTCGGTTATACAAACACAAAAACGCACGAGATAATTCGAGCAAACCTCGACCGCTCGCCACTTTACGCAGGTATGATAAAAGGCGTAGGTCCGAGATACTGTCCGTCGATCGAAGACAAGGTTGTAAGATTCCCCGCAAGAGACAGACATCAGATATTCTTAGAACCGCTTTCAAAGGACTCCGATCTTATCTACGTTCAAGGCATGAGCAGTTCTATGCCAAAGGACGTTCAAGAGCTGATGTACCGCTCGATAGAGGGCTTTGAGAATATCGAGATCGTCAAATATGCGTACGCAATAGAATACGACTGCATCGATCCTCAGGATCTTAAGCTCACGCTCGAATCAAAGGTGCTTGAAGGAGTCTTCTCCGCAGGGCAGATAAACGGCTCTTCCGGGTACGAAGAGGCGGCGGCACAGGGGATTCTTGCCGGAATAAACGCAACGCTTAAAATTCAAGGCAAAGAACCTATCATTTTGACGCGCGACAACTCGTATATCGGAGTTTTAGTCGACGATCTCGTTACTAAGGGCACGAACGAGCCGTACCGTATGATGACGGCAAGAGCGGAGCACAGGCTAAATCTTCGCCAAGACAACGCAGACCTCCGTCTTACTCCGATAGGAAGAAGCGTAGGCTTAGTCAAAGATGACAGGTGGGAAAAGTTCCTCGCCTCCAAAAAAGAACTCGAGGATGCGCTTAAAGAGCTGAAAACGGGCGTTTCGCCTAAGCTCGTCAACGAATACCTTAGCGAAATCGGCGAAAGCGACGTAGAAAACGGTTCGACGTTTGAAAACCTGCTTAAACGTCCGTCCGTTACGGCAGAGGCACTGCAAAAGCGATTTGGAATACTCAAAAACGTCTCTAAGCTCAATCTCGAAAGAGCACAGGCGCTCGTTAAGTACGACGGCTATCTCGCCAAAGAGGCGCTCGAGATCGAGAAGGCCAAAAAGCTCGAGGACAAAGTTTTACCGAGCGATATAGATTACCACAGCATACTTGGGCTTCGCCTTGAAGCAAGGCAAAAGCTTGACAAAATACGTCCGTCAAATCTCGGGCAGGCATCAAGGATCTCGGGAGTCTCTCCTGCGGATATTACCGTCTTGATGCTGTATCTAAAAGGATAGACCATGACAAACGATACGATAGTAGCAATTTCAACGCCGCAAGGCTTAGGTGCGGTAGGCATAGTCAGACTGTCGGGAGACAAAGCGTTTGACATCGCCGACGCTATTTTCTCGTGCAGAGAAACGAACAAAAAGCCGAACGTTATGTACCTTGGAACGGTAACGACGGCGGAGCTTAAAGACAAAGCGCTTTGCGTTTATTTCAAAGCGCCGAGAAGCTTTACAGGTGAGGACGTCGTGGAATTTCAATGCCACGGCGGCAGAGTTATCGTCGAAAACGTACTCTCGGAGTGCATCTCAAAGGGCGCAAGGCTTGCAACGAACGGAGAGTTCTCTCGCCGTGCGTTCTTGAACGGCAAAATGGACTTGACGAGCGTCGAGGGGATGGCAGACATGATAAACGCCGAATCGATCGCCGCAGAAAGGCTTGCATATTCGCAATTCAAGGGTGAGATCGCTACCGTTACGACTAAGCTCCAGGAAGAGCTTGAGACCGTTATAGCGTACGTAGAGGCGTCGTTCGACTACCCTGAAGAGGATATGCCGGCAGTCAACGTACCGGAAGTTACCGACACGCTGAAAAGCCAAAGGGACACTCTCAAACGGCTCATATCGACATATTCGCTTGGAAGTGCCGTTAAAAACGGAATATCGGTAGCGATAGTAGGAAAGCCAAACGTAGGCAAAAGCTCGCTTCTGAACGCTATTTTGGGCTTTGACAGAGCGATCGTAACCAACATTGCAGGCACGACGAGAGACGTACTTACTTCGTCATACAACTACAAGGGTATTACCTTTAATTTCTTCGATACCGCAGGAATAAGAGAGACTGAGGACACCATTGAGAAGATAGGTGTAAATATTGCGAAAAACACGCTCGAAACTGCCGACATCGTCCTTGCAGTGTTCGATTCTAGCGAGGAGCTTTCCCCCGAAGACGAGGAGATACTCAAAAGCCTCGATGAAAAGCACGTAATCGTTGTCAAAAATAAGACCGACCTCGAAGACAAGCTTTGCGATAAATTTGAGTCGTATGATGTCGTAAACGTATCGGCGAAAAACAACGAGCATATCGACGAGTTGAAGGAACGGCTTTATTCTCTTTCTGGTGCAGGAGACCTGCTTTCGACAGAAAGCGCAGTCATATCCTCGAAAAGACAGCTTATCGCTCTGCAAGAAGCGTTGGCAGCTATCAAAAGTGCACTTTCAGGCATTGAAGACAATCTGGCAGACTGCCTTATTATCGATATAAGAACCGCCTGGGAAAAGTACGGCGAAATAACAGGTACGACTGCAACGGAACATATCATCGACACGATTTTCTCCAAGCTCTGCCTTGGGAAATAAAATAAATTGGAGGTACATTTATGGCATCTGTAACTCAGAGAATTAACCAAATCAAACAACCGAGGGGGGGTACATTAATCCCAAACAATTATTAGAAAAACAGTTTTTCGATGAATATGAATTAACCCCAAAAGAATCTACAACTGCAAATATTGTTGGAATGGCTGTCGACTATTTGACAAGATTTATGTTAGGAACACCCGTAGAAGAAGCTTTCGACATCTCACTTAAAGGGGCTAAAATCGCATTGATGGAACATGCAATTCCTAATTTTAGCCAAGTATTATACCTTTTGACTTCTATCAATGGTTTAGACGATATATCAATTGACAGCGCGTGTAGACTTTCAGGCTTTGATGTCTGTTACCGTGCAGGGGTATCTAGTTTTATGCCAGTCTCATTAATAACACTTAACAAAGAAACAATCGAAAACATTAAAATAATGGTTAATAGATCTGTTGCCTTCTTAAATACAACAACAATTATCAAATCGGGGTTCACTTTTGAAGGTGGTTATACAGCCGTAATCGATAAAGGCGACGGCGATTATTTATCTAAAGATACTTTATTTGATATTAAAGTATCTAAAAACCCACCAACAAACAAACACACATTACAACTATTAATCTATTATTTAATGGGAAAGCACTCTATATACAAAGAATTTAATAACATAAAATACTTAGGCATTTTTAATCCACGCCTAAATAAATCATACACAATAAAAATTTCCGATATCCCTGAAGAAATCATAAAAACTGTTTCTACAGAAATAATAGGTTATACAAAATAATCTACAGTAATTCGCATAAATATGTGAATTTTAAAAAAGGTATTGACTTTTTGAATATCTATGCTATACTGTAAGTGAACAAGGAGGTACGGTCCGATGAAATAAGATCGCCTGAAAGGGCACGGACTAAATACTTTCCAAGGAGGTATCCACCGATGAACACGCAACATTTTGTCGGTAGGTAAGGTGCTTGAAAAAATTGTCGCAGTAAGAGTTTCTGCAAATAGTAATTGAGTTTTCAAGACTTTGCCGAAACAACTGAATAGGTAATCGTAGTCCCCGCCTGAACAAGGCGGGTTTTATTTTTGCAAAAAACTTTTTTGCGGTCGTTAAAACCGCCGCTCAAAAAAAATGATACCATCGTATATTTCAATAGACGCCTATGATATTAATTTAGTTAATAAAAAAACGCCTGCGTCGGCTTTTCCGCCTCGTAGGCGTTTATCTTTTGTTGCAATTTATTGTTATTTTTCTTCCTTTTCTCCAAGCTTATTCAGCCTATCTCGTACGCGCACGAAGACGCTCCTGAAGAAAAACCACATGATGATGAGCGCTTGCATAGGAATTCCTATCAAAAACAGAGTCCAGATGTTTTGTTCTATGAAGGTGATATAAACGGAGAGTATTATTCCCCAGCATAGCACCGTCGTCGATGCAAACCACACTATTCTGTTGCCCCATACGCTTGAGAACACCAGCACGACTATCGCCGTTACAGGTATTGCGTATATGTAAAACAGGTACGCTCGTTTGAAGTCGGGGAATATCAGCGGCAGTAATACGAACAGCGTTACCGCAACGAGCCATACGATTCCTACCGACAGCAAGGTGATAAGTATTTTTTGCCTGCGCATGTCGGGTATGCGCTTTTTGGGCTTATCGGCGACGAGGTCATTGAGCGAGATGTTGTATATCTCGGCAAGCTTCATCATTACAACAAGATCGGGGAGCCCCTCTCCTCGCTCCCACTTTGACACGGATTTGTCGGAATAGTTGAGTGCCTCGGCAAGCTGACCTTGCGTAAGTCCCGATAATTTTCTGTAATGCGTTAAATTTTCCGCAACGCGTTTTCTTAAATCTTCTTCAAGCATTTCTATTTTCCATGCAACTGTTTTTTTGATTGCGATCTATCTCGCAATAGCCCTTGTAAAAGGCAAAGGTTTTCGTAAACTGCTTTTACTTAACTTTTTGTTTTGGCGAACTGTTCGCCGACTGCTTTATAGGGCTATTATATAGTAAAATCAGGCAAAAATCAACCATTCTACTCTGAGTAGAGCGGTTTTCTAGAACTCTACTCGACCGATTTTTTGAGTAGAACGCATTTGCTACGGAGTAGGTTGATTATTTCCCCCGTTTGGGCATAGAATAAAATCGCAAAGGGCGAACGAAAGGCAACGCCTGAATGAGGATACTTCATTCAACGCTCGTAGGGTCAAGGCTTTTTAAGTCTTTATAACAGTCAACTCTGAATGCCGACGTTTCGCCGCAGAAATAATTTCACTTTTAGGAGCAATTATATAATGTCATACGCACTTTTTACGGATTCGTGCTGCAATCTTCCAAAGGAAAAGATCGAAGAATTTCAACTTAAAGTCATCCCGATGACGATGATCATCGAGGGCGGCGAGGCTGTCTCCGCCGAAAAATTGAACAACGAAGAGGGCTATAAGAAGATCTATCAGCTTCTTCGTGAAGAGAAAAACATCTCTACTTCCTGCATAAACACCGCAACGTTCGTCGAAGAGTTTGAAAAAGAACTTGTTAAGGGAAACGACGTTCTTTATATCGCATTTTCGTCCGCTTTATCGCAGACGTACGAGTGCAGCAAGGCTGCGGTAAACGAGCTTCAAGCGAAGTATCCCGATAGAAAGATCGTCGTTGTCGACTCGCTTTGTGCCTCTATAGGCGAAGGACTTTTCGTTATGTACATCGCAAAGATGCGTTTGGAGGGCAAATCGTTGGAGGAGGTCGCAGAATGGGCCGAATCCAATAAAATGCGTGTTTGCCATTATTTCTCCGTCGACGACTTGCGTTGGCTTTTTAAGGGCGGCAGAGTGAGCAAGGCAAGCTTTATTATCGCTAATATGGCTAAGATCAAGCCCCTTATGTTCACGAACGACGAGGGCAAGCTCGTTGGCATCAAAAACGTTATCGGCAGAAAGAAATCTCTCTTTGAGATCGCAGACAACATCTGCGAAAGAATAAAAGATCAGCATCCTGAAGAGCAACTTGTCATTATCGGACACGGAGATTGCATAGACGACGCACACATACTTGCAGACAGAATAGCCTCTAAAGTCAAGGTCAAGGAATTTATGTTCCAATACATCGACCCCGTCATCGGCGCACATTCAGGCCCCGGCACTATCGCAGCATTCTGCCTTGGAGACCACAGATAATTTAGCTATTTCCCGACTGTTTTATATAAACAAGCCGCCTTTCCTTTACTGAAAAGGCGGTTTGTTTTTTATTGAGCTTTAGTTGATACTAATCAAAGCAGTGCGGCTAAAAACGACCAGCAGTTCGGAATATCTTGTTCGTTTTAGCAAATAACACCTCAATATTTTAATGACACACCGATAACCGCTTTTTGTAATACCATGCTTTACTGTTAGTTGAGCCTTATAGTCGATAATCACTATTTATCAAAGCTGTTTTCTATATTGTACCCAAAACAACAAACAAAAATTAAACCGCCGCAAAACCGTCTGCTTAAAACTCTTTATAGATAAATATGATCTCTCTTTTCAACACCGCATTTAAACAAAAAAAACGAGTCGTAAATTTTACGGCTCGGCTTATTGAATATTTTCGTTTTGATCTAGCTATGCTTTATTTTCTTCTTTTAATCACCCAAGAACGGTTATCGAGGCAATCATATCCGTTTTGAGAACGTATTCCGTTCTCTTCTTCGTCTCGGCAACTATCTTTATCCATTCACCCTCGACTGCCTCTACAACGCCCTTGAAGGACTGATTTATCGTCCATACGTTGACCGTTTTGCCAATAAGCTCGTTTAACATCTTTACCTGTTCCATTTTGTTCCTCTCCTTATTCTCTTTTCCTTATTTTTTGACCGTCAGCGACAAAAGCATATCCGACCTCAAAAGATGTACCGTCGGGCGCATGTCGCCGTCCTTTATTTTCAACCAATCGCCCTCAACCTCGACCAATATTCCGTTGAAGACCTCTATAAACGTCGTCGCAACGACTTTTTCTCCTATAAACGCTTGAAGATACTCAGCTGAAATTCCGCTCGGCTTTTTCCTATGCCTAAAAACGAACACCTTTACGCCCGATTGCAAAAGTCCGAGGAAAAGCAACACCATCAGAAGTGCAGATTCGTATATAAGTATTCTCGTCGTACTAAAACCTTGCGCTTGCTCAACGCCGAATATCTTGAAAAGATTTGCGAAAAGCAGCAACAGCAGTAATACGGCACATACGATCATCGCTATTTGTATTACCCTTTTCTTATTCATATAATTTCCCGTTTCGTCTGAACCTTTTTCATAAAATTGCAGACTATCCAATTTTGACTGTATATGTATTTTACTATCTTTTGAGTGTATTGTCAATAGCGAAAACTATTTTTTGGTGCATTGACTTTAACTTTCGACAATTCAATTCAAACAAAGTATTGACAAACCGCCAATTTTTGATACAATATTTATGTAGTAGTATTAAATTCTTACTTGGACTACCGAGCACATTATTTTTAAAATTAAACGGCTATGTATAAAATATTAGAATACGACAACTATTTATTGCCTTACGAAAAGGATATCGAGCTCCGAATGGATCGGTTGTTCGCACTTGAAAAACGGCTCTTTGGCGAATCGGCAAAGGATGGAAAAGATATTTCGGCCTTACTTTTGAATTTCGCTTCCGCACACGAGTATTTCGGCTTTCACAGGGAAGGTAACGGTTATATCTACCGTGAATACGCACCGAACGCTAAGCAGTTGTTCCTATGCGGAGATTTTAACGGCTGGTCAAGAACAAGTCACGAGCTTACGCCTATCGGCGACGGTGTTTTTGAGATAAATATTTCTCAAAATATCGTCGGATCAAGGGTCAAGGTGCGTGTCGTTGCAGACAGCTTTGACGAACTTAAAATACCGATGTTCGCCGACTACGTTACGCGCGACGATCACTACGATATGGCGGCGCAGATATTCGACAGCAAGTATAAATTTTCGCAAAAGCCCTTTACACCGAGCAAAGATCTCGTTATTTACGAGGCGCATATCGGAATGGCAACCGAAACGGACGGCATAGGTACTTACGAAGAGTTCCGCAAGAACGTGCTTCCGAAAATAAAGGCTGACGGGTATACCGCTATTCAGCTTATGGGCATCATGGAGCACCCGTACTATGCGTCGTTTGGCTATCAGGTCTCCAACTTCTTCGCACCGTCGTCGCTTTACGGAACGCCTGACGAGCTCAGAAAGCTCATCGACAGCGCACATAAAGCAGGCATTGCAGTGCTACTTGACATCGTTCATTCTCACGCATCGGGAAATACCAACGAGGGACTTTCTATGTTTGACGGCACGGACGATATGTTCTTTATGGGAGATCACCCTGCCTGGGGCACTAAGGTGTTTGATTATTCAAAGAACTTCACTTTGAAATTCTTGCTCTCTAACGTCAAATATTATCTCGATAAATTCCATTTCGACGGATTCCGCTTTGACGGTGTTACGAGCATGCTATATACGCACTACGGTCTTGGCGTGGCGTTTGATAACTACTCAAAATACTTCTCGCCCTCCACTAACCTTGACGCAATAAATTATCTTCAGCTTGCAACATCCGTCGCAAAGGCAACTAACGACAATGCAATACTCATTGCAGAGGATATGTCGGCCATGCCCGGCATGTGCATCCCCGTAAACGAGGGCGGTATAGGCTTTGACTACCGTTTAGCTCTCGGTGAACCCGACCTTTGGATCAAGCTTATCAAAGAATGCCGCGACGAGGACTGGAACATGAACCATATCTATTGGGAGCTTTCCACTCGCCGTCCGCACGAAAAGAACGTCGGCTACGCAGAATGCCACGATCAAGCGCTCGTCGGAGACAAGACGATCATCTTCCGCTTGTGCGACAAGGAGATGTATTGGCATATGCAAAAGAATGACGACGATCTCACCGTTGAAAGGGGCGTTGCGCTTTATAAGAATATTTACGGCATTACTATGGCTCTTGGTGGTGAGGGGTACCTTAACTTTATGGGCAACGAGTTCGGACATCCCGAGTGGATCGACTTCCCTCGTGAGGGCAATGGTTGGAGTTATAAGTACGCAAAGAGGCAATGGCACCTTTGCAAAGACGAAAATCTTAAATTCTCGTGTCTTAACGAGTTTAATAAGGATCTGCTCAAGATCCTCAAAAATCACGATATTTTTGGTACACACGACCGCCAAGTGTACGTTTCAGACGAGAAAAAGATCATTGCGTTCGTTAAAAACGACTTACTATTCATCGTTTCGTTTAACCCGACGGAGAGCTTTACCGATCTTGCCATTGAGAACGTCGGCAAGAATGCAAAGCTTATTTTTACCTCAGACGACGAGAAATATTGCGGACACGGTAGGCTTACACCAAACGAGAGGCACATCAAAATAAGAAAGGAGCGCAACTGCTTGAAATTTTACGTTCCAAACCGCACTTTCAACGTATTTAAGCTGTATTGATTCTGTGTTATATAAGAAAAAGCTCGGACGTCCGAGCTTTTTGTTTTTAATAATGCTTTTGTCATTTACATAAGGGGAATTGTTGCAAGATAGATTATATCCTTTCTATATGCCGCATCGCCCTCTGCAAGAACGAACGCTTTTTTCTGTATTACGCCGCCTGCTTTCTGAACAATCTCTTCAAGTCCCTCAAGGCTGTTGCCCGTCGAAACGACGTCGTCTACTATACCAACCTTCTTTCCCTTCAAAAGGTCTGTATCGTGCTTTGACAAATAGAGCTTTTGAATAGCGCCCGTCGTTATGGACGCCTTGATCGTTATCTCGATGCCGTCCTGCATATAGAGCTTTTTGGACTTTCTTGCAACGGCATAATAGCGCTGTCCGAGTTCTCTCGCAACGACGTGCGTAAGCTGCAATCCCTTGGACTCAGCCGTTATGAGAACGTCGCAGTCAGACATATATTTCGCAAGCTCCTTGCCGCAATGCTCAGTAAGCTCTTGGTCGCCGTGAAGATTGAAAAATGCGATCTTGATCCCCGAAGGAAGCTGCAAGATAGGAAGCTCGGCTTCAAAACCCTTAATATCTACTTTGAGTATATCGTTTGCCATATTATTTCTCCTTTGCCAAAGCTCGCTCGCTTTGACGATCAATTATCGACATACATATTTTATCACAATTACGCCGTCAAGTAAATGATTTTTTTGAATAAATAGCTTTTTTCGGGCAATAACATAGCTATGAGAAAAACTTTTTTTATTGCTATCGCCCTGTTTTGCATTTTTGCGTTTTTAATTTTATCCGTAATCGAAATCGATCTGGTTGCAAACGCAACGGGCGGAATTGTGCTTTCAAACACAAAACACGGTGCTTGCTTAACGTTTGACAGCATCGACGGTCTGAAACACCTTGCGTTCAAAGAAGTATACCGTGAAGTCGTCGAGGGTGAAACGTACGTTTACGGCGTTACGCCTTTTTCTCATAAATTTATCTGCGAAGATTTTGGGCAGTACAACTGCCAGATACTTATCAAGCAAACGGGCGAAGTGAGAGTCGGGCTTCCTCTTATTTATACGTCAAGCACTATCTCGTAAAAACAGACAAACGCTTCGAAGTCCGAAGCGTTTGATTTTTTTCTTTATTGCGGCGTCAATACGACGATGCCGCTTTCTTTTGACGGAAGCTCAAGCGTTGTCACGCCGTCGTCCGTTACTTTTTCAAAAAGTGAAGTGAACTCGCTGAGCGTTGCGATATTGTCAAAGCCCTTATCGCCCCATCTGTAGTGCATAGGAACGGTTATTTTGGGGCTTATGCGTTCAACGAGCGATTTTGCCGTGTTTGCGTCAACGGTATAAGTGCCGCCGACGGGCACCAACGCAACATCAAGTCCATCAAGACGGTTAAGCACCTCTTCGCTTGGAATAACGCCTATATCGCCGAAATGCGCTATCTTTATCCCCTCGCTTTGAATAACTATTATGTCACTCATACCGCGAAGCGTACCGCCTTTATCGTCGTGAGAAACGGTTATTTTTTTGACTTCAAACGGGTCTTCGACGAGATTCAAAAGCGCAAGACACCCCTCTCTATATGCATGGTCAAAGTGCTCGTGCGTACAAAGAACTTTATTTACTCCAACGCAAACATCCTTGTAGCCTTTTACGTTATGGAACGGGTCAATACACAATCTGAAACCGTCTTTTTCTACGACAAAGCACGAATGCCCTAAGTACGTTATTGCGATATTTCCCATATTAAAGTTCCTTTCTCTCCGCCATTGCCCTTGAAAGGGTAACCTCGTCGGCAAACTCTATATCCTGACCGATAGGAATACCGTGAGCAAGCCTCGATACCTTTACGCCGAGAGGTTTTAGCAATCTGCCGATATACATAGCGGTCGCATCTCCCTCTACGTCGGGGTTGAGCGCAATTATTACCTCGCTTGTCTTATCGTTTATTCTCGCAAGAAGCTCCCTTATGCGTATATCGTCGGGTGATACGTTATAAAGCGGTGATATGCATCCGTGCAAAACGTGGTACACGCCTTTGTAGCTTCCCGTTCTTTCCATGGCAGCCAAATCTTTTGGTTCTTTTACGACGCAGATCACCGAATGATCGCGGTGTTTGCATATCTCGCACTCGTCGCTGTCGGTGAAATTGCCGCACACTTTGCAGTACCTTATGTTTTGCTTGACGTTCATTATTGCCGTTGCAAGCTTTTCCGCCTCATCCTCAGTCATGTCAATGACCTTATAAGCATACCTCGTTGCCGTGCGTTTGCCTACCCCCGGAAGTCGGGTGAACTCATTGATGAGCTTTTGTATGTCCTTTGGATAATTCTCCATTAAATTAGTCCCTCTGTTCCGCTGGGCATAGTCTCCTGCGTGAATTTCTCTGCCTTATCAAAAGCGTCGTTATATGCCGCAATGATGAGATCTTCGAGCATCTCTACGTCTTCGGGATCGACTATCTCGGGTTTTAATTGAAGCGAAACGAGCTTCTTCTCGCCCGAAAGCGTTACTTTTACCGCGTCGCCGCCGCTCGTGCCCTCGAACTCAGCCTCGGCTATCTTTGCTTTAGCTTCCTCAAGGTCCTGCTGCATCTTCTGCGCCTGCTCCATGAGCTGCTGCATATTGGGCATTCCGCCGCCACCGCCTAATACCTGCTTTCTGTAATTAGAAAAACCTTTTCCCATTGTCTTTACTCCTTTATTTCAAGCATATCTCCCGAAAGAGCCTTCGCCTTATTTATTTTTTTTTGTTCTTCACTCGTGTCTTCTTTTTGCTTGACCGCAAATTCAACTTCCGTTATACCTATGCGCCTGACTGCTCCGCAAAGAAGCTCACTCTTTTCTCGCAACACCTTGGCAGAATCCGCACTTTGGCACATTACCCTGACCTTTTTATCGTCTACCTCGCACTCAGTGTGGGTCATTGCGGCAAACGCTATTCTCTCGCCTTGACGGCGAAGCTCGCCTATCATATTTGCCTTGACAACGCTCGGAGAAAGCTCCGTCTTTTCGCTTTCAGCGTTCTCCTGAACGGGCTTGAGCGGAACTACTACCTTGCCGTTTTCAAGCATCGCAATACGCCTATTGAGAGCAGATACGGATAAATCGTTCTTGACGTCGGCAAGCTTCAAAAGCGCAGTCTCGAGAAGTATTCTCTGCGAAAGGCTGCTCCTCAGTTTGCCGTCAAGCTCGTTTAACACGTCAAGACCTCTGAGCAAGTATTGTGTGCTTGCCGCCGCCGAAAGCTCTTCCATTTTCTCTTTTATCTCGCTCGGCAGTTTCAATCCGTCAGCATTCCCCGTATATTTCACGTACAACAGGTCTCTGAACAACGAAGCGATGTCTCTTGCGACTATCGGAATATTCTTGCCTTGCTTTACGAACTCGCCTACTGCCGCAAATACACCTGCGCCGTCGCCGCTTATCAGGCTATTATAAAGAGCAAACAGGCTCTCTCTCGATAAGTTACCTACGGTCTCAGAAACCTTGTCGTATGTGAGTTTTCCGTCCGTAACGGCAATGCACATATCGGCTATCGAGAGTGCGTCTCGCATACTTCCCTCGCCTGCCTTTGCTATCGCATATATTGCTTCATCTTCCGCATCCTTGCCTATCTCGGCGTAGATACGCTTGATATTCTCGTATATGCGCTCGGTGGATATAAGTTTGAAGTCAAAGCGCATGCACCTTGAAAGTATGGTCGCAGGGATCTTCTGCACTTCGGTCGTCGCAAGAATGAATATAACGTGCTTTGGCGGTTCTTCAAGCGTTTTTAACAGCGCATTGAAGGCGTTTATCGAAAGCATATGGACCTCGTCGATGATATATACCTTATATCTGCCTACTGCAGGCTGGAACGCTACGTTGTCGAGAAGATTTCTCAAATCGTCAACGCCGTTGTTTGACGCAGCATCGAGCTCGATTATATCGACTGCCTCGGGTCTTGACAGCATCTCACACATTTTGCATTTGCCGCAAGGGCTTCCGCCAATAGGATCAAGGCAGTTGACAGCTCTTGCAAATATCTTCGCAACGGTCGTCTTGCCCGTTCCGCGTGTTCCGGTGAATAGGTACGCATGTCCTGCCCTGCCCGTCTTTATCTGATTTTTTAAGGTGGTGGTTATATGTTCCTGCCCGATAACGGAATCAAAGTCCGTCGGTCTATATTTTCTGTATAACGCAAGATACGACATATTATTCCTGCTCCCCTAAATTTTCTGCTATTTTTTTCTTCGCCCGTGAAAGAGCGTTATCTACCGATTTTTGCGACACCTTGAGCTTTTCGGCTATCTCTGAGTATGACAAGCCGTCAAGATAGCTTAGTATTACCTCGTATTCAAGCGAACTGAGAATGGCTTTCAGCCTCTCGTTAAGACGCTTGTTATCGTCTTCGAAAAGTACGGGTTCTTCGGGATCTACGCCACCGCTCTCTATCTCTGCGTCACGTATCGGCAACGCATTATTGAGTGGCTCGTTCTTCTGCGAAGCATGTTTTTTTACGGCGTTTATCATGTCTCGATTGACTATCAGGTACGCATACGTCGTAAAGCTTGCACCGCTTCCCTCTTCAAAGGAGCGTACTGCCTTGCAAAGCCCTATCATACCCTCGGAAATGAGATCCTCGACGTCGCCGCCGTTGACGTAATAACGCCTGGCAAGGGCTTTTACCATGCCCTTATGGCGCATCAAAAGCTCCTCTAAAGCGGTATCGTCCGTTCGGGATAAAGCTACAAGCTCGTTGTCGCCGTACTTCCCGTAGTCCATCAATACCTGCCCTTTGCGCTCTCGTAAAGCGCAATTCCCGCGGCAACGGATGCGTTGAGCGAGTTTATCTTGCCGTGCATGGGAATAGATACCACCTTGTCGCACGCTTTTCTGACGATCGGAGAAATTCCGTTGCCCTCGCCACCTACGACTAACGCTATGCCGCCCGTCATATCGGACGTTCTGATGTCTTCGCCCTTCATATCTACGCCTATTACCCAAAGCCCCTCTTTTTTGAGCTCTTCAAGCGTATTTGTGATATTGGTTACCCTTGCGACCTTGACGTATTCGGAAGCGCCCTCAGAGACCCTTATTACGGTGTCGTTGACGGAGACCGAGCGGTGCTTGCCTATTATTATGCCGTGGGCGCCGAATATCTCGGCAGATCTCATGATACTTCCAAGGTTATGGGGGTCTTCAAGACTGTCGAGAACTACTATAAATGGGCTTTCATTGCGCTCTCTAGCGGCTTCAAGTATCTCCGACACCTCGGAATATACGAAATCGGTCGCATAAGCGATAAAGCCCTGATGTCTGCCTGTTTCGCTCTCTTTATCGAGAACGTTCCTCTTGCAGACCTGTATCTTTATCTTGGCATCCTTTAATTTTGCAAAAAGTACCTTTGCAGAGCCGTCCGTGTTGCCCTCCGCCACGAGCACTTTATCTATCGTCTTTCCCGACCTTAACGCTTCGGTTATCGCGTTTCTTCCTTCTATTTTCATATGTATCTCCGAATCATTTATTTAACGTCTCGTATTTTTCCTTGACTTCGAGCATCTTGCCGCAAGTCTTTGCACCCTCTTGGCATCTGCCGCTTACGCAGGACGGTCCTGCTCCCGAGAAAAGTGCGGGTGCGACATCTTTGCAAAGCTTCAACATCTGCCAAGCGACCTCTCTTATCTCCCACTGCGCTCTGTTGCAGCAACGAAGCGAGAAGAAATGCCTCAATTCTCTTGCGTTCATCGTCATTACCATCTTCGTCTCTGCGGCGTTGGGAAAAACGAATCTTGCGTCCTCGTTAGAAGACTCCTTGTTGCCGCCGAGCTTTTCCTGCCACTTTGCGTACCAACCGCCGATCGTTCTCATCTCTTCTTCGTATTCCTTGACGGCATCCTCGCCCAAGGCTTCAATAGCCGGGGGAATTATGAAGTTGAAGTCCTCTTTTGCCCCGACGTACCTTTGGCTCTTTACGGAAAACGACGCTATCCTGTGCCTCGTTATCTGCGCCAAGAACGCACGGGAAACGCCCTCTATGCCGAACGTGAACGATGCGTGCTCGACGGGCGAATAATGAGAAAAACTGGTCAATTTTTCTAAGAATTTCGCCTGTTCTTTTTCGTCTATCTTCTCTTTAAGTCCCTCTATATCGGAATCCGAATAGCAGAGCTTCGCCGCTAATGCGACGGTCTTATCGGGATTGGGGGTGTATTCAAGTAACGTTACCTTTGGGCATACCTTAGCCATATTATTCCTCCTCGCTTAAGTCAAGAATTTCTTTCATTCTTTCGTACTTTCCCGTCAGGTACAAATACCCTAAAAGCGCCTCGAAGCCGCTCGCTTTGCGGTATTCAACAACCGTTGCATTCTTTGCCGTCGCTCCAGTATGAGCGTTTCGACCACGCTTGTAATAGTATTGCTCCTCTTCGGTAAGTTTATCGAATATTCTCTCTATCTTCTCGGACTGTGCGCTCGCTTTAACGTGAGACGCCGTCATCCTGTGAAGGGCGTTGCTTTTTGCTGTTGACGCTTCGCAAAGCTTCGTGCGGATATATAGAGTATGCACCGCATCGCCGACAAACGCCAGCACCTGCGGATTGCACTCTCTCGCCCTCTTTTCTGTCATAGGTGTTTCGTTAAAAACGTTATACTCGTCCATAATATAGTTAGTATACCACAAGTTTCGCTCTTTGTCATTAGTTTTTTCTGCATTTATCCGTCCTTGTCCTATTTAATACCCACCTAAGCAAACAAAAAAGCCTTCCTGAAAATCGGAAGGCTATTTATACTTTCTTTACTTCGTTTTAAGCAACGATTCCTACCGATGCGAGAACGCCCGGGAAGAACATGAAGATCACTACGACTGCAAGTATCAAAATGAAAAGGAATACGAGGAATTTGCTTCTCGTGCCGAACGCAAATTCAAGCCCCGTTATGCCGCATACGACTAGTACTGCAAAGAATTTTATTCCTTCCATGAACGAAACTGCCGTTGCAGGAAGGAATGACCATACGGAATTGACGAACAATACCGCATACATGATGACGGTTAAGAACGCTAAAAGACCGCCGATGAACGATAAGAATTTTTTCATTAGTATTTCTCCTTTTAATATTCGAAGCGGTCGCAGCCTATCTCTTGCGTTTAAGTCAAGCGCAAAGCAACCGTTCCGTTTTCATAATTATACACGCTCTTTTCTCTGTTTGCAATAGGCAAAAGCGAAATAATACATTCGCTATTTATCAAACTTTGCGTTGAAGCCGCAATGCTTACACCGTTCCTCTACGAGTACTCTTCTCTTTAATCCTTCTCTTAATGCGACGGCTCGCTCGCTTTTGAGTATCTCTCCTAAGTCCTCGGTAAAGGCATTGCCCAAATTGATCTCGCCGTCGTGGTCTATGCAACACGGAACGACAGTCCCATCTGAAAGCACGCCGAATTGATCCTTTAACGCCATACAAAAGCCGCTTTCTTTTTCCTCTTCGCTGTCCCATTCAAAGGCGTCGTCGCCCTCGACGTAAAGCCTTTCGCTTATCTTGACGCTGCCTTTATCACTGAACGCAAAATCGCCAAAATTCTCACGCAAAACGGCTATTGCGTCGCCGTTTTTGCAGTCGTTGCCGCCCTTATTCCAAAGCCTTAATACGACGATAACGCCGATAGACGAAAGAAGCTTTGCGTATTTTGCGACGCTCTCGACGTACTCTTTTACATCTACTTCGTTGCCGCCTATCATCGTGAGCGAGACGTTTACCTTATATATCGGGTCGTCCTTAACGGCGTTATATAACCGTTCGAGCTTCGTACCGTTGGTGGTTACCGTTATCTTTGCGCCCTTTACGTTGCCGGCCTGTATTATCTTCTCAAATTGAGGATGCGTAGTAGGCTCGCCAACGACGTGAAGGTAAACATACTTCGTAAGAGGCATTACCTTGTCTAAGACGCAAGAAAACTCCTCGACGGACATCGCACGAGGCTTTCTCTTCGTTTTTGGGCAAAACGAGCAGGACAGATTACAGGTATTTATTATTTCTACGTACGCTTTGTTATACATCAATATTTAAGCAATGCAAGATTGATGCCGCTTCTCATTACAGTAGATACGAGATCGGGGAGCAGGTAATCGATATCATATTCGGCATCTTCTGGCAACGTATCGACCGTCGCCGTTCCGTTTTTGACCGTCCATTTTATTACGCAAGTATTCTGCGGCATGACTTCGTCCGTAACCTTGACCTTTAGGTCTATCTCAAATCCGTCGACGTAGCCTATGCTTTCCAAAAATTTCTTAACGTCGAGAACTCTTATCATGCTTTCTCCTCTACCAAACTCCGTAGGTTTGCGGTAGTTGGATATGCCGAGCTTGTCTATATAGAACTCGTCAGAACATATCACTTCTTCGATGTCGTTAGGATCGAAATACAGCGCATATGCCTTTATCTCATCCCCTTTTTTGCATTCGACGGCACGACCTTCAAGCAAAAACTCCTCAATTCTATTGCGCATAGTTTCTACCGTTCTTTTTTCGTGAACGTAATATTTTTTTGCAAAAGCGTCGTATATTTCAAGCATTTTTTCTGCATCCTTGACGGAAATATCGACCGTTGCGTCAAAGGAAGCGTCCTTTATCGAATAGCCGTTGGTGTAAGCGTAAGTAGTAAAGCCAAGAGGCTCATAAAACTTCGCATTTTCGGGGTACAGTGAAACTGCGGCTACTCCACGCTCTTTCAGCTCTTCCATCGTCTTTAATATGAGCTTTCTTGCCAAACCTCTCTTTCTATGTATCGGCTTAGTGCATACGGCTGCAAAAAACGGGCATTCTATCGTTTTTCCGCCAATGCTTAGCGTATTATCCAATGCAATAAGCATTGAAACGGGCTCGCCGTTTTCGGTAAATGAATATACGTTCTCTTCTTTTGCTTTTTTTGCAATATAGAAGAACGAATATTCGTCAGAATCCTCAGGAAAGCACTCCCTATATAAATTCAATATTTTCGTGTTCATTTTATAAAATCGACCACCTCGTCGATTACCTCCTTTGCGTTTTCTCCGTATAACATTAGATGGCTTATATCGTCATATATCTTTACTCGTGAAGTTTGACTTTCACACATATCGGACAGGTACTTTATCGACTCGTACGGAACGAATTGATCGAGCTTTCCCCATATTATGAGCGTCGGTTGCGATATCGTCGTCAAACCGTCGTTACAATGCTTGATTATCTTTGAAAAGGTCGAAAGCGTGTGGTGCGTATAGTTTGGGAAAAGCTGCCTTACGAATATCGACCAGCCCTTGCGGTCGTTTGCAAAATATACCGAAAGAGCAGTCTTTATCTCTTTGTACTTTTCCTTGTCTGTTTTTTTCAAAAGTCCGTAGGCGGTCTTCAGTTGATACTTGAACTGCTCGAAAACAAAAGTGAAGTTCAAATACTTATTGGCAGGAGCAAGAAGAACGAGTCTTGCGGGATCTTTTAGCTTTGCTATATGCGTTGCCATCGCTCCGCCCATAGAAAAGCCGTATACGTCTATCTCGTCGTACTTAGTCCTCAGATCGTCGTACGCCTTTTCGGCAGTTTTGAAGGTTTCTTCTTCGGTGAAAAGGGCAAAATCGTTTGGCGTTTGATGCCCCGGGAAGACGTATTTCACTATTTCGTCGTAGTTATCTCTTACGCCGTCGTATAGATCTCCGAAATCCTTGTCGTCAGTTAAAAATCCATGATAAAAAATAGCCGCTCTTGACAACCTTTATTTCCTCCGAATGATACTTGCTTTTTATGCGCCTTTTCTTCCTATGATTCCCTTTTTCTTTCCTTTTTATAGCTTCTCATACTCGCCTTTTATTTTGCGAGCTATCTCCGTCATTATGCCCTCGTCAAGCTTTATTATCTCCCTGTCGTAGGTCATAACGCCGTTCGTCTCATCCTCAACGTCAGACACTTGCGTGTAAACGGACGAGCACATTCCTTTTTTGATGTTATTGACAACGTCTCGCTCGAAAAGCGTTTTTACCTTGCCGTTAAGCTGCTCGACAGACCCCATAGTCTTATACCCGAACACCTCATCGGGATTTACAGAATGCTTGGGGAGCATCAGCGTGTAGCCACCGAACTCGGTCAATATGTATGCACGCTTATCCGTATGCATCCTTACTGGACGGAAGTATATGTGCGTTGACTTAAAATCCCCTACGCCTTGGTCGTGCCATCCGCTTGCGTGGTCAACAAGTCGTGTCCCATCGGCTTTTTTGACTATTTCGAGCGTCTTTTTTGCATCAAACTGTCCCCAGCCCTCGTTAAAAGGCGTCCAAAGGACAATAGATGGAACGTTATACAGGTGGTCTATCATACGGTGCAGGTTTTTGTAGTAATAATTCCTGCCCTCTTCGCTCTCTCTGCCGAATAGCCTGTAATTAAACTTTCCGTCCTTATGGCAGGTGTAGCAAAATTGGTTGTATACGGTGAAAAGCGTCGAATAAGGCTGCCTTCCGCCCGAGATCATATCCTGCCAGACGAGCATCCCCATCTTATCGCAAAGGTAGTACCAGCGCATAGGCTCTATCTTTATATGCTTTCTGAGCATATTGAAGCCTAAATCCTTGGCAACCTTTATATCGTATACGAACGCTTCCTCGCAAGGGGGCGTATAAAGTCCGTCGCTCCAATAACCTTGGTCGAGAAGTCCGTGCATAAAATAAGGCTTGCCGTTGAGAAAAATGCGCTTTTTGCCGTCGCTTGCCGTTTTGACGCAAACATCCCTGAGTGCAAAGTAGCTTTTTATCTTGTCGTCACCATACTCTATTTCAAGGTCGTAAAGATTTGGCTCTTCCGGCGACCACGGCTTTTTGTCCTCTATTTTAAGCATTATTTTGCAATTGTCCTCGCCGCAAGCGACCTCTTTGCCGTCAAAAAATGCTTTCACTTTGACGATCCCTTCGCAAGTCTTATCAAATTCAAGCTCGACTTCGCCATTTTCGTACGACGGGATCATCTTGACGCTTTTTACGTATTTTTCGGGGACGCTCTCAATCCATACAGTCTGCCAGATCCCCGACTGAGGAGTATACCAAATGCCGCCCCTTGCGAAACGTTGCTTGCCCGTTTCCCTATACGAGGTATCAGTTAAGTCAACGACTTTAACTATTATCTCGTTCTCGGGCTTGATATTTTCCGTCACGTCAAATGAGAACGGATAATAGCCGCCGTCGTTCTCGCCGATCTTTACACCGTTTATAAAGACCTCGCAAATTTGGTCTACAGCGCCGAAATTTATTATTACACGGCCTTTATTAAAGCCGTCTGGTAAAGCAAAGGTTCGCCTATACCACAACGTTTTATCGGGCGATAGCGTTCTTTCAACGCCCGAAAGATAGCTCTCGGGAGAAAAAGGCACTAAGATCTCGCCGTCATACAGTTCAGGCAGTTCCCCGTCGTTTATTGCATAATCCCACTTGCCGTTCAGGTTGAAAAAGCTGTCTCTTTCAAACTGCGGACGAGGATATTCGTTGAACGGTACGCTTTCTACCTTTTCGCTCCATCTTGTTTTTAACATTTTCATATGTTTCCCCTTATTCCAAATAGGCAAAGCATACGCTTACCGCCATATCATTATATGCTTATCAAAACTATCGCGACAATGCCAAGCGACAGTCCTATTATGCTCTTTGCGTTCAACTTCTCGTCGAACAGGAATATCGAAACGAGCGATGAGATCAAAACGGAGACTGCGCCCGTTACAGGGAACAGAACGGCGCCGTTGAGTATGCCGCCAAGAACGGCTACTGCGCCGTTTCCGACGGCGTTTGCTACCGCTACGGCTATCGCAAGTATTATAAACCACTTGTCAACGCCGATATTTTTGACGTTCGATCTCGTCTCCTTGGGAATATAAAGCGTAAGCGAAAGTATCGCAGAGACCATGAACGTCGTGAAAATATATTGATAGACGCTTCCGCCCTCTACGGTCTTGCCGAAGAACTTATTAAGAAGCATCGTGCATACGTTGAATGCAAAGCCTACGCAGGTATAGAGAAGCCATTTCCTTGAAAACTGTCTCTTTTCGGTAGTCTTTCTGTGGCTGTTTGCGAACGAGATGAAATATAGGCTTATCGCAATGATGACAAAGCCGACTATCTGAAGCGCAGTTATTGCCTCGTCGAACACTATTGCGGAAACTATGATCGGAATAGCTGATGCAACGGAGAATACAAGCGTCGTAATAGAAAGCGGGCCGCTCTTTATCGCCTTGTCGTACATTAAAATAAAACCGAAGAACGCAACGCCCATCAGTCCGCCGAACATCATACTTTCTGCGCTTATTACGCCCTTATCTATGATAAATACGAACGGAAGCGCCAAAACGGCGGAAAAACACAGGTATAACGTCGTGAAAAGCGCAAAAGACGACTTCGATTTGTCGCACATATATCCGTACATCTTGAAACTTATCGCCTGAACGGCAAACATTACCGCAGGGATCAATGCCAAAGCAGCCATAATTATCTCCGTAATAACTTTTTGAGCGGACATCATCCGCTTTTATCTTAATAATTATATACTAATCAAAACAAAATTTCAATCGTTAGAGGCGGACATTGCGATAAAGTGTTGAAAATTGTGCAAAGCATCATTATTATTCGACGTTTAGCAATGATATTTTGTCGTTTCGCATAACCGTATTAAAAAGCGACGAACAAATCGTCCGTCGCTTTTTTGTGGAAATATAATTAAGAAAATAAAAGTATTGTGTATTGTTTGCTTTATTGTGTCAACGCGGTCTTCCGTTACGACAAATACGCTTTTTTAATAGCGTCGTTTTCAAGAAGCTCGTTGGCTTTGCCTGAAAGCGTTACGTTCCCCGTTTCAAGAACATACGCCCTATCTGCGATGGAAAGCGCTTGCTTAGCATTCTGCTCGACGAGAAGAATAGTCGTGCCCTGCTCTCTTATCTCTTTTATAAACGAGAACACCCTTTGAACGTAAAGAGGAGAAAGTCCCATTGACGGTTCGTCCATCAAAATTATCTTAGGCTTACTCATGAGCGCTCTTGCCATTGCAAGCATCTGTTGTTCGCCGCCAGAAAGCGTTCCTGCGACCTGATTTTTTCTTTCCTCCAATATAGGGAACTTCGCATACACTTCCTTGAAGGAGTCAGCTATCTCGCTCTTACTCTTGCGTGAATACGCTCCCAAGATAAGGTTGTCTTTTACTGAAAGCTCTTGGAATATACGACGTCCCTCGGGGACTTGCGCCATACCCATATATGCGAGCTTGTGCGACGGAACGTCTGTTATATCCTTGCCGTCGTAGAAGACCTTGCCTGAAAACTTCGGTATAAGTCCGCTTACAGCGTGCATGGTAGTCGTCTTGCCTGCACCGTTTGCGCCGATAAGTACGACTATTTCGCCCTCGTTGACTTCAAAAGATACATCTTTTATTGCCTTTATCAGTCCGTAATGTATTTCAAGGTTTTTTACTTCAAGTAATGCCATGTTTAACCTCCGAGGTACGCTTTGACGACTTCTGCGTTGTTGAGAACGTCTTCCGTCTTGCCCTGCGCAAGCACAGTTCCGAAGTTGAGTACGGTAAGCTCTTCGCAAATGCCGCTTACGAGCTTCATATCGTGCTCGATGAGAAGTATCGTAAGATCGAACTTCTCACGCACGAAGCGTATCGTATCCATTAGTTCGGTCGTCTCCTGCGGATTCATTCCTGCCGCAGGCTCGTCGAGAAGCAATAATTTGGGGTTCGTCGCAATAGCTCTTGCTATCTCTAGCTTCCTTTGCTTGCCATAAGGGAGATTGGATGCAAGCGCATTGCGCTCTTCCTTTAAACCGAACATCTCTAAAATCTCCTTTGCTTTATCTCGCATTGCCTTTTCGCTCTTATAGAACGAGGGCAGTCGCAACACCGATTCAAGCATCGAGCAGGAATACTCCTTTTGATTTGACAGTCCTACCAATACGTTGTCGATAACGCTCATATTGTTGAAAAGTCGGATGTTCTGGAACGTCCTTGCAATGCCCTTTTTGTTTATTTCCGCCTGATCGTGTCCCGTCAAATCCTCTCCGCAAAGGTAGAATTTGCCAAAGGTTGGCTTATATACGCCCGTCAACAGGTTAAATACCGTCGTTTTGCCTGCGCCGTTAGGTCCGATAAGCCCATACAGTTTGCCTTTTTCTATCGAAATATCAACGTCTGAAAGCGCTTTAAGACCGCCGAAGGATATCCCTAAGTTTTTTGTCTCTAATACGTAGTTACTCATACGTCCCTCCTTTTGTCAGGTCTATCCGGCACGTAAGCGTCATCGGATTTCAGTTCCGTCGAAAGAACCGCGTCAACCTCTATCTTGGTAGGCACTTTTGACCAGTCCGCACCGAATGCAACGATCTCTTCTTCCTTTCTCGACGGTTTTTTCTTGAAAAATTTTTCCTTGCAAAACGCCCATATCGCCTGTCTTGAGAACCTTTCTCTCGTTGCGGCAAGCTTCGGTGCATTGTTGTATATTACGAGAAGCACCAAAATCAACGCATATATCATATTTTTGAGCGTCGAAAGGTCGCCCGTCAATACGGTAGCTAGCTTGTTATTCAAGAACGTAATGAGTACTGCCGCAATTATCGAGCCGTTCATATTTCCCATGCCGCCCAAAACGACCATTACCAAGACGTTTATCGAGTAGTTATAGTCAAAGGTCGACGCCTTGACCGTATAGGACGCATTGCTGTAAATAACTCCTGCAACGCCCGCAAAAAATGCCGAAATGACGAAGACCGCAAGCTTGTAATAGGTTACGTTGACGCCCATCGCACGAGCGGCTATCTCGCTATCGCGTATTGCCATTATATTGCGGCCGTGCTTACTCTTGATAAGATTGTTGAGTATCGCAAGGGTTATCAATATGATGATATAGGCTATAATAAACAGTGTATTTTTATCGTAGCGGAAAGTAGAAAGTCCTACTGCGCCTTGGAACACCTTGGAGTTAACGAACAACGTCTTTACTATCTCGCCGAACGCAAGCGTTACAATCGCAAGGTAATCGCCCTTTAATCTCAACGCAGGAAGTCCTATTATCAGCCCGAAAAATGCCGCTATTACGCCGCCTATCAGCATAGCAAGTATTATCGATACGAAAGGAGCCGCTTCGGTAAGAGCTGGGAATACGTACGTTTGGAGGTATCCGCCGAAGAACGCACCAAGGCTCATAAACGCCGCATGTCCCAATGACAGCTCGCCCAAAAAGCCTACTACGAGGGAAAGCGATATTGCGAGGATGACGCTATACGATATCTGCTCGAGAAGTATTATCGACGAAAGCTTCAAGCCGCCGCTTAGCGACATTATCGAGAATATAATCGTGAAAAGCGCAATGACGACGTAGGAGATATACTGCTTCCATTTGAAGCGTTTTTTGTTTCCGTTTGCCGTTTTCATACCTTTTCCCTCCTCTTTTTGCCGAGAAGTCCGGTCGGACGAAGCAAAAGTATTATTATTAAGAGCGCGAACTCTATCGCTACGGTGTAGCTTGAAAGCCACGGAATTGAGTTACACAGGGTCTCGATAAGCCCTAAGAGCAAGCCGCCGAGCATTGCGCCGGGGATCGAACCTATTCCTCCGATAACCGCCGCCGTAAACGCCTTTATTCCCGGCATAGAGCCCATCGTAGGGGTTATCGTCGGGGTCAAAAGCACGTAGAACGCACCTGCGACCGCCGCCAACGCCGAGCCGATAATGAAAGTTATCGTGATTATCGCATTGGAATTTATTCCCATGAGCTGAGCTGCCGCCTTATCCTCTGATACGGCAAGCATAGCTTTGCCGACCTTAGTGCAGTCGATAAACAGCGTAAGTGCGACCATGATGAGGACTGCCGCAATAAGCGTTACGACTGTCGAGACCTTTACAGACATCCCGAACATGGTCAAATATCCGAGATCTGCAAACTTGTCGAGCATTTTCGGAGCAGCACCGAATACTACCTGTGCCAAGCTTTGCAAAAGGTAACTGACGCCTATCGCAGTAATAAGGACGGCAAGGGGCGATGCGCCTCGAAGAGGTCTATACGCCAGTCTTTCGGTCAAAACACCCACAACAACGCAAAATATTATCGCAAAAAGTACGGCGATAACAGGGTTGTTCGTCATATTAAAGAATACAAAAACAGAATAGCCGCCGACCATAATTATGTCGCCGTGCGCAAAATTCAGCATTTTCGCTATTCCGTAGACCATCGTATAGCCGAGCGCAATCAATGCGTACACTCCGCCGAGCGACAGTCCGTTGAGTACCGTTGTAAAAACAAACATCTATACGTTCCTTTTTTGCGCATAGCTCCTTCCCAAAAAACGGGAAGGAGTCTCGCGCTGTATTTTTTTTTCTTTATTAGTCAGCGGCTTTGACTATGTATTTAACGGCACTCTTATTGACTCTGCCGTTCGTCCCCCAAGTCATGTTCTCGCCTGTTGCGCCCGTGAAGGTGAAGCCGTTTGTGAAACGCTTTTTGAGCATTTCGCAAAGATCGCTTGCAGATACCGTTCCGTCTACGACGTTACCTGCGTCAATCTCCTCGTTGAGTGCGGCTACCAATGCGTATACGCAGTCGTAAGCCGATGCGCCGAACTGGCTAAGAGTGTCTTTGCCGTATTTTTCGGTGTACTTTTTAACGAACTCGCCCGAAAGTCCCTCCGTAGATGCGGAATTGAAGTGAGAAAGGTAGGATATTTCCTGCGGAACGGAAGCGATGTCGAAGCCTTCAAGCGTGTCGATGCCGTCGAATCCGTCGCATCCGTATACTACAGCTTTGGGATCGAGAACACCCTTTGCTGCCGTCAAGAAATTCTTTGCAGCCTCGCTGTACGTCGGCATGAAGATGAACGTGCAGCCTGCGTTTGCGAATGTCTGCGCCTGAGGGTTAAGATCGGATTGAGTATCTTTGGTGAATTTCTGAACGGTCATCGAGGCAAGCTCGCTCGCGCTGAACTCAGCCGCAAATGTGTCATATATTCCCTTTGAATACGGGTCGTCCGAAAGATACAAAACGCCGACCTTGATACCCTTGGAGAGTATCTCTTCCTTGACGTATTTAGCCGCCGCTGTGCCTTGGCTTGAATCGGAGAAGCACATCTGGAAAGCATTGTCATATTTTGTTACGCCGTCAGTCGTTGCCGAAGGAGTGATGAAAAAGACGTTGTCTTCCTTTGCATAGTTGGCAAATTCAAGGCAAGGATCGGACGTTACGCATCCAAGCGATACCTGCATTCCCATATCAAGAAGGGAAGCGTAGTTTGCAGTCGCTTTCTCTTTGTCGTGAGCATCGTCAAGCATTATTACTTTGAGCTTTACGCCGTTTTTGAGTCCGCCTGCGGCGTTGATCTCCTCAACAGCCATTTCGACGGAATTTTCTACCGCAGTGCCGTATACTGCCGCACCACCCGTTAAAGGACCGGAAAGGCCTATAATGAGCTCGTCGCCGTTTGATGAGTTATTGCATCCTGCAAAGCAGGACACCGCTACGGTTAATGAGAGCACGAGTGCTAACACTTTGACTAATGACTTTTTCATAATTATATCTCCTTAAAATTGAGTTCGACTTTCAGATCTTCGAGGATAAAAAAACGGAGCCTCTTTGCTTTTGAGACTCCGTAACTTCCTTTATCGAAAATCAGTTTTTCGTATAGCCAAAAGAGCCTCTTAAATTTAAGATGCTAATCACGGTTAGTATAATAATGATCGCGCTTATCGAAAACATTAAGATTCTCCTTCGTTTTTGTTGAATACACTTTAATACTTTTGCGTACTAAAGTCAAGGATTTTATACGCATTTTTTGAAAAAATTATCCGTTTTGCGATAAAAAATTCAATTTTTATGCAATTTGTTTATATTTATGCAGGCTTTTTGCATATATACAGGCTTTTGCGATAAAAAAGAGCTTGATCTTAGATCAAGCTCGTATTGTTTCTTTTTATATATGCTTTGAAAGTATCTATTGCAAAACAGTCTTGCGTTTACTTCTTGGTTATCTCGTAGCCGCCCGGAACGTCCTTTATCATATAGCCCATTCCGTCAAGCTTTGCACGAAGCTCGTCGGACTTGGCAAAGTCCTTATTTTTTCTTGCAAGAAGTCTTTCTTCTGCGATAGCCTTGACGTCGTCGGGAAGCTCTATCTTCTCTTTTTCGGGCATTGCGGAAAGCGAAAGCCCAAGGACTTTGTCAAACTCCTGCGCCAAGTTGTAGATATCGACTGACTTTTTCTCCTTGACCATAGTATTTAATATACCAAGGCAAAGGGGAATATTGATGTCGTCCTCGATAGCCTCCTTGAATCTTGTACGATAGCCGTTCAACACCTCTTCATCCGTCTTCTCTGCACTTTGTTTATGCGCCTGCAACGCCGCAAGAAGTCTGTTGTATGCAGTCTTTGCACCATCCATTCCCTCGAAAGTGAAGTTGAGCTTTTTGCGGTAGTGAGCATTCTCGCAGAAATATCTGAACGTCATTGCGGAATAACCCATATTTTCAAGATCGGAAATAGTATAGGTATTTCCAAGGCTCTTACTCATCTTGCCGCCGTTGACGAGCATGAACTCGCCGTGCATCCAATATTTTGCAGGATTTTTACCCGTTAAGCCCTCACTCTGAGCTATCTCGTTCTCGTGGTGGATAGGAATATGGTCAACGCCGCCCGTATGAATATCAAAGGTATCGCCGAGATATTTTCTGCTCATTGCGGTGCACTCTATATGCCAGCCGGGATAGCCCATGCCCCACGGAGACTCCCACTGCATGATGTGCGTCGGCTCTGCCTTTTTCCATATAGCAAAGTCCGCAGGATGGCGTTTGCCGTTGTTTACCTCTACTCTCGCTCCTGCTATCTGCTCTTCTAAGTCAATATTTGACAGCTGTCCGTATTTCGTACCGAGCTTTGCGATATCAAAATAAATGCCGTCGTCTATTTCGTAGCCGTAGCCCTTTTCTACGAGCGTTTTGACTATGTCTTCCATCTCGTTTATATGATCAGTCGCCTTGGGAACTACCGTAGGACGGTCTATGTTGAGCTTTTTAAAGTCGTCGAAGAATACCTTAGTATAATGTGCGGCTATCTCGTAAGGTGACTTTTGCTGTGCCTTTGCTGCCTTTTCCATTTTATCTTCGCCGTCGTCTGCGTCGCTTTGAAGGTGTCCTACATCAGTTATATTCATGACCGATTTGACCTTATAGCCCTCGTATCTCAACGATTTCACGAGAGAGTCCATAAAAATGTACGTTCTCATATTACCGATATGGGCGTAATTATATACCGTAGGTCCGCAGGAATACATCCTCACGGTGTTCGAGCCGTCTACGGTCGTAAAATCCTCTTTACTTCTCGATAACGTGTTATAAAGTTTCATATTATCTCCTTTGGCAAGCTGCTTGCCATAATAATAAACGGCGTTCCTTTATCTTTCGTAAAGGAGCGCCGTTGCTCTGTTCCACTTTACTTCGCTTTTCTCTTAAGATTCAAGAAAAAAGCCTCGTTTTTATCTTTTTTTGCGCTTTCGGAATTAAATTCGTCATCGCACGCACTTTCGCCAAAGCGTTTTAAGGAAGCTCACACCGTCCTTCCCTCGCTGTTAAGACCTCTTTGGGTACTCTTTGCGACATACGCAAATATTCTATTATAAAATAATTTTTCAGATCTTCTCTACGCCGAGCATATACGGAACGAGTGCGTTCGGAATGGTTACCGTGCCGTCTTCGTTCTGGAAGTTCTCCAAAATTGCCGCCGTCGTTCTGCCTACTGCCAAGCCCGAACCATTGAGTGTGTGAACGAAGCGAAGCTTTTTCGTTGCGCTGTCACGGAATCTGATGTTTGCACGCCTTGCCTGGAAGTCTTCGAAGTTCGAGCAAGACGAAATCTCTACGTATCTGCCGTAAGAAGGCATCCATACCTCGAGGTCGTAGGTCTTTGCGGAAGAGAAGCCGCAGTCGCCCGAACAAAGCTCCATGACTCTGTAAGGAAGTCCTAAGCCCTGAAGAATGCTCTCTGCCTCGTTTGTGAGCTTTTCAAGCATCTCATAGGAGTTATCGGGATGAGCATACATTACGAGCTCGACTTTATTGAACTGGTGCTGACGGATAACGCCTCTCGTATCTCTGCCTGCAGAGCCTGCTTCTGCCCTGAAGCATGCGGAATATGCGGTAAACTTTTGGGGCAAAGTAGCCTCGTCAAGGATGTTCCCTCTTTCCATATTGGTTACGGGAACTTCTGCAGTCGGGATCAAATAGTACGTTCCGTCACGGAGCGCAAACATATCCTCTTCAAACTTTGGAAGCTGACCCGTTCCTATCATACTGTCTCTATTGACAAGATAAGGAGGAAGCACCTCAAGCCAACCGTTCTTTGCGTGGGTATCCATCATGTAGTTCATGACAGCTCTTTCAAGTCTTGCGCCCATGCCTTTATAGAAGGTAAATCTTGCACCCGATACCTTTGCACCCGTTTCAAAGTCAAGTATACCCTTTTCTGTTCCGATGTCCCAATGAGCCTTTGGCGTGAAGTTGAACTCTCTCGGAGTTCCTACCCTTCTCATCTCCAAGTTTTCGCTATCGTCGTTGCCGTAAGGTACGGAGGAGTGCGTTACGTTAGGAATGGAGAGCATCTCGTTCCTGAGTTCAATCTCGAGCTTGTTGAATTCTTCGTCAAGCTCCTTTATCTTGTCGCCGAGAAGCTTCATCTCAGCTATCTCAGCATCGGCGTTCTCGCCATTTCTCTTTTTCTGAGCGATCTTCGCAGTTTCTGCGTTGCGTTTTGCTTTGAGCTCTTCGATCTCTGCAACGTCCGCTTTGCGCTTATTGTAAAGCGCAACCGCTTTGTCTACGTCGAAGTGTCCGTTTCTGTGCGAAAGAACCTCTTTGCAATGGTCAAGGTTTTCAACCAGATACTTAATGTCAAGCATTTTCTTTTACTTCCTTTTTAATTATAGTCGTAGGATACAAGGTCGTATACCAAGCTATCCTCTGTATATGCAATATTTTGTGTCATTCTGATAAGGCGTGATCTGTTTACGTCTCTCTTACCCTCGCCGACGTTGACTTCTCCTACGTCAGCTCTTGCGAAATAGTAATTGAGCGTTGCACCCGTATCGCCACCCGTCTTATAAAGGTAGAAGTGGTAGCAATCGAACTCGGTCTTTACGCCGTCAACGATAGTTTCCACCTCGACGGACGTTCCCTTTTGCGCCTGAATGCCGAAGGTCATAGCCTCGGACGAAAGTCCTGATATGACGGTTACGGTAGTGCTGTATCCGTTGTCATACACCGTATCGTTTACCATGCCGCGGAGAGCATATTGAAGCTGCTCGTTGTCAAAGTATACGGTCTTGGGAAGCTTGACGGATGTACTTGCTAAAACGAGATCGCTGCCCGTATTGACGGACTCCGCCCTCTTTTCACTGTAATTTACCGTAGACGTGAATGAAAGGGGAATGACTGAATAAGAATCCGTATTGCTGTCATATTCTATCGTGGTACCGTTATATATTCTTTCGGACGAAACGGGGGCAAACGAATTGCCTGCGTTCTTGAATACTACTTTTGTCGTTATCGTATCGTCAACGTCCTTTTTAGCTCCGTCGGGCATCTCGTAATAGCCCTCGAACTTGAACTCGGTCGTAACGGTGTAGCCGCTGTCGTTGTCGCCGCTGATGTTGGTCGTATACGTACCCTCTCCGTTAAGTCTCGGTGCGGTTACGTCGTTTTCGCCTTTCAATACGGAGACCTTGTATACGCTCGTCTCATTGACGTTCGTTCTGCCCCAAGCGGCAGAATAGGTTACCACCGTCTGATTCGAGCAGGCGGTGAGGGACAACAATAGGACTATCGCAACAATTATGCTGAGTAATTTTTTCATCTTTGCTCCAAAAATATCTTTGTGTATCATATATTGTACCAAATACCTTGAAAATGCACAACTTTTTTTGCTATAATACTGTCAAGAAATTATGATAAAGTTTATTTACTCAAAAACTACAAAGGGTCAGACCGATCATTTGAAAACGTTAGTTGGCGCAAAGCATTCGCTCGACGAGTTCGATCTCATCATTGCTGAGGACAGATTTACGCTGACGCTCGAAAACGAACTTCTCGACGCTATCGACGGGAAGACATCTTTTTCGTTCAACGTATACTCCTTTGCAAGGCTTGCGAGCACCTTGGCAAAAGCGAAGGGAAATATCGCTACGCTTTCAAAGACGGGCGGCGTTATGGCTATTTCAAAGATACTTCTCGAAATAGGAGAAGAACTTAAATGCTACAAGCGCATTGCAGGGAGCTATTCATCGCTTTCGGCATCCCTTTTTGAGGTCATCGCACAGCTTAAAAGCTCGATGATAAGCTATTCCGATTTATTAAACACCAAGTCGCCATCTATCGCATTGACAAATAAAGCGTACGATATAGGAAGAGTGTTCGAGGAATACGAGAAATTCAAGACGAAAAACATACTTGACGCACAGGATAAGGCAGAGCTTCTCGCCGAGCTTGTTGTTGACTCGGAGCTTATTAAAAACTCGAGAGTTATCGTGATAGGATTTACCTCCTTCACAAAGCAGTTTTATCGCGTTTTAGGTAAAATATTTGCAACCGCTCGTGAGTGCATCGTATATATCCTCGACGGTGAGAACGAGATATACGATAAATCCGTAGCAATTAATCTGAAAGATGCCGCTACTGCCGTCAATAAAGAGTATGAGGAAATACACCTTGACGAAAAGCTCGACGGCGAGCACTTTGCGATCAATAAATATCTGTTCTCCTTTACTCCAAAGGAACAGATCGGCCCGACAGAAACGGACAAAATAAGCATAAAAAAATGTGCAGACCTCTCAAAAGAGCTTGAAACGGTCGCTGTTGACATTTTGAGCAACGTAAAGCGTGGAGACCGTTTTTCCGACTTTGCCGTTTTATGCTCTTCGATCAACAATAGTGGCGACGTCATCGAAAAAACCTTTGGAGATTACGGCATCCCTGCATTCTTTGATAAGAAGATCAAGCTATCCGATCACATCCTATCAAAAACGGTCGTATGTCTTCTTAAGCTTGCAAGCGACGAATACATCAGAAAAAGCTCTTCTTCAGAAAGCCTTTTGACGGTGCTTTATTCGCCTTATATCGAAGGTGCTGACGAGGACAAGCAAGGGTTTGAAAACTACCTTCTCAAAAAGGGTATCAAGCGTTCTACCTTGAAAAAGCCACTCGATGACGAGCTGTTTGAGCTTATCCGAGCGCAAATATTCTCACTTGTTCCCAAATTCCCATCTGTAGCAACCGTATCTACATTCGTTGCAGAAACTAAAGCTCTGCTTTTACGTATTTTGGATAAGAACGAGATAGCTTATTCTATGTTCGAGCTCGCAGGAGAAAGTGAATTTGCCGCACTCACCCTACAAAGCGGAGAGAAATTCAACGACGTTCTCGACGAGATGGCAAGGCTTATCGGCGATACGACGATAACGCTCGACGACTTTACGGCGATACTTTTCGACGGATTGGCTTCAAAGGAGCTTTCTTTAGCACCTCTGTATTCCGACAGCGTTTTCGTCGGCGATTTTTCTTCATCAAAAATACTTTCTAAAAAACACCTATATGCCGTTTCGGTAAACAACAAGCTCGTGCCTTTACAAAAATCCGACGTAGGACTTTTGACCGACAAGGACATCGACGGGCTTTTGCCTTGCGGCGTTGACCTCGAGCCCAAAATTGAGCTCGTCAACGAGCGTGAAAAGCTCAATGTCTTCCTGTCGCTTATGAACTTCGAAAAGAGCCTGACACTCTCTTTCTCGGAGGTTTCAACCTCGATGGAAGTGTTGGGTGAATCTGAAATAATTTCGGCATTTGGCGAAATGTTTACGCATAAAGGTCATCCTCTATCTCCTGACGTTGAGGAACGCTTTGACATATCGTCAGACAAAAAGCTTGCAGAACATATCGAAAAGAAGCTGCCGTCGAAAAAGGCCATCGAAAAGGCAGCAAGTGCGGCGTATTCAGACAAGGACGCAGCACCGCTTTTTATGGCGGCAAACGCCGTATTTAATAAGCGTGGAGAAAGAATATTCTCAGACGCTCGTGGAACGTTACCCGTCAAGGACGCATTCAAAAACAAGAAAGAGTTTTCCGTTTCAGACCTTGAATCTTACTTTTCTTGCCCATATAAAAACTTCGTTGCGCATTCGCTTTACGCCAAAGACCGCGAGGAAGCTGTTATCAAAGCGTCGGATTCAGGAAATTACATACACAAGGCTCTTGAGATCTTTATGAAAGAACTCGGCGCCCTCTCTGACGAAGAGGCAATAAAATACGCAAAGACCGTTACGAGAGAGCTCAAAAAAGAAGAGCCGTACGCTACGATGAACAGAATATCGCGCTTTTCCGTTGCGCTTTCTCGCCTTGACAAAGAATTTGACGGTGTCGCCAAGGAGCTCGTTAACCGCCGCAGTCGCTCGGCTTTTTCAAGGCTCGGCGAAGAGATACGCTTCGGCTACGGTAAAAGTATTGCGTACAACGGCAAGACTTACGAGCTATCACCGCTCGTTCTCAAAAACGGTGAACGCTTGCGCGGTTCGATCGACTATGCCGACGTATGCGACGGTCATGCAAGAGTGATCGATTACAAAACGGGGGTTATCCACAAAAGTCTCGACGAGGTGTATTGCGGGCACAAATTCCAGCCCTACATCTACCTATCGGCACTTTATAAGAGCCTTGGACTTTTGCCTGCAGGAGCACTCTACTTTCCCATCCATGCAGACTTTTCGGACGGCGATGACGCTCCGTATAAGATGCAGGGGTACGTTTTGAGCGACGATAAGATACTAAACGACATGGATTACGACTTACACAAAACCGGCAACTCGGATATTATCAACGTGCGCATTAAAAAAGACGGCGGATATTATAAGACCAGCTCCGTTCTTTCGGCAAGCCAATTTGAAGACGTTATGAAGTACTCCGAAGAGCTTGCCAAAAAAGCTACGGACGAGATCCGACAGGGAAATATCGCACCTAAGCCTTACGAAGGGGCGTGCAAGTATTGCGATTATAAAGGTATTTGCAGCTACGACATCTCTCTCGACGGAGAGAGAAAGGTAAGCGGCAAGGTAAGCGTTTCAACTATTACGGAGGCGGTCAAGGATGAGTGAATATAAATTGATACAAGCACAACGAGATATTATACTCTCCGACTCAGACAAAATCCTCGTATCGGCATCCGCAGGCACGGGTAAGACCTTCGTTATGGTCGAGAGAATAATAGACATCCTCATAAACAAAGGCGGAGATATCGACGACCTTTTGGTAGTTACGTTCACCAAAGCGTCCGCCGAGGAAATGAGAGGAAGAATTCGAGAAGCACTTAAGAATAATATTAAGCGGGCACCGAGCATCAAAAAACAGCTCAAAAAACTGTCCACCGCTTCCATATCTACGTTGCACTCTTTTTGCAGCGACATGATAAAAAGGTACTTTTATGCCGCCGATATGCCGCCAAAGTTCAACGTTCTCGACGACGTTAAATCAAACGTTATAAAGCACGAGATCATGGAAGATCTCATAAGCGACCTTTACGACGATAAAAAGGAGAATTTTTTGAGGCTCTCTGAAATATTTGCGCCTAAGCGTCGAGACGATGCACTTTCAGACGCAGTTATCTCCGTATTCAATTTTGCACAAAGCCTCGAAGATCCTGAAACATTTATTATTTCCGCAAAAACTCTCAAAGCAAGCGAGAAATACTACGCTTTTGCGGCAAACGGAAGCGAAAGCTACCTTGAAGAAAGTCTTGAAGAGCTTTGCGCTATTTATCAACGGCTCAAAAACGACGGTTTGACTCGATTTGCAGAAATCGCATCGCAATATATCAAGGCAATAAACCATGCTTTGAAAGCAAAACACTTTGAAAAGAGGATAAGCATACTTTTCAACCGATTGTTGCTTGGCGAACCGCTAAGTAAGCTAACGCCAAAAAAAGCAGAAAAAACGGAGAGCTTTGAGGCATTTTTGGCTTTTAGAAAAGAATTTGTCGACAAGATCAGAGAATATAACTCTATCGTCGAAATGTCTACGGACGACGAGTCGCTACGCCGAATTGAAAGCGATATTTCAACGTTTTGCGACATCGTTCTTGAATTTTCTCACAGATACCGCCTTGAGAAAGACAAATCGGCATACCTTGATTTTGCAGATCTTGAGCATTACGCATTGAAGTTATTGAGAAAGCCCGAGGTCATTGGAGATATCCGAGAAAAGTATAAGTACATCTTCGTGGACGAGTATCAGGACACAAGCAAGGTACAAGAAGCACTTTTGCAAGCGATCTCCAAAGGCAACAACCTTTTCGTCGTTGGAGACCTTAAACAGAGCATATACGGATTCCGCCAGTGCGATATGAGCATCTTTGCCGAAAAGGAGGACTCTTACGGCAAAACTACGGAGGGAGAAGTACATTATCTCAACACAAACTTCCGCTCGGGCGGCACGATATTAAAATTCGTTAACGAGCTGTTCTCCACCTTGATGACAAAAGACGTCGGCGTAGACTACGCCGCAACGTCTCAATTTGAAAGTCTGCGTCCAGACTTCGGAGAGGTAGAGCTTGACATTATAAACTTCAAAAAGGAAAAGGAGTTTGCCGAGCCTATCGTATATTCCGTAAGCGAGGACGACAACGTCGATTCGGAGCTTAAATCGGGCGAGATAGAGGGTAAGTTTATTGCAAAGAAAATTAAAGAGCTCGTCGGCACTACTTTTTTCGACGGAAAAACAGAACGGCCTATCACTTACGACGACATTTGCATACTTTCAAGGGACATCTCGTCCGTCAAGTCGACCAATCTTTATAAGGCAATACTTGGCGAAGGCATCCCTGTTGTTTCATCCTCGTCGGGAGCAAAGCTTTTTGATATACCGGAAGTCGTTCAAGCCGCAAGCTTTATCAACGTGCTGCAAAACTATAAAAACGACGTTCCGCTTTTATCCGTTCTTAAATCGCCGTTTTTCTCGTTCACGGACGAAGAGCTTGCAACTATTCGACAAAACGACAGAAAAGCCAAATTTTTCCACGAGGCGTTATTGGCCGCAAAAACGGAGGGGACTCTTACCGCAAAAGTCAACGACTTTTTTGATGCCGTTCAAAAATATCGCTACACAGCACTTGCAAGAGGTGGTGTATACGCCCTCAAAAAGGCTATTTATGAGACGCCGTTCGAATGCGTTACGCTTTCTAAATTCAACGGCAAGAAAAAGCTTTCT
Source organism: uncultured Clostridia bacterium (assembly GCA_964406735.1). Taxonomy (GTDB): domain Bacteria; phylum Bacillota; class Clostridia; order Christensenellales; family CAMQZB01; genus CAYOSU01. Next base: position 88,544 of record CAYOSU010000001.1, on the reverse strand, counting down.
TTAGTTAACGATTTTATATCTAAGATCTCCGCCATTTGCGAAGACGGAAATCTTGCAGGACTGAATAACGCTATAGACATACTGAAAGAAGACATCAAAGCAAGCGACGTTATCACAAGCGACGGCGCAGTTACCTTTATGACGATACACAAGTCCAAGGGTCTTGAATTCCCTATTGTTTTTCTTTCAAACCTTGCAAAAGGACGTCCAAACATATCTGATACTGTCATCTGTGACAAGGATCTTGGTATTGCCATTAAAGACTACGACTTGGCAACAAGACAAAAAAAGAACTCACTCCCTTATCTTGCCATTCAAGCAAAAAAGAAAAAGGAAGACCGTGATGAAAATCTAAGAGTGCTTTACGTTGCATTGACGAGAGCAAAATCAAAGCTCATTTTGACGGGCGTTAAAACATATGCTGACGATCCGCCACAGAGCTTAGAAGAAGCGTATCCAAATGAAGCTAACGCCAATGCGGACAATCTCGAGATAATCTGCCGTGCTCTTATGGCTAAAAACAGCCATGCGAACATACGCTTTATTGACGGCGAACGGGAAAGATTGCTTCCCATAAGATTTTTGCCAAGCGCGTCGACAGACCTTGAGCTCTCAAAACAGGCTATTGAAAACGTCCTCGATTATTCGTACGAGCATGAAATAGATACTCGTTTACCTACAAAATTCACCGCAAGCAACCTCAAACGAGATTTCTTCGTTGAAGAAGAAGTATCATACAAATTGCCCGACCTTTACCGAGACGATAAGATCGCCATCGGCACGGCATACCATAAGTTGCTTGACGGAGCAAAGCCTCTCGCCACTTACGACACCGTCAAACAAGTACTTGAAAAAGAAGTTGCGTCAGGCAACATAGACGAAAGCTTGAAAAGCAAGCTCGACATTGAGTCAGTGGTTAAAGCTCTGAATCTCCCTATCATGAGTTTTGGCAGGGCATACACCGAAAAGCCATTTATGATGAAAGTTCCCGCTAAGCTTTTTACCGAGTACGATACCGATAAAGAAGTACTCGTGCAAGGCGTTATCGACCTACTTCTCGTTGACGGCGATGAGGCAGTCGTCGTTGACTATAAGTACACTTCTGAGACAAACCCGTCGATATTACGATCGAGATACTCGGAGCAGCTGAAATGCTACGCTTACGCTGTAGAGCACGGTGCAGATCTCAAAGTGAAAAAATCATATCTTTTGAATCTGAGGAATTTCGAGCTTATAGAAATCTAAGGACAAAACACAAACTGATATTATAATTTCTTGCGATCCGAAAATTTCGGATCTCATTTCTTTATATTTCAGCTTTTTGCGTATAAAAATGCAAGCTTTGGGAACAATCGACTTATCTAAATCAAAAGGAGTTTTTTATGTCTGACAGCGTCATCAATTATTACTATGCTTGGCTCAAGTATTACGCAGAAAAGATCCCGAGCGATACCATTTTGCTTTTGACCGTAGTCGTTTACGCAATAGCCTTCGTGTGCCTTTTTGCGTATAAGTTCGCATCCTACGACTCGGATGTCTTGTTCGCTTCAAAGTCGGTGATACGATACCTCACTTCAAACGATCAAAAGCGTTTGGGAAGCCTCAATTATTACATGCGCGCGTTCCCTTCCGATATTTATTCTAAGTGGGAAAAGTATTATTCAACAAAGAAAGGTAAGCCCTCGGACTACGTTTCAACCGAGCTTGCGTATACGCACGGCGTTCTCGAATGCGGCTTTATCACGACGATGAAGGTGATAGTCACTTTCTTGACTGCAGCAAACCTTGCTTTTTCTCTCGTCAAGACGGACGTACCGCGCGAGGAAGCGCTTTTTATGCCTATCATTGCGCTGACGGTAGGGCTTTCCGTAACACACCTTATTAAGTTCGTATTCACCTTTACTAAAAGAAGGGCGTTTGCAAAATTCAAAGATGCCATTGCTTTGCTTGATGTTTACGCAAGAGAGATCGCACCTATCGACCAGCATATCGTTGAAAAGGCGGCAGTTTCTTCAGATCTTAAAGCAAGCATCGAGACCGTGCTTGAAAAAGATCCGCTTGAGGTATATACCTCGGACAACACGCCCTGCTGACGGCAAATTAACGGGATCCGTGCTTATTCCGACAACAAACTACACTTCAAATTTCTAAAATATAAGAGGACTTGCACTCATTTGAAAGCGTATTGCTTTTTTGAAAGACAAGTTCTCTTTTTTTTCTCGTTCTATATCATCTTAATGATACAGCTTTTATTTTTCTTCTTATAAAACTCATCACAAAAAAAGAATGCCACAGCAGCTTTCACTGCTGTGGCAAAAAAGAGTAACGAATCCATTCCTCTTTTTATCAAATTTCGTCGGGAGCTTCCTCCGTTTCGGTCGATACTTCCGTCTCAACCTCGCTTATTACAGCTTCTTGTTCTTGCTCTTCCTCCTCGTCCTCAGGATCGAGTATCGCTACAGATGTTACGGCATCACCGTCTGCTACATCCATGATATGAACGCCGATCGTGTCTCTCGACATGACGGATATTTCATCGCCGCGTGTTCTTATCATCGTACCCTCGACGGAGATCATAAGTACCTCCTGTCCGTCGCCGATGATCTTGAGAGCAACGAGCTTGCCTGTCTTATCGTTGAGTACACCTGCCTTAACGCCCTTGCCGCCACGGTTCTGGAGTCTGTAATCAGTAAGCGGCGTTCTCTTGCCGAAGCCTTTCTCCGTTATCGCAAGAACCTTGGAGTCGTCGTTTACTATCAAAAGGTCTACTATTTGGTCGTCGCTCGTAAGATCCATACTTCTGACGCCCTTAGCAACTCTTCCGATAGGTCTTACGCCACTTTCAGCAAACCTTAAGCACTTACCCTCTTTAGAGGCTATCAAAAGCTCGTCATTGCCGCTTGTTCTAAGAACAGAAACAAGCGCATCTCCCTCTTCGAGAACGATAGCTATCTTTCCGCTCTTTCTTATGCTCTCAAACTCCGATATCGCCGTCTTTTTGATAAGACCGTTGCGAGTTGCCATCATGAGGTAGCCCTCCTGATAATCATCGAGAGGTATTACCGTGTTGACCTTTTCGTCCGAATCGAGCTGGAACAAGTTTACCATTGCACGGCCTCTTGCCTGGCGGTTTGCTTCGGGTACTTCATACGCCTTGATGCAATATACCTTGCCCTTGTCTGTGAAGAACAATAGGTCAGAGTGAGTCGATGTTATGAACATACTCTCAACGTAGTCCTCGTCTTTTGCTCTATGAGCCAAAACGCCCTTGCCGCCGCGCTTCTGAGCCTTATATTCGGCAGTAGATATACGTTTGACGTAGCCTTGGTGAGTCCTCGATACTACGACGTCGTCCTCTGCTATGAGGTCTCCGACGTTGATATCACCGTAGTTTACGGAGATCTCCGTTCTTCTGTCGTCGGAATACTTTGCTTTGACCTCTAAAAGCTCGTTTATGACTATCTCGTCTATCTTCTCCTCGCTTGCAAGTATTTCCTTGTAGCCTTGGATCTTATTTTTGAGTTCCTCGAGTTCGTTCCTCAAGGTATCAACCTCAAGAGAAGTAAGTCTTACGAGTCTCGTGTCGAGAACTGCCTGAGCCTGTTTCTCGGAAAGAATAAATCTCTCCATGAGCTGCTTCATTGCGTCGGCTCTATCCTTGCTCTTCTTGATCACCTCAATGACCTCGTCTATGCTCGCAAGTGCTATAACGAGTCCTTCGACGATATGCTCACGCTCCTCGGCTCTCGCCAAGTCGTATCTTATGCGCCTGCTTACCACATCCTGCTGATGCTCGATGTAGCATTCGTTGATCTCTTTTAGCGAAAGTACCTTCGGCTCGTTATTCTTAAGCGCAAGAAGGGTTATACCGTCGCTTATCTGAAGATTGGTGTGTTTGAAAAGCAGGTTAAGAACGACCTGCGCATTAGCGTCTTTTTTGATCTCGATGACTATTCTCAAGCCCTCTTTGTCGGACTCGTCTCTTACGTCAGAGATCCCCTCGATGCGTTTCAGCTTTACAAGGTCGGCTATCTGCTCGATGAGCTTTGCCTTATTTACCTGATAGGGGAGCTCGGTCGCTACTATTCTCTGTCTCGATCCGTCGCCATACTCCTCTATCTCCGTCTTTGCACGCAAAACGTAGCTTCCACGGCCCGTCATATACGCCTGACGGATACCGTTTCTGCCCATAAGTATGCCACCCGTCGGGAAGTCGGGAGCCATGACTATCTTCATAAGCTCATCGACATCAATATCGGGGTTGTGGATCTGCGCTATGACACCGTCGATGACCTCTCCCATATTGTGAGGAGGAATGTTCGTTGCCATACCTACCGCAATGCCGCTTGCGCCGTTGACTAAGAGCGCAGGAAAGCGTGCGGGCAATACTCTCGGCTGCATGCACGTTCCGTCGAAGTTGGGGTAAAAATCCACCGTCTCTTTGTCTATATCGCGGATCATCTCGGCTGCTATTTTTGAAAGCCTTGCCTCGGTATATCTCATTGCCGCCGCACCGTCGCCGTCAACGGAACCGAAATTGCCGTGTCCGTCTACGAGAGGATAGCGCATAGAGAAATCCTGCGCCATACGAACTACTGCGTCGTAAACCGCCGTATCGCCGTGAGGATGGTAATTACCGAGCACTTCGCCGACGATCTTTACCGATTTTCTATACGGTTTATCGGCGAAAAGTCCGAGGTTGTTCGCCATAGCGTAAAGTATACGCCTATGTACGGGCTTGAGTCCGTCTCTTGCATCGGGAATAGCTCTCGAAACGTTGACCGCCATAGCGTAAGCTATGAATGAACGCTGTATCTCGTCCTCGACCTTAACGGTCTTTATCTTGGTCTTACTTAAAAGCTCTTCGTAATTTATATTCTTTTCTTTCTTGTCTGCCATAATACGCCTCCCTTATACGTCGAGATCGTCAGCAGAGACGAGCGTTGCGTTGTCTGCTATGAATTGACGGCGAAGATCTGCATTCTCACCCATCAATACGGTGAACATTTCGTCTGCAAGAACGGCGTCCTCCATCTTGACCTGAACGAGAGTTCTCTTCGCAGGGTCCATCGTAGTATCCCAAAGCTGCTCGGCGTTCATTTCGCCAAGACCTTTATATCTCTGTATATCCGCGCCCTTTCTGCCTATCTCGTCAAGGTAAGCATTGAGCTCCTCGTCGGAATACAGATATTTTACCGTCTTATTCTTCTCTACCTTGTAAAGAGGTGGCTGAGCACAGTATACGTGTCCTTGCTCGACTATCGGTCTCATGAAGCGGAAGAAGAATGTAAGCAAAAGTATTCTGATATGTGCACCGTCTACGTCGGCATCCGTCATGCAGATTATTCTGTCGTAGCGGAGCTTCTTGGGATCGCACTCTTCGGAAATACCGCATCCGAAAGCTGTGATCATACTCCTGATTTCGGCGTTTTCAAATATTCTTGCCTCTCTTGCCTTTTCAACGTTCAATATCTTACCGCGAAGTGGCAATATCGCTTGGAATTTTCTGTCTCTGCCCTGTTTTGCCGTACCTCCTGCGGAATCGCCCTCGACGAGGAATATCTCGCAATGTGCGGCGTTTTTCTCTGTACAATCGTGAAGTTTGCCGGGAAGTGTAGTATTTTCGAGAACGTTTTTACGTCTTGTGTCCTCTCTCGCCTTTCTTGCAGCCTCACGCGCGTTCTTAGCGTTTACGGACTTGTATATGAGCTCTTTGGCAACAGCAGGGTTTTCTTCAAGATACGTCGTCATGCCCTCTGAAAGAGCCTTGCCGACATGCGCTCTCATCTCGGAATTACCAAGCTTCGTCTTCGTCTGTCCCTCAAACTGCGGTTCGGGGAGCTTTACCGAAATAACGGCAACCAAGCCTTCTCTTACGTCCTCTCCCGTCAAAGAGTCATCCTCTTTTAAAAGCCTATTGGACTTAGCGTAAGCGTTCATGACTCTCGTAAGGGTATTCTTGAAGCCGTCAAGATGCGTTCCGCCCTCGTGCGTATTTATGTTGTTGGCAAAAGCGAATACGCTTTCCGTATAGGAATCGTTATATTGAAGCGCGATCTCGACGATATTGTCGCCAAACGTCCTTTCTGTGTAGAAGCACTCGGGGAATATCGTATTCTTTGCCTTGTTAAGGTCGTTAACGAATTCCTTGATGCCGCCCTCATAGCAATATACGTCTTTCTTTTCTCTGCCCTCGCGTCTGTCCTCTATCGAGATGGTCAAGCCTCTGTTAAGATATGCAAGCTCTCTTAAGCGGATCTTCGTCTGGTCGTAATTGAAATCGAGCGTCTCGAATATCTCGCCGTCCGGCATGAACGTTACCGTCGTTCCCGTTCTGTCGGCATCACCTGTTATCTGAAGTCTGCCGTCGGCTATACCTCTATGGAAGCTGATAACGTGATGCTTGCCATCCTGATCGACCTCGACTTTCATCCACTCCGAAAGTGCGTTAACGACAGAAGATCCAACGCCGTGAAGTCCGCCGGAGATCTTATATCCGCCGCCGCCGAATTTTCCGCCGGCGTGAAGCTTGGTCAATACGAGCTCTACCGATGAGATACCCTCTTTTTTGTGAAGACCGCACGGAATACCTCTTCCGTTATCTACGACCGTGCAAGAGCCGTCGCTGTTTATTATTACATTGATCTCGGTACAAAAGCCCGCTAACGCTTCGTCGATACTGTTGTCGACTATCTCAGTAATGAGATGATGCAAGCCTCTTTCGTCCGTCGATCCGATATACATTCCGGGACGTTTTCTGACAGGGTCAAGTCCTTCTAATACCTGTATCTCCTGTTCGCCGTATGAATGTTCGACTTTTTCCATTTTTTCTTCCTTTTTTCGGGCGTTTCCGTCCGTATTTTAGTTATTATAATTATAGCATATCGCGAGCCGTTTAACAAGTCATTTTACCCTCATTTGCGAAATAACGCCAAAATTTGCCGTTTTTACAATGATTTCTCCTTTTGTCGTATAAAACCGTTTTTGCTGTATACTTAAAAATTTAACGGCATTTTCGGTTTTTAGCGGTTTTAGACATAAAAATACCGTCGAACGCATCGACGGTATTTATTGATATATATTGCCGTTTTCAATTCTTATTACATTGTTTCCGCTAAACTCCTCTTCATCCGTCGTCGTAACTATCGTTTGGCCGCCTTCGCACGCCGCCAAAAGCCTCGTTCTGCGGTCTTTATCAAGCTCGGACATTACGTCATCGAGTAAAAGTATGGGCTTTTCACCTGAAAGCTTCTCAAATATCGCTATCTCGGCAAGCTTTAACGACAGCGTTGCCGTTCTTTGCTGTCCCTGACTGCCGAACGTCCTTACGTCCTCGCCTGAAAGCGTTATCTTGATGTCGTCCCGTTGCGGTCCTACGCTCGTAAATTTGAGGTAAGTATCCCTTTCGACTGCCTTTCTTAGCTTTTCTTCAAGCTCAAAGGCTATGCCGTCCTCGTCGTCGCTTTCGACGCTGGTAGAGTACGCTATCTGCAAACGTTCGTCAGGCGCTATCCTTGAATGTATCCTCTCAGCCTCGACCGAAAGCTCTTTACAAAAAGCACGACGGGCAACTATCAGCCTTGCGCCTTCCTTAGCAAGCTGCTCGTCCCACAGCGATATGGTGTTTTTTATCTTTTCAAGCGACTCGTCTTTGAGAAGCGCATTCCTTTGGCGCAGCACCTTATTATACTTATTGAGAGCATAAAAATAGCTTCTATCGACCTGCGAGAGGTCTATATCCATAAATCTACGTCTGAAATCGGGAGAGTCTTTTATAAGGCTCATCTCGTCGGGAGAAAAGTATATCGCACGAATATTTCCGATAAGCTCGCCTATCTTGGCTATAGGCATCCCGTTGACGCTCGCACACTTCTTTGCGTTTTTGGACATCAACATCTCGACCTCGAATTCACCGCCCGAGTTTTCCGCAGTCGCCGTTACGCGTGCATAGCTCTCTCCCTTTCTGATAAGTCCCTTGTCGTTGGAAAGCCGAGGACTCGTTCCCGTGGCCAAAAGATAGATGCCTTCTATGAGATTGGTCTTGCCCTGTGCATTTTTACCCGCCACGATATTAAGCCCGTCGGAAAAGTATGCCGTGCCTTTTATATAGTTCCTGAAATTGTAAAGATCAAGTTTTTTTACTATCATGACGATTATTTTGGTTAAAACACTTTCTTTTTGTGGAAAAGTGTAGTAGAATAGAGATACTCTCTCGCAAGTTTTGCACATTTTGATCCGTTTGGCAGCGTGAACGCAATCTTTATTGCGTGCCAAGGTTAAAAATTACTGCAACGAAAGCTTTTAATACAGCTTTCTGCGAAAGACCGATGCGATATACGTTTATTGTATCACATTCACAAACATTTTTCAAATCATAGGATAAAGTATTATGCTGACACCTCAAAGTATTTGGGAAAAATCTCTCAAAACACTCGAAACGACAGTCGTCGTATACTCTTTCGACGTCTGGATCAAAAATTTAAGACCGGTTAACATCGTAGGGAACAAGCTCATTCTCTCTGCGCCGTCTAAGTATGTTTACAACGTTGTAACGCAAAACTATTCCGAAACCATTCGCGATGCAGTGCGAGCACAAAGTCTTTTCGTCAACGACGTAGATTTTATCTGCGACGAAGATTCTGAAGCGGAGAAAGAGCCTCATACGGTTGTCGAGCAAAAACAAACGCACGTTGAAGAAAAAAAGCCAGATAGAGGAATATCACTCAACTCGAAATATACTTTCGAGTCTTTCGTCGTCGGCGATTCAAACAAATTCGTGCACGCAGCCGCTCGTTCGGTCGCAGAAAACCCCGGAACGAGATATAATCCTTTGTTCATATACGGCGGAGTTGGACTTGGCAAAACGCACATTATGCACGCTATCGGCAACTACATAATGGAGCACAACCCCGAAAAGAAGCTCATCTATACGACATCGGAGCGTTTTACCAACGAATTCATTGACTCATTGCGTTCGGACAAGCGCACTGAAACTCAACGCTTCAAGGATAACTACCGCTCGGCGGACGTTCTTATGATCGACGACGTACAGTTCTTTGAAAACAAACCATCCGTCCAAGAGGAACTTTTCCACACTTTCAACGACCTTTACAACGAAAACAAGCAGATAATCTTGACGTCCGACCGCAAGCCTAACGAGATACCCTCACTTGAAGAGCGTCTTCGCACACGTTTTGAATGGGGAATTATCGCCGATGTTCAGCCTCCATCGCTTGAAACCAAGGTGGCTATTTTGCAGATGAAAGCGGAACAGGAAAGATACCTCATACCGAGCGACGTTATATATTTTATCGCAGAAAGAGTTGAATCGAACATCAGAGAGATGGAATCGCTTTTGGCAAGAGTCGCTCTCTATTCCAAAATGGTAGACAAGGAAGTTACGTTAGAGCTCGCACAGGAATCACTCAGAGATTACGCCGATCATCGCCGCTCGCAGACGTCAGCCGATACTATTATCGAAGCGACCTGCAAATATTTCAACATTCAAAGAAGTGATCTTACGGGAAAGAGAAAGACAAAAGAGATCGTTGAGCCGAGGCAGATAGCGATGTATCTCATCCTTGAATTCCTTTCACTTCCTCTTATGTCCGTCGGTCAGATCTTCGGCGGAAGGGATTACACGACTGTTATCCACGCAAGAGATAAGATCTCCGACAGACTCAAAACGGATAAAAAACTCGTAGTTCAGGTCAATGACATCAGAAACATGATCAAGGGCAACTAACGAATAACAAAGCGTTGAAGAAAACTCTTCAACGCTTTTATTATATCGATATATTATTGTTCTTTCAGATCGTACTCTTTTTTAAGAAGCTCAGCAAAGCGTTTACCGCTTTCGTATGCGGCTTGAAGCCTCGCGACAAGTTCTCTTTCGCTTTGTCCCTTGAACTTCGTTTCAAGCGTCAGTGAGCCGTTATATTGCGTTTTTGCAAGCTTTTTTGCAAGCGTCTTCCAATTTACCGTGCCGACAAAAAGCGGTTCGTGAGTGTCTTTTACGCCGTCATTATCGTGCAGATGAATGGCTTTCAGTCTATCGCCGAAAAGCTCGAGCATATCGCAATTATTGCTCCAGATATTGTAGTGTCCGCTATCAAAGCAAAAACCTACGTTTTGCCCGCTATACGCACCAAGCAACGCTTTGACGGGTTCGATGATATGTATATTCTCAACGGCAATATCGACGTCTGCCGCACTTGCAATTTCAAAAAGGCGCATATATCGCCTTAGCCCATCGCTATTGACCGTCGGCAAGCCCTCGTTGCCTTCAGGGTGAAGTACGAGCGTTTTGACTTTTAAATCGCCAAGCAGCTTTACCAACTCTATCTGTTTTTCTAAATACCTTTCGCCATCTGCGCCGCCATTCCAAATGAACGTATTGCCAACGTACGGTGCATGAACGCTTTCGACGTAAACGCCATATTCTTTTGCCGTCTCTATACGCTTTTGAAGCGGCGTTTCCTCTTCGCCACCCCAAAGGAGCACGCTTTCAAAGCCGATCTCCTTAAATAGCGAATAGCGTTCGTCATACGGCATGCCCGTCAATGCGCATTTTGAATTTATTCCAAGCTTATTATAGTCGATCATTTCTCAAGGTACATCTGACCGTATTCCAGCTTATCAAAGCCTAATGAACTATAAAGCTTCCTTGCACGGACGTTCTCATCCTCGACTTCAAGCCTGAAACGCTTGATCATCGGGGTCTTCAAAATATAGTCAAAAAACTCCTTACCTAAGCCTTTGCCGCGATATTCAGGTCTGACGTACGCTTCCTCTATCCAAAGCACCATTCCGCCCGCCTCTTGCGAAAAGGTCTTTGCCGTTACGGCATAGCCCGCTATTTCACCGAAATGCTCTAACAAATAGCACTTTGTGTACGCATCGGAAGAAAGCACCTCCGAGATAAACGCATCGATATTCTCCTCGGGTATATTTTTCAATACGGCGTCGGAGGAATAGAACTCCTTGCACATATTTTTATACGCCGCTATATCTTTTCTTTCAAACTCTCTTATCATTACAAGCTCCTCTGTCCCAATGGTATTATTCTTATTCGTTTTCCTCTTTCTTCGCCTTTCTGCTCTTTGCAAAAACGATAAACTTGCTTATTACGTAATTGAGTATTACTACTACGACGGTTGATATAAGCTTGAATATCATATCGTTGCCGTTAAGCACGTCTACTGCGACGTACACGAACGCCAAGTCGAAAAGAACTGTAAACAGTCTTCCGCCGACAAACTTCGAAAGCTCCTTAATAACAGGAACGAAGCCTTTTACCTTGCTTTCAAACACCCATTTTCTGTTAGTACAATACGCAAACACTATTCCTGCCGCATTTGAGATTATATTTGCAGGAAGCGTGCTTTCGGCAATGGGGATGATATCCGTCAACAGCCAAAAGACTATTAAAGACAACAGCGTCGTCAAGCCGCCGAAAATGAGATATACTATTACTTCTTTGTATTTTATTATTAGTTCTTTTATCTTTTTCATACTAGTATCTTACCACATATCGACTTTTTCAACAACTGATTTAGTCGGATCTTTGGCTATGCTCGTATTTTCTATCGTGCAGAAAGCTTTTATACACAACAAAAAAAACAGCGGAGATAACTCTCCGCTGCAATTTCGTTCTGATTAGATTCTAAGAGTCTTATTCGAAGATCTTGGAAACAACGCCGGAACCAACCGTCTTGCCGCCTTCACGAATAGCGAATCTCAAACCTTCCTCAATAGCGATCGGGGTGATGAGCTCGATGTCCATCGTGATGTGGTCGCCAGGCATTACCATTTCAACTCCCTCAGGAAGCTTCAAGGAACCGGTAACGTCCGTCGTTCTGAAGAAGAACTGAGGTCTGTAACCGTTGAAGAACGGAGTATGACGTCCACCTTCTTCCTTGGTCAATACGTAAACCTGACCCTGGAACTTGGTGTGAGGATGAATCGAACCAGGTTTAGCAAGAACCTGTCCTCTTTCGATAGCGTTTCTGTCAACACCACGGAGAAGAGCACCGATGTTATCGCCTGCGATAGCTTCGTCCAAAGACTTATGGAACATCTCAAGACCGGTAATAACGGAGTTAGAAGCCTTGTCGTGGAGACCAACGATCTCAACGGGGTCGCCAACCTTAGCAACACCTCTTTCAACTCTACCGGTAGCAACGGTACCACGTCCGGAGATCGTGTGTACGCCCTCAACAGGCATAAGGAAAGGCTTGTTCTCATCACGCTCAGGAGCGGGGATGTAAGAGTCGATAGCAGCCATCAATTCGTCAACGCAGTTGCAAGCAGGATCGTCATAGTTGCCAGCCTGTGCAGCTTCCAATGCCTTAAGAGCAGAACCTCTTACGATAGGAAGGTCGTCGCCGGGGAAGTCGTACTTAGAAAGAAGGTCTCTAACTTCCATTTCAACGAGCTCGAGAAGCTCAGGATCGTCAACCTGGTCGCACTTGTTAAGGAATACTACGATGTAAGGAACGCCTACCTGACGAGCGAGAAGAATGTGCTCACGGGTCTGAGGCATCGGGCCGTCTGCAGCGGAAACAACGAGGATCGCGCCGTCCATCTGAGCAGCACCGGTAATCATGTTCTTAACGTAGTCTGCGTGTCCCGGGCAGTCAACGTGAGCATAGTGTCTGTTAGCGGTCTGATACTCAACGTGAGAGGTGTTGATTGTTATACCTCTTGCTCTCTCTTCAGGCGCCTTATCGATCTGGTCATATCTCATAGCTTCTGCGCCGCCCTTGTGAGCCATTACCATGGTAATAGCAGCTGTCAACGTCGTCTTACCGTGGTCAACGTGGCCGATGGTACCGATATTAACGTGTGGTTTGCTTCTGTCAAATTTAGCTTTAGCCATTTTTAATTCCTCCTAATAATCTTAAATTATTAATTATTGCAAAATTATTTTCTCTTTTCGCCGATAATCTTTTCTGCGACCGACTTAGGAACTTCCGCATAGTGGTCAAACTGCATCGAGAAGACGCCTCTGCCCTGCGTTCTGCTTCTAAGGTCCGTAGCGTAACCGAACATCTCGGAAAGAGGTATTTCGGCATCGATTACCTTTGAACCGTTTCTGTCCTCAGAGCCGAGAATCGTTCCGCGGCGGCTGCTGACATTACCCATTATATCACCAAAATACTCTTCTGGCAACACAATTTCAACTTTCATGATAGGTTCGAGCAATACCGAACCTGCTTTCGCAAGACCGTCTTTCAATGCCAACGAGCCTGCGATCTTGAACGCAGCTTCGGAAGAGTCTACATCGTGGTAAGAACCGTCATATACCGTTACCTTGAAGTCAACTACTTCGTAGCCTGCGAGTATACCACTCTTAGAAGCTTCCTGAATACCTGCGTCGATAGGCTTGATGTATTCCTTAGGAATGCTGCCGCCTACCGTTTCGTCTACGAACTCATAGCCCTTACCAGGTTCCTGAGGTTCAAGACGGATCTTACAATGACCGTACTGTCCGTGGCCGCCCGACTGACGAACAAACTTACCTTCAGCCTCAACGGCTTTCTTGATCGTCTCCCTGTAAGCAACCTGCGGTGCGCCGACGTTTGCTTCTACCTTAAACTCTCTCAAAAGTCTGTCTACGATGATGTCGAGGTGAAGCTCGCCCATACCTGCGATGATCGTCTGTCCCGTTTCCTGATCCGTATACGTTCTGAACGTCGGGTCTTCCTCGGCAAGCTTCTGAAGGGCAATACCCATCTTTTCCTGACTTGCTCTGGTCTTGGGCTCGATCGCAACCCTGATAACGGGGTCAGGGAACTCCATGCTTTCGAGAATGATCGGTGCTTTTTCGTCGCAAAGCGTATCGCCCGTCGCAGTATCTTTAAGACCTACGATACCAGCGATGTCGCCTGCATAAAGCTCGTCGATATCAGTTCTGTTATTAGCGTGCATCTGCACGATCCTTGCAATTCTTTCTCTCTTTCCCTTAGTGGAGTTGAGAACGTAAGAGCCCGTCTTCAATATACCTGAATACGAACGCAAGAATGCGAGCTTTCCTACGAACGGATCGACCATGATCTTAAACGCAAGACCTGCGAAAGGCTGATCGTCGCCGGTAATTCTCGTCTCTTCTTCGCCGTCGGGATTAGTTCCCGTGATATGATCGACATCCAAAGGACTGGGCATATAATCAACGATAGCATCAAGAAGGATCTGAATACCTTTGTTCTTATACGAAGATCCGCAGAATACGGGAACCATCGTCATGTGAACAACGGAATTTCTTATTGCTCTCTTGAGATCGTCAACGGTGATCTCTTCTTCCATAAGGTACTTCTCGCCGATCTCGTCGTCTACGTCGCAAAGGTGAGAAATAAGATTCTCTCTTGCCTCTTCCGCCTGAGCCTTATACTCTTCGGGAATCTCGACGATATCAACTTCTTTTCCCTTGTCGTCTTTATAGATATGCGCATGCATCTCCAAAAGATCGATTATACCGATAAAATCGGCTTCTTTACCGATAGGAAGCACTACGGGAATAGCGTTTGCTCCCAAACGGTCTCTCATCATTTTTACTGCCCCGAAAAAGTTTGCTCCGTTAATGTCCATCTTGTTGACGAACGCAATACGGGGAACTTTGTATTTGTCAGCCTGACGCCAAACCGTTTCGCTTTGAGGCTCAACGCCGCCCTTTGCGCAGAAAAGCGCAACTGCACCGTCAAGTACGCGAAGAGATCTTTCGACCTCGACTGTGAAGTCTACGTGTCCCGGCGTGTCGATGAGGTTGATCCTGTGTCCCTTCCACTCGGTAGTGGTCGTAGCAGAAACGATCGTGATACCACGCTCCTGCTCCTGCTCCATCCAGTCCATGGTAGCCTGTCCGTCGTGCACCTCGCCGATCTTGTGCGTCTTTCCCGTATAATAAAGGATACGCTCGGAGGTCGTCGTCTTACCCGCGTCGATATGCGCCATGATACCGATATTACGCGTCATACTTAAATCAAATTTTCTAGGCATGAATCTTGCTCCTTAAAGGATTACCAACGGAAATGTGCGAAAGCCTTGTTAGCTTCAGCCATTCTGTGAGTTTCCTCTTTCTTCTTGAATGCTCCGCCGGTCTCATTGCAAGCGTCCATAAGCTCTCCCGCAAGTCTGTCACACATATTGCGTTCGCTTCTCTTTCTTGCGCTGGCAACGATCCAACGAATACCCAACGTCTGTCTTCTTTCGGGACGTATCTCGATAGGAACTTGGTAGTTCGCACCGCCGACACGTCTTGCTTTTACTTCGAGAACGGGCATTACGTTATTGAGCGCCTTGTTGAAAAGCTCAATAGCGGGCTGACCCATTTTCTGTTCCATTGTGTTGAAGGCGTCATATACGATTCCTTCAGCAGTTCCCTTTTTGCCGTCGATCATGATCTGATTTATGAGCTTGGTTACTACCTTGCTTCCGTAAATAGGATCAGGAAGGACGTCGCGTTTAGGAACTCCACCACGTCTTGGCATGGATTTATCCTCCTTTAATAAAATTTTTTGTTTGCTTCCCTTTCGGTTTCCCTATGAGGATAGCCGGGCATACGGCATTTTTGCCGCAGCGACTCCTTCAATCTTCTTCCGAAGATTTACTGCTAACCAATCATATAGGACTTTGAGGGAGTGAGAATAATATCCCGTTTTGCCAAAACTATATTTTGACCATCCTATTTTATTGGTTTTTCAATGCAACTGTCTTTAATTAAGCCTTTTTAGGACGCTTTGCGCCGTATTTGCTTCTTGCCTGTCTTCTGTTAGCTACGCCCGCGGTATCGAGAGTACCTCTGATAATGTGGTAACGTACACCAGGAAGATCCCTTACTCTGCCGCCTCTGATAAGTACGGAAGAGTGCTCCTGCAAGTTGTGTCCGATACCAGGAATGTAAATAGTACCTTCCTGACCGTTAACGAGCTTTACTCTTGCTATTTTACGAAGAGCGGAGTTAGGCTTTTTAGGCGAGGTCGTCGTTACGGAAAGGCATACGCCACGCTTCTGCGGGCAACCCTGCATGATCGGAGATTTGCTCTTTACGATCGCGCTGTGACGGCCATGCTTGATAAGCTGGTTGACTGTTGGCATTAATTTTCACCTCCTTGTAATAAAATAGGATCGCAATTACTTGCTATTTATTCAAACCGATCTCTCGGTCTAAATCGATTTTTTATCGTCGGTCTTAAGTACCGTTACGACCGCAGCGCCGATGTCTATGCCGCAGGCCTTACCGAGCGCTTCTTTCGACGGGAAGGACTTGACTTTGATGTTGTCCTTTTTCGCTATATCGCGGACTTCGTTTTTTATCTTCTCGTCTGCGTTCTCGGCAAGAACGACGTACTTTATCCGTTCTTCCCTCGCACTCCTGATAAATTGCTTGAGTCCTACGTATTTTTTCGCTTCGTCAACGAGTATTTCTATTGTCTTTTCGTGTTCTCTTAACATAATAATTCACTCTAAAATACGCTATATCATTTTATCGTAATTACAATAAAAAGTCAAACAAATTATATCACTTTTTTCACTTATCCATATCTTGTGTTTGTTTAGGGTTTCTATACACAAAATGCACTTTGGAAATCGCTTTATTTCAGCAAAAAATCGTCGTTACGTGCGATTTCTACACCTTTTCTTGCAAAATAGAATAATCTTGCCGACAACACGTTAAAAGCGGCTCTTATTTCAAAAGCCGCTTTCAAAAAATCATTTATCTTTCTTGTCCTTTCTTTTCCTGTTGTTTATCTTCAAAAAGACCATTCCGAAAAGACAAACGAGCGCCACGCCGCCGATAATTATCCACAAGTATTTGAGCCAATATTTTATCTCTAAAAGCCTGTACTCAAGCTCTATCTCTTTTTCGTATTCGTCATACCATTCGTCCGTCAACTTTCTGTTCTCGACAGCTGGGTAATAATCCTTTTCAAAGTCGGAAAGCTTTTTATAAAACTCTCCCTTGCCGTAAATGGATTGTACGGAGATATTGCCCTCGTTTATTACATAAATATCGTCGCCGTCAATACCGATGGCTATTTGCAAGAGATACGAGCCATCGCCCTCAACAAACTTCCTCGTAAAAATGAGGTATTCCTCATACTCTCCGCCGCCGTTTGAAAAGTATTCGGCGTAGGGTTCTTCCATAAAGACAGTATCGGTCGGATAATCGCCCAGATGGTTGTTGTAATTTTTGATAATTTCGACCTTTACGTGGGCGGTATTTGACTCTTTATCGTACTCAACCGACGCTATCTTTGCTCTGAAACCGTACAGCTGTCCCCAGCCGTTTTGAGGATTCCTCTCAGGCTTTGTTGATTTATATTCCGTTGCCTTGTCAGCATAAACGTAAAAGCCAACAACCGACAAAACCAATACAAGAACTATCGCTACGGTTATTATTATCTTTTTCTTATTCACAATTTTCATCTTTCCTTATCCCTTCTTTTAGTTAACCGCTATTGTTTATCTTAACGGAGTCTTATCCCCTCCCTTTTCTCGCACCCACTCGTCACGGTATTCAGTAAAGACAATGCTTTCAAATATCTTTCGGCACTCTTCGTCGGGAATGAAATTGCCTATCCCGTCGATCATATATGAAATACCGTCTTTAACAAGATATGCGTTAGTATAATTCCCGTTGCCCCAATACTTATAATCGCCTATATCGAGCGTTTCGTCATATTGTTCACCGTTCATAGCCGTCGAATGGACGCTTTGAAAAACATAGAAGCAACAGGGAAACGCATATTCCTCACCTTTGTCGTTTTTATATTTCGCAGAAACAAAAAAGCTCTCTACATCGATCTTATATAGTTCATATCCATCGATGGCATATGTAGGAAGAGCATATCCGTCATACAAAAAATCAACGTCCTTATGCACCGAGCCGAATACGTTTTTTTCATAATAATCATCTCTTTTTCCTTGAATCCAAGTATCGAGATTATATAGTGGAATATCTTCAAGAATAGAATAAACGGCAATTCCGATCAAGAACATAAAAAGTGTGCTTGCAATCGCTACGGCAAATATGAAAAAATTTCGTTCGCGACGCTTTTTGATGATACTTTCGGATATCGTCTTGTATTGCTCATCGGTCAGACCGTAGTTATCGTCGAGGGTTACTTCACGGTGTTCCATCGTCGCTTTTTCACCATTCATAAGTTCATCTACCGATACATCAAACATACTTGCAATCACAGGGAATAGTGCAACATCTGGAAACCCTCTGCCTTTTTCCCACTTACATACCGTGCTTTTGTCTACGTGAAGATAGCTTGCAAGCTCTTGCTGAGAATAACCTGCTTTCTTTCTTAAACTTTCTATGAACGAACCTACTTTGTCTGATCTCATTTTACCTCCAAGATATTACCTATCGTTATATTTTTTACAGAGACATTTTTACAATTGCTTTCACAATTGCAGCCACACTGTAAGTGCGGAAGAAGCGGCGGCTTCTAAGTTGCGCCCAGCAACTTCTGCTTATATTGTATAACATTCTCCCAACGATTTCAATATTTTTGTTTGATTTTTGCCCTTATTGGCGGTTGACGGAAATTCAACCAATAAAAAAACGCCTCGTTTTTACTTTAACGAGGCGTTTAGCACTATATATTTTATTTTCTACATCTTGAAGCCGTCTTTGAGAGATACTATCTCGCCAAAGGAGTTACTCTTTTCGTCCTTGATATAGTAGCCAAGGCGAATGAACTGGAAACGAGTGCCGAAAGGAGCTTCTTCGAGCATCTTTTCACCCACTGCGTCAAACTCTTCGACTGTGTTTTCGTTGATAAGCTCTGCAAAATCCTGTCCCTGATAGTCAGGGCGGCGAAGAAGATAATCGAACTTCCTTGCTTTGAAGCGAGCGCAGTTTTTAGCGTCTACGAACTGAATCGTACCGACCTTTTTGAACCTGCCCGTTTCATCGGGAATACCGGACTTAGATTCGGGAAGATAACGGCATTTAAGCTCCTTGATGCTACCGTCGTCGTTCTTGACGATTTCGTCGCAGGTGATGACATATGCGCCTTTAAGCCTTACCATTCCACCCAAGGAAAGTCTCTTCCACTTCGACGGAGGAACTTCCGCAAAGTCGTCGGCGTCGATATAAAGCTCGTTCGAGAAGGTCATCTCGCGAGTGCCCATCTCCTCTCTTGCAGGGTGGTTCTCAACGGTCAATACCTCGCCCCCTTCGTAGTTGGTGAGCGTTACCTTGATAGGCTTCAAAACAGCCATTGCACGTGGTGCATTGTTGTTTAGATCCTCTCTTATGCACGCCTCGAGGTTTCTTATATCAAGCTCTGAATCGACCTTGGAAACGCCTATTCTGCCGCAGAAATCCTTGATGGACTCAGGAGTATAGCCACGACGTCTCAATCCGCAGAGCGTAGGCATTCTCGGGTCGTCCCAGCCGTCAACGACAGCGGTATCGACAAGCTTTTTGAGATACCTCTTGCTCATGATGCAGTTGGTGATATTGAGCCTTGCGAACTCTCTCTGTTTGGGCTTTTTGACTATATCGCAGTTATCAACGACCCATTCGTACAAAGGTCTGTGATTTTCAAATTCAAGCGAGCAAAGGGAGTGCGTGATGCCCTCGAAAGCATCCTCTAACGGGTGAGCAAAGTCGTACATGGGGTAGATGACCCACTTATCACCCTGACGCATATGAGGAGCGTGAACTATTCTGTAAATGACTGGGTCCCTCATGTTGATGTTGGGAGAGCTCATGTCGATTTTCGCACGAAGAACGTACTTTCCATCCTCGAACTCTCCTTTTCTCATACGCTCGAAAAGGTCAAGGCTCTCTTCAATGGGTCTGTTCCTATTCGGAGACTCCTTTCCGCCCTCGGTGAGAGTTCCTCTCGTATTCTTTATCTCCTCGGCAGTGAGGTCGTCTACGTACGCAAGACCTTTCTTTACCAAAAGAACGGCGCAATCGTACATTTTCTCAAAGTAATCGCTCGCAAAAAGCAATTCATCCCAAGAAAAGCCTAACCACTTGATGTCTTCCTTTATCGCTTCAACATACTCGTCATCCTCTTTCGCAGGGTTGGTATCATCGAAACGAAGATTGCACTTGCCGTGATATTTTTCCTTGATACCGAAGTTGATGCATATAGCCTTTGCATGGCCGATATGAAGATAACCGTTAGGCTCGGGCGGAAAACGGGTTATTATCTCGCTCACCGCACCGTCTTCAAGGTCTTTGTTTATTATTTCTTCTATAAAATTTGTGGCTTCCATTATTTTGCTCCTTTCCCACAGCATGCGTGCGGAAAATCTATTATTTCTACGTTGCCGATAAGCTCTTCCCCGACCTTTTCAAAGTGCATCGGAAGTAAGAATTTTTCGTTTTTACTTGACATTATAAGCTCTTTCACGTTGAACGTCAATGCAAAATTTATACAGCTTTTGACCGCGAACTCCTCGTACATATACGAAAGCGGCTCGGGTGATACGGGGTCTTCTACACGGCATCTGCCATTTTCTGGATACGTTCTGATTATCGCCAAAAGCTCGTCGTCCTCATAAAGGCAAAAGTACATCGTATAATCGTTATACTCTTCTTTTATATTGCATTTTGCGAAAAATTCGTCGAGCTTTTTTCGGTCGAAGATACAACCGCATTTAAGCATGAATAGGCTCCCTTACGTCCATTTGGGCAAGCTTTTCCTCGGTAGGACAAGCGACCTTTTCGATTATTGACCAAACTTCAGTATGCTCGCACGACTCCCCCGGGCAAAGCTCCTGCATCTCGCCAAGGCTTTCGAGCTCTAAGAAATCCTCGTTTACGTAAAGTTCGCAGTTGCATCCAAAATCAGGGAACTCACCCTGCGCAACGTCGAACTCTTTGACGAATAAATCTCCGTCAACGAAGTAATATACGTAGCCCTCGGGATTGAACGTTCCGATCTTCATTGCCTTTTTGATATTCTCGTCCTGCTTGACGTAGATGAAATCACCGCCGAATTTAAGTC
Organism: uncultured Clostridia bacterium; assembly: GCA_964406735.1. GTDB lineage: Bacteria > Bacillota > Clostridia > Christensenellales > CAMQZB01 > CAYOSU01. Next base: position 67,563 of record CAYOSU010000001.1, on the reverse strand, counting down.
TTGGATCGGAAAGATCGGTATAATCCCAAAGAGAAATGCTTCTGTTTGGTAAAAGCCCCGTCTTCTTTGTAACCTGAGGAATTACTCCCAAGCCGCCCGTCTTCATCTGCGTTATAGCCCACGGCGCAAGATGTACGCAGAAGTTTGAAAGATTCTCGATGGTGTGGATTATCCTTACCCTGCCGTTCTCCTTCATCTCTATCTGCATTACACGCCTTATTTTGTTCTCTTTCTCGACTACGGAGACCTTGGCACCAAGTTCCAACACCTCCACCTCGCAAGGCTCGTTGTCGGGCTGATAGCTCCTTACGGTATCTTCGGGAGCATGCCAAAGCCTGTGACCGCCGTAGAACTTATAGCTATTATCGTCGCTGAAAAAGTCGTCTCCTGCAACCCTCAAAAGATTGCCCTTTTTGCAAAAGCCGAAGGATACAATACGAGGACCTATACCCGTTGCAACGACGAGTGATACTACGTCGTTTGTAATTTCATACGCTTCTTTGCCTAAAAAATCCGTTTTTCTAACCTTTACCATTAGTTTTCCTCCTCGGGCGGTATGAGATCGTCAAGCGGAATGTCTGCATAAAACTCCGCTTCCTCATCCACTATGCTTTCGTTCGTATATTCGTAAAACTGCGAGTCGTCGTATGCACTCTGCTCTTCCCCCCTCTCTTCCGTGCGGAGAGGAAGCTCGCCTGCATCCTCGTATCTCGTATATTCGCCGATCCACCTGACAGGAATAGTTCCCGTAGGTCCGTTTCTGTGCTTTGCTATAATTATCTCTTTAAGTCCCGAATTTCCACTGCCGTTAAAGTTCTCTCCGCCGCCTTTATTGGCATTCTTGGGATTGTATATGAACATTACGATGTCGGCATCCTGCTCTATTGCGCCCGACTCTCTGAGGTCGGAAAGCTGAGGGATAGGGGGCTGACGCTTTTCTATGTCTCGCGAAAGCTGTGATAGTGCAATAAGCGGGCAATCCATTTCTCTTGCAATGAGCTTTAAGTTTCTCGATATTTCGGATACCTCTTGTTGCCTGTTATCCGCCTTGGACTTTGCACCCGACGACATAAGCTGGATATAGTCCACCATGATAAGGTCGAGTCTTCCGTATTTGTTCTTTATGCGCCTGCACTTTGAAAGCATATCGGCAGGCGTGATTCCTGCGGTATCGTCGATGAGTATCTTGGTATTGCTGAGCGTCTCTTTTGCCGCCCAAAGCTTTTCCCATTCCGTCATCGAAAGCTGGCCTTTGCTTGCTTTTGACATCGAAACGTGTGCGTTCGAGCAAAGCATTCTTTGCGCAAGCTGGGTCTTGCTCATCTCAAGCGAGAAGCATAAGCACGTAGCACCGCCCTTTACTGCGGCGTTCTCGACGATATTCATCGCAAGAGAAGTCTTACCTTCGGCAGGACGTGCGGCAATAAGTATCAAGTCCGACTTTTGCAAGCCGTTTAGGTTGTAGTCAAGTTGCTTAAATCCCGTCGTCAGGCCCTTGAATGCGTCAGCATCCTTTGCGACCTTTCCGAATCTCTCGACCACCTCGTTGAATGCTTCGCTTATCTCGGACGGGAAACGTCTTTCATTGCCTGACGAGATGTCGAATATCTCCTTTTCAGCAAAAGCGAGAGCATCGTCATCGTCTGCGGTATAAGACCTGTCGATTATTTCCTGCGAGGAGCGAATAAGCCTACGCCTCAAGGCGTCGTTTTTTACTATATCAAAATAGTGCTTTGCGTTCGCCGTAGATGCAACGACAGTCGTCAGGTGAGTTACGTAATCGATGCCGCCGATCTTTTCCATGTTGCCGCTTCGTTCGAGTTCATCTGACAGCGTAACGAGGTCAACGAGCTTATTGTTGTTGAATATCTTGCTGATACAGGAATACACTATCCTGTTCGCTTCGGAATAAAAGTCGCTCTCGTTAAGGTCGGGGACAAATTCCGACGTCATTTCGCTATCGGATATAATGCAACCCAAAAGAGCTTCTTCGGCTTCCGTCGAATGGGGCATGACTTTTGATACTTTGCTGTCCATTATCTTCTCCTTGCCTTAAATCTTTCGCCGAGCGTTCTTGCAAAAAGCGCATTCAGGCTCGACACATCGCCTGACACGACGTTATTTTTTGATACTACGAACGCACTTTTCTCGTCAACGTAAACATAGTACGCATCCTTTCTCTCGTATACTCTCCAGAAAGAATCGTATCGCTCTGCGCCTCTTGCCATTTCCCTCTTGCCGTCCTTTGAATGCACGGTCATATAGTCGTCGTAAAAGACGTATTCCCTCGTTTCTTTATCAGAAGAAAGTCTTGCTTTCACCGAAAGATACTGTATGAGTGCCAAAATGAAAGGAAAAAGCGGCGTTAAAACGAAAAACACTATAGCCGTTGCCGTTTCTTGCCTATATAGCGCAAATATCGCAATAATGAGCACGAGCACGGAGGTCAATACGTTTTTAAGCCAGTTTACTACGAGTGAATGAAAGACGTTGAAGCGAGCATAAAGCTTCGCCTCCTCCGTCATAACTACCGCCGCAACGCAGCCCTCGTATTTATCGTACTTGGGCTGCGGTGCAACGCTTTGTTGTTTTTTATTTTTCTTGCTCATTATCTATGAGCTCTTTAAGCTCGTTCAAAGTGCTTTCGAAAATTCTCTTTGCGTTTTCAAACGGGACGTCCGTCGTAAGGTCTACTCCTGCGATCTTAAGAAGATCTACCGGCGGAAGCGTGCAACCGCTACGGAGAAACTCTTTATATTTCTTGACGGCTTCCTCACCTTTTTCAAGGATGTTATACGCAATAGTAACCGCAGAGGTTATGCCCGTTGCATATTTATAAACGTAGAAGCTTCTGTAGAAGTGAGGTATTCTCGCCCACTCGTATCTGATGCAGTCGTCGTGAACGATCTCGTTGCCGTAATACTTCTTATTGAGCTTTTCATACTCGTCGGAAAGGAGCTGGTAGGTAAGCGGTGTGCCTTTCTCTGCCAAATCGTGAGCTACGTATTCAAACTCTGCAAACATAGCCTGGCGGAAAAGGGTCGTCCTGAACATGTCGAGGAAGTAATTGAGGCAGAACTTCTTCATCTCCTTATCGTCGGTGTGATCAATAAGATATCTCAATAACAATACTTCGTTGACCGTGCTTGCAACCTCTGCTACGAATATAGTGTAACCTGCTTTGCCCATAGGCTGTGCTCCATTGGAATAGTAGGAGTGCATAGCGTGTCCAAGCTCGTGTGCAGTCGTGAAAACGTCGTGAACGGTCTTTTCATAGTTCAAAAGGACGTAAGGATGTACGCCATAAGCAGCTACGGAGTACGCCCCCGAACGCTTGCCGTCCGTTGCGTATACGTCTATCCAACGGTTGTCCTTTGCGTGCTGGAGCATCTCAACATACTCTTCACCCAAGGGTGCGAGAGCTTTCTTTACGAGCGCAAACGCATCGTCGAACTCGAGCTTCAAGCTATCGTTCTCAATAAGAGGAACATAGAGGTCGTAGAATCTGATCTCGTCAAGACCCATTACTTTCTTTCTGAGCGAGATGTAATCGTGAACGGCAGGAAGGGTCTTCTCTACGTTCTTGATAAGGTTGGTGTATGCTCTCTTGTCAGCATCCTCGTAGAACGTTGCGTAATCAAGGCAGGACTCAAAGCCGCGAGCCTTTGCGAAGAATATGTCTTTTTTAACGTTGCCGATGTAGGTAGCAGCGATAGTGTTTATAAAGCTCTTATAAACATCGTAATACTGCTCGTAAGCGTTCTTTCTGATCTCTCTGTTCTTGCTTCCGAGATACAAGCCGTAACGGGAGTGAGTAAGCTCTACAGTCTCGCCCTCTTCATTCTTTATCTCACCGAACTTGAGATCTGCGTTGTCTATCATGCCGAAGATCTCTCTAAACTGGCCGTATATGTCGCCGCCGAGTGCGAGGAGGTTCTCCTCTTTCTCGGAAAGAGTGTGCTGTTTGACTCTCAAAGACTCTTTGAGGGAAAGGTTATAATCAGCGAACTCCTCATCGTCAATAAGCTCTTTGATGTAATTTTCGTCAAGAGCGGCGATCTCGGGAGCTACGAAAGCAGTTGCCGTGTTTATATTAACGAAAACGCCGTTAGCCTTTCCGCGGTTTGCTACCGCAACGCCGTCCTTTGAGTTCTCGTCTAAGCGTTGCATTGCATAGCAGCTAAGTCTTTCGAGCTTCTCGCTCAAAGCTTCCTCTTCCTTGAAGAAATTCAAAAGGTCTTCTCTATTTCCAAGCTTTCCGCGATAGGTAGCAAGGTGGGGAATAAGTGCGTTTACTTCGTCTACGAGCTTGTTATAGCCCTCGTCTCCGTCGCAAAGCGCAGTCAGATCCCATTTGTTCTTTTCTTCGATGTCTTGTCTTGTCAAAATTTTTTCTGCCATAGGATATCTCCGTTTGATTTGATTTTTGTTTACCTTATATTTTATCACATAAGCCCTTATCCGTCAAGACTTGTCGTGATATTTAAAGTCGGTTGCCTGCTGTCTTTTTGTTAATTCCCCGTTACTTTATCGCAAAACAACGGTGCAATATGATGCTATCGCATTTTCTCTTCCTACTTCACCAACCTTTTCGTTGGTCGTTACGGCAATGCCTACTTTGCTTTCGCTTATTCCAAGCGCATTGGCAATGTTGCGGCGCATACCGTCTATGTAGGGCGCAAGTTTCGGCTTTTCGCAAACTATCGCTATCGAGACGCTTTCGACCCGCCTGTTCTCTTCTTTTGCGACATCAAGTACCTTTTCAAGGAGCGAAAGGCTTGAAATTCCCTTGTATCTGTCGTCGGTATCGGGGAAATACCAACCGATGTCCTTTTTGCCAAGAGAGGACAATATTCCGTCCATAAGCGCATGCATGGGAACGTCGCCGTCCGAATGCGCTATAAGCCTTTTTTCGCACGGTATTTTCTCTCCGCAAAGCGTTATCCCGTCGCCGTTTTTCAGCCTGTGTATATCGTAGCCAACGCCGAAAAGAGGAAGTCGCTCTACGTCGCTTTTATACGTTATTTTAGCGTTTTTGTCGTCGCTGATTACCATTCTGCACTTACCGACAAAGCTCGTATAAACCTCCGAATCATCGGTAAAAGGCGCATCTGCGCCGTACTTTTCATACGCTTTTCCGTATGCTCCGGATATTTCGTCAAAGCGGAACGCCTGAGGCGTTTGCACCTTGACAAGCAAATCTCTTGAAACGCTCTTACCGAAGAAGTCGCCGTCTCGCTCTCGTACCGTGTCCGTCATAAATGCTGCCGCGACGCCGCTTCCAAACTTTTGCGCCGAATCAACGCAGTTTTTTATGAGCGTTTCGGATACAAAGCATCTTGCGCCGTCATGGATCGCAACAACGTCGCAATCGCCGCACGCATTCAAGCCGTTATACACCGACTCAAACCTCGTCTGCCCGCCGTCAACAAAGCGAATACCATATGGCAAAAGCAGCGTTCTTAACTTATCGTCTTCCTTTCTTGCTACAACTATTACTTCGTCAAAGAGTTTGGAAGCAAGAACCGTCCCAACGGTTTTTTCGGCAACAGTCTTGTCCTCGATTCTGAAAAGAAGCTTGTTTTCGCCGAAGCGTTCAGACAATCCGCCGCAAAGCACGATACACTTATTCATTCTCGATGACCTCGTACATACTCTCTGCGTCCTCTTTTTTAACATATTCGGGCATGGAGAGCACTCTGAACGTGAGCTTTCTGTTGCCAAAGCTTACCGTTACGACGTCGCCGACTTTCAGCTGTCTCGACGGTTTTGCCGTCTGACCGTTTACGTCTATTCTGCCGCCGTCAGCAGCCTCGTTTGCGACCGTGCGTCTTTTTACTATTCGTGATACTTTCAAAAATTTATCTAATCTCATAATTTGAGTATATACCAAATCAAGCTTTTCGACAAGTAAAAAGGAATAAAAGGCCGTTTTTTCTGTTTACTTGCAACGCAATTTTTGCTAAAATATGTTTGACGGGGTACGTTCCCGTTCATGCTTTGCGTAATAACCTAAACAGTACTACACCAATACTTCAAAGGAAAACACCATGCCGAGAGTTGCAAGAGAATTATCCCCGACGGGTATATATCATATTTACGCCTTGGGTGAGAGAACAAAGACCTTAACGAGAGAAAGTAGGGACAAGGAAGAACTTGTCGCTATTCTTCACGCCTCAAAGGAGCTTTTTGATTTCGAGATATTCGCTTACGTTGTTACAGACAACGAGCTTCACCTTATTTTGAAGGAGCATTCCCCGAAGGACATCTCCAACATAATGAAGTTCATACTCTCAGGCTATACTACTTATTACAATACGAAGTACAGAACGGAGGGTGCTCTTATTCACGATAGGTTCGTATCGAAGCCTATTACGACGGACAAGGACTTGAAAAACCTCATTCGCTACATCCACCAACTCCCTGTTTACTTCAAGGAATACCCTAACGTGTTCTCTTATCCGTATTCGAGCTACAACGACTATTTCAACAGCTCGCCGTATATCGCATGCAAGGTTATCCTGCCTATATTCGGAGACGAGAAAACCGCACTTTCTAAGTTCAAGATCTTTCACGCTATGACGGAGCTTAACGATTACAGAAAAGATAAGCGTGTTCGTTATACCGTCGAGGAGCTTGATCAGATACTTTTCAAGACCTGTGGCGTGAGAGAATTTGAGGTCAAGAAAATGAAGAGCGAGGAAAAGCTCAAGGTCGCAAGAACTCTCAAAAAAAAGACCGAGCTTTCTTTGCGCCAGATCGAAAAGATCTGCCACGTTTCAAGAGCGTCTATTTAATTTTACGAGAAATAATACAGCTGTGTAGTTTATTAAATTCCACACGGCTTTTTCTATGCCGTTATCGACAAATTAGTGCCGAAATTTGCCGATAAATCGGTTTTATTGCTATATTTACGCCGCAAATTTATCTCTATCTGCGGCGTTTTATTTTGTTCTATTACTTGTTTTCAATACAAAAAAGCGGCGAAAATTCGCCGCTTTTATCGCTTTAATTATTGTTCATTTACTTCTTCCTCGGAGTGGAGTCTGTCGTATTCCTCGACCTTCTCTCTTATTCCCATGTAGTCGATACCGTTGTTGGGTATACGGTTCTTCATGAGGCCTGTTCCTGCAGGAATAAGCTTGCCGATCGCAACGTTCTCTTTGAGACCGACCAACGGGTCGACTTTGTTTCTGATCGCCGCTTCGGTAAGAACTCTTGCAGTCTCCTGGAATGCTGCTGCAGCGAGCCAAGAATCGGTTGCAAGAGATGCCTTGGTGATACCGAGAAGAACTCTCTTTGCCGTAGCAGGTCTGCCGCCGCTTTCAAGCGCTCTGTCGTTCGCAGCTTCGTAATCGAAGACATCCATAAGGTCGCCGGGGAGTATATCGGTATCGCCGACGTCCTCTACCTTGACCTTTCTGAGCATCTGACGAACGATGACCTCAATGTGCTTATCGTTGATCTCAACACCCTGAGAACGATACGTGGACTGGACTTCCATGATGATATATTCCTGAACGCCCTTTACGCCGCGCGTCTTGAGGATGTCGTGCGGGTTAACAGAACCCTCGGTGAGAATGCTGCCCGGTTCAACGGGAGTGCTCTCTTTCTCAGAGATCTTGAGCTTGACGCCAAACGGTATCTGATATTCCTTGACGGAGTTATCCTCCAACGTGATGACGACGGTCTTGATCGCTCCGTCGACTCTGACGTTAGCAACACCCTTATATTCGCAGACGATAGCCATTCCCTTGGGCTTTCTTGCCTCGAAGAGTTCTTCGACTCTCGGAAGACCCTGAGTAATATCGTCTCCGCCTGCGACACCACCGGAGTGGAAGTTTCTCATCGTAAGCTGAGTACCGGGCTCACCGATAGACTGCGCTGCAATGATACCGACGGCTTCGCCGATTCCAACAGGCTTTCCGTTAGACATATTTGCGCCGTAGCACTTCGCACAAACGCCGTTCTTGCTTCTGCACGTCAATACGCTTCTTATCGTTACGCTTTCAATGCCAGCCTTTTCGATACGCTTTGCGTCGCTTTCGGAGATCATCTCGTTAGCCTTGACGATAACCTCGCCGCTTACGGGGTCGATTATGTCGTGGATGGGATATCTGCCCGCAATTCTGTCTGCAAGGCACTCGATGACTTCGTCAAGACCGGTCTTCTGCTTATTCTTGATAGCGGAGACGGTGATTCCCTTAGGCGTTTCGCCGTTAGATGCGAAGCAGTCGTCCTCTTTGATGATTACTTCCTGCGCAACGTCTACGAGACGTCTCGTAAGGTAACCTGAGTCTGCCGTTTTAAGAGCGGTATCTGCAAGACCTTTACGACCGCCGTGCGACGAAATGAAGTATTCCAAAACGTTAAGTCCTTCACGGAAGGATGCCTTAACGGGGATCTCGATGGTCTTACCGGACGGGTCTGTCATAAGTCCACGCATACCGGAAAGCTGACGGATCTGCTGTTTGCTTCCGCGGGCACCGGAGGTCGCCATCATCTTGATGGGGTTGAACTCGTCAAGTGCATCGTCAAGCGCATCGGTAACCTGCTTCTCGGTCTTCTGCCACGTTGCTATTATGTTGTTGTATCTTTCGTCCTCGGAAAGAACGCCCATGTCGTATTCATTTTCGATCTCAACAACTCTCTTCTCCGCTTCTTTGAGGTATGCATATTTCTCCTTAGGAACATGCATATCGAATACGGAGGTCGTGATCGCGCTGACGGTAGAATACTTGAATCCCAACGCTTTGAGGTTGTCGAGGACCTCTGCGTTCTCTTCGATAGAGCAGATCTTATAAGACCTTTCTGCTATCTGTTTGAGTTGAGATTTACCTACTCTGAAGTTTATCTCGAGATCGAGCTGCTCTTCGGGGGTCGTTCTTGGAACATAACCCAAATTCTGAGGAACAGCCTGATTGAATATCATGAGGCCTAAGGTAGTATGCAATCTCTTGGAATACTCCTTGCCGTCTATCTCTTTCTTGACTCTTACCCAAATCTTCGACTGCAACGTGATTTCTTTGTTCTGATAAGCCATCATTGCTTCGTCGAAGTCCATGAACATTCTGCCCTCGCCCTTAGCACCCGGCTTTTCGATCGTGAGGTAGTATGCTCCGAGGACCATATCCTGCGCAAGGGAAATAACAGGTTTTCCGTCTGCAAGCTTCAAAATATTGTTGGATGCAAGCATCAAGAATCGAGCTTCGTCCTGCGCCTCTTTGGAAAGAGGAACGTGAACTGCCATCTGGTCGCCGTCGAAGTCGGCGTTGAATGCGCCGCAGACGAGCGGATGGAGCTTTATTGCTCTACCCTCGATGAGGATAGGCTGGAATGCCTGAATGGAAAGTCTGTGAAGGGTAGGCGCACGGTTCAAAAGAACAGGGTGATCGCTTATTACCTTCTCGAGAATATCCCAAACCTCGGGGTCCATTCTCTCGACCTTTCTCTTTGCGCTTCTGATGTTGTGAGAAATGCCTTTCTCAACGAGCTCCTTCATTACGAAGGGCTTGAAGAGCTCGACTGCCATCTCCTTGGGGAGACCGCACTGGTGGAGCTTAAGCTCAGGTCCTACGACGATAACCGAACGACCGGAGTAGTCTACACGCTTACCGAGGAGGTTCTGACGGAATCTACCCTGCTTACCGCGGAGCATTCCTGAAAGCGATTTAAGCTCTCTGTTACCAGGTCCTGATACCGCTTTTCCTCTCCTTCCGTTGTCGATCAATGCGTCTACTGCTTCCTGAAGCATACGCTTCTCGTTCCTGACTATGATGTCAGGTGCGCCAAGCTCCATGAGCTTTTTCAAACGGTTATTCCTGTTAATGACCCTTCTGTAAAGGTCGTTAAGGTCGGATACCGCAAATCTTCCGCCGTCGAGCTGTACCATCGGGCGAAGCTCGGGGGGAATTACGGGAACGACGTCGAGTATCATCCATTCAGGACGGTTATTGGAACGTCTGAAGGACTCTACTATCTCAAGGCGCTTGATAGCTCTTGCGCGCTTCTGTCCTGTCGCCTTTTCAAGTATCTTCTTGGTCTCTTCTGCGTCTTTATCAAGGTCGATAGCCATCAAAAGCTCTTTTATCGCTTCTGCGCCCATTCCGCACTTGAAGGGAGTCTCTCCGTACTGCTCCTTGTCGGAGTATTTTTCGAGAAGCTCTCTGTATTCTCTGTCGTTGAGAATATCCTTGACGTGAAGATCCGTTACGCCGGGGTCGAGAACGACCCAAGCGGCAAAGTATATTACCTGCTCCAATGCCTTGGGGCTCATGTCGAGAAGAAGTCCGATCCTCGAGGGAACGCCTTTAAAGTACCAGATGTGAGATACGGGAGCTGCAAGCTCGATATGTCCCATTCTTTCACGACGAACCTTTGCACGAGTAACCTCTACGCCGCACTTGTCACAGATAACGCCTTTATATCTTATTCTCTTATATTTTCCGCAGCTGCATTCCCAGTCCTTTGTAGGTCCGAAGATCCTTTCGCAGAACAAGCCGTCCCTTTCGGGCTTCTGCGTTCTGTAGTTGATAGTCTCGGGCTTAGTTACCTCGCCGTACGACCATTCTCTGATCTTATCGGGACTTGCAATGCTTATCTGTATGGAATCGAAATTGTTTAATTCAAACATCTAATATCCTCCGAATCTTGTAACCAATTATTCGTCATCGCTGCCGAAAAGCTGTGATAAATCCGTTTCGAAATCGTCGTCGAAGTCGGTATCGTCCTCGAAGAGTTCGCCCTGATCAGTGTCAGAGAAGATATCGATCTCCTCTTCCGTCTTCTTGGGCTCGTCAACATCCATGCTGTAATCAAGCTCGTCGTCGGAGAACTCTCTCATGGTAAGCTCCTGATGATCCTCGGTGAGTACCTTAATGTCGAGTGCAAGAGACTGAAGCTCTTTGATGAGCACCTTAAACGATTCGGGAATGCCCGGCTCGGAAATGTTGTTGCCTTTGACGATGGATTCATAGGTCTTGACTCTGCCGACGACATCGTCCGACTTGACCGTTAAGATCTCCTGCAAGATATGCGATGCGCCGTAAGCCTCGAGAGCCCAAACCTCCATTTCGCCGAAACGCTGTCCGCCGAACTGAGCCTTACCGCCGAGAGGCTGCTGCGTTACGAGGGAGTAAGGACCTGTCGAACGCGCATGGATCTTATCGTCTACCAAGTGGTTGAGCTTGATCATGTACATCTGTCCGACCGTTACGGGGTTTTCGAAGGGTTCGCCCGTTCTGCCGTCGTAAAGCTGTATCTTTCCGTCGACCTTGCCCTCTGCATTTACGAAGCCGTTGTTATACAAAAGCTCTTTTATCTCAGACTCTTTCGCACCGTCGAATACCGGCGTGGATACCTTGATCCCAAGCGCTTTCGCTACGAGTCCTAAGTGAACTTCGAGCACCTGTCAGATATTCATTCGGGAAGGAACTCCGAGCGGGTTAAGTACTATCTGGAGAGGTGTGCCATCTGAAAGGAAAGGCATATCCTCTTCGGGGAGTACTCTCGAAATAACGCCCTTGTTACCGTGACGTCCCGCCATCTTATCGCCGACGGAGATCTTTCTCTTCTGCGCGATATAAACTCTTACGAGCTTGTTTACGCCGGGAGAAAGCTCGTCTTTATTCTCTCTCGTGAATATCTTTACGTCAACGACGATACCGTCGCCGCCGTGAGGAACTCTTAACGAGGTATCTCTTACCTCTCTTGCCTTGTCGCCGAAGATAGCTCTCAAAAGTCTCTCTTCGGGAGTAAGCTCCGTTTCGCCCTTAGGCGTAACCTTACCTACGAGGATGTCGCCGGAGTGGACCTCTGCGCCGATTCTGACGATACCGAACTCGTCAAGATCTTTCAAAGCGTCGTCGCCGACATTCGGGATATCTCTCGTGATGTCTTCCTGTCCGAGCTTGGTGTCTCTCGACTCCATCTCGTATTCCTCGATGTGAATGGACGTGAATACGTCGTTCATAACGAGTTTTTCTGAAATAAGGATAGCGTCCTCGTAGTTATAGCCTTCCCACGTCATGAATCCGACGAGGATGTTTCTACCAAGTGCAAGCTCGCCGCCCTCGGTAGAAGGACCGTCTGCAAGAGTCTTGCCCTCACATACTCTTTCGCCCGATTTGACGATAGGCTTTTGATTTATGCAAGTCGTCTGGTTAGAACGCTCGAATTTCTGAAGTCTATACGTTTTCTCTTCGCCGTTATCGTACAAAACGGTGATCTTCTGCGCGTCAACGTATTTAACTACACCGTCGCCCTCTGCGATAATCATAACGCCCGAGTCGTGTGCAATCTTTGCCTCAACGCCCGTTCCTACGATAGGTGCTTCGGGCTTGAGAAGGGGAACTGCCTGTCTCTGCATGTTCGAGCCCATGAGTGCACGGTTGGTATCGTCGTTCTCAAGGAAGGGGATAAGCGCAGTTGCGATAGATACGAGCTGCTTGGGAGATACGTCTACGTAATCGATCTCTTCTTTGGGAAGCTCGATGATCTCCTCTCTTCTTCTGCAAGTAACTCTGTCGTGCAAGAAGCATCCAATCTCTTCGGGGCGAGCTACGTGCTCGTCTTCCTCGCCTGCATGGACGATAGTACCCTCCTGAATGACCTCTTCGTTAGCCTGAGCTACTGCAAATTTATCTTCTTCGTCGGCGGTGAAGTAGCTTACTTCGTCCGTAACTCTTCCCTCGCCTTTGATTACCTTTCTGTACGGCGACTCGATGAAGCCGTATTCATTTATTCTCGCATACGACGAAAGTGAGGTAATAAGACCGATGTTCTGTCCTTCAGGGGTCTCTATCGGACACATTCTGCCGTAGTGCGTGTAGTGTACGTCTCGAACCTCGGACGTTGCTCTGTCTCTATTAAGTCCGCCGGGACCCAACGCAGAAAGCTTTCTCTTGTGGGTAAGCTCTGCAATAGGGTTGGTCTGATCCATGAACTGCGAGAGCTGAGAAGAACCGTAGAACTCCTTGATCGCAGAGGAAACGGGACGAACGTTGATGAGGGACTGAGGGGTCACCTCTGCCTGATCCTGCGTTGCCATTCTCTCTCTTATGACTCTTTCAAGTCTCGAGATACCGATCCTGAACTGGTTCTGCAAAAGCTCGCCGACAGATCTTACTCTTCTGTTGCCGAGGTGATCGATATTATCCGTATGGTCAAGACCGCCTTTAAGTCCCAAGTTGAGCGATACCGTAGCGACGATGTCGTCAACGAGGATATGCTTAGCGCAGAGGCTGTCCTGATACTCTTCTACGAGCGCATTGAACTTCTCTACGTCCGCAGCTGCGATCTCTCTGATCTCGTCCTTACTGAACTCGCCTTCCTCTACGCCCTTAGCCTTTCTTGCAACTTCCTGCAATGCGGGACCGTAAACGAATTCGACCATACCGTAATGATCACGGTAGCTGAGTCCTGTAACTTCGTCATAGTTGACCGTATTGTTACCGATAACTTTATGTCTTCCCGAGGGATTAGCCTCAACGGGAACTTCTACATATACTACGTTGATAAAGCTGTTCTGAATCTCTTTTGCCTTTTCGCGAGAGATGACCTCTCCCTTTGCACTGATAAGCTCACCGTCGGAGTTGATAACATCCTCTGCAAGCGTTCTGCCCTCTATTCTCTTGGCAAGGCAAAGCTTTTTGTTGAACTTATACCTACCGACTCTTGCGCTATCGTAACGCTTGGGGTCGAAGAAAAGGTTGTGAAGCTGAGTCTTTACTGCCTCTTCGGTCGGTACTTCGCCCGGTCTCAAACGCTTGTAAAGCTCGATAAGGCCTTCTGCTTCCGTCTTTGCCGTATCTTTCTCGATCGTTGCGGCAATCGTAGAATCGTTATCGAAAAGCTCTAAAAGCTGTTTGTCCGTACCAAAGCCCAACGCTCTCAAAAGTACGGTTGCGGTTATCTTCCTCGTTCTGTCAACAGATACGTGGAGAATTTCCGTATTGTCCTTGCCCGCAGCGATGTCCTGCTTGAATTCAAGCCATGCACCACGGGAAGGTATAACGGTCGTGTTATATAAAGGACGGCCGTCCTTCTTGTCCATCTCAACGTCGTTGTAAACGCCGGGAGATCTTACGAGCTGAGATACGATTACTCGCTCAGCGCCGTTGATTATAAACGAGCCCTTTGCCGTCATCAAGGGGAAATCGCCCATGAAAACGTCCTGCTCGACCATTTTGCCCGTGTCCTTATAGATAAGTCTTACCTTGACTTTCAAAGGAATAGCGTAAGTTGCGTCTCTGTCTCTGCACTCTTTCTCGTCGTACTTGCTCTTTTCGCCGAAGCTGTAGTCCAAAAAGTAAAGCTCGAAATGGTTAGACTTGTCGGCAATAGGAGAAAAGTCTTTGAAAACTTCTCTGATGCCGTCTTTCATAAACCAATTGTAAGAGTCTTTCTGAACTTCGATGAGGTAAGGAATATCAAGGACTTTGTCTATCCTTGAAAAATCCCAACGCTCGTGATCGCCGAATTTCTCTTTTCTGATTTTTCTCGTCATACTACTCTCCTGATTGAAAATATATAATCAAAGATCAGAACGCCAAAACAGATTTTGAATTACGCCACAAAACCCACTTCTTTTGTCTGACAATAATTAACTCGTTTTTAGTCTTTTTCGCTTTTTCGCGAATTTTTTGTAAAATTCCAACTTTTTTCGTTTTCCTATTGACAAAATGCGCCGTAAGGCAAAGAACGGTCTGTCGATATTTTTGAACCGACCACAAAATGTTGAGGAAAAATAAGGAATTTTCCCCACATATTCCATTCGCACTTTTAACGAAAAAGCGTTATGGGCGAGCCTCCACCCATAATTAGACATTATAGTATTTTACAACGCAAAATCAAGATTGTCAAGGGTTTTTAGTACATTAAAACAGATTTTGTTAAACTTTTTACCGTTGATATTCTTTAAAATTAGTATACAGGTGTCTTGAGCTTTATCGTAGCCAATATCATATAATATCCTCAGCCCAGAACGAGGACGGTAAAGCACCCGTACTTACGCTTTGATCCAATAGGGCTTGATCCGACATCACCCTCCCATTTGACAATACGGTATTCACCGAAAAACAAAAAGCTCTTGCTTCAATGCGTAGCGAGAGCTTTTTATAATTTCCTCTGTTTTTTTATTATTCCTCTGTGTTTATTTCATCGAGTAGGTCCATCCATTTGGTGTCGTTCATATAAGGGAGCGCTCTTGCAAGCGTATTAAGCGGCTGAGTATACAGTCCTACTGCCTTTGATTTTTCAATCTCCTCTTTTGACATCGTCTTCATTTTTTCGGCAAGTGCACCGCTCAAGTATCCGCTCTTTTCAACCCAAGCATCAAATACAGGAAGAGCTTCTTCGACAAATTTCTTGCCCGCTTTCGTCTTGAGAACTTCCGAGATCGGAGTGAAGAGAGTTATTTTCTCTTTTGACCTTACTACATCGCCCTCGACGAACGCCTTGACTTCTATCGCATTTTCATGACAGCTTCTGCCAAACGATATTACGTACTCGCCCTCGGGAACTACAAAGCGGCCAACCTCTTCATCATAGAACGCAAATGCTCTTCTTTCAAGTTCGAACGTTACCGTCTTTTTCTCTCCCTTTGCGAGGAATATTTTATCAAAGCCTTTAAGCTCCTTCTTAGGACGGTGTATGCCGCTGCTCTTATCCTCAACATAGAGCTGTAAGACCTCTTTGCCGTCCATAGTGCCGATATTCTCTACGTCTACCGAAACCGCGATGGTCTTGTCTTCCTTGTTTATTCTCTCGGGAGCGACTAAGTTGGAATAAGAAAACTCCGTATACGAAAGTCCGTATCCAAAGTCGAACGTCGGTCGTATTTTCTTAGTCTCGTAATACCTGTATCCTACGTATATACTTTCGCCATACAGCGAAACGTCTTTATCTCCCGGGAAGAAAAGATAGCTCGGGTTGTCTTCGATCCTTTCGGGAATACTCTCGGGAAGTCTGCCCGACGGATTGCTCTTGCCGTAAAGAGTATCGATAATAGCTTCCGTAACGCCCTCGCCACCTAAGTAGCACTCCAAAATACCCTTGACTTTGTTAACAAACGGCATCGAAACAGCACTACCGTTCATCAAAACTACAACAACGTTCTCGTTGACCTCAACGAGTCTATCAAGCATTTCAAGCTCATTGTCGGGGATATCGAATGTGAATCTGTCAAAGCCCTCGGACTCGCTATCCTGCGGAAGGCCGACAACAGCGACTACTACGTCTGCATTTTTTGCTTTTGCAACTGCTTCCGCCAAAAGTGTTTCGCTGTCTTCTTTCAAATTAACGTCGTAGCCTTTGGCAAAATCGACGTTTGCTATGCCTTTTGCAGCCTCGTCAATACCCAATACTTTGAAAGAATCCGTTCTGGAGCTGCCGCCACCCTGATAACGGGGATTAAGTCCCAATTCACCGACGAATAATACATTTTTATCTTCGCAAATAGGCAATATCTTATCGTCGTTTTTCAAAAGTACAAAGCACTCCTTAGCAAGCTCGACCGCCATTTTATGTCCCTCTTCGAGAGAGAACTCTCCTCTTTCGCCACGGTCCTCGTTGCACCAATCGCAGAACGCCTCGATACGCTCGCACGCCCTATCAACTTCCTCGATAGTGAGCTCGCCGCTTTCTATTGCGTTAAGTACGTTTTTATCCAAGTTGTGCTCTGACGGCATAGTGAGGTCGCAACCTGCCTTTATCGCCTTTACTCTGTCCTTGACCGCACCCCAGTCGGAAACGACCATTCCGTCGAAGCCAAAGCCCTCTCTAAGCTCTTTCGTCAAATATTTATAGCTATGCGATACCTGCTCGCCGTTTAGGCAGTTATATGAGCTCATTACCGCTTTAGGCTTTCCCTTTTGAATGGCAATGCGGAAGTTTTCGAGATAAAGCTCACGAAGAGCTCTTTCGTCGATATTCGCCGAAACACTCCTTCTTCTGCACTCCTGATTGTTAGCAAGATAGTGCTTTACACATGCAACTACGCCTTCTTGCTGAACGCCCTGCACGTAGGACGCAGCCATTTCACCCGCCAGATATGGATCCTCAGAAAAATATTCAAAGTTTCTTCCGCAAAGCGGAGATCTTTTTATATTAAGTCCGGGGCCTAAGATCATTCCTATTCCCCACGCTCTTGCTTGTCTTCCCATGTAACTTCCGAGTGTTTTCGTTACGTTCCTGTCGAAGCTCGCAGCCGTAAGGCACGCAGGCGGATAGCATACGGACTTTTTATGATCCCCTATAAGGTGTAATCCGTGAGGTCCGTCAAGCATGACCGTTTGAGGAATATTTCCAACGTCCGTCGTAGTCCAATCACTGCCACCGGTTGTAAAAGCGACTTTTTGTTCCGTCGTAAGTTCTTTGTACTTATTCATCTCTTTCTCCTTGTGCAAAACATAATTTCCCCACAAACTTAAAGCGCAACCTTTTTCATTTTAATTTTAGCATAACATCATAATTTTTGAAAGCCAAGCCGTTACACAATTTGCTTATTGTGTGAACCTCGTTACATAATAAAAGCCCGACGTTTTTTGCATCGGGCAAATTACTTTATTAAAAATTACGCTTCGTATTTTTTCATCTCGTCGGCGATATAGCTCTTTACAAACTCGCTGACGTTTTCAAGCTTTACCATCTCCTTGAAAGCTCCCTTTCTGTCGACTATCTCTGCTTCGCCGTTTGCAAGCGATCTCGGAGATACTACGATACGGAGAGGTACGCCCAAAAGCTCGTGATCTGCAAACTTGAAGCCGGGGCTTGCGTTTCTGTCGTCGTATATTACTTCTATTCCTTGATCTTGGAGCAACTTGTAAAGTGCATCCGCCTCTTTTTTAACATTCTCGTCGTCGATCCTTATCGGAGCAAGGTATGCCTGCCAAGGAGCTATCGGCATAGGCCATACGATACCCTTGTCGTCGCAGTTTTCCTCCGCTATGGAAGCTATCGCTCTGCCGACGCCTATTCCGTAACAGCCCATGATAGGCGTTATCTTCTCGCCGTTTACACCAAGAACGGTCATTCCCATCTTCTCGGTGTACTTAGTACCGAGCTGGAAGATATTTCCTACCTCAATACCGTTTGAAAGCGTAAGCTTTGCCTTGCCGCAAACGGGGCAGGTCTCACCCTCGGAAACTTTCGCTACGTCAACGAACTCCTTGACGTTGAGGTCTCTTGCTACGTTCAAGCCTTTCAAATGATATTCGGGCTTGTTTGCGCCCGTAACGAGATTATACGCTCCTTCAACCGAACGGTCGAATACTACGGTCGTCTTCTCGTTGAGATTAAGTCCATACGCACCGATATTTCCCGCAACGAGTTCGCTCGAAGAAAGATCGTTAGGCGCGATCTCGGCTTTAATTACCTTTTTGAGCTTAGCCTCGTTAACCTCTTTATCTCCTCTGATGAATACGAGGCACGATCTCTCGCCGTCGCCCTTTATCGCAAAAGAAACTGCTTTAAGCGTCTGATAAGGCTTTATATTCAAAAGCTCGCAGACTTCGCTTATTTCCTTGGCGTCGCCCGTATAGACCTCTTCAAGCGGTCTATCCTCGCCGTAATCTACTTTGTCGAGTATCGAGTCGGCAACTTCCATATTCGCCTTATAGCCGCATTCGGGGCATATGGCGATAGTGTCTTCTCCTATCGGGGTCAACAACATATATTCGTGCGAGATGCTACCGCCCATCATGCCCGAGTCGGACTTGACTGCGATGACGTTTCTCATGCCGATCCTCTTATATATTCTGAAATATGCGTCGTACGCTCTCTCGTAGTATTTTTCGAGATCCTCCTGAGTGGTGTGGAAAGAGTAAGCGTCCTTCATGGTAAACTCTCTTACCCTGATAAGTCCGCCTCTTGCACGCTTTTCGTCACGGAATTTGGTCTGTATCTGATAGATCATAAAGGGCAACTGCTGATAGGACGATACGGTATTCCTCGCAAGGTGGACCGCCGCCTCTTCATGCGTCATGCCGAGGCAGTTCCATTTGTCGTTTCTATCCTGAAAGCGAACCATCTCGTTGCCGATCGAATAATACCTGCCCGACTCTTCCCAAAGTTCTTTTGGCATTACTACGGGGAAAAGTACTTCCTGCCCGTCGATCCTATCCATTTCCTCACGGATGATCTTCTGAATCTTCAAAGAGATCCTTTGAGTAGGGGGCAAAAGAGTATATATTCCGTTCGCAACGGGTTTAAGATATCCCCCTCTCATCATCATTGCGTGGCTTTTGATCGTAATATCGCTCGGCGCATCCTTAACTCTTTCGCCGACAAGCTTTGACATTAACATAATAAATACCTCAATATTTTCTTATAGCAACAATATAGTACAAAGACGAGTTTTTGTCAAACTATTCGCTTTGAAAGTGCCGAAACAGGCTTATATAATACGAGCAAAAATGCTATTGATGACACGCATTGCGCTACGAAAAAGGGAATTCCCGATATTACGGTCGGCATAAACAGCGAGAATTCGAATATCACGTTGATTATCGGCGTGCCCATCCAAAAGGCTATCGAGAAAATAAAGCTTATTACGACGAGCCTGAAAATTTCTTTATTGCTTCTTGTGAAAAGAAAGCTTGTTATCGCAAGCAAGGGGAAATGCACGATATATTGCAAAAAGACAGTCGGATAAAAGCCGTATATTACCGTATCCATAAGACAGAATACTATCACGGACGGCAAAGTTACCGTAAGCCCGAAAAACGCCCCCGAAAGCATAATAAGCGGTGATACTATCTCCACGTTGGGGATAAATGAAAGCGCATATTTACCCCCGACGAGAAGAGCCGCTAAAAGCCCCGAATAAGCAAGGCTTCTTGCGGTGAATTTTTTTGTGTTTTTTTCCGTCACCATGTTTCAAGGACGATCTTTATAACGTCCCCGTCTGCAATGGTCTGCTCGGATATACCGAACGACGCATAATTGCCATTTAGGTAGAGCGCGTAATATTCGTGCGCATTATCATCGGCAAGCCTTTCATTTACGCCCGTAATAAACTTCCCGAACGAGCCGTCTTCGGTCGTATAGGAGAAGCCTTTCTTTCCGTTGAGCTCATCCAAAACGTCAACGACGTACTCTCCGTCCGTTTTGAGCGTATAGGTCGTCGTCTTTCCTTCGATCTCGACCTCAAGCGTTATCGCTTTCGCACCCTGATTCGGCGCAATGGCGATAAAGTATATCGCAAGCAGTACTGCCAAAGCGACGGCTATCGCGATAATCAGATTCCTTGTTTTTTTGTTCATTGGTAATTTCACCCTCCGTAAAATTAAAAAATTCCTCGCCTTAGGATTTCAAGGCAAGGAAAAATTTGCGGAAGGTCATCCCGCAACTTGCGCTTTCTCTTTTCCGCCCCGAAAAGCCTCGGCAACAAAGCTCGGGGCAGGTCTCCTGGCTTCGGATCGCTTGTCCGCGCCTTCTCAGACGTTAGTCCAATGGCGTTTTGTGCGGTGCGATTTACTCCTTACAGTAGCGGGGGCTGCGCGGGATTTTCACCCGTCTTCCCTATTAAAGCCCGACCGCAGTCGGGCTACCTCGTGCTTCACAAAGATTATATCCGTTTCTCTTTTTTTTTGCAAGAATTTTCAATTCCTTTGATGCATATTAAAAAATCATCTACCATCTTTATCGTATTGATGACATAATTTAGCTATTTGCAACCGAAAAATACCCTAAAATCGTTCGACAAACGGAACGGATAATGCTAAAATGTTTTAGGCGAAAAGTATGCGCTTTTATCGTTTGCTTTTTGCCTATGAATTAAGGAGAGATAATTATGATAAGCGACAAGACATTGGAAATGCTATATGGCAACACTTTCAACAAAGCGAAATTTGAAGAGAGGGTAGATAAATTATCAACGCTTTTTGAAAAGAGCTTTAATTGTTCTTACGACAACGTCTTTTCGTCGCCCGGTCGCATAGAGATCTGCGGCAATCATACCGACCACAATCACGGCAAGGTAGTAGTCGGCGCAATCGACTGCGATATGCTCCTTCTTTCTAAAAAATCGAATACGATAAGGCTTATCTCTGAAGGATTCGACGAGATCGAGATAAACCCCGACGAGCTTGAATATAATGAAGACGAGAAGGGGTCGTCAAAAGCACTCGTAAAGGGCGTTTTGAAGGGCTTTAAGGACAGAGGCTATAACGTCGGAGGATTTATCGGCGTTATGAACTCAACGGTCTTCAACGGCGCAGGCGTATCGTCCTCTGCCGCATACGAGCTTTTGATGTGTCAAGTTCAAAATCACTATTACAACGACGGCAAACTGGACGCAGTTACGCTCGCTAAGATAGGACAGTTCTCCGAAAACGTATACTTCGGAAAGCCCAGCGGTCTTTTAGACCAGTCGGGCATTGCCCTCGGCGGCATTTCCGCTATCGACTTCAAAGATCCCGAAAGCCCGACGGTCAAATCTCTCGGCAGATCCTTGGGCGACCTCTCGATCGTTCTCGTAAACACGGGAAGCCACGCCAACCTCACAGCCGATTATGCGGCAATACGCAGCGAGATGGAAAAGGTTGCTAAGTGCTTCGGGAAGAGCGTTCTTCGTGACGTTGACAAAAAAGACTTCCTTGATGCACTCCCCACGTTGAGATCAAAGGTATCGGGAAGAGCCATACTCCGTGCAATGCACTTTTTCAACGAAAACGATAGAGTTGACGAGCTCGAAGCCGCAATACGCAGAAACGACGTCGATGCGATAAAGGACGTTATTAACCGCTCGGGCGCATCGTCGGCAGACCTTTTGCAGAACTACTTCGTTGCAGGAGACGTAGATCAAGGCATCGCTCTTGCAGTAAACATTGCAAAGGAGCTTGAAAGCGGTATTGCTTCGAGAGTTCACGGCGGCGGATTTGCAGGAACTGCTATCGTCTTTGCTGAAAAGGAAAAAGCAGACCGCCTCATCGCTGAATTTAAGAAGATATTCGGAGAGGAAAACGTCTTCAACGCAAGCGTGAGAATGCTTGGAGCGTGCAAGGTCTTATAAACAGCAAATTCATGCGGTAAATAAAGCGACATTGCAACAAAATATCTATATTTACCACAAAGTTATCAATACGTATTAAGGGATAATGAGCGTCTTGCCGAAACGGCAACCGCGACACAAATACAGATCGGAGGCATTTTATGAACATTTTATTGACAGGCGGCACAGGTTATATCGGTAGCCACACTGCGGTACAGCTCCTTGAGCAGGGACACGACGTAGCCATCATCGACAACCTTTGCAACTCGTCCAAGAAAGCCGTTGCGCACATCGAACAACTCGCAGGCAAGCGTGTTGCCTTCTTTGAAGCGGACATTCGAGACATCGAGTCGATGCGTGATATTTTTGAAGATTACCGCTTTGACGCATGTATACACTTTGCAGGGCTTAAAGCCGTCGGCGAATCTTGCGAAAAGCCTCTCGATTATTACGAAAACAATATTTACGGAACGCTTAATCTTTTGCGCCTTTGCAACGAGTATAAGCTCAAATACTTCGTATTCTCATCGTCTGCCACCGTTTACGGTGCGGCGGACGTTCCCATCAAGGAGGATGCACCCCTCTCGGCAACAAATCCTTACGGCGAAACGAAGCTTTTTATCGAGATGATGATCAAAGCCAACTACAACGTCAACCCCGATATGAAAGTCGCAGTTTTGAGATATTTTAACCCCGTAGGAGCACATCCGTCGGGAGAGCTTGGAGAAAATCCTCTCGGAAAGCCCAACAACCTCATGCCTGTCGTTATGAAGGTCGCAACGGGTGCTATCAAAAAGCTCAACGTCTTCGGCGATGACTACCCAACCCCTGACGGTACGGGCGTTCGTGATTACATCCACGTCGAGGACTTGGCAAACGGACACGTTCTTGCGCTCAACAAGCTTGAAAAAGACGGCGGCTTCGAGGTATATAACCTCGGCACGGGACACGGTCATTCCGTTCTCGAATTGGTGCACTCCTTTGAAAAGGCTTCAGGCGTCAAGATCCCTTACGATATAGTTGCTCGCCGCTCGGGAGACGTTGCGGAAAATTACGCTGACGTTACCAAGGCAAAAGAGGAGCTCGGTTTTGTCGCAACGCACACGCTTGATGAGATGTGCGCAGACAGCTATCGCTTCGCAAAAAAATATCCCAATGGTTTTTGATCTGTAAATAAATCAAACGGAACGAGTTGATCGTTCCGTTTTTTTTGTTTCTTCAAACCTATATCACAGGTAGCAATAATGATCAAGCATTGCAACTTCAATGAATGTTATTTAATAGTTTCTTCTTATTCGCACTTTACTCTCGTTCCCTTAATAAACAGCAAATAAGTCCATAAAAACAATCCGTTATACCACATCATACTCACTACAGCAGCAAATATATTGCATAATTATACGAGTAGTTTTAGTACTATCACTACTGTAAAGCCTGCTATACCGAACAAGCCGCAAAGAAAATACGAAAGCGACGAGATGAATATCACCTTGTAGCCTATGGCGGAAAATGCAAAAATAAGCGTGCCTGCGACAACGCTCGATGCGGCAAGAATAATATAAAGTTTATTCGTTACGTTGAACACGCCGCCGAGTATCAAAAGCAATAGCAAGCCGCAAAAATAGCTTATAAAAAGCTGTAACAGATACATAGAATATCTTATGAAGCTTTTCTCTTTACTATTCAAAAAAGGACGGTATTCCGTCCTTTTTTATCGTTCTTTTCCTTAGTCGATATGGTTTTTGTCGTAAAACATTACGCCGCCCTTAGCAAACATCAGATCTGCATCACCGAAGTTAAGCTTGATATGTTTCGGCTCTTTTTTCCCCTCTATTGCAATATCTACGCAATCGAGAAGCTTTTTTATTGCAGACGTCTTCAACGGCTTTTTCATATGCCCGACGTAGCGTTTGGGGCTACCCTTTGAAAGCGCATACTCATAATAGCCTTGAAGATCAGCCCTATACTTTCTAAGTGACGAGCTTTCTTTCAAGAACAGCCACACACCCATGCCGCACGCATCTGAATCGAATAGCAGGTTGTATTTTTCATCGTAAAGCGCAATCGAGCCTTGTGTATGTCCGGGAATGTGATACCATTCAACTCTTCTGCCGCCAAGATCGAAGCATTTAACGTCCTCGATAGGTTTCGGACAAGGTCTTTCTATCTTCGATAAGCCGTCAACAAAATCTACGTACTCTTTCGGGAAGCTTTCCTTTGGAAGGATCTTTACGCCATTGCCGTAGGCTATCTTTTCAAACGACTCTGCCGTGCAATGCTCCTTAAAGACCTCAACGTCTGCCGAATGAAGGTAAGACTCTTCGAACATATATGCGCCTAACGCATGGTCGAGATGCCCGTGAGTGTTCACGCATATTACGGGAAGATCGGTTACCGTCTTAACGATTGCCGGAAGATCAAGTCCGCCGTAGCCGCTGTCAATGAGCATTGCCTTTTTCTCGCCGACAAGAAGATACATCATCACCTTGTTGGACGATATAGTCATATCGACTATCTCGTACGTCTCTTTATTTATCTTTTTGAGCTCGTACTGTTTTTTCATATTTCCCCTCCTATATTTTCATAAATTCCCCTCGAAAAGAACCGAGGGAAGCTTGAATTTGCCTTTATTCAAGCGTAAAAAGCTTGACGTCGTTAGTCCTAAGGGTAGTCTTTATCGTCGTAACGTCGCCGTTTGTTGCCACCTCGTAAGGCTCTTTAACGAGCTTCGTCTTTGCCTTGATATCCTCTACCTCGGAAAGCTTGAGATTCTTGGGCGCACCTATATCCTCCCAAAGTTTCTTGGGGTTGCAGTGAGTGTCGTCGATTATCTCTACCGTTGCCGAAGAGAACGCTTTATTGAGCTCAAACTCCACCTCGTACTCCTTATTCTCATTTCTGTCGGTGCTTTGAGCATATACGAGGACCTGCGCCTTGTCTCCGCTCTTGAAAACTGCGTATTCGACGTCTTCGTTCGTTCTGAACGCTACATCAAGCCTTTCGGGATAAAGCTCGGAGAGCATCTTGAAGCCCCAGAAATTGGGCTTGGGGATACCGTCGTTGGAAATTATTCCGAACGAACCAACGAAAGGCTTGTTAAGCTGGAATATCTCCTCGAAAATATCGGAAACGCACCAGAACATATAGCCGTCGATGTCGTTGTTAAGGTCCATGCAGGTCTTGACTACGAACGCTGCGGAATATTTTTCGTCGTGAATAGGTGCGCCGAATATCGCCATCGAGTTCCACTCGGTGATCATCACGGGAACGTTCTTGCACTTGGGCACTAACTCGTCGTCAAGGACTGTAAGTCTTCCCTTGGGAAGCGCTTTTGCCTTGTCGTCGCTATAAAATACGTCTCTTATTACGTCTCCAAGGTCAGTTCCGTTCTTTGCGCCCTCGCTGACCGTTTGAAGCATGCCCTTTACGTTGGGAAGTCCTATCGCATTGCCGAAGCCGTCGCCCGGATAGTGGTGCGTAGAAACGAAGTCATAAGGAACTTTATTCTCCTCGCAGAACGCAATAAATTCATCAACCCATTTTATCGCACTCGTAGAAGGCCCGCCGACTCTGAGATTTTCATCAACACTCTTGATCGCCTTTGCGGTAACCTCATAAAGCTTGAAGTAATCCTTCTGCGTACCTGCGAAAAAGGTCGGAAGATCAGGTTCGTTCCAAACCTCGAAGTACCAGCTTTCTACTTCTTCTTTTCCGTAACGGTCGAGCAAGAACTCGACAAAGCTCTTGATATAATCGCTCCAATTGCTAAGATTTTTGGGCATACAGATATTGTTCTTATAGTGAAGCCCTGTCTTTTTGCCCTTGGCAAGACTGCTCGGCATAAACGACAACTCGACGAAGGGCTTTACGCCGCATTTAAGGCAGTTGTCGAAAACGTGTCCGCACTGGCGGAAGTTTTTCTCGAATACTTTATCTGCGCCGGGAAGCGGTATGAACTCCGAAAGCTGTTGGCGAGTCAACATATCATCGTCAAAAATACCGTGGAAGCGGTTATATTTTATTCCGAGTTCGTCGTGCGCAAGCTTCAAATGCTCACAAAAATCCGTTCTGTGCATCTGAAATGCGTGGTCGTTGCCAAAACCGAACTGCCACGAATAATCTGTAGCTCTTGTCTTTCCGTTAATATCGATAGTATATTTCATTTCTCCTCCTTAGCCCGTTTACCGGGTGATATTATTTTCAAATTATTCAGCATAGCGTAGCTATGTTTTATTAAACGAGTCGTTTGTTAAAACACAATACTGCTATGAGTACATATTACCATACTCAAAGCCGAATTTCTTGCAAATTTTCACAACTTTATTGCAAAATATTAAACAGACCGCACGAAAAACATGCGGTCTGCCGTTATTTTATCTTAGAATCTCGTATCCATAAGACCGCAGAATGCGTCTACGGGAGAAGTTCCCTTGAACTCGCTTTCGCCCTCGAGCTTCTTGACGAGCCATCTTATAGAAGAATCGGACGGATCGTAGCAGTTGATAAAGTTCTTGACCTGAGGAACGTCTGCCAAGTGATAGGGGCAGTTGAAGGAAACGAATACGGTTGGAAGCTCGTTTACGTACCACGGGTTATCCCAACCACCCTTCGAAAGTGCCCACTCAAGACGCTGAGTAGTTCTCATTGTTGCGTTTACGTTCGCAAACAGAAGAACCATATCGTACTTAGATGTCAATGCCTCGATGCTCATCTTCATGCCGTATACGCCTTTCTTGGAAAGACCCTGTGCCATGAATTTTGCTCTTTCTTCGTTGGACATCTGAGCCATCATATTCATCATCTTCTTAACAGGATCGACGTATATCTCTACCTGATGTCCGTATTTTTCAAGCTCTGCCTTTACCTTATCTGCAAGACCCGCACCGCCTGCACCCATACCTGCCATAGCGGTAATGTCGCTTGCCTTTGGTCCTACTTCTACGAGGAGAACTCTCTTATACTTCGTAATGGGGAAGATATTCTCTCCGACCTGCTTAACGAGCGTGATAGCCTTGTCAGATACTTCCTCTGCGACCTGCTGGAATTCAGGTCTACCGACCTGATCGAGTCCCTCGAAGGGAACGAACTTATCGAGCGTGAAGTTAGCAAGGCCGACAGCAGCTTTAAGACCCAGAATTCTGTGAAGTGCGTCGGAAAGTCTCTCTTCGGTAAGATAGCCGCTTTCGTAAGCCTCGGTCATATATCTTACGTCCTCTTCGTAATCGTTGTAGAAAAGGAACATATCGCAGCCTGCCATGATAGCCTTAGGCACTATCTCGGAGCGTTTGCCTCTGCCTGCAAGACCTACCATGTGGCTTGCATCGGAAACGATCGTTCCGTTGAAGCCGAGCTTGCCTCTCAAAAGGTCTGTCAAGAGCTCTTTGCAGATGGTAGCAGGGAGGTATTCGTCCTCTTTCATGTCAGGATTGAAGTGCTTCTGATAAGAAGGAAGCATGATGTGTCCGGGCATTATAGACTGAATTCCCTCGTCGATAAGTCCCTTGTAGATCATTCCGTAGGTCTCATCCCATTCTTCGCAAGAGCAGGTGTTTACGCTCGTAGCGACGTGCTGGTCTCTTTCATCCTTGCCGTCTCCGGGGAAGTGCTTAGCTGCACATGCAATGCCGCTTTCGGTCATACCCTTGAAGTAAGCCTTTGCCATGTCGAGAACGACGTGTGCATCCTGGCTGTACGCTCTCGTAGAGATTACGGGATTATGCCAGTTCTGATTTATATCAACGATAGGCGCGAAAGCCCAGTTAGAACCGCATGCCTTGGTCTCAATACCGCAGATCTGCCCCATCTTATACGCATATTCGGTGTCGTTTGTAGCAGCGATCTTGATCTGCTGACCTACGTTCGTTCCCGAGCTCGTTGCGCCGTTGCCGCCTGCTTCGACGTTAACAGCCGAAAGAACGGGGATCTTGCTGTATTTCTGGAAGTTGTAGTTCATTCTCCACATAACTTCCTTAGCCTTAGGATTGAAGCGGATAGCACCCATCTTCATATCGGTCGCTTCATCTCTTGCTGTCTCTTCGTCGTCCTCAGCTCCTGTCAAGTGTACGAAAAGCTGTTTGATCTTCTCTTCAGTCGTCATCGATGCGATCGTATCTTCTACCCACTTGATCTGCTCATCATTAAGATAGTACGGTTTTACTCTTAAATCTACCATTGTCTCTTTCTCCTATATTTTTTTGAAATTTTCTTCAAAGTCCGTTATAAGCTGAGCTTGAACGTCTCTGTAATTCCCATTCTTAAATATGCCAAAATACTTATCCTTGAGCGCATTCCAGCTTTCCGTCTCACGGTTGGTCATTATCGGATAATACCAAACGCCGTTGGCTTCCGCCGCCTCGGTGTCGGGGTACGCATCTCCCATCATAAGTATCTTCTCGGGATCGTAGCCAAGGCTTATCAGCCTTGAAATGCACTGTCCTTTCGTTCCTACGTCCTGACTTGTCAATACGTCAACATAATCCAAAAGTCCGTAGTAGTTCCATTCGGAATAAATAGCCTCGAAATTCGAGCTTGAAACTATCGCAATGTCGGCGTTTTCTTTTATGAATGCCAAGCAGTCCTTTACTCCGTCAAACGGAGGTTTATCTTCAAAGGTGAGTTCGCTTATGCGCTTGTTGAGAAGTTCAGACCAAGCAAGTGCTTTTTTGAGCGTTTCGTTGTCCGTTTTTGCGATCTCGTCTTTGAGGTATTTATTGGACAGCCCCTTAGTCTCCATCATCCACTCGTCCAAAGCCGCAATATCTTCCTTTGCGTCAATATACTTTCCGTCTATCCTTTTAAGTATCTTAACGAGTGCGATGAATCTGTTTACTCCCCTATCTTTGGAGTAAAGATTGATCTCGTCCCACATCTTTTGGATCTCTTCGCGGTGAGCGTCTAAGCCCCAAATGTCGATAAAGCTCGGACCGTGGCATTTTTTATGCTTTACGTTCATCGCATCGATAGCCGTTCCGTCGGAATCGATACAGACTAAGTAGTCGTGTTGTTTCTTGAAATTGTCTATTGTTTGCGTCATTACAAAATTTGAAGAGGGCTTTTGAGAAAAGCCCTCCCTCCCAAAAGAAAAATGAATGATTGAACGTTACCGTATCAGGCAAAGTATCATAGTATTTGATGCGTGCAAGAAGCTTTTGCTTTTTGCACGCCGTGCGTTTCTATTAAGCGAAGATGCTTACGCCTAAGCGAAGATGCTTACGCCGTCTTCGTTGAAGATGTGGCAAGCCTTCGGGTTAAACTCGATATACGCTTCGCTTCCGTATGTAAGAGCTGCGGATTTTTCAGGCGTGAGCGAGATGGTCGGAACTCTGATTATGATGCTCTTGTCGTCCGTAATATCGAGGTGGAGATGTATCTCCGAGCCCATCATTTCGGATACAGATACCTTTACCTTGAGCTTTCCGTCGCCCTCGCCGTCTGCAAGGGAGATATGCTCGGGGCGGCTGCCCAACGTAACCTTCTGCGTCGAGATCTCTCTTTCCTTGATGATATTGCACATATCCTCGGTAAGATATATCTTCGTGCCGAAAAGCTCTACATGAGGCTTCTCGTCTACTATGAGTTGTGCGTCGAAGAAGTTCATCTGCGGAGCACCGATAAAGCCTGCTACGAAGACGTTTCTCGGATGATCGAATACTTCCTGAGGCGTTCCAATCTGCTGAATATCGCCGTCCTTCATGATTACGATCCTGTCGCCCAAGGTCATAGCCTCGGTCTGATCGTGGGTAACGTAAATGAACGTCGTATTGATACGCTTGCGGAGAAGGATAATCTCCGATCTCATCTGATTACGAAGCTTTGCGTCGAGGTTGGAAAGAGGTTCGTCCATCAAGAATACCTGAGGGTTTCTTACGATAGCTCTACCTATAGCGACACGCTGTCTCTGTCCGCCGGAAAGCGCTTTGGGCTTTCTGTCGAGGTACTGCTCGATCTCGAGGATCTTTGCCGCTTCCTTGACGCGCTTGTCGATCTCTTCTTTGTCTACCTTTTTGAGCTTAAGCCCGAAGGCCATGTTGTCGTATACGGTCATGTGAGGATACAGAGCGTAGTTCTGGAATACCATCGCGATATCTCTGTCCTTCGGCTCGATGTCGTTTACGAGCTTGTCACCGATGTAAAGCTCGCCGTCCGTTATTTTTTCAAGACCTGCAACCATACGAAGCGTCGTCGACTTTCCGCATCCGGAAGGTCCTACTATTACGATGAACTCTTTATCCTGTATTTCAAGGTTGAAGTCGTTTACGGCAGGAACGCCGTTGGGATAGATCTTATAAATATGTCTTAAAGATAAGCCTGCCATGATTTTTCTCTCCTTATATTCTTCTTATTTGTTTAGATTTTCTTTGATCAGCAGCGCGGCGGCTTTTATCGCCACGTCAACTTTTTCTTTGCCGACTAAGTATATTGCGAAGTCGTATTCTTCAAGGTCGCCCGAGAAAAGCATAAATTCGTGGAAACCCGAAAGCTTTGAATTGTACTCTTCATCGCCCTTGACGTGGATATAAATTCCGCAACCGTCGTCCGTGTATTTGAGCTTTGTTCCGCTTATTTCTTCAAGCGTTGCCTTTTGCTCGCCTGACAGCTTGTAAAGCTCGTTGCCGAAGATGCTTCCAAACACCATTGTGTCCATTATCAGAAGGTCGCTGTCCATATATCCGACGGTTGACATTATCGTATATACGTTGTCTACGCTCGTCGCATCGGTATAGGTGAAGTTGACTTCCTCTATGCCGTCGTCTTTTAGCTTTTCCGTCAAGCTTTCAACTAAGTCTTCGTTATCCCTCCAGGCATAGACTGCCGCAACTACGTTTATCTGAGCCTCGCGGCGAGTTGCCGTCAATGGGATGAAAATGAAGTACCAAAGAAGTACGCTTGCTATCGCCATTGCAAGAAAAGTAACTTTCTTTTCTTTTATCTCGTTCAGTATCCGTTTGATCGTTATTTTTTCATTCATTGCAGTACTCCAAAATAACGTTATCAATTACTTCAAGCTCATAAAACCTGCCTCTTTCAAACGGAACGTCAAACGACCTTTCGAGCAAAAGCTCTCTGTATACCACCTCGTCACGGTATTTCATTCCCGTATCGAAATTGAGTGTGCGAAAGCTAACTCCGCTGTCTGAAACACTCTTTCCTACCTCTGATATGAATGCACCAGACACGCTTTCCGTCTTTCTGCTTTCAAACTTTTTCAAAAGCTTATCGAGATTTATTACGCTTTTGAGCCTCAATCTATACACCAAAAGGCAAAAGCCTGCGTACAAAAAAGTGATTACCGATAGCAATATCTGGTAGAAAAGATAGTTTTCTTTGGTGAAAAGGCAAAGCGAAATGGCTATTACGGTAGCCTCGAAAACGCTTGCTGCTGCGATAACAGCATAGCACTTCGCTTTCTTTCTTTTTATTTCGCTTTTGCACTTCTCGCCGTATATTATCATAATTATTCCTTGACTGCGCCCATTACCATTCCCTTTTCAAGACGTTTCTGGAAGAAGGGGAATACGATGATTATCGGGAGCGTAGAGATTACGATTACGCAATACTGAATAAGGTATCTTGCATAATCGGGATTTGCGTAGTTCAAGAAGTCCGTGCTATTTGCAACGAGCTGCTTTATCCACAGCTGCAACGGCCACCAGTTCTGTGCGGTCGGTACGTAGATGGATGCAGGAAGCCACGAGTTCCAGGACAAGATCGCCGTGTTGATTATCGTAACGATAGTCATACCCATAGCCTGCGGAAGCATTACGTTGAACATGATCTTGAAGTGTCCCGCACCGTCGATCCTTGCCGCCTCTACCGTCGATTCGGGTACGGAGTTAAAGGATCTCATTACCATCAATACGAACATTGCGTTCGTACATCCTGGGATGATAAGCGCAAGAGGAGTTCCCGTCATGCCGAGCCTTCTGATTACCATGTAGGTAGGAACGGTACCGCCGGAGAACATCGTCGTGAACAAAACTATGAGTGCGAGCACGCCTTTGAGCTTTGTCTGACGGCTGAGAACGTATCCGCCGATGACGTTGATGACAAATCCGCAGAAGCATGAGCCTACAACGTAAAGAATGGTGTTGAAGTAGCCGCGCAAAATGTTGGGGTTGGCGAATATCAACTTATATCCGTCGAACGTTGCCGCTCCTACGGGAAGAACTGCCAAGCCCTCGTGTCCCAACAAAACTTTACCATCTGAAATGGAGCACATTATCGTGTGCCATAAGGGGATTATGCAGCAGAACATTACTACGCAAAGGAAGATCGTGATCAAAATATCTACGATTATTCCGACTGCGGAGTTCTTTTCTACCATTCCGTCGGGATATTTTTTAGCAAATTTTCTGTCATTGTCTCCACCGAAGTGTTTTTTGAAGAATTTCGTTATTGATTCGACAACGGAATTATTCTTCTTGCCTTCGCTGATATTATCGAGTTGTTTTGAAGTCATATTCTTTTCCCTCCTTAAATCATCGAAGAGCCTGAGACTTTCTTAGAGAGCCAGTTGGAGAACAACAAGAGCGTCGTTCCGAGAACGGACTCGAAAAGTCCGGAAGCCGTAGAGATTCCGTAGTCTACGGTCTGTCCGAACGCCATACGGTAAGTATAGGTATTCAAACAGTCCGCAGTGTCGTATATCGCAGGCATGTACAAAAGAAGAACGTTGTTAAACGCCGTTTTGAATACCATACCGATAGAAAGCGTGAACATCGTTACGATAAGCGGAAGGATGCTGGGCATCGTTATCTTCCAAAGTCTCTGCCAACGGTTTGCTCCGTCGATAGCAGCAGCCTCGTGCAAGTCGCCGTTTACGTTGGAGATCGCCGCAATGTATACGATAGAGCCCCAGCCTGCGCCCGTCCAGATGCCGATAAAGCAGTTAATGAGCCAGAAAACGGGGACGTTCGGGTTTGCAAGCCAGTTCTGCTTATCGAAGCCGAACCAAGAAAGCATGAGCGTCAATGCACCCGTGGAGCTCAAAAACTCTCTTGCAAGAGAAGATACGACGACGGATGATACGAAATAAGGCATGTAGCTTACCGTCTGAACCGTTCTGCGGAAAGGCTTGTTCTTGACCTCGGAGATTATGAGCGCCAAAATTATCGGTGCAATAAATCCGATCGTTATGTGCAAAAGTGCCATTGCGGCGGTGTTGCGCAGAACAAGCATAAATGTGTCTCCGGAAAACAAATCTATAAAGTTCTGCATTCCGACCCACTGACTACCGAAGATACCGAGCCTAACATTAAAGTTTTCAAACGCCATCAATATTCCGACCATCGGAATATAGTTGAAAATTATAAGGTAAGCAAGCACCGGTATGAAAACAAAGTATATGGATTTATTATGTATCCAGTCCTCTTTCCACGTCTCCGGTTTGTAGCAGATGAAATCGCCTTTATAGTTGATAATTCCGGCATTTGCGTTTTTTCTCATCTTCTAAACCTCTTTTTTAATTTGTGTCTTTTGAAAAATCGGGCATTTTCACCGATTATATGAATGATTATACCGCAAAATTTTATTGTTGTATTGCAAAATTTTAATGTATGTTGAAAGATTTTAATACGAAATTAAGTTTTTTCGATAATTCGGCGGCAATTTTCCCATAATCCTTTTACTTTTAGGAGCTCGCATATACTTTGCCCAAACTCAAACGATATTCTTAAATACTCCGACATAAAATAAAAGAAGCGACGGGGCATTTTGTGCGACCCGTCGCCTTATAGCTATTTTGTTTATTATTCTTTGTTTGCCGTCATCTTTTCAACTAAAATCGTCGATACGAGCAAAAGCACTGCGAAAATCACCATATAATAAGGATAAAGCTTTATCGTAATATGCTCTGCCAAAAGACCGAAAACGGGGTAGATGCAACAGCTTCCTACGTATGCGCAAGCCATCTGCACGCCCATAGCGTTCTGCGAATACTCTTTCCCGAAGCGATCGGGCGTCATTTGGAGCATTCCGGGGAATACGGGCGCACAGCCCAACCCTATCAAAAGAACGCCCGCAAGCTTGACGTAAGGGAAGGGTAGCATCGTAACGACGCAACCTAAGACCATTACGACTTCTCCGACAAATACCATCGTGCGACTCTTCACTTTCATAGCAATAAAGCCGCAAACGCCTCTTCCTATCGTAACGCCCAAATAGAACATACTGCACCATCTTGCGGCAGTCGCTTTATCAAGACCGAGCACGCCGACAAAATACGATGCGCTCCACTGTCCGCACGTATACTCAACGCCGCAATAGCAAGCAAAGGCAACGCACGCCAAGAAAACGCCCTTTATCCCGAATGTCTGCTTTAAGGTCAAAGTCTTTTTCTCTTCGGTCTTATCCTCCTCCTCTTTCTTTTTCCAAAGCGGAAGCGAAAGGAACAACAATAAGACGAGAATGCCTTGCAATACGGCAACTATTTTATAGCCGTAACGCCATTCGCCGAACGTTTCGAGTGCATAGGACAAAATGAGCGGGCTTACCGTTACGCCAATTCCCCAGAAGCAATGCAAAAAGTTCATGTGAGAGGCCTTGAAGTGCAAAGCGACGTAGTTGTTAAGTCCCGAATCGACAGCCCCTGCACCCATTCCGAGAGGTATGCACATCGCTATCATCCACCAAAAGCTCGGGCTTAGTGAGATGCCTACTATCGCAACTGCGGTCAGCATAACGGAAAATTCCGTTACTACGCCCGTTCCGAATTTATTGAGAAGTTTTGCGGAAAACAAGCTCGATATTACCGTTCCGCACGTCGTTACCATGCCAAGGACGCTTTCAAGCGAAAGCGGAACGTTAAGCTCTGCCATTATTGCAGGCCACGCCGCTCCTGTCATTGAATCGGGAAGTCCAAGCGATATGAAAGTGATGTAAATTATTATTAAAAGTAGCGTTGTCATAAGTGTATTTTATCGTAATTTACCGTTTTCTTTATTTTGCAAGCTCTGCGATAGCTTCCTTATAAATATCGTAGAAGGTCTCGTAATTTGAAAGCTTGAGTCTTTCGTCAGGCATATGAATGGTCGGCTCTTCGCCCTCCATAGTAGGACCGAACGCCACGCCGTACTTCATCTCCCTTGCATACGTTCCGCCGCCTATTATGAGAGAGGGCGTTGTGCTTCCTGTATGCTTGCGATATATCGACATCAACGTCTTGACAAGATAGCCGTCGGCGTCTGCAAAAAGCGCATCCTGACTGTTGACGACGTTAAATC
Organism: uncultured Clostridia bacterium; assembly: GCA_964406735.1. Lineage (GTDB taxonomy): Bacteria > Bacillota > Clostridia > Christensenellales > CAMQZB01 > CAYOSU01. The sequence goes on along the minus strand of CAYOSU010000001.1, from coordinate 32,352 downwards.
TAGCTTTGCCGTCTGCTCTTTCGCTAAACGTCGCAATTATCTTCTCTACGCTCGTTGCTGTCGGGTATCTTATATCAAGCGAGAGTGTTACCTCGCCGTTTTCGGTAGAGATAGTACCCAAGTTTTCTGAAAGTCCGCCCGATTTCTCGTCCTCGGCAAAAATTCCGCTTGCTTTCCCGTAATAATCCTGACAGAAATTGTCGTAAACATATTTTGAAAGGGCGTTGTCCTCAGCTTCGGTCATTACCTTGAACATCTTCCATACGGCGTTGTCTCCCACCCACGGAGTAGATCCGTGTCCGTTCTTTCCGATGAACGTAAGCTCGAGCAAGTCTCCGTTTTCGACGACCTCTACGCCTCTTTCTTCAAACCACGATGCGGGAAGTGCGCCTACATATTTGCACGTTGCTTTTGCCGCAACCATATTGGTCTTTTCTCCGCCACTAAGCGCTTTGAAGCTCCCGAACTCGTCGGGAATCGTTACCGTTATCCAGGCTATACCTTTTTCGCAATGAATGCAGGGGAATTCTCCGTCGGGAGAAAAACCGATGTCGGGCATTTCTTCCTTTTTGAAATAATGCTCAACGCAAGTGCTTCCGTTTTCTTCGTTGCAACCGACGATAAGCCTTATTGTCTTTTCGGGGACGTAACCCTCGTCGAGAAGCTCTTTCATTGCGTAAAGGCATGATACGACAGGGCCTTTATCGTCAAGAACGCCACGACCATACATATAACCGTCCTCTATCTCGCACCCAAACGGGTCGTGCGACCAGCCCTCGCCTGCAGGAACGACGTCAAGGTGTCCGAGTATTCCGACAAGACCCTCGCTCTTTCCTTTCCATTCTACGTGGCCAGCATAGCCGTCGACGTCTTTTACGTCGAAGCCCAAGCCTTTTGCAATCTCCAAGAACCTCGTTAAGCATTTTTTGTTCGTTTCGCCAAACGGCATACCCTCGCTCGCTTCACTGCGAACGGTATTGTAGCTTACTATCTCTTTTAGGGTCTCTAAGGACTCTTTCTTATAATTTTTCATAATTACCTCACCTTTTGAAGCAAAAAATATTGACAAATAATATTATACCGCATTAAAATAATAAAGCAACAAAAATGCGGCCAATAATATTTGAAAAGGTGAATATTTTGTCAGATCAAACACATATCGGTCACAGAAAACGCATGAGAGAGCGCATCCTTAAAAACGGTTTTGACTCTCTTTTTCCGCATGAGGTGCTCGAATATATACTATTCGGGTGTATCGCACAGGGAGATACCAACGCCTTGGCACACAGGCTTATTGCCGCTTTCGGCGGCTTTGAAGAGGTGTTCGAAGCAAGCATACCAGAGCTTACCGCCATACACGGCATCGGCGAGACGGCGGCGCTTTACTTAAAATCTTTTGAACACGTTGCTAAGGTGTTTTCTAACCGTCAGTTCAAGGAAGGAATCTACTTAGGTTCTCTCGGCGCGATAAGAGAGTACCTGCAAGAGTTTTTCTCCGCAAAGTCAAGGGAGGAATTCCACGTCCTTTTGCTCGACGGAAACAAAACCCTTTTGCGTCATATCGTCATGGCTTCGCCTATAACAGACAAAGTATACGTCGATATGAGCGAGGTCATGGTTGCGATAGCGTCACTTGAGCCGTCTGCGGTCGTCTTTGCACACAATCATCCGTCCGGAATATGCAAGCCGTCGCAAAACGACATTGCATTCACCCAACGGTACTTCTCTGCCATACACCTTACATTCAATATCAGCGTATGCGAGCATATGATATTCACAAAAGACGGCGGTTGCTATTCATTCAGGAACGGCGGCGAGCTCGAGCTTATCAGAAGAAGCATTGAAAAAGCTAACAATATAATCGTTGCGGATAGCTGCGATTTAGGAGGATTTAATGAATAAAGTCAGAACAAGATTTGCACCAAGCCCTACGGGATTTTTGCATATCGGCGGTCTTCGCACCGCACTTTACGCATATTTATGCGCAAAAAAATACGACGGGGATTTCATTCTTCGTATCGAGGACACCGATCAGGGACGTTACGTTGACGGTGCAGTCGATCTTATTTACTCTACCCTTCGTGAAACGGGGCTTATCTGGGACGAAGGTCCTGACGTAGGCGGCAATTTCGGTCCTTATATCCAGAGCGAAAGAAAGGATCTTTATATGGAGTATGCTAAAAAGCTCGTTGAGCTTGGCGGCGCATACTATTGCTTCTGCACCAAGGAACGCCTTGAATCTCTTACCGACGAAAACGGACAGAGAAAATACGACAAAAAATGCCTCCACCTTTCAAAGGAAGAGGTCGAGGAGAACCTCAGAAATGGCGTTCCGTTCGTAATAAGACAGAACATACCTGCGGAGGGCAAATGCGGTTATCACGACGAAGTATTCGGCGACGTCGAGTTCGATTATAAGGACATGGAGGACAACATCCTCATCAAGTCAGACGGTATGCCGACTTATAACTTCGCAAACGTCATCGACGACCACCTTATGGGAATAACTCACGTTATGAGAGGAACGGAGTACCTTTCCTCTACCCCTAAATACAACCTTATGTACGACACATACGGCTGGGAAAGACCTAAGTACATCCATATGCCACCTATTATGAAAAACAGCAAGGAAAAGCTCTCCAAGAGGAATGGAGACGCTTCTTATGCAGATTTCATCAACAAGGGCTTTATTAAGGACGCTATCGTCAACTATATCGCACTTCTCGGCTGGTCGCCCAAGATGGACAGAGAAAAATTCTCCTTTGAGGAGCTTAAAGAATACTTCTCTATCGAGGGCATAAGCAAACACCCTGCAATTTTTGACGAGAAAAAGCTTCGCTGGCTCAACGGTGAATATTTCAAGGAAATGTCAGAGGAAGAGTTCTTTGAGCTTGCTAAACCCTTTATCGACAAGACCGCCGTTGCAGGACTTTTCGACGACAGATACGTTGCTAAGCTTATGAAAACGCGTGTTGAGGTGCTTACGGAGATCGCTGAGAAGATGGATCCGCTTGCAACCTACGGCGACTTCGACCTCGAGCTTTTCGTTCACAAGAAGATGAAATGCGACAAGGACATCGCAAAGACAGTTCTTCCCGTTCTTATCGACGCACTCAAGGACGTTGAATGGGTCGAGGAGACCGTTCATGCGACCCTTATTGGCACGGTTGAGAAACTCGGCATGAAGAACAGCCAAGTTTTGTGGGCGTTCAGAATTGCTATTACGGGACTTCAGAGCACTCCCGGCGGTGCAACCGAGATGGCAATGCTCATCGGCAAGGAAAAGACTCTCGAAAGACTGTCCGCAACGCTTGCAAGACTTTAATTTTGATATAATATTGCTTACAAATTTCAGCAGAAGGGCTTTTCTTTCTGCTGATTTTTTACATAATATTTTCACCGAATTAAAACGGCTTGAAGTTTTATTGTAATTTTGATATGATAATCCGCTTATCCGTTTCATAGAAGCTATATTTTTCGAAAAACTCTCTTATTGCAATCCCTATTTATAGTGCGAAAACCTTATTGTAATAAACAGCGTTTTGTGCTATAATCTATTAGGTTGATTAACATCAACAAATAAATTTAATTCTTCGGCGTTTTGAGGTGTTTTTTATGAAAAACGTATTGCTTTGCAGAATATATCAATCGGTAATGTACGTCGCTATGTTCTTCCTGCCTTGGAGAACACCAACTCTCCTCAGTGGCAAAGGGGCTTTTTCCGAACTCCCGAAAAAGATAAAGAACGACGGCTTTAAGACCGTTTTGATCGTTACAGACAAAGGTCTTATGAGCCTCAATATGTTAGATCCTTTATTTGAATCTCTCAAAAACGAGAACGTAGCATATGCACTTTTTGACGAAGTAGTACCAAACCCTACGATACATAACGTCGAAGCAGCATTAAAGGTATACAACGAAAGCGGTGGCGAGGCAATAATCGCCGTAGGCGGTGGCTCTCCGATGGACCTCGCCAAGGCAGTCGGCGCAAGGGTTGCTAAGCCCAACAAGTCTCTGCAAAAAATGGGCGGCGTACTGAAAATAATGAAAAAGACTCCGACGCTTTACGCCGTACCGACGACCTCGGGAACGGGCAGTGAGACCACTCTTGCAGCAGTTATAACGGACAGCGACAAAAACTTTAAGTATGCCATCAACGATCCTTCTCTTATCCCCGACATCGCCGTTTTAGACCCGCTTTTGACAGTAAAATTGCCGCCTCATATCACCTCTACGACAGGCATGGACGCTCTTTGCCACGCAGTTGAAGCGTATATCGGCAGAGCAAATACGAAAAGCACCAAGCAAAACGCTAAAGAGGCAATCGTTCTTATCAAAAACAACCTCAAAAAAGCCTACGACGACGGAGAAAACATCGAAGCAAGGGAGAATATGCAACACGCATCATTCCTTGCCGGGCTTGCCTTTACGAGGGCTTACGTCGGCTACGTTCACGCTATCGCACACTCGCTCGGCGGAAAATATCATATACCGCACGGCCTTGCCAACGCCGTCGTTATGCCTTACGTCTTCGAAACATACGGAGAAAATGCTCATAAAAAGCTTGCCGAGCTTGCGGACCTTATTGAAATTACAAACGTAAACGACAGTCAGGAAGTCAAGGCGCAAAAGTTTATCGACTGGATACGCGATATGAACGCCTCGATGAACATAAAAGACGGCTTTTCTGAAATAAATGAAGATGACATCCCCGAAATGGCATCGCATGCTATAAAAGAGGGAAATCCGCTTTATCCCGTACCAAAGATATTCGACAAAGCGGCGTTTGAGGCTATATATAGAAAGCTTATGAGATAACTTCTTTGACGGGATTATCAAAAGATTTCTTTATTTAAGTTGCATTATCGGTTTTTCTGTGATATAATTGTGTGCGTTGCAAGTCTTGCAACAAACTACTTTTTCGGAGCGTCGCATTGAAGAGAGAGATAAAAAGCGTTGCGCTTTTAATAATCACACTGTTTTCAATCTTGTTGGGAATAGCTGTTTGTGCAAAGGTCGAAGCGTTGGCAAACTACGTCGTTTATGTTTGCATCGTCCTTTTTGCCGTAACCGTCTCTGTTTATGCGTTTATTTTGAAGATACTCGACACCAAAAAGCCTTTGAATAATGCAACGGCTGAAGAAAAAGAAACCAAGACGAAAAAAGGCTCGAACTACTCGCTTTTTCCCTCTGCAGAGGAGATCGAAATGGCAAGCAAAGTAGAGATAGAAAATAACGAAGAGGACAAATAATCGCACCTTACCAATTTAATACCGGTTTAATTATTAAGAGATAATTCCAACTATGCCTCCATAGTTAAATGGATATAACAAGCCCCTCCTAAGGGCTAGTTGTGGGTTCGATTCCCGCTGGGGGTGCCAAAAAGAACGAAGTTTTACTTCGTTCTTTTTTTATTGTTGTGCGCACATATAAAATATTGAGCAATTTTAGAACTTCACAAAATTTGCGTTTTGTGAAGTCTTTTTGTTATAATATTAAAGAATATTATTGACTTTTTAGGGGGTAATATGAAAAAAATCGACTTTAATCAGGGCTGGCTCTTTTCAAAGCACGGCATCGATGCACAAACGGAAGTTGCTCTTCCTCACGACGCTATGCTTTGGGAAAAACGAGACGCAAACTGTCCCAACGGTAAAAATACGGGCTATTTCCCCGGTGGCAAGTACGTCTACTCCAAAAAATTCGTTGCACCCGTTGAATGGAATGGCAATGCTGTCATCCTTGAATTCGAGGGCGTATATCAACGTGCGACAATTCTTCTAAACGGCGAGGAGCTTTATTTCCATCCTTACGGCTACACGGGCTTTGAGGTGGACTTAAGCGACAAATTGCGTTTTGGCGAGGAAAACACCATTACGGTAATAGCAGATAACAGCGGCGAGCCTAACACACGTTGGTATTCGGGAAGCGGCATCTATCGTCCCGTATGGCTTCACGTCGGAAGCAAAACGCACGTCAATATCGACGGAATCAAGGTATTCACCAAATCATTCAGCCCTGCCGTTATACGAGTAAAAACCGAAGCAACAGGCGGAAACGCACTCGTTCGCATTGAGCGTGAGGGCGTTCTTATCGCTACGGCAACGGGAAACGACGTTGAAATAGCGATCCCCAACGCTTTGCTTTGGAGCGAAGAAGAACCTAATCTTTATACTTGCTCGGTTGATCTTGAAGAGAATGACTCGATCGTTGACTCTCAATCGGTAAATTTCGGCATATGTCATCGAGAATGGAGCGTTAACGGGTTATTTATTAACGGCAAGAAAACGTTGCTACGAGGTGCTTGTATACACCACGACAACGGCGTTTTGGGCGCATGCGAATTCCCTGCCGCCGCTCTTCGCCGTGCGAAAATATTGAAAGACTCGGGATTTAACGCTATACGAATGGCTCACAATCCCGCATCTAAGGCACTTCTTGACGCGTGCGACAAAGAAGGCTTGTATGTTATGGACGAGTTCGTCGATATGTGGTACGAGCATAAAAACCGCTTTGACTACGCCACCTATTTTGAAGAGTGGTATAAGACAGACGTTGAAGCAATGGTAAACAAAGACATCTCTCACCCGTCCGTTCTTATGTATTCTATCGGCAACGAGGTTACAGAGACTGCTGAACCGAGCGGTATCGCATACACAAAAAAGATGGCGGATATTTGCCACGACTTAGACAACACCCGTCCTGTTACCTGCGGAATTAATATGGCACTCAACGTCATGCACTTTGCCGGTCTTGGCGTTTATAAGCCTCACCCCGACGATCCCGTTCGTCAACCCGAGCCGAAAAACCCCAAAGGTTTAGCTTTGCTTGCAAAAATGGGCGCAAGCAGTAAAGCAAGACCTCAGCAGAGCGATACTACGGACGTAGGAGCAACGGCTCTCGGGCTTTCGCAAGACGCAGGCGCAAAAAAGGATGGTAAGCTCGTCGGCAGTGAGTATTTTAACCAGATGATGGTTACTATGAAAGAAGCGCAACAAGCGGTCGTCAAGCAAGATATTGCAAAAGTACTTAGCGAAAACGCATACGCAGCACTTGACATTGCTGGATATAATTACGCAATAACACGTTACGAGCTCGACGCAGTCGATTATCCCGACAGAATTTCGGTCGGAACGGAGACTTTGCCGCAAAAAATATACGAGAACTGGCAACACGTTACCGCTTGTCCGCATAGTTTAGGCGACTTTATCTGGACGGGCTGGGATTATATCGGAGAAGCAGGAGTCGGTGCGTTCTGCTATGACAGCGTAGGAACTAAAGACAAAGAATACCCGTTCCTTCTTGCAGGCAGCGGTATTATCGACATTCTCGGGCATCAGCGCCCGGAGGTATGGCTGAACAAAGCAGTTTATGGACTTACAGACGCACCTTATATCGGAGTCGAGCCTTTGACTCACGCCAATGAGAACCATATCATAAGTGCATGGCGTTATTCGGACGCCGTTCACTCTTGGTCTTGGGTGGGCTGTGAGGGCCGCAAGGCGGATATCGTCGTATATTGCCGCGCTCCTATGGTAGAGCTTTTCCTAAACGGTGTTTCTCTCGGCAAGAAAGCAACAAACGCATGCCAGGCGAAATTTGAAACTGTTTACGAAAAAGGAACTCTTCTCGCAGTGTCTTATGACGCTAACGGCAACGTCTTAGGGAAAGACGAGCTTAAAACGGGAGAAGGAAAAACTCGCCTTGAGGTCGTTCCCGACAAGCACATCCTTTGCGCTTGCGGACAAGACCTTTGCTACCTTGAGATAGCACTCGTCGCCGATGACGGCACGGTATTGGCGTCAAGCGACCGAGAGATTACCGTCAACGTCACGGGCAACGGCACTTTGGCAGGCTTTGGCAACGCAGCACCCTGCACCGAGGAAATATATACCGACAACGTTCACACTACCTTTTACGGCAGAAATCTCGCTGTCATACGCGGAGGAACAACGTCGGGAAATATTTGCGTTACGATCAGCGCAAACGGCTGTGAGGACGTAAATTTAACGCTTGAAGTTAAATAAAAATCGCTTTAATATTAAGCTGATACAGCCAAACGAACGAGTTTTATAGACTCAGCTCATACAACAAAACAACGTCCCCGAAAGATAATTCTTTCGGGGACGTTCTGCATAATATCAAATCTTCTTACCAGTCTTCAAGGCGTTCGACTGATTTTATCTCTGCGTTCTGCGCTAAAAGCGTCGCAAGCTCGCTTGCGGTACACATATTACGCGTTCTTATTACCGCTTCTGCAATTATTTCGCCTTTGTCGTTGTTATACGCCTTGAAGCGAGAGAACCTGTCAACCTTGAACACCTTTTTCAAAAGCTCAAGAGTCTCTTTGTTATAATTAAACCTGACTAATAGCAAATGATAATTGTTCGTCTCGCTGAACAGCCTGTTATGGAATATTACCTGCGCAATGATAACTATGAGCGTTGCGCCTAATCCTAAGACGTACATTCCTGCGCCCGTCGCCATGCCAACGCCTGCGGTCATCCATATACCTGCCGCCGTCGTAAGACCGTGCAAGGACTCACGCTTGAAAAATATCATTCCCGCACCGAGAAAACCGATGCCCGATACTATCTGCGCCGCTATCCTCGCGGCGTCTTGTTCAAACAAAAGCGAAACGCACATAATAAGCGCCGCACCTGCCGCTACGATAAAGTGCGTGCGAAGACCTGCTTCCTTTTGACGCTTACTTCTTTCAAGTCCGATCAAAAAACCGTATATTCCAGCTATGACTATGCGGAGCAAATATTCAAGTTCTAAGCCAATATTATTCCCTATTTCGGAAAACATTTGACACCTCTTATAACATTACTTTAACCGAAAAGAATCCGAGATATTCTCGAATCCTTTTGCTTTTTATAAATTACCCGTTATTATAACGTCTGCTCCCGACGATGCAACGTTAGTCGCAACGACATCACCGCACTTGACGCTTTCCGAAGGAGTTAACTTTTTTATCTCCCTCAAAACGTCGAATATCATTTTCTTAGGAACGGGTTTGCTGGTTCTTACACTCGTCGTAACGCCGTTTGAAAGCTTTACTAAGGAAGTAACCATACGAACAGGCATAGTGTATTCAGCCTTGCCGTAGACCTCACCGCGCTTGCAGGTGTTGCCGCTGACTATTATCTCGCCGTCTCTCTCTTCAATGTGAAGGGGACAGCCCATAGGGCAGTTAATGCATATAGTATCCATTATTTGACCTCCTTATCAACGAGCGTTACGAATACGTCGCCCTTTATCTTGGATTTATCGAGCGGTATAGTCTCCATTTCGCCCGGCGTAAATATCATTGCGTTCTTCTTGAATATAACTTCGCCGCCACTCGTTACTTCGAGTCTCTTATCGGTAAATACGTTACCAACTCTCAAGAAGAGATTTACTTTGCCTTCGCCCTTGGCAACCGCTTTCGGAACGACGTATCTGACCATTCTGCCGTCGCAAGTTACATTGACCTCAGCTTTTGCAAGCTCTTCGCCCTTAGCATATCTTGCCGCAGAAATTCCTGCCGTCTTAGCCTCTATACTTGCATTATCCGCAAGGTCGTGAACGTGAAGCACGTTTCCGCAAGAGAATATTCCTTCAACGCTCGTTCTCCTGAATTCGTCGGCGTAAGCACCGTTGGTTACGGGGTTCATCTCTATGTTTTTACCCGAAATAAGGTCGTTTTCCGGAACTAAGCCTACGGAAAGAAGTACCGTGTCACACGGAACGTATTCTTCCGTTCCTGCAATAGGTTTCAGGTCACTACCGACCTTTGCGATCCAAACGCCATCTACTCTCTCTTTGCCCTCGACCTTTACGATCGTTGTCGAGAACTTCAAAGGAATGCCGAAGTCGTCAAGGCACTGAACGATATTACGCTTCAAGCCCGAAGAATAGGGCATCAACTCACATACCATCTTTACCTTTGCACCCTCGAACGTCATACGGCGAGCCATGATAAGTCCGATATCGCCGCTACCTAATATAACGACTTCTTTTCCGACCTTTTGACCCTTGACGTTTACGAGCTTTTGTGCACAACCTGCAGGGAAAACTCCTGCCGGGCGGTAACCGCACTGCATGATAGAGCCTGCTGTTCTTTCTCTGCATCCCATCGCAAGTACGATGCTCTTAGCGGTCAAATAGAACGCTCCGCTCTCGTTCATGCAACGCAAGGTCTTTTTCTCGGTGTCGATATCAAGCACTATCGTATTGAGGAAGAGGGGTATATTTCTCTCTTCAACGAGTTGTTTGAATCTTACGGCATACTCGGGACCCGTCAACTCTTCACCGAAATAGTGAAGTCCGAAGCCGTTATGTATGCACTGGTTGAGTATTCCGCCGAGGCGATAATCTCTCTCGATTATAGCTACGTTTGCGCCCTCGTCGTGAGCAGCTATTGCCGCACTCATTCCTGCAGGGCCGCCGCCTATTACTAATACGTCAAAATTGTTGTTCATATCAGTTATCCTCCTCGCCGTATACGATCTTAGAGTTTCCACCAAATTTAGTTACCTCGGAAAGCGGAATGTTACGCTCCTTGGCGATGAGCTCCATAACAGTCGGCATGCAGAAACCGCCTTGGCACCTGCCCATACCTGCTCTTACTCGACGCTTGACGCCGTCTACGGTGTCGGGGTGGAGCGGACTTCTTATCGCTTCGAGGATCTCGCCCTCCGTTATCTTTTCACAACGGCAAACGATGTGGCCGTAGGACGGATCTTCCTTTATTAGAGCGTTAAGCTCCTCGTCCGTCATATGTCTTGTCTCTTTATAAGGCTTTCTTCTTATGAAATTCTTGTTTTCTTTCAGCTCAAAGCCAAGTTCCTCAACGAGTTTTGCTACTTCAAGTGCGATAGCAGGCGCAGAGGAAAGACCCGGAGAGCAAATGCCGCCGAGATATATGAAATTCTCTGCCTTTTCAGACTTTGCGATAATGAAATCATCGCCCGAAATTACACGGTTGCCTGCAAAGACCCTTATGTTCTTTCTGTAATTGACGTTATCCGCCATCGTTGCAACGTTGCTCCTGATGTAATCAAGCCCCTCGTTTGAAACGACGTTCTCTTCAGCTTCGCAATCAATAGCCGTAGGACCTAAAATTATATTGCCGTGGACCGTAGGCGACACCAAAACGCCCTTGCCAAGCTTCGTAGGAAGGGGGAATATAGTGCATTTCGCGAAGTTCTTCTCCGTCAAGTCAAGGAGCATATATTCGCCTCTTGCAAAACGCAAGGGGAATTCCTCTGCGTTTGCAAGCTTGTTTATCTCCAAGCTGCCCGCTCCTGCCGCATTAACGATTGCTTTTGCGTATACGACGTTTTCTCCTGCCGTAATTTTATATGCGCCGTTTTCACGCTCTATTTTCTCGACCTTGCTGTTGAAGAAGAATTCACAGCCGTTGAGCGCTGCTTCTTCTGCCATTGCGATTGTTGCATAATACGGCGAGATGATGCTCGACGTTTTTGCGTGAAGAGCGTACTTTATATCTGCGTGAACGGTGGGGAGATATTTCTCTATGACGTCTCTGCCAACTATCTCAAGTCCCTCTACTCCGTTTGCTACGCCTTGATCGTAAAGCGTCTGTATTTTGGGTAGATCCTCCTCTCTTCCGACGACGAGCGCGCCGCAATTGATAAGTTCAACGCCCAACCTCTCGCAAAGCGCAGGATACATCTTGCTTCCGAGCACGTTGACTTTAGCTTTAAGCGTTCCGACGTGGCAGTCAAAGCCTGCGTGGACGATGCCGCTGTTTGCTTTCGATGCGCCGCCCTCTGCTACGTCGGCACAACGCTCGATAAGAGCGACTTTCAGCGAATAATCGGTCAATCTGCGCGCTATTTCACAGCCAACGACGCCGCCGCCTATTACCGCAATATCAAAACAGGTCATAATAATTCCTCTCGTTTTATTTTTTTCGGCGAGTTATCGCTTCTCTCGCCTTTACGGATATATATTTTACACCCAAAACACCGAATAGTCAATACCAAATTGCTTGCAACTGACTGTATTACCACAAAAATTGTTAAATTGCTCTTGAAATTGAGTCAACTTTGGTATACAATATTTATATTAGAAGAAAATGCTTTCGTTTTGCGCGTGATAAACGCAAAATATAAGGAGAAAAATGAGAAAACGCTACATACTTTCCCTCGACGAGGGAACGACGAGCGCAAGAGCGCTCCTTTATGACACAGAGGATAGAAAGATCGTATCTATCGCCTCTCAGGAATTCAAGCAGATTTACCCTAACCCCGGTTGGGTAGAACATGACGCTCAGGAGATCTGGCGTGCACAGCTTACAAGCATGCAGCAATGCGTTGCTTACGCTGACGTTGACGCAGAAGAGATCTACGGCATCGGAATCACCAATCAGCGTGAAACGGTCGTTATGTGGGACGCCGAAACAGGCAAGCCGTTGCATAACGCTATCTGCTGGCAGTGCAGAAGAACTACAGATTATTGCGAAGCACTCAAAGAGACCCACCTCGACTTCATTCGTGAACGCACGGGGCTTGTAGTCGATGCGTACTTTGCAGGTTCAAAGATAAGGTGGCTTCTTGACAATGTTCCCGAGAGTAAGGATCTTCTCAAAAAAGGTCGCTTGAGAGTGGGCACTATAGACACATTCCTTATTTGGAGACTTACGGACGGCGAGTCGTTTGTTACGGACTCAACCAACGCTTCGAGAACGATGCTTTATAACATCAAGACCAACGACTGGGACGACGACTTACTTGAACTTCTCGACATTCCAAAGGAGATTCTGCCGAAAGTCGTACCGTCTTCCGGCATCGTTGGCTATACGAGGCTTCTTGGCAAAGCCGTCCCTATTGCCGGAATAGCAGGTGATCAGCAAGCCGCTTTGTTCGGTCAGGCATGCTTTGAAGAGGGCATGGCGAAAAACACCTACGGCACAGGCTGCTTCATTCTTATGAACATCGGAGAGAACTTCAAGCTATCCGAAGACAATCTCGTTACGACTGTTGCGTGGAACATCGGCGGCAAGCTCACTTATGCGTACGAGGGCAGTATTTTTAACGCAGGCTCGAGCGTTCAGTGGCTTCGTGACGAGCTCCTTTTAATTGAAAAAGCAGGCGATACCGAGCGTTACGCTCTCCGTGTTCCCGACACGAACGGCGTTTACTTCGTGCCTGCCTTTACCGGTCTTGGCGCACCATATTGGGACATGAACGCACGTGGCACTATCTGCGGTCTTACGCGCGGCGCAAATAAATATCACTTCGTCAGAGCAGTGCTCGAATCTATGGCATACTCAACTTACGACGTTATCCACGCAATGGAAAAGGACGGCGGCAAGATCAAGATCTTGAAGGTGGATGGCGGCGCTTCGAACAACAACTTCCTCATGCAGTTCCAGTCCGACATTCTCGGCGTTCAGATAGCTCGCCCCGACATAACCGAAACTACGGGTTTGGGCGCAGCGTATCTTGCAGGTCTTGCGACAGGCGCATATCAAAGCCTTGAAGACATCGCTAAGAACGTCGTCATCGGTAGAGAGTTCATCCCCGATATGAGCAGGGAGCTTGCTTCGGAAAAGCTACACGGTTGGCACAAGGCAGTTAAACGCAGTCTTGACTGGAACGAATAATTTTTCATCGGAGGTATTTTTATGCAGGAATTCAAACTTCCTTCACACGACGGGTATGAGCTTTATTGCTATCTGTGGGACGACGTTGAAAATCCTAAAGGTGTCTTTCAGATAACACACGGAATGGCGGAACACGCCAAAAGATACGAGCGTTTTGCGCATTTTTTGAACGCTAACGGCTATATTTGCTTTGCAAACGACACGAGAGCGCACGGAAAGAGCGCAGGCGATCCTAAAAATGTCAGCTTGGTCGTAAACGGCGATCTTTTCGAGGAAACAGTCAAAGACCAGATCTTCCTTTCGGAATATATAGTCAAAAAATATCCCGAGCTTCCGCTATTTTATATGGGACACTCCTATGGCTCGTTCATATCTCAAAAGTACATCCAGCTTTGCCCTCTTCCTAAGGCAGTTATACTTATGGGCTCGGCAAGACAGCCTGCCGCAATGGTTGCCGGCGGTAAGCTCGTTGCAGACTTGACGTGCGCATTCAAAGGGAAAGACGCTCCTGCAAAAATGATAGCAAATATTACGTTCGGCGGATATTCCAAGCAATTCACTACGGGAGCTTGGATAACGGCAGACGAGGAGATCGTTAAAAAATATTACGACGATCCTTATTGCAACGTCATATTCTCCGCAGGCTTTTATAAGTACTTCTTCAAGGGACTTAAAACGCTTTATAAGAAAGACGGCCTTGCAGCTATCCCCAAGGATTTGCCGCTCTTTATCGTTTCGGGCGAGCTTGACCCCGTCGGTGGACCTAAAAAGCTCGTTGAAGACCTTTATGCGACCTATAAAGGCATTGGACTTACAAACGTTTCGATGAAGTTATATCCCAATATGCGCCACGAGATATTGAACGAGCTCGACTATATGACGCCGTATAACGACATTCTTAACTTTATCAACGAAAACAACAAATAAGTCTGCAAATATTGCTGTTTCAGAATAAATCTTACGTGCCTTTTAGCAATATTATCGCTAAATTGAGTAGTGCTTTCACCAAACAACAAACTATGTTTTTTCACTAAAGAAATACCCTCCGAAAATTTCGGAGGGTATTTTGAAATATATGGGCTGATTTTTATTCAAAGAAGTTTCTCTTGTTAAAGCCTGCGGTCATAAATCTCCAAGACGCCTTTCTCGTCGTGAGCCATACGACCTTTGCGTTGTTCTTGGTATTAGCAATCATTCTCGGAACGACGTATTCTGCAATCGTTTCAGGATAATCGCCGAGGATGTTATATACCTTCTTGGTCTTCTCGGGAAGCTCGATCTGCGTTGCTCCGCCGTTAGCCGTCTTGATGAAGTCGGTGATCATAATTCCCGGAGTAAGCCTGCAAACGCATACCTTTCCACCCGTGAGATCCTCACTCTCTTTTGCGAGTGCCTGCGTGAAGTAGGTAATCGAGCGCTTGGACGTTCCGTATACGGTAAGCCCCGTCATCATCGCATCGTTGCTGCCGTAGCCCTCTACGTTGTATATCTGTCCGTAGCCCTGCTCTTTCATGTGAGCAAACGCTATCTTGCTGCCGAGTATCGCGCCTACTACGTCGATATCGATAAGGAAGCGGATCTCCTTTTCTGTAAGCTCGCAAACGGGCTTGTCGGGCTGATTTACGCCTGCGTTATTGATCCAAACGTCAACACCGCCGAAAGCCTCTTTCGCTTTCGCATAAAGATTTTCGAGATCCTCGCTCTTCGTTACGTTGCAAGGAACGTAGATCACATCAGAACCGCTTTCGATCCCCTTGATCGTCTCATACGCCTTTTCAAGATTTTCAAGGTTGACGTCGGACAAAACTACGTTGAGTCCGTTTTTCTTGAATACCTTTGCCATTTCTAAACCGAAGCCTCTTGCGCTTCCCGTGATTACAGCTGTTTTCATCTTTAACCTCTTTTTAGTTTTATGAACTTGTTCATAAAAGCATTATAGCACATCTTTTTACAAAACACAATAGCGACAACGGAAAAATCGTTAATTTTTTCACATATTTTCGTCCGTTTGCACATTTTTGCAATATAAAACGCCTTTCAAAACGAAAGGCGTTTTCTTTTTGTGTTTATATCTCGAGATTAAGATATTTAAGTTCATCGCTCGTAAGCTCTATTTTAAATGCATCGATATTTTTCTTCATAGACGACGGATTCTTTGTAGACACTACCGCAAAAGTGTTCATTGGATAGCAATGAACGTACGCCATGGCTATCTGCGGAACGGTTACTCCTTTTTCTTTTGCGAGCCTTTCAACTCTTGAAAGTCTCTCAAGGTTTACGTCCGAGACGAAGCCTTTTTGAGAAGTCTTGGGAAGCACCTCGGAGATATTTGACCTGTCTTCGTTTATCTTTCCCGAGAATAAGCCTCCTGCCAAGCTCGAATACGCTACGACGGGCATATCGGTCTTTTGATACCACTCTATCGCTCCGACGCTGTTTTTTGCCGTCAGCGAAACGCATCCGCCTCCCCACAGGTCGTCGATGCTCTCCGCAAGCGTGAAATTGGGGCTTGATACGGAGAAGGGCACCAAGCCTTTTTTATAGGCGTACTCGTTAGCCTCTTCTATCCTTTGATGAGTCCAGTTAGACCCGCCAAATGCGCCTATTTTGCCGTTTGAATGCAGTTCGTTGAGCGTCTCCACTATCTCGTCTACGGGAACGCTGGGGACGTCTCTATGAAGAAGATATATATCTATCCTATCGGTATGAAGTTCCTTTGTCGATAGTGCAAAATCTTTCAAGATATGCTTTCTTCCTACTCTCTTGCCGCCGAACATATTAGGATGACAGCACTTTGAAAGGAGTATTACCTCGTCGCGTTTGCCGCTCTTTTCGAGCCATTCGCCGACAGCCTTTTCTGCGCCGAAATATACTCTTGCCATATCAAACGCATTTATTCCAAGCGCAAACAGCTCGTCAAAGTATGCGTTCTTATCCTTGACTGCATAAATCGATGCTGTTCCTGCAAAAATCCGAGACACCTCTTTTTCAACGTACGGTATCTTGCCGTAGATCATCTCCGTTGCCATATCATTCCTGCCTTATCTGTTTTTGTTAAATATATTATATCATTTTTGCCTGCCATTTGCAATAGCTTGACTGTCTTTGGTGTTCATACGGAATAAAACTTACGATTTTGTTCGGCAGAATACAATTTTCCGCCACTTTTTATCTTGCAATAAGCGAACGAGCCTTCATTTTCGGTATTGACAGTTAAAAAATGAGGTGATAAAATATATATAAACAGGGGGAAATTTTATGAGAAAAACAGACGTATTGATAATCGGCGGAGCGACATCGGGCTGCTATATTGCAAGGCTTCTCGCAAAAGCAGGACATGACATTCTCGTCGTAGACAGGCTTTCTGAAGAAACTCTCGGAAAGCGGCTTGACATATTCCATATGACTCGCCGTGAGATGAAAAAGTATGATCTGCCGTGTCCGCAAAAAGGAGACGGAGTCTACGAGTTCGAATTTGCAGACAACTACACCTATTCGCCGCACAACAACTATCCGAAATATAACTACGACGAGGTCGTCGGCATGCATATGCCCGAATACATCGCACTTATGCGCGAGCAAGCCATCTGTGAGGGCGCTCGCTTTGAGTTTGAGTACGACTTCAAGGAGTTTATTTTTGAAGACGGTAAAATTGTTGGCGCACGGTTTTTGACGCCGAACGGTGAAGAGGATATCTTTTCAAAAGTCGTCATCGACTGCGCAGGCGCAGACGCCAAGCCGAGGACTTCTCTCCCAGACGATTTTATAGTCGAAAATACACCGCTCGGCGGCAACGACAAGTTCTACGTTACACTAAGGTACGTCAAGCTCAAAAGCCCTGCTGACTACGTTAACGCATCGGGAAAATTTGTTTCGACAAGCTGGACATATTATAAAACGTGGCTTGCCCCGTGCTCTTCCGACGGTTCTAAGGCGATCATAGGCATCGGCGCATGTCAAAGCTACGATAACGGCGAGGATATCTATAAAATTTTCGAGCAGAATGTCAAACTCCCCGAGCACGAAATATTATACTTCGAGCGTGGTACGACGCCGTATTCCCGCCCGCCTTACTCTTTCGTAGGCGATAATTTCATCGTAACGGGCGATGCCGGCGCACTTACCAAGCCAAACAACGGCGAAGGCGTTACAAGCAGTATGGAGCAGATGAATATCGTAGCTACCGTTCTTGACGAGGCGTTGAAAAAGGGCGACACCTCAAAAGAGGCACTTTGGCGTATAAATTGCGACTATAACGCCGCACAAGGCGCAGAATTCGCCTCTACGAGAGCGCTCTTCACCAAAGCCGTACGTGCGACCATGGAGGAGTGGGAGTATCTGTTCAAAAAGTCCGTTATATTCGACGACCGATTCTTCGACGGCGGAAAGACGATGCCGCCCTCAACAACACCCTTCAAAGATTCTATACACCTTGTTTTCGGCATTATAGGCGGCGTGCTTTCCGGGACCGTCAGTCTGAAGACTATCAAATGCTTTGCAGACGGGCTTAGCCTCGGTGGCAAGCTGAAAAAGCACTATCTTAACTTCCCCAAAACGCCCGACGGCTACGAAAAGTGGAAGCAAAAAGCCGACGAGCTTTGGAAGAAAGTCGGCAAAATGCAGTAACCCCTGCAACTGTTATTCTATCATATTACAAAGTGCATTATTTCCTGTAAATAAAGCTAAAAACTCAACTTTTGTCTCCCAAGACAAAGAAAAGCCGCAACTTTTCTGTTGCGGCTTTGTCATATTATTTTCTATACTTATTCCTCGCCTTTGATGCGCTTATTAAAGTGCTTTGTCGCAAAGAAGAGGGGAATTACCGTGAACGCCGTTGCTATCGCTCCTGCGAGGAAGATAACGCCGTTCGGCGCCATACCTGCGATATCGCCAGTTGCGTAATGCTCCGTGTAGGAGAACCCGTATGCATTTATGAGCGGATTTGCGATCGCAGGGCCTGCGATCATCGGGAAGAGAACGAAGAAAAGTATCCTTATTCCCTCAAACTGACCGTGACTATCGGACGGATAAAGCTGCTTTGCCCATACGGTAGATGTCTGCAAAATTATGACGTAGCCTGCTCCTACTAAGAATACGCCAAGAAGAAGTATGGGATTCCATACGCTCTGCGTGTTGACAGTATCTTCGTTAACGAAGAAGTAAAGCACGAAGCAGCCGATTACGGCGGATATTACGGATAAATATGATAGCAACGGCGATTTGTTCTTGTTGATAAGTCCCGTTGCAGGAATCGCAAGCGCCATAGCAAGAACTAAGCCTGCACCCTCAATATACCCCATCATATCGGCAGTGAATCCAAGGTAATTTATCATATAAATTCCCATATAGGAGAAATAGCAGTTGAATCCGATAAAGTAAACCATAACGAAGAGGTTTACCCAAACGAGCTCCTTCATCGCAAAGAACTTTTTGAAATTAAATACGCTTGCGAACTGCTGCCAGAACGTACCCTTGACGACGGGCTTTAAGTCGGGGCTATCCTGCATGAATAAAAGTGCAAGGATACCTACGAGTATTACGAATATGCCGAACACTATGAAAAGGAGCATGTAATTGTTCTGCTCGCCGACGATAATTCCGCCAAGCACCGTTCCTACTATAGTGCAGATAACGGGCTGAGTCGCTATCGCCGCACCTATTCCGCCGCGGTTTTCATCCGTCATCATATCGTTCGTCCAGGCGTTAAATCCCGAATCGTTGCCCATTGAGCCGAAGAAGCTCATTACAGAGTCAAACACTACGACAAATACGCTCGCAACGATGACGGAGCTTTCTACGCCGTCTTTTTTGATAAATTCCGTCAAGCCGAATACTATCGTAAATATTCCCCAGAGGATATATCCTATCCAAAGGAGCTTTCTGCGGCTTCCGATACGGTCTGAAAGCGTCCCGAAGAAGAACGTCGAGAACGCCGTTGCAAACGCCGAAAGCGCAACCATGAAAGATACGACCTCGGGCCACGGAGCTATTTTTGCGTATACGAAGTTCGAGAACCACTGGTTTTCGATGTTCCAACAGAGCTGTCCTGCAAGTCCTAAGCCCCAGAGAAGCACCCAAAACTTTGCTTTGCTCATTGGCTTTTTATCTGTTTTAGACATATTTTCACCTTTTTTACCCTAAGATTTCTTAAAACGGGCGTAATTGCCCGTTTTTAAGAGTAATTTCAATTTAATTTTAACACACCATTGACAGTTAGTCAATATCGAGAATTCTTATTTTCCCCAATATTCAGGCGTTTTCAGCTTCTTCTGCCTTTTGCTTTTTGTACTCAGCATTGGGAAGGTCTGCTTTATTCTTCGGAATGAGGACCAAAATTATGCCGCCCAAGATAAAGAAGATAATGAGCGCAACAATTCCCCACCTAGCAGAATTCGTAAGTATTGTTGCAAGGGACATAAACGCAGGGCCTACTATCGCAGCTCCCTTGCCGGAGATGTCGAACACACCGAAAAGCTCGTTAGATTTATCCTTGGGTACGAGCTTTGCAAAATACGAACGAGACAGCGCCTGTATTCCGCCTTGGAAAAGTCCTACGAAGAACGCCAAGATAAAGAAGTCTACTATGGTATTCATGAAGTAGCCGTAAATGCAAATGAGCGTGTAGCCGATTATTGCAGACATTATGAGCCATCTCGGGCTATATTTGTCTGCAAGCTTTCCGAACAATATCGCAAACGGGAACGCTACGAACTGAGTCATCAAAAGAGCAACGACCATAAGTATGCTCGAAATTGCATCCGCACCGAGGACGTTCTGAGCGTAGTTTATGCTCATGCTGATGATGGTCGTAACACCGTTAATAAAGAAGAAGAATGCGAGAATAAACATGAAGCACTCTTTATATTCTTTGACGTGCTTGAACGTATCACCGATCTTCTTGAAGGAGTCTCTGACCTGATGAGGTGTAGGCTCTACGCCGTGCACCTGATCGTATGTTTTGAGCAAAGGAACGGAAAGACCAAACCACCAAACGCCTGTGATTATCATGCCGATGATTATCGCCGTGTTGCTGTCGAACGGAAGCAATATCTTACCGCCTATCTCCATCGACGAAAAGACGTAAAGCACCAAGCATACGATGAACGGAACACAACTTCCGATATATCCCCACGCATAACCTGCGCTTGACACCTTGTCCATACGTTCGTCAGTCGTTACGTCGACGAGCATGGAGTCGTAAAACACGCATGAGCCTTGGAAGCCGAGCTTACTTACTGCCATCATTACGGCAATATATACTATACTTTGCGACAGTCCGAAAATAAGGCACGCCGCTACGCCGATTACGAGGAAGAAGAGGAACATCTTTTTTCTCATACCCTTGTTGTCCGCAATCGCACCGAGAACGGGTGATACTACCGCAATAATGAGTGCGGAAATTGAAAGCATCGTTCCAAACACTGCCGTTATCTGAGACTCCGTCATTCCTTGTTGACGAGCAATCGAGCCGTAATAGATAGGAAGAAGCGCCGTTAAGATCAATACGAACGCCGAATTGGCTACGTCGTAAAGTACCCAAGCACGCTCTTTTTTAGTAAGTCTTTTGTCGTTCATAAAAGCTCCTCGCTTTTTTCTTTTAATTTTAGCATATATTGCTCCGCATTTCAATACTTTTTATCTTTTTGCTCCTTTTTGAAACGCTTTTCAGTTCTTTTTCACAAAAAAAGAACGGCCGATTTTCACCGATCGCTCTTTTTGATGATTTTAGATCTGTTTTTGAATAATTATACGGCTTTTCATACCTTTCTTGCAATCTCTTTTTTAGTCCTTTATATAATGTACGGTGCAGTTCTTTATCTTGAAATCGCCTCGTTTGCCTGTGATCTGCACTAAAAAGCACTGTGAAGATATTGGCGGGAACGTTACTATGCGCTTTCTGCCGACGTATGAGCCTCTATATATGCAGGGGCTATTGAATATAGGTCTGCTTATCGGGCGAACTTCAAACGAGGTTATCATTTCGCCTTCCGTAATATCTTCTTCAAGTACTATCTGATTGACAAGCAAATCGTCGTCAAGAATGACCTTTATCGTGTCTCCTTCGACGGTAAAGTCCTTATTCAACGGGTGCGCGAACCTCGTTTTGAGGTTTTCGCCAAACTTGATGAGGTTACGGGAGTCTATCTCTGGGAACAGTCCTCGTCTGTCGGGTCCAATATTTATAAGAAGATTTCCGCCGTTCCCTACGGAGTGGTAGTAAAGCCCCATGATCTCCTCGGGCGATTTGACCGTGTAAGCGTCGTACTCGCTATAAAACCAGTTGCGAACCCTCATACGTGAATTGCACTCGATAGGCATAAAGCACTTATCGGGATCGTGCATAACGATTCTTTTTCCCGTAGAGTAATCTACGCTAAACACTCTCGGGCTATCGATACCGCCTACACTTCCCTCATTGTTAGCCCATTTGACGTCGGGATCCCACATATTGAATATCCTAAGCCCCGGCTGATTGCTACGCATTATATCAACGTATCTGTCGGTGTTGTATTTGTAATTATCCGATCCGCAATCGTCAAACCAGATATAGTCGATGTCGCCGTAATTAGTCATAAGCTCGGTAAGCTGTGTCGCAACGTAGTCGTCGAACTCCTTAGGATCACGCTTTTCAAAATCCCACTCTGCCGGGGAGTAATATATACCGACCTTTATTCCGTATTTTCTGCACGAATTGACATAATCGAGAACCAAGTCGCCCTTGCCGTCCTTCCACGGAGTAAACGCTATATTGTTTTCGTTGGTTTTTGTTCGCCAATTGCAAAAGCCGTCGTGATGCTTTGTCGTGAGGATAGCGTACTTAAAGCCTGCCGCCTTTATTACTTCCATCCACTTGTCTGTGTCAAGGTCTGTAGGCGTAAATCCCGAAAGGGGCATTGGCTTTCTATCCCAGTCTACGTGCCCTTCGTAGAAAGTCCTTATTCCGAAGTGAATAAAAACTCCCATCTCCCAATCAAGAAACTCAAGCTGTTTTTGCGTCGGCCTCATCGTTTTTCCCATTTTGTCTTCTCCTTGTTGTATTCGTATTATAACCCTTTTGGGTATAATCGCAAATTAGTGCATGCTTTTTTATAATATTTTCTTTTAATCTTTATAATTACAGCAATATTATCGCCTTATTTTCTTCATATTGCCGCCGCTTTATTAAAAGCGTCCGCCGTTTTCTTTTTCGTCAAGCTTTTGTTCGAGATCCTCGATGCGCTTTTCGAGTACGTCGAGCTTTATTGCAAGCATATTGTAGTCTTGATAGCCGTATTTTTCGTGCTGCTTTTTATATTTTTCATAGTTCGCCTTTTCCGGTATTGCTTTTTTGAAAATAAGGCTTAGTATCATATACAATAGCCCGAGCCCGGAAAATACCATCGCAGCTATAACGAGCTCATTATCGTAGCTCTTGAAGCAAAACATCGCTATTCCCACAGCTAAGAATACTGCGCCCAATGCCAAAAACATCGTGCAAAGTATCTTTTTCGTCCGCTTTACCTGCTTTGTCCAAGACTCCTCAAAAAGCCTCTTTTCTTTTTCTTCACGGGTTTCAACTCTATCTTCAAAATCAACCATTGTCATTCCCTCTTTTTCTTGCTGTTTCAATTTTACCATATATCTAAAAGGTTGTAAATGGTTATTGCTGATAAAAATAGTATTTTTTCATTATACAGAAAGGCAGAAAGCCTCTTGCTTTCTGCCCTGCTACAAAGTTTTATGCCTTGCAAAGTCGCTTTACTTATTTCTTCGCCTTAAGCAATACTCTGCCGTCTATAGCCATAACGCAAAGACATAGCGTTATTACCTCGCTCTTTAATTCGTCGTCCAAAAAATCAAGGACTCGTATCATTTCTTCGGTATATTCCGCAACGACTCTCGACGACCTTTATGACTACGCCAAGTTTTGGGCCAAAAATTTCTTTGCCCTTCGCGCAAATAAGCCTTTTTCATACAAAAAAGCCTTCCTAAAAACTGGAAGGCTTTCTCTATATTCGTATTTTGTTTTTGGGGTTTACTTCAAATAAAGCTCGACGTAGATCGGAAAGTGGTCCGAGGGATATATTCCATCGTAGGTATTCTGCAAGACGGTGTATTTTTCTATGTCAATGCCCTCTTTCGAGACCATGAAATAATCTATCCTCGGGCGTTCGAGCTGTTCTCCCCACGCTTGATAGGTTGCTCCGTCCATAGTGTCCTTGGCAACCACTTGCGCATCCAAGAAATATTCGACCGCATTTTCATACGTTACGCTTCCGGGCTTTGCGTTGAGGTCTCCCATCAAAATGGAGGGCTTACCGCCAAATTCTTTTATCTTGTCAAGAACAACGGCTATTCCTTTTACTCTCGCCTCGTCCGAAACATGGTCGAGATGGGTATTGAATACTACGATCTCCTCGCCGTTTGATTTTTCTTTCAATATTACGTAGCTACAAACACGGTAGCATGCCGCGCCCCAGTCCTTACTCATGACTTCAGGCGTTTCGGAAAGCCAAAAGCTTCCCTTACCGACGAGCTCGAAGCGGTCGCTTCGGTAAAATATCGGGCAACCCTCGCTCATTATCGCCTCATCACGATATTCTATTACAGAATCGTACCCTTCAAGCACGTTCTGCAAGAAACCGTAGTGCAGCCACGTTACCTCCTGAAAACCAACTATATCGGGTGTTATCTGCTGCAAATTCTTGCGAACGAGCTTTGCCCTGTAAAACCAGCTCTTTTTGAAAAAGTCCGTCGTTGAAAAGCACCTTAAATTGCTGGACATAACGGTAATTTTTTCATCTTCTGCCTCTTTCAGCTCTATTGCCTGTTGGTTTGCAAAGTATCTTGGGAGATAAAAGCCCTCGACTACTATAACGCCAACGAGCACGACCGCCACGATGATCCCTATTATTTTAAGCGCTTTTTTCATATTTTCGCCTCACGTTTGAATTTTTCCAAGGAGTTTGCAAAAACGCCTCTTTTCATTATAATTTTATCACAAAATCAATGAAAATACAATGATTATTTTTGTTTATCACTCTCTGCTATTGTTATTTTTAGGGATTTTGTGCTACAATAGATAAAACAAATGAAAACAAGTTGCATTATTGCAACTCAAAAGAGGATAAAATGAACGAGTTAATTTTGACACCGCAAGTAAAAAGTATCGAGATATCTAACGTTCCGTCGACCGTAGTGAAGTTTGACCTTACGACCATCACCGTTCCGTACGCTAAAAAGCTTACGCTTGAAGGTAAAATAACCTGTATACTCGACAAACGTTTGCCGTCTGAGGGATACAAGCTCTCTATCAAGCCGGCAAATATCGTCATCACTCACAGCGACAACAGCGGTATACTTTATGCCCTCGCAACGCTTAGGCAGATATTCGACAGCACGGATACCCTCAATGCACTCGAAATATACGATCATCCTGACTTCCCCGTGCGTGGGTATATGCTCGACATAAGTCGAGGCAAAGTGCCGACGCTTGACACGCTCAAAAAAATCGCTGACGACCTCGTTATGCTGAAAATGAATCATCTCGAGCTTTATATCGAGGGCTTTTCGTTCGCTTATCCCTCTTTCCCAAAGTTTTGGGAGAATAAAACGCCGCTTACACCCGAAGAAATACGCGCGTTCGACCAGTATTGCAAGGAGCGTTGCATAGACCTTACGCCAAATCAAAACTCGTTGGGACATATGGCAGACTGGCTTAAAGCGGACGAATACAAGCACCTTGCGTTCGACGCAACAAAACAAACCGCAGACCCGACAAACCCCGACACCATAGAACTTGTCGCTAAAATGTGCGACGACTTGCTTCCTAACTTCTCGTCCGAAAACTTCAACGTATGCCTTGACGAGCCGTTCGGCCTTGATTCTCTCGCAAAAAAGGGTGTTGAGTCAAAGGATCTTTATCTTGACTATACGCTCAAGATGCACGAGGTCTGCAAATTCTTCGACAAGAAGATGATGATGTGGGGCGACATCGTGATAAAACATCCCGAGCTTGTAAGCAAACTACCAAGCGACGTTACCGTTTTGGAGTGGGGCTACGAAGCTAACCATCCGTTCGACGAGCATTGCGCAAAATACAAGGACGCTGGCAGAGATTTCATCGTTTGCCCCGGCTCGTCAACCTGGTGTGCGTTCTCGCAAAAAACGGACGTTTCGCTTACAAACATCCGTAACGCCGTTTTCGCAGGCAAAAAGTACGGCACAAAGGGCTTACTTTTGACAGACTGGGGCGATATGGGACACGTTCAATACCTGCCGTTTACCTATATACCTCTCTCCTTTGCCGCAATGCTTTCATGGAATAGCGAAAAGGAGGACTTAGAGAGCTTGCTTTCGTTCATTAATCGCTACTTCTATCTCGACGAAGGAGATACCTTGGCGCAGATTGCTTATACGGTTGGTGAATATACTAAATACGAGGTCGAAAGGGACGTCGATTGCAGATCGAGATCCTTCCTTGCTTATACCGTAGCAAGTCATCACAAGAGTCTCTTTGATCCCTTGTCGGAACTTACAGGCAACATTTTGGGAGGAACAGTCATTCGATATAGAGCCGACAAGATACTCCGCCATATGGCAATGTGCCACGATGCCCTTCAAGACGCGGTCTTAACCTCTAAAGAGTCCGAGCTCGTCGCAAGAGAGATCAACAACGCAATCACGCAGATCTCGGTCGGTGCGATGTTGAGAGATTATATCGAAAACGAGAAGACTATGTCTATCGAGAAGAGAATTCAATATCTTGACAACATCGACATTTTGATAGAGGAAACGCGCGAAGAGCATGCTAACCTTTGGAACGCAAGGAACAAAGCCATAGACTGCTTTGGTTTTTACGATAAAACGGCAAAAGGTACGATAAAAGCGGTCAATAAATGGCGCAGACAGCTCAAAAACAAGTCGCCGTTATATTATATCGACCTATACGTTCTTTCTCCTATAGGCGGTTCCTTCTTACATATTGCACTTGACGCAATCAGAAAGAAAGTAAAAAAGGCGCTTGGCATATAATTTTATCGCTCAATACAAAAATTAACGCTCCGAATTATCGGAGCGTTTTTATTTGTTATTTTATTTCTTTCATAACCCCGAAATGCGAGGAATAACTTTTATACGACGAGCATTTCGTTTTTGCGTATGATTCCGCCTCATTTTTGAGATGAGAAAATCTCGCTTTCATAAAATGCACGGACACGAACTCAAAATGGTCGAGATCCTTTCCCTCTATTTCTAAGAACGTTTTGACGGGTGCGGCTATACCAAACACCCATACGGGCGATAGGAGCGTTATTTTCTCATATTTCAAAAGCTCAAGCTCATACTTTTCAAGCGGCATCGAGCGCTTATTTAAGCCAAATCTTCCGCACCACCAAAATCCGACATCTCCGTCCGTCTTCTCTGTTGTCTTTATTTCAAATATTTCCGCTCCGCTTGCGTTTGCCATTTCATACGCAAGCTTTTTCGTGTAGCCCTCTCTTGAATAGTATATAACGAGCTTGCTTTTATCCTTGCCAACGTTCGTATAACGGCTTTCGTCAAAAGAAAATCCGCTTTGCATAAAACCAACGTAACATACAATACCGCAAATTAGCTGGCAAAGTCCGAAAATAAAATATATTGTCGACATAAAGTTGAACGGAAAAATTATAAATTGTATAATTATCCACAGCATTAGAGTGAATCCGAACACTCCGCCTAAGACAACGCCTGCTTTCTTTTTCATAATAAGAAGCACCGCCGCCACCAAGTTGGTAATTCCGTTTACGATAAGTAGTGCTATGCCCGAAAACACAAAATCTTGGAATAACACATCTGAAAACGGTAACATCTGAAAAAACGGAAGCATCCCGTCCATACCCAACGCTTTGCCGCTTGGATCTGAAAGCATTCCCGTTGCCCCGGCAACCGCACCAAGCCCTATAAATAGCGTCCAAAATATCAAAAAACGCCGTGAAATCCTATATCTTTTGTTCATGCATTCTCCTAAATCGCTTGTTTTGCTATATTATAGCACTACGCTTTTGATAATTACAAATATCTGCGTTGATTTTTATTGGTTTTGAAAAAGCAACCTTATTTATGCGATTCTCTCTTTGGCGGGAATACTCGCCTTTCGGCTCGTGGTTGCGACTTAACGTCGCAACTTCGGAGAAACTAAAGTTTGCTCCTGCTCTCCCACCGTCAGCGTAAAACAAAACAGACCCCATTTCTTGGGGTCTGCCTACTTGGCAGGAATACTCGCCTTTCGGCTCGTGGTTGCGACTTAACGTCGCAACTTCGGAGAAACTAAAGTTTGCTCCTGCTCTCCCACCGTCAGCGTAAAACAAAACAGACCCCATTTCTTGGGGTCTGCCTACTTGGCAGGAATACTCGCCTTTCGGCTCGTGGTTGCGACTTAACGTCGCAACTTCGGAGAAACTAAAGTTTGCTCCTGCTCTCCCACCGTCAGCGTAAAACAAAACAGACCCCATTTCTTGGGGTCTGTTTGTTTGGAGCTGGTGGCGGGAATCGGACCCGCGACCTATTGATTACGAATCAATTGCTCTACCGACTGAGCCACACCAGCATTTACCGCATTATTGTATCACAACAAGAGCAAACTTGCAAGCGAAAAAAGGGTAAATTGTACATCAAATCACAAAAACTCACGATATTTTATCTCTTTTTGGAAATATCTCGCTTTACTCTCACACTTATTCAAAGTGTTTTATAAGTTCTATTGCGTCAAAGGATCGGCTTCCGTCTGCTTTTTCGTAAACACGGTCTCTGTAATATATCAATCCAAGCTTTTCCAATACTCTTCTGCTCCTTGCGTTCTCTTTTGCGCAAGATCCGTAAAGCGTTTTTATTCCGCGGGTTTTATCTACTTCGGCAATTATTCCGTTCATCGCCTCTACGGCAATGCCCTGTCCCCACATATCTTTTCTCAGGTTATATCCAACCTCCCAAGCATCTCTGTCTTTATCGTAGGTAAGTCCGCCCGAGCCTATGAGCTCGCCCGTTCCTTTAAGAACAATGCCAAGGTCGTAGTTGTCTGAATCGTCAATATTTCGACTTTCGACCCATTCTCTTACTTCATCTGCGCTATGATAAAGAGGATAGATCATATACTTATTTACGTCTTTATCTCCGCACCACTTAAACGCCGCCTCTGCATCGCTTGAAACGAGAGGTCTTAATATCAATCTTTCCGTTTCTATCGTAATATTCATCGTTTTACCTATATGATAAATTTGCTCATATTGCACATTGTTTTTATGCAATATGAGCATTATCATCTACTATTTTGCTTTTATGAAGTGTAATGCTTTACATTTGCTCTTTCCAGAAAGCGAGAGCGTTGTCTATCCAGCCTTCTGCCGCACCGCCGACACAAAGTCCACAGCCGTGATTGACGTTATGATAAACGTCGTATTTATACGTCACGTTGTTTTCTTTAAGTCCTTTTACGAGAACGTCGGCGTGCGTCTTTTTAGGGACGAGAACGTCGTAATCACCCTGCATTATATACGTTGCAGGATAATCGCTCGTTAAGTGTTTGTGAACTCTCATTGTGTTAAGCGATTTTTGTGAGACGTCTCCGGACAAGAATGCGCCGCATCCTCTTTTATTTAAGCCGTGAATGATTGCAAACTGCAAAATGTTCCATACTCTCTCATTTGGATTGCACCACGGATAGCCCATCAATATCGCCGCAGGCTTTGCTACGCCGTCGAAGTTTTTGTATCCGTATTTATCTGTACCGAACAAACCGATCAGATTGCCACCTGCTGAGAAACCGCATATCGAATAGCCTTCAGTCTCCACGTTAAACTTATCTGCATTGGCGTTGATAAATTGGATCGCTCTGCCAAGATCTTCAAGCGGAGCGTGGTCGGAACAGTTTTCACCGACCCTATATTCAAGAACGAATGCAGTATAACCTGCCTCATTTGCTTTTCTGCCGATGCAATATCCTTCTCCCGAAGTCGAAAGGTTGAGATAACCACCACCGGGACACACCAACATATATTTGGTCTTCTCACCGCTATCAACGGGCATATATACAAGTCTTACCGTTCCTTTGGTGGGATCTTTTGCGATCTCTTCGTCGGTATATACCTTGTGATCGGTCTCAACGCCCTTTTCTTTGAGCTCGTTGTACCTTTCATCTCCGTACGCTTCGTTTTGAAGTCCGGGCTTAAAAGACTTGCCGATCACCATAAAATACACAATGCAAGCAATCAGATACGCTACTACTGCGATTATTACATACCAATACCACGCCATATTCATTTCCTCCCTTAGCTGTGTGGTTTTTATTATTATACATTGCACTTCTCGCTTTTGTCAATCCGTCAATTTTACGACATCAACATTTGTTGACTTTATTTGATCGTTTGTATATAATATTTTTACAAATTAGATTCTCAGGAGTGTTTATGAACCCAAGAGTATTTAAAACAAAAGAGACGCTGCTTGATTCGCTCGTTTGTCTTATGCAAAACAAAGACTTAAGCGAAATAACCGTTTCTGAGCTTTGTCTTGCAGCAAACGTTAACAGAACGACGTTTTATAAGTATTTTGAAAAGCCCGAAGACGTCTTAGTTGATGCTGTTGCAAGAACTTTTATTACGTTCAGGTACGATTCCAAAGATAGGAAATCCTCTATTCAAACGTATATTTACGATGCTTGCGCATTCGTATATACAAACAAAGAGCTTTCTGCCTGCCTTTTGAAAACAAATATCGATATTGCACGAGTCGTTTTAGGGATCAAAGCAGAAGGTTACAACTTAGCGTTCCTTTCAAATTATCAAAACGCATTTATTTGCGGCGGAACCAGTAGCATGCTTACTTCTTGGATAGTTGGAGGTTTTAAGGAAACGCCCGAGGAATTAACCTCTATAATAATGAAGTTCGTCGAAAGCTTACTTGGAAAACCCGATAAGGACGGTGTTCCGTTCTATGACACGAATAACTAATCATTATTATTTCTCAAATAATTAAAATTTTTATATAAGATAAGGAGATTTTTATGAAAAGACAAGCACTTAACCCGTTTTTACCGCTCGATGTCTATATCCCAGACGGCGAACCTCACGTTTTCGGCGATAGGATATATCTATTCGGTTCGCACGACAGAGAGGGAGGCGAGAGATATTGCGAGATGGGAGACTATCTTTGCTGGTCCGCACCTCTTGACGACCTTTCGGATTGGCGTTGCGACGGAGTAATTTACCGCTGTGAGCAAGATCCAAACGCAAAAGAGGGTTGCATGGACCTTTACGCACCCGACGTTGTTCAAGGCAATGACGGCAGATTTTACTTATATTACACACTTTCAGGCCCTGCTGGCGCCGGATTTAATACACCGTTCAGCGTCGCCGTAAGCGATACTCCGGGCGGAAAGTACGAGTACTTGGGCAACGTCAAAAATCCCGATGGCTCGCTGTTTTTGGAGTACATTACGGGCGATCCCGCAGTCATCAACGACGACGGTACGATAAGGATTTATTACGGTTGGGGGCTTTCTCTCATCAGCGGAGCGGCAAATGGACGCGGAGAGCCTGACCACGAGCCTAAATTTATACCTCGTGAGCAGCTCCTTCCCGTTGAAAAGATGCTCTTTAAGCGCACTGAAGAGCAACTTAACGCCTTAGAGCACGATATTATGGGTGCATACCATGTCGAGCTTTGCGACGATATGCTTACCGTAAAATCAAAACCTACGCAGATCGCACCAAGCCAGTTCCAGTGTCTTGGCACGAGCTTTGAATACCATGCTTTCTACGAGGCGGCAAGCTGCCGTAAAATCAACGAAACATATTACTTTATCTACTCTTCACAGGAAAGCAACGAGCTTTGCTACGCTACGAGTAAATATCCCGACCGCGACTTCGTTTATCAAGGAGTAATAAACTCCAACGGAGACGTCGGTTTTAACGGCAGAAAACACGAGGATAGGCTTAATATGACGGCGAACAACCACGGAAGCCTCGAATGCGTCAACGGGCAGTGGTATATATTCTATCACCGTCAGACACACAACACTACATTCAGCCGTCAGGCGTGTGCAGAACCCGTTACGATCGCAGAAGACGGCTCAATCGCACAAGTTGAATGCACGAGCTGTGGCTTGAACGGAAGACCGCTCAAGATCGAGGGCGAATATCCGGCAGCAGTTTGCTGCAACCTCACAAACGGTCGCATGCCACACGCAACAAATCGTGTGGTAAACGCCGATATTCCTTATATTACGCACGGAAACGACGAACGTTATATCACCAACGTAATGGACGGAACGCTCGTAGGATTTAAATATTTTGACTTCAATGAACCTTGTGTTTTAACCGTAACGTATCGCGGAAAAGGCGGCAAAATATCCGTTTCATTGGGCGATAATTATTGTGGGGCAATAACGCTTAAGCCTTCAAAAGACTGGTCAGATTCGTCGATTTCTCTCCCGAAAGCAGGCGTAAACGCGCTCTATCTTACCTTTAACGGAGACAATCCTATCGAGCTTCTAAAGATTGGATTTAGCAAGCAATAATTTCAAATATTACGGTTTTGCTCGTTTGCATTGACATTTTCTTTCCAATCAAATTTGTCATAATAACGCAACAAATAATTAAAACGCACCGTGAGCATTTTTGCTTTGGTGCGTTTATTTTTTTATAGATTATTTGTCTTATTTTGATTATAAATCTGACAGCGCATTTTTTATAAAAATTGAGTACAGTTCATATAAT